>JBBFLI020000001.1:0-198319 GCA_037481615.2 Desulfobacterales bacterium
ACCGGCATCGGCGGTCAGGATCACCCGGTCTCCCCCGGCGAGCGGCGCCTCGAAGTAGCCGGGGCTGAAGAGATCCGAGTGCGGGTCCTCGCCCCGCTCCGCGTCGGCGGGACGATGGACCATGTATTCCCACTGCGGCTCGAGAACGAATCGGCCCGGGGAGATGACGACATCCAGGACCGGCCCGGGGTCGGGCGCGAAACGGAAGCCTTCCGCCCGCTCCCGGACCGCGGCGCGGAAACGGTGCTCGGGGCCGGTGTAGGCCTTGGTCGGCTCGTGCACGCTGCGGCTTTCGATGTCGGGGCGCAGGATCAGGCGTACCGGGACATCGTCCCCCAGACGGCCCTCGGCGCGCTCCGCGCGGTGGCGGTGGAAGGCGAGGCGCACCGTGTTGCGGCCCGCGGGCATCTCCAGGCGGAGGGAAAGAAGCACGTGTTCCCCCTGTCCGCAGGGAATGCGGAAACGCCAGCAGAAGGCGCTCTTTCCCGGGATCGCCGAGAAGGCCTGCAGGCAGTCGAGGTTCAGCTCCCGCGAAAAGCCCTGGTAGAGGACCCAGGCGCGGCAGCGCGCGAAGAGCATCCAGCGATCCACGGGGCGCAGCGGATCCGGGTTGGCCGCGAGCAGCCCGTCGTAGCGGCTCTCGAGCCTCCCCCAGGCGACCGCGGCGCGCGCCACGGCCCCCCGGCCGTTCGTGGCGAGGATGCGGCGCGGCGTTTCGAGGAGCTCGGCCCGGCTGAAACGGCGGCGCACGAAAGTCGTCTCCGGCGCGGGCAGCAGCAGCAGATCGGCCTCGGCATGACGCGTGGCGCCCGGCTCGTGGACGCGGAGATCGAGGGCGATCCGCCGCGGCCGCCGCGGCGCGGGAAGGGGAGACAGCAGGCAAAAGTGCGTTCCCCCCAACGCGGCGATCGAGGACTCGGCGCGCAGCGTGCGGCCGCGGTCCGTGACCCGCAGCCGGAAAGGCTCCCGGGCGGCGACCAGCAGAAAATGGTCCGGCGGGATCATGACCTCGCGGCGGAGGTCCCGCGGCCAGAGCCATCGCGTGAGGCGGTGGCCCCATCCCTGCTGCTCGAGAAATCCTGCGGGGTCGGCCTGCAGCGCCACGGCCGCCTGCTCCGGGTTGATCCCGGTCACATCGATGCCGCGTTCTCCCCGGGAAAGGACCTCGAGCGCCTTGGCCCGCAGGCGCTGGCGTTCGACGCGGGGGGGCGGCGCGAAGGGGTCCCGCCGTTCGCGCTGCAGGGCTTCGAGATCGGCGGGGTCCGGGCTCAGGCAGCGCACCTGGCCGGCCTCGAGGGCGCAGCCGAGCAGGTCCCCCTGGGCGAAGGCCTCCACCGTCTCCCCGGTCAGCAGATCCACGCCGCGGCGGAGGTCGAGGCCGGGCTCCCGCGGATCCCAGAAGGCGGCCCCCGGCCGCCCGGGGTCGAGGTTGGCCAGCACGAGCAGCCGCTTGCCGTGGGCCGGCTCGCGCCGCAGGAGCACGACATGGTTCCCCCCCCCGCGTTCGACCAGGCGGACTTCGGCGCCCGCGTGCATCGCCGGGTGTTCTTTCAGAATGCGGCTCAGGCGGGCGATCCAGTCGACCTGGTTGACGGGCGCCCCCCAATTCAGGGGCACGGCGTCGTGGACGTCGATTTTTTCGGTTGCGTACCATTCGACCCCGTTGGCGAAGCCGAAAGAGCCCGCGAAGGAGGAGAGCGCGCAGAGCGCGGTGCGCAGGCGCGCCCAGGTGTGCGAGGTGGCGGCGAGCCGGGGGTTGTCGTGCGTCTCGGCGAAATGGACCAGCAGCCCCTCCCGTGAGGCGATCTCGATCGCCTCGGGGAGGTAGTGTTCGATCTGGCTGCGGTCGTAATTCTGGAAGAGCTCCGAGTAGGCCCAGTTGAGGTTGGCGGTGTCCAGCAGGCTGCGGGTGACGGAGATCTTGCCGCCGAGCCCCTCCAGCAGAAAAATCGTGTCGGGAAACTCCTCGCGCACCCGGGCGACGATGTAGCGCCAGGCCTCGTGCGGGATCATGTACCCGGCGTCGCAGCGGAAGCCGTCGACGCCGCGGCGGCACCAGGTGAGGAAGACGCCGGCCATGAAGCGCCAGAGCTCCGGGTGGCGGTAGTCGAGCTTGGTCAGGTCCTCCCACTGCACCCCCCAGGCCCCGGGGACTTCGATCCGGCCCTCTTCGGTGCGGCAGAGCCACTCGGGGTGCTCGTTGTGCAGGTTCGCGGCCCAGCCGGTGTGGTTGATGGCGATGTCGAGAAACAGCCGGCCGTTGCGCCGATGCACGGCGTCCACGAGTTCGATGAACTGCTCGGTCGGCGTGGCGCGGGGGTCGAAGACGGCAAGCGCCGGGTCGACGCTGCGGAAGCTCAGCGCCGCGTAGGGGCTGCCGAAGCGGCCCATGCGGCCGTAGGTCGTCGGGGTGGGGTGGATCGGCAGCAGCAGAACGATCCGGCAGCCGAGCACCCCCAGGATGAAGTCGAGCTCGGCGATCAGGTCCCGGAACGTGCCCGAGGGGGGAATGACGGTGAAGTGCAGGGCGTCGAGCCGCTGGATGCAGGCTTCGTCCTCGGGAGGCGGCACCCGGCGGGCGCTCTTGTTCGGCCCGAACTGGCGGACGAAGGCGTTGTAGACGATGTTCGCCGCGCAGGAGTCGGCGGCATCCACGTTCACCACCGCGTTCGGGCCCGGCGGCCAGACGGGCCCGGCGGCCCCCTCCTCGAGAAAAAAGCACTTGGCCTCGAAATGCCCCGGCTCGCAGAGCGCGACATCGGCGATGAAGCCCTCATCCGCCGTCTTGTGCATGGGGATGTCGAACCAGTCGCGGCCGAGCGGCGTCTGCTTGAGGTGCACACGGCGCACGATTTCACCGCGGGCGATCGCCGCGTGGCCGAGGTTGGTGCGCAGCCAGGCGGAGCCCTGCAGGCCCGGCGGGACGCGCAGACGGAAGCGGACCACGTCCCCGCAGAAATGCACCCGGTGCTCCCCCGGGGGGGGCTCCTGGATCAGGTCGGCGCGGTGCTGCATCGGCTCACCGTCGGAATTCGGGAATCGCTGGGGGCAGTATACCCCAGATCGCCCGGACGACAAAGCCGGGGGACAGGCGGTTTTTAAGGCTTGCAAAAAAATCCGGGGACGCTAAGCTCAAAGGGAGGGAGCCGTCAAAGCAGGAGGCTCGAAACCGACGGCGAAAAGGAGGCCCCGTGGGTCGACGTGCGCTGTGGATCGTCCTGCTGCTGCTCTGGGCCGCCGGCGAATTCGCACCCCTCGCCGCCGCCCAGACGTCGCGGCCGCCGACGCCCCCCGGCTCGACCCGCCTCACCCTCGTCCAGGCGGTCGTCTGCGAGGAGATTCGCGACGGCGTCCCCGCGAACAGCGCGGTCGCCTTCTCGGTTTCCACGGGGAAGATCTACTGTTTCACGACCTTCGACGCCGTCGCCGAGGACACCTTCGTCTTTCACCAGTGGTTTTTCCGCGACCGGCCGAGTTCCCGCATCCGGCTTTCGGTGAAAGCCCCCCGTTGGAACACCTTCAGCAGCATCCAGCTCCGCGAGGCCGATCGCGGCCCGTGGCGGGTCGAGATCCAGGACGCCTCCGGCCGCGTCCTGAAGACCCTGCGCTTCAGCGTCACGGATTGACGAGCCGATGGTCGAAACGATCTCCTTGCTCGGAACGCTCCGCTGGCAGGACCTGGTCGACATCGGGCTGAACAGCTACATCCTCTTCCGGTTCTACGTCCTCTTCCGGGGCACTTACGTCTTCCGGGTCCTGATCGGCCTCACGATGCTCTGGTTCTTCCAGCAGATCGCGGCTTATCTCGGCCTGATCGTGACGAGCTGGGTGATCCAGGGCATCGTGGCGGTCGCGGCGCTGATCATCGTCGTCGTTTTCCGCAACGAGATCCGCAATGTCCTCCAGGCCCGCAATCTCAAGTCGATTTTCTGGGGCGTCCCCCCGAAGAGCCGGGTCGCCCCGGTGGAGATCCTGGCCGAGAGCGTCTTCGAACTCGCCCGCCGCCGACACGGCGCGCTGATCGTCATCCCGGGCGAAGAGGACATCCGCGAGCTGCTCCAGGGGGGGATCGCCTGGAGCGGCGAGATTTCGCGCGAAATGATCCTCAGCATCTTCTATCCCGGGAACCCCGTCCACGACGGGGCCGCCCTGGTCGAAGGCGAGCGCGTCTCGCGCGTGAGCGCCATTTTGCCGCTTTCCCGCCGCGAAGACCTGCCCTCGCATCTCGGGACGAGGCACCGCGCCGCCCTGGGGCTGACGGAGGCGAGCGACGCGGTGGTGATCGTGGTTTCCGAGGAGCGCGGCGAGGTCAGCCTCGCTCAGGGGCCGAGGCTGCATCGCATCCCGGATGCCGAAAGCCTGGTGGCGCGCCTCGAGGATCATTTCGGGGTGGCCGAGGCGCACGGGCCGGAGGCCCGCCGCGAGCGCATCGAGGTCACCACCGCCGCGCTGGTCTCGCTGCTCTTCATCACCGGCTTCTGGTACAGCATCTCCCGCGGCCTCGAGACGCTCGTTTCCTTTGATGTCCCCGTCGAGTACCAAAACCGCAACCCGGGGCTGGAGATCGTCCAGGCCTCGGTCAACGCCGTGCGCGTGACCCTCAGCGGCTCCGGAACCCTCGTCAAATCCACGCGACCGGACCAGGTGCGGGTGCGCGTGGATTTGAGCACCTCGAGCGCCGGGGAAAACACGATCCCCATCACCGCCGGCAATGTGAGTCTGCCGCCGGGCTTGCGGGTGAAGGACGTTACGCCCCAGAGCATCCTCGTGGAGATGGACCTCACGGTACGAAGGGAATTTCCCGTGCAGGTCGACTGGACGGGCCGCCTGCCGGAGAACATGATCCTCGCCGAGGCGGTCGTCGATCCGCCGCGGGTCGAGCTGGTGGGCAGCCGGCGGGTTCTCGAAACCCTCCAGACGATCTACACCGAGAAAGTGCCCCTGGAACGGTTGCGCGAGGCCGGGCTCTTGGAGGTGGCGCTTTCGATCCAGCCCGCCTCGCTCAAGCTTGCGCCCGGCTCCCCGGACAAGGTCGTGATCCGCTACCAGACGCGCCGCCGGGAGTGACGCGGGGAGGGGAAAGCGCCGAGTTACAGCTCGAGATCGCCGTCGAGGAGGCTTCCGGCGGGAATGACGGCCGGCCGGTCGCGCCGGTTCTTGATGGTCACCGTCCCCCGGATGCGCACCCCGGCCTCGAAACGCACATCCCCCTCGACCGTGAGCGCGTCGCATTCGATGAGCGAGGGCGGTCCCTCGGGGAAACGCTCCGCGAACCGTTCGTACTTGCCGTAATACCGCGGATCGAGGCGGATGCGGATGACCTCGTCGCGGCCGGAGGCCTCGCGTGCGGGGTTCAGCACGAAGCCCCGCTCGGGGGAGATCACGAAACAATCCGAGGCCACGGCCAGGAGGTCGTTGCAGGTTTTCACGGGGAGAAAGCGCGAGCGCGGAACGCGGAGGGCCGCCGCCCCCTCGAAAAACGATATCGCGGCCCCCATCGCGGTCTCGATCTGGTAGACGGGCGGGCTCGTCTCGTCGCGGGGATCGAGGGTCTTGGGGTTGACGATCATCGGCAGGTCGATTCCCCCCTTCCCGCGGATCGCCTCCCGCAAGGTATCGAGCCGAATCCAGATGTTGTTCGTGTTGAAGAAACGGTAGCGTCGGATGTCCTGAAAGGCGGAGAGCTCCGCTTTCGGGCACTGGGCCGCCTCGCGCAGGATCAGACGGCCGTCGTCCCGCCGCCGGGCGAGATGCCCGCCCTTCACGTCGGCCGGGGTCTTCTCGGCGACCTCCATGAGAAAGGGCAGGCCGCGGTCGGCGAAGTAGCCCAGGATCTCCGGCTTCATCCCCGCTCCCAGATTGTCCACGTTGCGGATGAGGGCATAGCGCACCCCCTCGGCGAGCAGCCGGTCGAGCGTTCCCGAAGCGAAGAGCGCGGCGTAGACGTCGCCGTGGCCCGGGGGATTCCACTCGAGCTCGGGATCGGCCGGCCAGACGGCGGGCCGCAGGTCGGCCCGGCGCACCTTGGGAAAGCGGTGCTGGAGGAAGCAGAGCGGCTGCGGCTCGGGGGCGAGGCGGGCCAGGGCGGCGGCCGTTTCCGCCTGCGTGTTGAAGCTGTTCATCAGGGCGATCCGGCTGCCGTCGGCCCGCGCGCGCTCGAGGATGATCGCGAGAAAGGTGAGCCCCGGCCGCACCGGCAAGAGCGATTTGGGCCCCCTCAGGCCCATCGAGGTGCCCAGCCCGCCGTTCAGCACGATCTGCACCGAGCGGGGCAGCGCCTCCCGGCCGGCGGGGCCGAAAGGGGCGAGCGCGCTCTCGTCGGGGAGTTCGTCGGGTTGGACCGGCAGGATGTCCGCATCGCCGATGAGCCCGCTTTCCCCCGCGGCCAGGCGGCGGTAGTAGCGGGAGAAGGTTTCGATCACGAAGGGGGCGAGTCCCGCCGCCGCCATCTTGGCCACGAACTCCCCCAGGTGGGCCGGTTCGTCCGCCTGCGTCATCCTGCTCCTCCCCGTCGGGGTCAGTCGATCGGGACCACCCAGCCTTCCGGCCCCTCGGCCCGCCCGTACTGGATATCGGTGATCGCCTGGTAGAAACGACGGGCAAGCGGCCCCACGCCGCCGTCGCCCACGAGGATCGCGCGGTCGCCGTAGGCGATCCGGCCCACGGGGGAAATCACCGCCGCGGTCCCCGATCCGAACGCTTCGCGCAGCCGTCCGCTTTCGGCCGCGGCGAGGATCTCGTCGATCGCGATGCGGCGTTCCGTCATCTTGAGTCCCCAGCCCCGGCCGAGCTTGAGCACGGAGTCGCGGGTGACGCCGGGCAGGATGCTTCCCTGGAGGGCGGGGGTGGCCACCTCGTCGTCGAGGACGAAGAAAATGTTCATCGAGCCCACCTCCTCGATCCAGCGCCGCTCCACTCCGTCCAGCCAGAGCACCTGGGTGAAGCCGGCCTGGTGGGCCTTGTGGCCGGCGAGCAGGCTGGCCGCATAATTCCCCGGCGTCTTGGCCTCGCCGGTTCCGCCGGGGACGGCGCGGACGTGTTCCTTCTCGACCAGGATCTTCACGGGGTTGAACCCCTCGGCGTAGTAGGCGCCGACCGGCGAGAGGATGATGAAGAAGCGGTAGGTGTGGGAGGCGCGCACGCCGAGAAAGGGGTCGGTGGCGATGATCGTCGGCCGGATGTAGAGCGAAGTCTCCGGCGCGCGCGGCACCCAGTCCCGCTCCAGGCGCAGCAGTTCTTTGAGCGCTTCGAGCGCAAAGGCCTCGTCGATCCGCGGGATGCACAGGATGTCGTTCGAGCGGTTGAGCCGCCGGAAGTTCTCCTGCGGCCGGAAGAGCTGTACGGTCCCTGCCGCCGTGCGGTAGGCCTTGAGCCCTTCGAAGACGGCCTGCCCGTAGTGCAGGACCATGGTCGCCGGGTCGAGGACGAGCGGCCCGTAGGGCTCGATCCGCGGGTTGTGCCAGCCGCGCTCGGGCGAGTAATCCATGTTGAACATGTGATCGGTGAAATGGATGCCGAATCCGAGGCGGGATTCGTCGACCTTGGGCTTGGGCGAAGCGGTTTTGCGGATGGTCAGGGCCATGGCTTCCTCCTCGAGCTCCGGCCGCGCGAAATGCGGGGACCAAGACCTCGCCGCGGGCCGTGTTAACGGATCGTGAGCCCGCTTTAACGCGAAATTTGCTTGGGGATCAAGCCGAAAAACTTTCGTTGACGGCGGGGCGGGGAGCAGGCGATAAGGGGATGGGCCGGGAGCTCCCCCGGCAACCCCACCGCATCCGAAGGACCGTCACCGTCATGAAGCCACCCACCGAAAGCGTCATCGAACCCCGTCGGCTCGACCGCGAGAGCCGCTTCCGCTTCCGTTGCGGCAAGGACCTGCCCTGCTTCACGCAGTGCTGCCGCGGGATCCACATCATCCTCACCCCCTACGACATCCTGCGGCTCAAAAGGCGCCTGGGCCTCCCCTCGACCGAGTTCCTCGCCCTTTACACCGAGCCCCAGCTTCTCGAAAAGACCGACATTCCGGTGGTGACGCTGCGCGGGCTCAGGGAGGAGGAGGGAGACGAGCCGGCCTGCCCCTTCGTGCGACCCGAAGGCTGCTTGGTCTATGAAGACCGCCCCGCCTCCTGCCGCTATTACCCCGTCGGCACGGCCACACTCGCCTGGAAGGGCGATCCCGACGGGGATGCGTTCTATTTTCTCGTGCGCGAGGCCCACTGCCGGGGGCTCGCCGAAGATCGGGAATGGACGGTGCTCGAGTGGCGCAGCGACCAGGGGGTCGAAGAGCACGACCGCGCGAACGCCCCCTGGACCGAGATCATCCTGCGCAAGCGCTCCTTCCCGGGCACACTGCACTGGACCGAAAAGGCCAAGGAGCTTTTTTTCCTCGCCAGCTACGACCTGGACCGCTTCCGCCGGTTCGTCTTCGAGAGCTCCTTCCTGCGGCGCTATCCCGTCGCGGCGGAGGAGGTGGAGCGGCTGAAGACGGACGACCTGGCTCTCCTCCAGTTCGGGCTGCGCTGGCTGAAGGAGGTCCTCTTCCGGCCGCCCGCTCAGTAGCCCTCGTAGCAGAGCCCTTTCCGGTAGGCCGGGTTTTCCAGCCGCTCGGCGAGATCGACCCCGAAGAAATCGGCGACGGGTTGGAGGATCTCCGGGGCGATCTCGAGCACCCGGCGCGCGGCCGCCGTCACCCGTTCGAGTCCCCGGGCGGTCATCTTGCCGAGGGGCGGACGGCAGCCGCCGGCGGGCATGCCGAGAAGGGCCATGAGCGTCTTGTAGGCGAGAGGGTTGCGCGCGCGGCAGACGACCTCGCCGAAGGGGGTGCGCTCGGTCGTCTTCACGGTGACCAGCTGGAAGAGCGGCTCGAGCTTGAGGGCGAGCGCCCGCGCCTCGGCGCTGCGGCCGGCGAGCAGGTGCCCGACCATCTCCCCCACGGCCTTCGGGGCGACGTTCGAGGCGACTGAGATCACCCCTCCGGCGCGGATCCGCGGGTCTTCCATCATTTCCACCGTCAGGGGGTCGTCGCCCGACAAGATGAGAAAATCCGATCCGCAGAGCTCGCGCGTGCGCCGCATGTTGTTCAGGTCGCCGGTCGCCTCCTTCACCGCGCGGATGTTGGGGAAGGCCTGGGAGGCGAGCGCGAGGTCCTCGGGGAGGAGCTGGGTCCCGGTGCGGCCGGGGATGACGTAGGGGATGATGTCGATTTCGGGGAACTCGCGGGCGACAGGGTAGAGGTACTCGCGGCGGATCTCGAGCGAGCTCGGCCCGTTGTAATAGGGGTCGACCAGCAGCACGGCCCGCGCGCCGACATGTGCGGCATGCCGCGTGCCCTCGATCGTCTCGCGGGTGCTGTTGCTCCCCGTGCCGGCGATGCACAGGCAGCGGTGGGCGCAGGCGCGGGCGACGATCTCGGTCACGCGGTTGTGCTCCTCCCAGGTGAGGACGGGGCTTTCCCCCGTGGTTCCCACGGCGAGGATGCCGTTGATGCCGCAGGCGATCTGGAACTCGACCAGCCGCCGCAGCCCCTCCTCGTCGACCGCATCGTCCCGATAAGGCGTGATGAGAGCGGTATAACAGCCGGGTTGCATGGCCGCCTCCTTCTGGCGTGGGGTGCAAAGCGTTTGCTTCCCTGGGTGCTCAGGTAGGGAAAAGGCGGCTCGAAGTCAAGCGCAAACCCTCGCGGCATCCCGGCCTGGACACGGCCGCCGATCCCCGCTAAGCTGAGGCCGCTCAGCGAAAGCATCGATCGCCGCATGGATCTCCGATCCCGAGGATTCCCGCCGACCATGGAAAAGCCGAAAAGCGTCGAAGAGTACATCGCGCAGCAGAAACACGCTGTGGACAAGAACCCCGAGTGCGGCAACGCCCACTACAACCTCGCCGTGGGCTATCTGGGCCAGCGCCGCCTGGAGGACGCCGAGCGCGAGCTGCTCGAGGCGATCGAGTGCAGCCCCAACCTCGCCGAGGCCTACGTGCTCATGGGCGGGATCTGCCTCAGCCGGGGCGATCTCGACGGTTGTCTCTCTTGGAACCGCCGGGCGATCCAGGTGCGGCCGGGTTTTTCCGAGGGCTACGGCAACATCGGGTTCGTCGAGCTGCAACGCGGCAACGTCGACGAGGCCATCCGCAACCTCGAGCGCGCCACCTTCTTCAATTTCCGTTACATCCAGGCCTTCGCCAACCTCGGGGCGGCCTACCTGATGAAGGGCCGGATCGACGAGGCGATCGAGGCCAGCCGCAAGGCCCTGGTGCTTGCCCCCGAATTCGCCCCCGCGCACAACAACCTCGCCATCGCCTACCTCGAAAAGGGCGAATTCGCTCTCGCCATCCGGCACTGCGACCAGGCGATCGCCCACGGCTACGAGGTGGCCGAGCCGATCCGCCGCGAAATCGAAGAACACCGCGCCCGCCTGCAGGCCTCAGAGAAAGGGGTGGAGTGAGCCGGCCGGAAATTCTCCGCTTCCTGGAAACCGAGCGGTTCCCCGTCACGCCGGAGCACCCCGCCTGGGGAAAGCCGCTTCCCCGGAAACCCGGCCCGGGATCCGGCGCGTCGGCCGCCGCGGCGTACCCGACCGTCGGCGACTATTTCGGCGCCCTGGAGGGCTTCTGCCGGGGGGAGGGAAGGGGGTTGCTCGCGCAACTGCACCATCGCGCCGCGGCGGCCGAGGCCCCGCTCGAGGAGATCCGCATCTTCCTCTCCCGGCACGGCGCCTTTTACCACCCGGCGCGCCTCGTGACCCGCGGGGGGGGATGCGCCGGCGAGTGGGTGGTGAACGTCGCTTACGCGGCGGAGGCCCGGCGGATGCTTGAACGCGAGACGGCGATCCTTTCGCGGCTGCGGGCGGAAACCGGCCTTCCCTTTCTGCCCGAGGTCTGCGGCTGCTTTGCCATCGCGCCGCCGACCGGGCCCCCCTGTTCCCTCTGGGTGGGCGAGTGGTTTTCCGGGTTCTGCGAGTTTCACCTCCACCGGGCGGACCCCGGGGGAACGCCCCGCCCCGTGCTCTGGGAGGAGGGGGGAAGCCGGGTCGAACTCGAGCCGCAGGCGGCGCGGGCGATCTACCGCGAGGCGGCGCGCATCCTCACGCTGTATCTGCGCCTGGAGAGCTTCGAGGAGATCGCCCTCTGGCACCACGCGGCGGGCGACTTCGTCGTGCGGCCCGGCGCGGGGGGGGCCGAGGTGCGGTTGACCACCGTGCGGGACTACCGGCCCCTCTTCGGCGGCTCGGCGGGCGTGGGGGAGGGGATCGCCGCGAGGCTCGAGCGGCTGCTCCTCTTTTTCCTCGCCCTCTCGCTCCACACCCGGCTCGACCGCCTGGACGGGACCGGCGATTTCGTGCTCGCCCCGGAGGAGACGGTCTCCGCCACGCGCGAGGGCGTACTCGCCGCACTCGCCGCCAAGTCCGAAGGTTTTCCGTTGGCCGAGGCCTTCGCCGCCTTTCTCGCTTCCTGCAACGCGGAAGATCTCCTGGACCTCTGCCGCGCCATCGTCGCCCGGCGCTACGTTCCCGGAAGCCCGGAGAGGCTTCTCTTGGAGGCCGAGCTTCCCGCCCATGCGGCGGCACTTCACCGGGCCGCACGGCAGGAGGCGATCCCCCCAAGATAGCGTGCCCCCGCCGCGCCGGGCCCCAACCCGCGGTGGGTCGTAAAGCCCCCTATTTGCAAGGCGACACAGGCAGTTAAGAGCGGCTTTTTTATTGACAAGCCGCGGCCTTTGATTCTATAGCTGCACTCTGGCTTTTTTCCGAATTTCCTTCTCCATCCAGACCACGAGTGCAACCTTGACGGCATGGATCCCGAATCGAGAGGAGGTGAAGGATTTTTAGGGGTTCTCGGGGTGGTTCCGACAGCGTACTCATCAACCTGACACGGAGGTAGAGAGCATGGCAAAACATCCAACTCCCCTGCTGGACCAGCTCGAAAGCGGTCCATGGCCGAGCTTCGTTTCGGACCTCAAAGCGTTGGCGGAGCATCGTGCCAAGACGGCATCCAAGATCGAGTACCAGATCCCGGTCGAGGTGGTCGACGACATCCTGGGCCTGCTGGAGCTCACCTACAAGGACGGCTGCACGCACTGGAAACACGGCGGCATCGTGGGGGTCTTCGGCTACGGCGGCGGCGTCATCGGCCGCTACTGCGACCAGCCCGAGAAATTCCCCGGCGTCGCCCACTTCCACACCATGCGGGTGAACCAGCCCGGCGGCAAGTTCTACAAGACCGAATACCTCCGCCAGCTTTGCGATCTGTGGGATTTCCGCGGCAGCGGCATCACCAACATGCACGGCTCGACCGGCGACATCATCTTCCTCGGAACCACGACCCCGCAGCTCGAGGAGATCTTCTACGAGCTCACCCACAAGCTGAATCAGGATCTCGGAGGCTCGGGCTCCAACCTGCGCACCCCCTCGGACTGCATCGGTCAGGCGCGCTGCGAGTGGGCCTGCTACGACACCCAGGATCTCTGCTACCAGCTCACCATGGACTACCAGGATGAGCTGCACCGCCCGGCCTTCCCCTACAAGATGAAGTTCAAGTTCGACGGCTGCCCGAACTGCTGTGTGGCCTCCATCGCCCGCGCCGATTTCTCCTTCATCGGCACCTGGCGCGACGACATCAAGATCGACCAGGAGGCGGTCCAGGCCTACATCGGCGGCGAGCTCAAGCCCAACGCCGGCGAGCACAGCGGCCGCGACTGGGGCAAGTTCGACATCCAGAAGGAAGTGATCCGCCTCTGCCCCACCCAGTGCATGTGGATGGAAGGCAAAAAGCTCATGATCGACAACAAGGAGTGCAACCGCTGCATGCACTGCCTGAACGTCATGCCCCGCGCGCTGCGCATCGGCGACGACCGGGGCCTCTCCATCCTCGTCGGCGCCAAGGCCCCGATCCTGGACGGCGCGCAGATGGGCTCGCTGCTCGTCCCCTTCATCAAGGTCGAGCCGCCCTACGACGAGATCAAAGAGATCATCGAGAAGATCTGGGACTGGTGGATGGAAGAGGGCAAGAACCGCGAGCGGCTGGGCGAGTTGATCAAGCGCCAGGGCTTCCAGAAGCTGCTCGAGGTGACCGGCATCCAGCCCGATCCGCGGCACGTGAAGGAGCCGCGCTCCAACCCCTACATCTTCTGGAAGGAAGAGGAGGTCGAGGGCGGCTGGACGCGCGACATCAACGAGTTCCGCAAACACCATCTGCGATAAAGGGGGCGAGCCATGGCGTTCATTTCTTCCGGATACGATCCCAAGGAGCCGATGAAGGACCGCATCACCGACATCGGCCCGCGCAAATACGACGAGTTCTACCCGCCGATCATCGCCAAGAACAAGGGCAAGTGGCTCTACCACGAGTACGTGAAGCCGGGCGTCTTCTACCACGTGGCCGAGTCGGGCGATAAGGTTTACACCGTGCGCGTGGGCGGGGCGCGGATCATGTCCACGCTGCTCATCCGCGAGATCTGCGAGATCGCCGACAAGCACTGCGGGGGCTACGTCCGCTGGACGACGCGCAACAACATCGAGTTCATGGTGGACGACGAAAAGAAGGTCGACCCCCTGATCCAGGATCTCGAGAGCCGCAAGTTCAAGGCGGGGAGCTACAAGTTCCCCGTCGGCGGCACCGGGGCGGGCATCACCAACATCGTCCACACCCAGGGCTGGATCCACTGCCACACCCCGGCGACCGACGCCTCCGGGCCGGTCAAGGCGACGATGGACGTCCTCTTCGATGACTTCAAGAACAGCCGCCTGCCGGCCAAGCTGCGGGTCTCGCTCGCCTGCTGCCTCAACATGTGCGGCGCGGTGCACTGCTCGGACATCGCCATCCTCGGCTACCATCGCAAGCCGCCGATGATCGATCACGAGTACCTGGACAAGATGTGCGAGATCCCGCTCGCCATCGCCGCCTGCCCGACGGCCGCGATCAAGCCGGCCAAGGTCGAGGTCGGCGGCCAGAAGGTGAACAGTGTCGCCATCAACTACGACCGCTGCATGTTCTGCGGCAACTGCTACACGATGTGCCCGGCGCTGCCGCTCGCCGACAAGGAAGGCGACGGCATCGTCATCATGGCCGGCGGAAAGGTCTCCAACCGCATCAGCCCGCCGAAGTTCTCCAAGGTCGTCGTGGCCTTCATCCCCAACGAGCCGCCGCGCTGGCCCAAGGTGACGGCCACGATCAAGAAGATCGTCGAAGTCTACGCCGCCAACGCGAGAAAATACGAGCGCCTGGGCGAGTGGGCGGAGCGGATCGGCTGGGAGCGTTTCTTCGAGAAATGCGAGCTGCCCTTCACGCACCACCTGATCGACGATTTCCGCGACCCCGCCTACTACACCTGGCGGCAGACGACGCAGTTCAAGTTCTAAACCGCATCCAACCCCGCGGGGGGCGGCCCGGCGTGCCGCCCCCCGCGCAAGCGACCAAGGAACCCGGACCATGGATTACGCGGAAGCAAAGGCCAAGATCGTCGAAGAGCTGACCAAGAAGCTCAAGACCAAATCCAAGTTCTACTTCAACGACCTCGCCGACATCCTCGGCCTCAAACCGCGCGAGGCGAAGAAGCTGATCAACGACATGGTGGCCGACGGCACCCTCGAGTACTGGTCGAGCGGCAGCACCTCCATGTACGGCCTGAAGGGCACGGGCAAGCAGGCGGCGGCGGAGCACGAAGCCTGATCCCCCTCTTTCGGGCTCCCCTCCGGCGGCGCTCATGCAGCAGCCTGCAACGGGTCTCCGCCCGCGGCTGGTCGTCGCCGCGCTCCGCGGCGGCGCAGGAAAGACGATCCTGACCGTCGGACTCGTCGCCGCCCTGCGCGACCAGGGAGAGGATGTCGCCGTCTTCAAGAAGGGACCCGACTACATCGATGCGGGCTGGCTCGCCCTCGCCGCGGGCCGGCCCTGCTACAATCTCGACACCTACCTCCTGCCCGCGGCGGCGGTCCGCAGCTCCTTTTCCTGCCACAGCCGAACGGCTACCCTCGCCCTCGTCGAGGGCAACCGCGGCCTCTTCGACGGCATCGACCTTGACGGCGCAACCAGCACGGCGGAACTCGCCAAGCTGCTCGAAGCCCCGGTGCTCCTCTGCCTCGACGCGACGAAGACGACCCGCACGCTCGCCGCCGTCGTCGCCGGTTGCCGGAACTTCGACGCCCGCCTGCGTCTTGCCGGGGTCGTCCTGAACCGCGTGGCCGGCAGCCGGCACGAATCGATCTGCCGGCGAAGCATCGAGCACTACGGGGGGCTGCCGGTCCTCGGCGCGCTGCCGCGCTTCGAGGAACCGCTCTTCCCCGAGCGGCACATGGGGCTCGTTCCGACCCCCGAGCACGGCTGGGCCCCCCAAGCGGTGGGGAAGGTCCGTGAATTCGTGGCCGCGCACGTCGACCTCGCGGCCGTGAAGGAAGCGGCGTCCCGGGCGGTCCCCCTGGAAGAGTCTTCCGCCGACCGTCCCGGCGCGGCCGGAGGCCGCATCCCCCCGGCCGCGGTGCGGATCGGCGTTTTCCGCGACGCCGCCTTCCAATTCTACTACCCCGAAAACCTCGAGTCGCTGGAGGCGGCCGGGGCGGAGCTCGTTTTCTTGAGCCCCCTCACTCTCGGGGAGGCCGAGCTCGAGCGCATCCACGCCCTTTACATCGGTGGCGGATTCCCCGAAACCCACGCCGGCGAGCTCTCCGCCCATGTCCGCGCCCGGGTGTGTTTGCGGGGGCTTGTCGAGGAAGGGCTTCCGGTCTATGCCGAGTGCGGCGGCCTGATGTATCTCGGCCGCGAACTCGTCACGGAAAAAGGCCGCTACGCCATGGCCGGGGTGCTGCCGCTTTCCTTCGAGATCTGCCGACGCCCCCAGGGGCACGGCTACACGCGTCTCGAGGTCGTCGGCGAAAACCCTTTCTTCGCGCGGGGAACGGAGATTCGCGGGCACGAATTCCACTACTCGCGGGCGATCGAATGGGCCGGCGAGGAGAAAATGCTCGTCTTTCGCATGCGCCGCGGCGTGGGCATCGTGGGCGACCGCGACGGGATCACCCACCGGAATGTCTTGGCCACCTACACCCATGTTCACGCCCTGGGAACCCCCGCCTGGGCCGAAGCCCTCGTGCGTCGGGCGGCCGCCTTCCGTGACTCCCGAGGACGCTGAATCCCTGCAACGGCGGATCCTCGAGGCCGCCGGCGCCCGACGCCGCACGCCGGCCGCTCTCCTGCGGATGCTGGGCGCCGAAAGCCCTCCGGGCCGGCAAGCCGTCCGCCGGGCGCTGAGGCAGCTGGTCGCCGCGGGGGAGCTGACCTACACTCAGGAATTCGGAATCACCTGGATCGAGGCCTCCTTCGCGCGTCCGGTGCGTGTGAGCCCGCGGATCGTGATCTCCCCCCCCGGCCCGGAGGAGACGGACCCCGCTCCGGGAACCCGGCGGGTCTGGATCGCCCCCGGCGCGGCTTTCGGGGGCGGAAGGCACCCCACGACGCGGCTCGCGCTGCGGGGGATCGACCATGCGCTTGCGGATCGAGGGGAGCGCCGGTCGGGGCCGCCAAGCCGCGTCCTCGATGTCGGCACCGGCAGCGGGGTTCTCGTGATCGCCGCCGTGCGGTTGGGGGTGGATTTCGGCCTGGGGATCGACCTCGACCCCTGCGCGCTCGCCGAGGCCAGAGCGAACGTGCGCCGGAACGGCCTGGAAGGCCGCATCCGCATGAGCGACGAGCCGCTCGCCAACGTCCCGGGGACCTTCTCCCTGACGGCGGCCAACCTGAGGCTGCCCACGCTGATCGCGATGGCGCCCCTTCTCACGCCGCGGTGCCGACCCGATGGGGCGATCGTCCTTTCGGGCGTCCGGCCCGAAGAGGAGGCGGCGTTGCTCGCGGCCTACGGCCGGCTCGGATTCCTTCCATCGTGGCGGGAGACCGAGGGGGGGTGGTCGGGGCTGGTGCTCGAGCGTCCGCGGTAAAGAAAGCGGGCGGGCCCCCGTGAAAAGGTGCCCGCCCGCTCGTCAGGCGTTAGGCGGAAGAAGCTTCAGCTCTTCTTGGGATGGCAGTCGTTGCAGGTGACCGGAGCCTTCTTCGGGGCGTATTTCTTGTTGAAGTCCTTGTGGCAGCTCTGGCAGTTCTGGTGATAGGCCTCGGCGAGGTAGGCGAGCTTCTGCTTCTTGTCGAGCTTGGGGGCATCCTTGCCCTTGGGCGCCTCGCCGCACTGCTTGTGGCAGCTGATGCAGGTGTCGACCTTGCTGTCCGCCTTGAGGTCCTTGAGCGGCTGGCCCTTGGCGTCGTGGTGGCACTCGCCGCAGCCGTTCGCATAGAGATCGGGGTACTGCTTGGCGTATTCCTCGCTGTGCTTCTTGTGGCTGAAGGTCATTTCCCCCTTGGTCTTCGGGCAGTTCCCGGCGAACTTGATGACATCGCCCACCTTGGCGTAGATCCCGCCGGCGAAGAACAGGCAGGCCAACGCAACGCAGATCGTGACAGCGGTCGTTCTCCTCATACCCCTCTCATCCTCCCTTGCGTTTGGGTTCCCGGCCGAGGTTCCCTGAGCCTGACACAACACGACGCTCAGTAACTCACAAATCGCCCCCGATGTCAACGATCCGGCGGCCTCTCAGCCGGCCTTTTCCGGGCTCGCCCGCCGGGCCTTGCGGCGCGCCAGCATGCGGGCCGCGGCGATGCTCAATTCGTAGAGCAGCATCAGGGGGACCGCCATCAGGATCATCGAGACCGCATCGGGGCTGAGGAAGGCGGCCACGACGAAGGCGCCGACCACCGCGTAGCGCCGGTTGCGCCGCAGGGTTTCGACCGAGAGGATCCCCACCCAGGAAAGGCAGGTCAACACCACCGGCAGCTCGAAGAGCAGCCCGAAGATGAAGAGCAGTTTGGTCGCGAAGGTGAGGTACTCCCGCATGGAGGGGAGCGTGCGGATGTAGTCGGCGCCGAAGCTCAGCAGAAAACGGAACCCGAAGGGAAAGACGACGAAGTAGCCGAAAAGCGCCCCCCCGAGAAAGAACGCCGTGGTGATGAGGATGAGCGGCCCGAGCAGGCGGCGCTCATGGCGGTAGAGGCCGGGGGCGACGAACATCCAGAACTGGTAGAAAAGGACGGGGCTGGCCAGGATGGCCCCGGCGAGCAGCGAGACCTTGAGATAGGTGAAGAAGGCTTCGGGGATGCCCGTGAAGATCAGCTTTCCCCCCTCGGGCATGACGCGCATCAGGGGATGGACCAGGATTTCAAAAAGGGATTCCTTGAACGCGTAGCAAAGGAGAAATCCGGCCCCCAGGGCGATGAAGCATTTGATCAGCCGCGAACGAAGCTCCGCGAGATGGGCCGTGAAGGGGATTTTGTCGTCCTCGGTCAGCATCCGCGGGCGTCCCTCGGTCGGCAGGGGATCGGGGTCATTCGGGGCGGCGGGGTTCGGAGGAGGCGGCGGCCTCCGGCGGAGGCGGTTCGGCTCGGTTGGCGCTCCAGGCTTGGAAGGCTTTCTTGAGCTCCTCGAGCTTCTGCTCGGCCGAAGGCTCCGCGGCGGCGAGGCCGCCGCGCGGGACGGAAACGGGGTCCGCCGGGGCTGCATCCTTCGCCGCCCCCAGGCCGGGGTCGTTCGGCTCGAGCGCCTCCCGGCGGATCGCCTGGTTCACCTCGGTGTGAAATTCCTCCATCACCTTCTTCGCCTCCTCGAGCTCCCCGTCGAGGCGGAAGGTCTCTTTCATCTCCGCCGTGGCCTTGCGGAATTCGCGCACCGCCCGGCCGAGCGATTTCGCGAGATCGGGCAGCTTGTTCGGCCCCAGAACGATCAGGGCGACGACGGCGATCAGGATCAGCTCCGGCATGCCGATGCCGAACATGGAATCCCCCTCCGGGAAAAGGCGCGAAAATCCCCGCCGCGGGCATCCGGCCTGTACGGCGAATTCTGGGCTCTGGTGTGAATCGCCAAGAAAAACGGATTGTTTGAACCCTAACGGGTTCGGGCGTTGCTGTCAAGGAGCGCCCCGCTCAAGGCTTGAGGAGGAGAAAGTAGAGCTCGCCCGGATGGTTCAAGTGGCCCGCGGCGGTCTCGGCCTCGGGACCGCCCCCCCAGAAGATGTCGGCCCGGCCGGGGCCGGTGATGGCGCTACCGGTGTCCTGGACGAGGAGGAAGCGCCGCATCTCGCGCCAGAATGGCGGAAGCGGCGACGGGTCTCCGGGCGCGGGTTTGCGCGATACGGCGAAGGCGATCGCCCCCTCCGGGAAGAGCCTGCGGTCCAGGGCGAGCGAGCGTCCGGCGGTGAGAGGGACGCCGAGCGAGCCGATCGGCCCCTCGGGGACGAGGCGGAAGAAGACATAGCTCGGGTTGAACGACAGCACGCGCCCGATTTCCTCGGGGTGCGCGCGCAGGTAGCGCTTGATGGCCGCAAGGGAGATTTCCTCGCGGGGGACCTTTCCCTCTTCGATCAGCAACCGGCCGATGCTGCGGTAGGGACGGCCGTTCGAGGCCTCGTAGCCCACCCGCAGCGTCTCGCCGTCCTCGAGTTCGATCCGGCCCGATCCCTGGACGTGGAGAAAGAAGAGCTCGAGCGGGTCGCGCACCCAGGCGAGCGGCCGGGCGCGGTCAAAGAGCAGCCCCTGCTCCTCGATTTCGCGCCGCTCGGGGTAAGGGACGAGGCGCGTTCCTTCCAGACGCCCGGCGATGCGCTCGCCGCGGTATTTTTCATGGAATTCCCCCAGATCGACGGTGATCAGGTCGTCGGGACGGCCCCAGAGGGGATGGCGGAACTCCGCATCGGGTGCGCGGCGTCCCGCAAGAATGGGTTCATAATAGCCGGTGAAGAGAACCTCGCCCGCCCCGTCGCGGCCGCTCGCGCGGTAGCAACGGAACTCCTTCTCCAGGTTCGCCTGAAAGGCGTCGGCGGAGGGCGAAGAGGCGATGAGATCGCGAAACCGCTCGAGCGAGCCGACGAGGTGGCTTGCCGGGTAACGCTCGGAGCCGAAGTCGAAGAGGCGCCCCGGGGGCTGCCGTTTCATCCAGGCGATGCCCCGAGCGAGCGCCTCCTCCAGGCCGGCGAAAGCGAGGTCGTCCCCGAACCGCGGGCAGGGGGCCGGGGCTAGCGGGGCCGTAGCCGGGACTGCGGGGGTCGCGGGCGGCGGGGCCGGCGGCGGGGCGGGAGGACAGCCGACGAGGAACAGAAAGGCCCCCGCCGCGACGAGCAACGCTACCCGAAAGGGGGTCGGCGAAGGCTTCATGGCCTGCGCCGGTACTCCCCGCTCTTGCCGCCGGATTTGGCGAGCAGCCGCAGAGCGGTGATTTCCATGTCGCGGTCCACGGCCTTGCACATGTCGTAGATCGCGAGCGCCGCCACCGCCGCCCCGGTCAGCGCCTCCATCTCGACCCCCGTGCGGTCGAGCGCCTGGGCCGAGGCGCGGATCCCGATCGCCGCGGAGGACTCGTCGGGCAGGAAATCGATCTGCACGTGGGTGAGCCGGAGGGGATGGCACATCGGGATCAGATCCGCCGTGCGCTTGGCGGCGAGAATGCCGGCGATGCGCGCGGTTTCGAACACGTTGCCCTTGCTCACCTTCCCCTCCTGGATGCGGCGGAAGGTCTCCGGCTGCATGCGCACGATCGCTTCCGCGGTCGCTGCGCGCAGGCTCGTTTCCTTCGCGCTCACGTCCACCATGCGCACGCGGCCCTGATCGTCGAGATGGGTGAATTCGCTCATCGGTGCTGCCCTTCCGTCTGCGGGAAAGCGGGCCGCCCGGAGGCTCACCGGGCCGACCCGGCATAGGTTTCGCCGAAGCGCCGCTCCCCCTCGGCGCTTCCGATGAGGATCAGCTCGTCGCCTTGCTGCAGGGAGGTGGCGGGATCGGGGTTGATGACGGTCTGCTCGCCCCGGCGGAGGGCGACGACGCTCAGCCCCGTCTCTTCGCGGATGCGGGCCGCGGCGAGCGATCGGTCGACGATTCGGGCCGGCACGGGGGTGCGGAAGATGTTCAGGCCTTCGGAGACCACGAGCAGTTTTTCCGGGTTGAGCAGATTGAGGACCGTGGTGGCGACCAGCGAGGCGTAGGAGATCACCAAATTCGCGCCGGCCCGGTAGAGCGTCTTGACGTTGCGGTCGTGCGTTGCGCGGCAGATGAGCTGGACATCCGGCCGCAGGCGCCGGCAGTAGATCGTGAGGTAGATGTTGAGGTCGTCGTCGTGGGTGGTGATGATCACGGCCGGGGACTGATGGATGCCGGCTTGGACCAGGGTCTCGAGATCGGCCGCGCTGCCCTGGACCACGCGCTCATCCCCCTGCAGGGCGCGGGAGATCTTTTTCTCGACCAGGCGGTAATCGATCCCCATGCGGCGCAGGGTCGCCGCCGCGGCCATCCCGACCCGGCCGCCGCCCAGGACGAGCACCGGGCCCGCCTGTTCCCCCGGCTTTCCGGGCAGGGCGACGTGCATCTCGTATCGCCGCAGCTGTTCGCCCGAACCGGCGAGAACGAGAATCGTCGTCTCCCCGATCCGGGTTTCCGGCCCGGGCGGCGAGAAGCGGCCCTCTTCCCAAAGCCCCACGACGTTCACGCCGGTCAGCTCGCGCAGCCGGCTTTCGGCGAGCGTCAGGCCCTGCAGGCGGGTGCGGCCCGCGGCGGCCTCGGCGATCAGCAGCTCGTCGAAGCGCCCGATGACGTTCGCCTGGTGGCTGTAGCCGAGAACGCGGCGGGCCAGTGCCTGGCCCAGCATCTTCGTGAACTGGAAGGTGTGGGTGCTGCCGGCGAGCTGGAGGATGTCGAGGGATTCGTCCTGGTCGACGTTGGTGACCGTGGTGACCTGCTCGGAGACCTCGCGGATCGTGAAGATGATGTTCGTGCTGGTGACGTCGTCGTTCAGGACGAGAACGAGCGCCGCCCGGCGCACCTGCAACCGTTCGTAGGTCGCCGGGTCGTCGAGGGGGCCCAGAACCACGCGGTAGCCCGTCTCGTGCAGTTGGAGGGCCTCCTGGGAGTCGGCAACGAGGATCGCATAGGGGATGCCGTAGCGGTCGAGCTTTTCGATGAGATGGACGGCCGCGGCATCGAAGCGCGTGAGGATCACGTGCCGTCGGGTCGTCTCCGGCAGCGCGCGCGGCGTGCGGGCGCGGTTCTGCTCCTCGAGCCAGGGGGCATAGAAGAACTGGATGAAGGTGAAAGGCAGCAGGACGAGCAGGAAGATGATCCCGGTGAGCAGGACCACGATCGAGAAGAGGCGGCCCAGATCGCTCGTGAAGGTGATGTCGCCGAAACCCAGGGTCGACATGACGGTCAGCGTCCAGTAGAATCCCGTGACCCAGGAGTAGTCCCGGCCCTCGTAGTCCATGAGGAAATGGAACAACGTGCTGTAGAGCATGAAAAAACCGGCCAGGATGAGAAGAAAGCGCAGCAGGAGCCGCATGTTGTTCTTCTGCTGCGCCCGGTTGACGAGGGCGGCGAGCTCGGAGAAGAGAAACTTCATCGGAGGATCCCCGTAGCACGATTCGGTCTCCGATTCCAGCATCGCCGGCGGGTTGCGAGAACGCTTCAGGGCTCCCCGCAGCCTCGAAAGGAACCCCCCTTGGATCTGGCAAGAACCGACCGCGCCGCAAAACGCCTCGGGCGGGTGGGGCTCGTCGTTTTTCTCGTCTTTTTCGCCTTTCTCCTGGACAGCTGTGTCGCGCGTTTCCGGGAACCGCTCTTCACGGTGAACCTTTTGCCGGGGGAAAGCGCCTGGGTGGACGGGATGCTCGACCCCGAGGTGAAGGATCTCGCCCGGCTCGAGGTGGAAAGCGAGGATGAAACCGTCCGCCTGCGTCTGGACCGTATTCAGCAGGGCTTCTGGTTGGGCGGGACGATGTGGGTGGGAGAGGTGACGGTCGCCCCCGGGGCCTCCCCCGGGGCCCGCGAACTGCGGGTGCGGCTGCGGGAAAAACCGCCCGAGGAGCCTCCCGTCGGCGCCTGGCGCGTCGTCGTCCACACGGATGCCGACTCCCTGCGCCGGAGCCGGCTCTCGCTGCTGCGCCGCCACTTCGGCATCGCCCCGGGACTCGCGGCGCTCGCCTGTGTCCCGCTCCTCGCCCTGGTGCTCCTGCGGGGCTACCTTCTCGGGCGCCGCCGGGAGCGGCTGCTCGCCGCGGAAGGGTTCGCCGAAATCTTTCTCTCCCGAAGCGTCCCCGGCGGGACGGAGGTCTTCTTCGGCCTGTTCCCGGAGGCCGGGGTCGCACCCGGCGGGACGGTTGCGATCCTCGACCGGGAAGGCCGACCGATCGCCGCGGCGCGGGTCGAGAGAACCGACGGCCGCAATGCCCTCGCCCTCGCTTCCGGCTTCCTGGGACCGCTTCCTCCGGGTGCCTGCGTGCGGCTCGCCGCGGGCGGCCTTTCCCGACCCGCCGGTGAGCAAGACGGATAGAAATCAACAGGGGCGTGGAATGATCGACATTCTGGTTCTTTTTCTCGTGTTCGCCGGGTCGGTGATCCTCGGGCTCGCCCTCGGCGGGCGGCTGCGCTTCTGGCGCAGGCGCAAACCGTAGCGACCTGTTTTCCCGCTCGCCGGCCGGCTCAGAGGAACTGGGGGAGGCGGCGGGCGCGGTAGCGGTGGGCGATGCGGCGGCCGGTCACGGGATCCTCCATCTCGAACTCGAAGAGCTCCCCGATCTCGATGCCTCCGCGGGCGGGGAAGGTGCCGCAGAAGAGCACGAGGGAACCCCGCCGCGGGTCGGCCTCCTCGGGTATCCCCCGGAGGAGCTCGAGCACGCCGATGTTTTCGGCGAGCGTTCCCTCCTGGTAGAGCCGCCGACGGCCCTCCCGCGTCGACCACGAGCGCAGGACGATCCGCTCGAGGTGCCCGCGCACCTCCTCGAGATCCCAGACCGCGGGGGCGAGGGGTTTCCCGCACATCTGCTTGGAAGCCGGGATGTCGTATTTCTCGAAGCCGCGGTCGGTGTGGTCGGAGCCCACCCCGACATAGATGCGGCCGTTTTCCCGCAACAGCACGCACTCGACCTCGCCCGAGGACTCGGCCCCCGTGACCTCGATCTCCTCCGCCGTGGTGAGGATGGCGGGCGAAAGGCTCATGTAGGTCGGCGTCCGCGAAGGGGCGGGGACGCCCAGGCGGCCGAGTTCCTCGATGTGTTTGCGGACCGCCTCGCGGTCCTTTCCCACCCAGCCGGCGACGACGAGGCGGTCGGCGGTGAAGGAAAGAGGGGTTTTCCCCTGCCGGGATTCCCGCGTGAGTTCGAGCCGGGAGGCGGCCATGGCGATCTCCTTTCAGACGGTGCGGGCAAGGAAAAGGGCGAGTTCGGGCCAGAGGACGAGGATCGCGATCATGAGGAAGATCCCGACCACGAAAGGCGTGCTGCCGACGATCACCTCGCCGATCGTCCCGCGTGCCCGCACCCCCTGGACGACATAGAGGTTCAGCCCCACGGGCGGCGTGATCAGGGCCATCTCGATCAGCAGGATGAGGAGAATCCCGAACCAGACGGGGTGGAAGCCCGCGCCCACGATCACGGGAAAGACGATCGGGACGGTGATCACCATGAGCGAGAGGGTCTCGACGAAGAAGCCGAGCACCACATAGAGGGCGATGATGGCGAGCAGCGTCTTGAGCGGCGAAAAGCCCAGGTTCTGGACGAAGCGCTTGAGCAGCTCGGCCAGGCCGACCGAGTCCAGGACGAAGTTGAGGTAGTTCGCGGCGATCAGGATGAGCATGATCATCGCCGTCGTGCGCACCGTGCCCTCGGCGACTTCCTGAAGAAAGCGCAGCCCCACTGCGCCGTAGCGCAGGGCGAGCAGCACGGCGGCGATCACCCCCAGGGCGGCCGACTCGGTGGGGGTGGCCCAGCCGGTGTAGATCGAGCCGATCACGACCGCGAAGATGAAGAGAACCGGGACCAGGTCCTGCAGGCTCGAGAAGCGTTCGGCCCAGGAGGCGCGGCGCACCCCCCCGCTCAGCCCCGGCCGCACGAGGCAGATCACGAGGATCACCGCCATGAAGACGATGGCGAGCAGGATCCCCGGGACGATCCCGGCAAGGAAGAGCTGCGGGATCGAGGTGTTGGTGAGAAAGCCGTAGACGATGAGGTTGATCGAGGGCGGGATCAGGATCCCGAGCGTCCCGCCGGCGGCGATCGTCCCGGCGAAGAGCCCCTCGTGGTAGCCGTAGCGCCGGGCCTGGGGCAGCCCCACGGTGCCGATGGTCGCCGCGGTGGCGACACTCGAGCCGCTGGTTGCGGCGAACATGGCGGCGGTGCCGATGTTCGCGTGCATGAGGCCCCCGGGGAGCCAGGATAGCCACTTGTCGAGGGCGCCGTAAGTGCGGCGGGCGATCCCCGCACGGAGCAGGATCTCCCCGAGCAGAACGAAGAGGGGGATCGAAAGCAGGAGAAAATCGGTGCTCGCCGACCAGAAGATCTCGCCGAGCAGGCGGTGGAGGGGATAGCCGGAGTAGAAATAGCCGAGCGCGAGCCCCAGGACGAGGATGGCGACCGCGACCGGGATGCTCGCCAGAAGCAGAAGGAGAAGAATGGCCAGGGTCACGAGGACGATCATCGCCCGCCTCCTTCCCCCTCTGCCCCGGAGGCGGCGGCGGAACCGGACTCCTCGATTTCCTCACGCACATCGGTCGCCCCCGCGAGCCGCTGCGCGCCGGGGACATCGCCGGCAACGAGCCGCGCGACCGTCCCCGCGAGGAGGACGAGCACCGTGAGCAGCAGGAGCAGGAGGCCGGCAAACCACAGACCCTGGGGGATCCACAGCGGGGTGGCGAGCGGCGTGTTCGCCACCGACCGCCGCTGGATCGAGGTCGCGAGCACCTGGAAGGCGTAGCCCGTGATTAAAGCGGCGCACAGGGTGAAGAGGACGAGCGAGGCGAGATCGAGTCCCACGCGCATCCCCCGGCCGAGCCGCAGGTAGAGGGCGTCGATGCGGATGTGGGCCTTGCGCAGCAGCGCATAGCCGAAGGTCCAGCTCGAGGTGACGGCGAGCACGTAATTGGAGATCTCATCGGCCCCGCCGAGCGAGATCGCAAAGATCTTGCGCAGGACGACCTCGAGGGCGATCAAGACCGCCGTGAGGAAAAGCAGCGCCCCGCTCAGCCAGGCAGCCCACTTCGCAACCTCTCCCGTGAGACGGATCAGCCGGTCCATGCAGAGCTCCGCCGGGCAAGACGGCCGCGGGGACGCCCCGCGGCAGGAAAGGGGAGCGGGGCGGCAGGGGTCCGCCCCGCCCGCGGCCTCATTTGGCCTGGAGATTCACGAGTTTCCCGATCGAGGCGTTCCAGCGCTCGACGGCGGCCTTGTCGACCTTCTTCGCCCAGGCCGGGAGAACGTTCTTTACGAGCACCTCCTTCGCCGCCTGCTCGTCGCCGGCGGTGACGGGGATGACGGTCATCTTGGCCGGGGTCCCATGGGGGCAGGCCCCCGTGCCGCTCAGGCAGGCGACCCCCTCCTGGGTTTCCCGGCCGGTCACCTCCCAGGCCGGGTCCTGGAGTTTTTCGCGGATCAGCTTCTGGAGTTTCGCCTGTTTTTCGGGCCCGAGCGCCTTCCAGCTCTCCAGCCCGATCGTTCCGATCACGTAGTCCCAGCCGCCGATCGGGAGCGGGTAGAGGTACTTCGCCACCTCGCCCCAGCCGGCGCTGAAGCCCGAGAGGCTTCCGGTGACGGCACCGTCGACGACCCCGCGCTGCAGCGCCTGGGGCACTTCGCTGAAGGCGAGCGTCACCCCGGTCGCCCCGAGCGCGGACACGAACTCGGAGGTCGTCCAGCCGCTCGCCCGGATCTTTTTCCCCTTGAGGTCGGAGAGGCTCTTGATCGGGGTGTTGATGAAGAGGACCTGCGCCGGGTAGGGCACGACGCTCAGCAGCTTCACCCCGAAGTCCTTCTGCAGGTAGTCGTCGAGGACGGGCCAGTAGGCCTCGACCACCTTGCGCGCGAGGACGAGGTCGTTGGCGAGCGCGGGGAGATCGAGCCCGGCGAGCGCCGGGGAGTCGTCCACGACGTAGTCGGCCACGGTGTGGACGACGTCGTAGACGCCCATCTTGACCGAGCGCAGCACGGCCGGGCCCTTTACGTTCACCTGGCCGATCGAGGTGAGGCTCGTTTTGATCCCGAGCTCCTTGGGGACGACCTCCGTCCAGAAGGGCTGCTCGAAGTTCTTGAACATCGTGAGGTTGTTCCAGCTGCCGACGACGCGCAACTCCTCCGGGCCGGCCGGCGCCTGGGCGGCCCACAGCAGGCCGACGGCGGCGAGCAGCGCGATCCTCCTCGTTCTTCTCATGGCGACACCTCCTGTCTGGCGAAATCCTCGTTTTTGAGATCGCTCACGAACATGTATCCGGGAGCGTGGGTGACGGCGAAGGGAAGCTTCGCCTCGAGCAGCACGTTCTGCGGCGTGACCCCGCAGGCCCAGAAGACGGGGATCTCCTCCTCGCGGATCGCCACGGGGTCGCCGTAGTCCGGGCGGGAAAGGTCGCGGATGCCGATCATCTCCGGGTAGCCGATGTGCACGGGCGCGCCGTGGACCTCGGGGTAGCGGGCGGTGATGACGCAGGCGCGGGCGACCTGCGTGCGGTGGATCGGCCGCATGCTGACCACCATGCCGCCGCGGAAGGGGCCGACGGGCTCGAGGGGGATCGTCGTGCGGTACATGGCGACGTTCTTCTTCTCCTCGACGTGCCGCAGGCGGATCCCCGCCCGCATCAGCGCCTCCTCGAAGGAGAAGCTGCAGCCGAGGAGGAAGAAGACGAGATCCGGGCGGTAGACGTGGGCGATGTCGGGGACCTCCCCGTGCAGGGAGCCGTCGACCCACACGCGGTAGCGCGGGATCACGTGCAGCAGATCCGCGCCCGGCGCCAGGCGCGCCGTGCGCGTCGTCCCCGGGCCCACGATCTCGAGGAGCGGGCAGGGCTTGGGGTTCTTGCGGCAGAAGGCCTCGAAATCGCCGGCCCATTTCTCCGGCAGGGCGACGAGGTTCGCCTGGACGAATCCCTCGCAGAAGCCCGCCGTCGGCCGGTCGAATTTCCCCTCGGCGGAGAGCCGCCGCAGTTCGGCTGGGGTCATGGGCGTCTTTCCTTTCCTCGATCGGGCATGCTAACCTAATAGGCCCCAGCTTTCGGAAAAGTCAACCGCCGGCGGACCCTGCCGGCGGTCGGCCGGGAGGACGAACGAATGATGGAAACGCGACTGACCGTGGCGCTGGCCCAGGTCGAGGGCCACCCCGACCCGCGCCACAACCTGCGCAAGGCGCGCGTGCTGGTTCGCGAGGCGGCGGAGCGGGGCGCCCACCTCTTCGTGTTGCCGGAGATGTTCATGGGGCTCCCCACGCCCGAGCGGCCCCCCGCGCAGCTTGCGCGCGAGGAAGGACAGTTCTTCACGCGCATGATCGCCTCCATGGCGCAGCTCGCCGGGCTCTACATCGCCGTCGGCTGCTGGGAGGAGGGGCCCACGCCGGGGCTCGCCTACAACACGGCGCGCCTCTTTTCCCCCGCTGGCGAGATCGTCGCCTCCTACCGCAAGATCCACCTCTTCGATGCGTTGAGTGTGCGCGAATCGGACACCATGGCCGCGGGTGACGAGCCGCCGCCCGTCGTGACCGCCGCCGGCATGAAGATCGGGCTCGCCATCTGCTACGATCTGCGCTTTCCCGAGATCTTCCGCTACCTCGCCGCCTCCGGCGCGCAGCTGATCCTCGTCCCCTCCGCCTGGTACCAGGGCCCGGTGAAGGAGCTCCACTGGACGACCCTGCTCCAGGCGCGGGCGATCGAGAACACGCTCTACGTCGCCGGCTGCAACCTCGTGGGGGGAAGCTTCTGCGGCCGGAGCGCGGTCTTCGACCCCTTCGGCATCCCCTTGGCCGGGGCCGGCGAGACCGAAGACCTCCTCTTCGCCACGGCCTCGAGCGGGCGGATCGCCGCCGTGCGTGCGAAACTGCCCGCTCTGGCGAACCGCCGCGCCGCCGTCGAAAGCCTCTCGTTGAGGCCCTGCGGCGGCAACGGGCCCGCGCGATGAAATACCTCGAGGCCCGGGTCACCTTGGATCATGCCGACCCCGAGACGGCATCCGACCTCGTGGCGGCGGTCTTCTTCGATTTCGGGCTCCAGGGGGTGGTGGTCGAGGACCCGGGCCTGCACGCCGATGCGGACTGGGCCGAAGACGCCCTCCCGCGGCCGCAGCGCCACGCCGTCTCCGGTTTTCTCCCGGCGGATGGGCAGCTCGAGAGCCGCCTCGCGCGGCTCGAGGAGCATCTCGCCGCGTTGGCGCGCCGCAGCGGGCTCGTCTACCGCCTCTCTTTCCGCGAGGTGGACGAGGAGGACTGGGCCGAGTCCTGGAAGGCTTTTTTCCAGCCGCTGCGGATCGGAAGGCGGCTCGTGGTCAAACCCTCCTGGCGCGAGGCCGAACTCCGGCCCGGCGACCTCGTGATCGAGCTCGACCCGGGCATGGCCTTCGGCACCGGGAGCCACCCCACGACGCGGCTTTCGCTCGAGCTGATCGAGCGGCATCTCCGACCCGGAGGGTCCTTTCTCGATGTCGGCACCGGCTCGGGGATCCTGCTCCTCGCCGCGGCGAAGCTCGGCGCGGGAAGGCTCGCCGGCTGCGATCGCGACGAAAACGCGCTTCGCGTCGCCCGGGAAAACCTCGCCCGAAACGGGATCGACCCCCGCCCTGTCGCCCTGGTCCGGTCGGATCTCGCCCTGGGCTTCCGCGGCCGCTTCGACCTGATCGCGGCGAACATCCTCACCGAGGTCGTGATCCGCCTCCTCGCCGACGTCCCCCGGCTTCTCGCCCCCGGCGGTCGTTTCCTCGCCTCGGGGATGCTCGCCGCCAACCGCGACTTCCTTTCCGACCGATTCCGGAAGGCGGGTCTCAAGATGTTGGAAATCCGGGAGAACGAGGGCTGGATCGCACTGGTCGCCCGTCAAGTGCCGATACCTGCTTGACGGCTCCAGGGCCCTGCGCTACAAAGCAGCCGCTGTTTTCCCGGCGGATCGAGCCCCGGTGTGCTATCGGTATTGGGGGTGTAGCGCAACTCAATCTTCCGACCCAAGGAGGAACACCATGGCTGAGGCCAAAGCGTCACCCGGCGAACCGGAAGTGGTCGTCATTGAAAGCGGCAAGACCACGCTGCGCGATCTCTATAAGAAAGAAGATTGGATGGCCGTGTGGATGGGCTTTTTTCTGCTCATCGTGGGGCTCTTGATCTACCTCCCCCGTCCGCCGGAGAAGGCGGCGGAGATCCCGAAATACAATGAAATCATGAAAGCGGAGGCGGCCAAAGCGCCTTTCAAGACCATTGAATGGCACAACGCCTCCTCGGCGAAACGCGGCGTGCGGGCGACGAACCAGGATTTTGCGAAGACCATCCAGAATTTCCTCGCTTCGCCGAGCGATTGGAGCACCAACCCGCTCGATGCGCTCTACAGAAGCGAGGAAACCGCCAAGGCGATGGGCGCCCCGCACAAGGAGGCTGCAGAAAAGGCCCAGGCGGCCGCCGCCGCCGCCCTGGCCAAGGCCAAGGAGGCCCAGGCGGCCGCCGCCGCCGCCGGTTACAAGGATAACGCTTTGAACGCCGAAGCGGAAAAGGCGATCGATGCCTGGCAGAAAGCCAAGAGCGATGCTTCCAAGGCCGAGGCCAAGTACAAGGTGAAGGCCTACAACCGTATCCCCTACCTGATCGGCCTGTGCATCTTGCTCGCCGTTTTCTTCGGCATCGGCAAAGCGATCATGGGGACACCCTTCGGTCAGTTCATCGTGGGATTCCCGTTTGTGTTCCTCCTCGCCGTCCTGGCCTACATGGCCGAAACCCAGGCCCTGATGAAATACTGGGGTTTCGGGTTTCCCTTGTGGGCGATCGTCTTCGGCCTGCTCATCAGCAACACGATCGGAACCCCCAAATGGATGCTACCGGCGGTCTGCACCGAGTTCTACATCAAGACGGGACTCGTGCTTCTGGGGGCCGAAATTCTCTTCAACAAGATTCTCGCCATCGGGAAGCCCGGCATTTTCATCGCCTGGATTTGCACCCCGGTCACGCTGATTCTCACCTACTGGTTCGGCCAGAAGGTGATCAAGATGCCTTCCAAAACGCTCAACATCACCATCTCGGCGGACATGTCGGTTTGCGGAGTTTCGGCGGCGATCGCCACCGCGGCGGCCTGCCGGGCGAAGAAAGAAGAACTCACGCTGGCGATCGGCCTTTCCATGGTCTTCACCGCGATCTGCATGGTGGGCCAGCCCGCCTTCGCCAAGCTCGTCGGCATGCCGGAGATTCTGGCCGGGGCCTGGATGGGCAGCACGATCGACTCCACGGGCGCCGTGGCCGCAGCGGGTGCCTTCCTCGGGCAGAAAGCCCTCTATGTCGCCGCCACGATCAAGATGATCCAGAACGTCCTGATCGGCGTCACCGCCTTCGGCGTGGCCGTCTACTGGTGCGCCAAGGTGGACTGCACGCCCGGGCAGAGTGTCAGCTGGTGGGAGATCTGGTACCGCTTCCCCAAGTTCGTGATCGGCTTCATCACGGCCTCGATCTTCTTCTCGATCCTCGATCAAAGCATGGGCAAGGACATGAGCGCGGTGATGATCGATCACGGCGTTCTGCGCGGCTTCACCCGCATCGCCCGCGAGTGGTTCTTCGCCCTGGCCTTCACCTGCATCGGGCTGGAGACCAACTTCCGTGAGTTCGGCCCCTATTTCAAAGGCGGCAAACCGATCACCCTCTATGTGTTCGGCCAGTCCTTCCAGCTCACCTTCACGCTGATCATGGGGTACATCATGTTCTACATCGTCTTCCCGGAAGTGACGGCCGCCATCTGAACGGCATGCCCGCATCGCCCTCGATCTCGGGAAAGGCTGCCCGCGGAACCGCGCGGGCAGCCTTTCCCGCTTGGTTGAAACTCCTTCTCGGGTTTCTCTTCGTGTGGGGGCTCATCTTCGGGGGCGGAAGGCTCGCCCAGAGGATCCCGGGGGCGGAGGGCATGGCGCGGGTGATCGAGGAGAGGAATCTCCGGGCGACGGCCATCTATTACACGGACTTCGAAGAACCCGCCGAAGGATCCGAGAACATCCGCGACCGCCTCGACTATCCCCCCCGGGATCAACGGAATCCCGGCAGCCGTTGAGGCGCGATGGCGACGCACAGGGAAAAGAAGGAATTCATCCTGCACTGGGAGCGGGCGGTCGCCAACGCCGTGGGGGGGAACGTGTTCGAAAAGCCCCAGGCGAGCTTCTGGATGATCCTGCTGCCCATTTTGTTTCTCTACTTTCTCTACCGCATGCAGAAATACAAGACCGGCCGGTTGAGGTTCGAAGAGGAATTCCTGCGGACGCGGCTGCTGTCGCTGGACCTGGCCGACGCGGCGGTCGCCACCGGCGGAAAGCCGGACATCGAGCGGGCGGTCCGCGAGTCGGGGTTGATCGACCGGCTGGAGGGGCCTTACACCGCATGGATTCGGGAGCTGGTCGAATTTTACATGGACCTTCTCCAGGCCGACGGCGGGCGCTTCGAAGAGCTCGTCCGTTCGGCTTTCCGCAACCGGGCGGAGTTGCTGCTGCGGCTCAACCGTTTGAACCGCGTCGAACAGGACTTCTACCGGGCGCTCCGACCCTCCCTGTCCTCGACCGAGGGGGCGCAGGAGATTCTGAACGCGATGGCGAAAGAAGTCGAACGTCTGCGTCGGGAAATGGCGGGACGGGTGTTTGCATGAGACGGGGGGCCGCGAGACTCCGCCGGCATTCGGCGCGGCTCGGCCCGGGCGCTTTCGCACGGCTTCTGCTCTCTTTTGTCCTCCTGCAAGGAGGGGCTTGGGCCGCTGAGCACCGGGCTTGGGCCTTCGAGCCGGCGGCACCCGCGGAACGCTGGCAGGAGTTCGAGCGCGCCGTGCGCGACGAGCAGATTCCGCTCGAGGAAGCCCGTCGGCGGGTCGAAGAGTTCGGCAGGATTCTGCCGGCCGCTTTCCCCGCGCGCGAATTCGACGCCGGTCTCTTTTTCCCGCTCAAGGGCTACGGCCCGCGGCATGTGGGCGGAAAGCGCGGCGAAGGCTACCGGCCGAGCCGCTACGAGTTCACCGGGCCCCGCCGCCGGGTCGGGCACCCTGCCCTGGACATCTTCGTCTACGACGGAAACCAGGACGGCCTGGACGACCGCACCGGCCGCCCGATCGAGGTCCTCGCCTTCGCCGAGGGGGTCGTCGTGTCCGCCTTCGCCGACTGGGCACCCGGCTTTTCCGTGAACGGAAACGGCCTGCGCGGGGGGAACTACCTCTGGCTCTACCACCCCGCCCGCGGGCTCTTTTCCTACTCGGCGCACCTCGAGCGGCTGCTCGTTCAGACCGGGGAACGCGTGGCCGGCGGAGCCGTCATCGCCACCCTCGGTCGGAGCGGAACCAACGCCTACGCCGAGCGCTCGCCTACTCATCTTCACTTCATGCTGCTTCGCCTCGAGGACATGAGGCCGGTGAATCCCTACCCCCTGTTCCAGACCGCCCGCGAAACCCGCTGATCCCACCAGAACCCCCTCATTCAGACCCAGATCGAAGAAACAACCAGAATTTCTATAAAAAATTCTTTGGCATTTTTCCCTTGACATCAGAAATAATCTGGTGTTTGGTATACCACATGATCAGACAACGGCGCCCCGACCCTCCCCTTTGCCTCTTGCCTCTGAAGCCACCTTCCAGACTGGCGGATCTGGCCTACCAATCGCTCAAAGAGACCATCCTCAACATGGATTACAACACCGAGGAGCGTCTCGATGAGCGAAAGTTGGCCGAGAGCCTGAACATCAGCCGTACCCCCCTTCGGGACGCCATCAACCGTCTCGTCTCGGAAGGCCTCCTCCGCGTCGAGCCGCGGAAAGGGATTTTCATCAACCGCAAGAGCAGAAAAGAGATCATCGAGATCCTCTATGTGCGGGCGGCGCTGGAGGGGGCGGCGGCCCGGATGGCGGCAAACCATGTCACCGAAGCAGACATCGCCCGCATGAAGGAGATGTTCGCCGGGTTCAACGATGAAAACATCCTCGAAAAAGTCGATGAATTCGCGCGCGTCAATGTCGGCTTTCACGAATACATCCTCCAGCTCAGCGGAAACCGGAAACTGCAGGAGTTCGCCGCCAACATCTACGACCACATGCGGATGGTGCGTCTGGCGACGATCAAGATGGACAATCGCGCCTACAACGCCCTGCGCGAGCACCAGGAGATCATCGCCGCGCTCGAAAAGAGGGATGGAGAGCTCGCGCGGGCCCTGATGCAGCAGCACATCGAAGGGCTTGCGGTCTACGTGGAAACCCAGCGGGGTCTTTTTCCGTTCGGCCCCCTGAAATGAGTGCGATCGATCCGTTTCAGAAAACCCGAGGAGACCGAATCGACATGGAGACCATGAATCCTGCGTACAAAGGAGAAAGGGCATGAGTTCGCATCGGGTATCCCGAAAAGATTTCATCGTCCCGCGCTGTACCCACGCCTGCCCGGCCGGGATCGACGTTCCGCGCTACATCCGCGCGGTGCGGGACGGGCGTTTCGATGAGGCCGTAGCCGTGATCCGCGAAAAGATCCCCTTTCCGGTAGTGTGCGCCGACGCCTGCTTCGCCCCCTGCGAGGATGCCTGCGCCTACCAGCAGTTCGGCGAGCCGATCGCCATCCGGGCCCTCAAACGCGCCGCCGTGGACAAGGGCGGAGATGCCTGGTGGAAGCGAAAGAAAAAGGCCGCCCCGAGCGGTAAAAGGGTGGCCGTCATCGGCGCCGGGCCGGCGGGGCTGACCGCGGCCTACTACCTCCAGAGCCTCGGCCACCAAGTGCAGGTCTTCGACGCCTTTCCCAAGCCCGGCGGCATGATGCGCTACGGGGTCCCGCGCTACCGCCTTCCGGAAGAGCGGCTCGAGCGCGATCTCCAGCCCATTTTCGCGCTGGGGGTCCAGTTCCAGGGAAACACGGTCGTCGGCAAGGACGTGACGATCGAGACGCTCGAAAAAAAGCACGACGCGGTGTTCATCGCCTGCGGCGCCTCCTCGAGCACGCGGATTCCTCTCGAAGGCGCCGACAAGGAAGGCTTCCTGTGGGGCTGGGATTTCCTCACCCAGGTGGCGATGGGCCGGGCGCCGAAAATCGGCAACGACGTGGTCGTGATCGGCGGCGGCAACGTGGCCGTCGACGTCGCCCTCACGGCGAAACGCCTGGGGGCGAAATCGGTGCGCATCGTCTGTCTCGAGACGCGCGACGAGATGCTCGCGCACCCCTGGGAGATCGCGCTCGCCGAAGAGGAGGGGATCGTCATCCAGAACGCCTGGGCGCCCAAGCGGGTCCTGGGAGACCGCAAGGTGGAGGGGCTCGGCCTGAAGCGCTGCGTCTCCACGCTCGATGACGCCTGCAACTTCAACCCCGTCTACGACGAGGAAATCACCGACCGCATCAGCGCCGACACCATCATCGCCGCCATCGGGCAGACGCCGCGGCTCGATTTCCTGAAGCCGCTCTCCGGCGTCCAGGCCGAGCGCAACCGGATCGCGGTCGAGGAGGCGACGCTCGCCACGGGCGTGCCGGGGGTTTTCGCCGGCGGGGATGCGGTGACCGGGCCGCTTTCCATCATCGGGGCGATCGCCCAGGGGCGCAAGGCCGCCCAGGCGATCGACCGCTTCCTCGGCGGCGCCGGGGACATCACCGAGACCCTGGCCGAGCCCGAGGAAGAGGTGATCCTCCGTGACCGCCTGCCGGTGACGCGGCGGCAGGAGATGGCCCAGCTCAAGGTCTGGGAGCGGGTGGGCAATTTCAGCCAGGTGGAAAAAGGCTTGAGCGACGACCAGGTCTGGCTCGAGGCCTCCCGCTGCCTCGAATGCGATGCGCGCAACTTCGAGGTGATCGTCAACACCGCGAGCTGCAAGGAATGCAGCTATTGTGCCGAGGTCTGCAAGATGGAGGTTTTCGGCCCGGCCTCCGGCTTCAACGCCCGGGGCTACCGCCCCATGGAAGTGAAGTCGAGCCGGTGGTGCGTGGGTTGTCTAAAATGTTTCTTTTCCTGCCCCGACTTCGCCATCGACATCCGGGAAAAGTCGGCCGAGGGGAGGTCCTGATATGAAACGCTTCTTGGAAACGGGCAATTTCGCCATCACCGAGGGTGCCATCCTGGCCGGGTGCCGTTTTTTCTGCGGCTACCCCATCACCCCCGCGACCGAGCTGGCCGAGGCCATGAGCTTGCGGCTTCCCCAGGTGGGCGGTGTCTATCTCCAGGCCGAGGACGAGTGCGCGGCGATGCACCTGTGCATCGGGGCCTCGCTGGGGGGGATGAAATCAATGACGGCCACCTCCGGGCCGGGTTTCATCCTCTATGCCGATCCCTACGGCTGGGCGCTCGGCTGCGAGACGCCGATGGTGGTCCTGAACTCGGGCCGCGTCGGCCCGGTGTCCGGGATCACCGGCGCCCCGGGGCAGGGGGAATTCTACCTCACCCGCTACCCCACGCAGGGCGGAAATTTCGAGACGGTGGTTCTCGCCCCCAACTCGGCCCAGGAAAGCATGAAGGTCGTGGTCGACGCGTTTTATCTCTCCGAGCGGCTGCGGATGCCGATCACGGTGCTGGCCGACCAGCTGATCACCGACGGCATGGAGGACATCTCCGTTCCGGAGACCGAGGAAGAGATGAAGGAGATGGGCTTCCGCACCTGGCCGCGGACCTATCACCGCGGCCCGGACTTCTACCCCGCGACCGACGCCCTGGACATCCCGCCGGTGCAGATGGGCTACAACACGGGGGCGCTCTGCTCGGACTGGACGCCGACCGAGGAGGGCTACGACATCGAGGAGGTCGAGGCCCATCACAAGCATGCCTACCGCCTGATCTACAAGGTGCGCAACAACCGGCACCTGTTCAGCGACATGTACGAGAAGAGGCACATGGGCGACGACCCGGATCTGGTGGTGGTCTCCTTCGGCACCCCCTCCCGCGTCGTCAACACCGCGGTCGACCGCGCCCGCTCGGAGGGCCTCAAGGTCGGCGCCCTGCGGCTGATCAACCTCTGGCCCTTCCCCGACGAGCTCTTCCGGCGGCGGACGAAATACCTCGTCGTCGAGCTCAACTGGGACGGGCAGCTGGTCCGGGAAGTCCAGCGGGCGGCCGCCGAGGGGTCCCAGGTCCACTTCCTCGGCGTCTGCGGGGACCTGCCGACCATTCCCGACCTGATGGAGACCTTTACCAAACTGCTCAAGAACCAGCCCCTTTCCCGCAAGGGCTGGGAACTGGAGGCATGGTGATGGCTTACGCATCCTCGCTTCTCGTCGACAAATACCTGCGCACCCGGAAGATCCCCTCCACGGCCTGTTCCGGGTGCGGGCTGGGCATGAACCACAAGATCATCGTTCAGGCGATCGCCGAGCTCGGCCTGGAGACCAAGGACATCATCTGGGGAACCTCGATCGGCTGCGCCGGCAGGCAGACCTTCGGCACCTGGAAAGGCGACGGCTTCGCCGGCACGCACGGCCGCGTCTACGCCATCGCCCGGGGGCTGCGCGTCGCTCTGCCCCCGGAGAAGAAGCTCATCCTCACCGTGGGCGACGGGGATGCCTTCGGGATCGGGCTGCTGCACCTCATCCACTGCGCGCGGTCGAACGCGGCCATGACGGTGGTCGTCAACGACAACCTGGGCTACCAGTCGACGGGGGGGCAGTTCGGGTTCACCACCCCGCAGGGGGCGAAAACCGACTCCAGCCCCTACGGCATGTTCGAGCACAACCTGATGTCCGAGGGGATGGATGTGCTCGACATCCTCAAGGCCGCCGGGGCGACCTTCCTGGCGCGCCACGTGGCCATGGAAGGCCAGGCGGTCGTCGAGACGATGAAGAAGGCGATCTCCAACCCGGGATTTTCGCTCATCCACATGCCCTACCCCTGCCCCACGAACTTCGGGGCGCGCCACCTCGGCTCCCGGGTGCAGGTCAACATCTACAACTGGATCAAGGAGCATGCCGCCCCCCTGGGTCAGGAGAAGCCGGACACCATCTGGCGCACCGGCATCTACCACGACGCCCGCGGGGCGCGGCCGGAATTTTCCGAGCACGTCTGGGAAGCGGTCAACCGCATCAGGAGGACGGGAAGACTATGAAAGATCGAACCGAAATCGTCGCCAGCGGCTTCGGCGGGCAGGGCGTGGTCCGTCTCGGCCAGACCCTCGGCGAGGCGGCCGTCAAGCAGGGGCTGCGGGTCACCATGCTCAAGAGCCATGGAACCGAGATGCGCGGCGGGTATGTGCGCAGCCAGGTCGTGCTGTCCGAAAAGCCGATCGACTCGCCGATGTGCGAGAACCCGGACGTCTTTCTCGCCCTGTCGGCCGCGGCCTACAAGCGCTTCAAGGATACGGTGCCCCCCGAGGGGCTGATCCTCTACGACCCGGCCTTCGTGGAGGAAGTGGACCGGGACCTGAAATGCCGGCAAAGGCCGCTGCCGGCCAAGGATCTCGCGGTCAAACACTTCAAGCGCCCCCTCTTTGCGAACGCGATCGCCCTCGGGGCCCTCTCCAGGCTGCTCGAGGGGCGGCTCGACAAGGAAAAGGTGCTGGAGAGTTTTCTCGAGGTCATCCCGAAGTACAAGGAGGAAAACCGGGCGGCGTTCGAGCTCGGCTACCGGCAGATCGAGTGAACCTGCGGAGCCGGCACCCCGGGGGGTGCCGGCTCCGCCGCTTTTTGTGGGGGTCCGACCGGGAGGGAAGCGGTCGGGCCATTCAATCCATACGCTGCGGAGGAGCGCGCAGGAATGCACAGCAAGCTGATGAGCACCCGGGAGGCCGTCTCCCGTTTCATCCGGCCCGGCATGCATGTCGGTTTCGGCGGGTTTTCCCTGTGCCGAAACGCGATGAGCGTCTCGCACGAGATCATCCGCCAGGGGATCGGCGGGCTGCACATCTCGAGCGTCAACCCCGCCTACGCGGTGGACATCCTGATCGGCGCGGGCCTGGTCCGTGCGGTCGAGTCCGGCTGCCTCAACATGGAGCGCCTGGGGCTGCCGCGGAACTTCTGCCGCGCGGTCGAGCAGGGCACCCTGAAATCCGAGGACTACGAGCACCTGGGGATGACGCTGCGTTATCTCGCAGGCGCCCTCGGGCTCACGTTCATCCCGACCAAGGCCGAGCTCGGCTCGGATATCATCGGCCACCAGGTTCTCGAGGGGAAAAAGCTCGAAATCGCCCCCTGCCCCTTTACCGGGGAGCGCTACGTCGTGCTGCCGGCCTGCACCCCGGATGTGGCCGTGATCTTCGCGACCCGGGCCGATGAGACCGGAAACGCCCAGATCGAGGGCACGGCCTTCGCCGATGAGTACATCGCCAAGGCCTCGCGGCGGATCATCGTCGTCGCCGAAGAGATCGTCTCCACCGACGACATCCGCAGCCGGCCCCAAGAGACGGCGATCCCCTCCTACCGCGTCGATGCCGTGGTGCACGAGCCCTGGGGGGCGCACCCTACCGCCTCGCCGGGCCACTACGACTACGACTACGAGGCGCTCCAGGAATACCAGCATGCCGCCCGCGACCCGGAGGCCTTCCGCGCCTACATTCGGCGCTACGTGCTCGAGACGAAGGACTTCAAGGAATACCTCGACCGGGCGCTCACCCCCTCGCGCATGCAACGGCTGCGCAACGACCCGCGTCTCGGCTACTCGGCCGAGATCGCCGAGGTGGTCACCTGCGGCGGCTTTACGGGGGAGCTGCCCGACGAGTGCACCCGCAACGAGATGATGATCGCCGCCGCCGCCCGCGAGATCCGCGACGGCGAGGTGGCGATCGTCGGCACGGGGCTTCCCATGGCCGCGACGACGCTCGCCATGCACACGCACGCCCCGAACCTGCACTACATCGTCGAGACCGGGATCGGCCAGCTGATGCCGATGCACGCCTCGCTCTCCGTCGCCGACACCCGGCTCCTCGGGGCGGCGCGGCCCGCCTTCGTGCGCAACATCCTCGAGTCCCTGGGCTTCCTCGTGCAGCGCGGGCTGGCCGACCTGGGCTTCCTCGGCGGCGCGCAGATCGACATGTACGGCAACCTGAACGCCACCTGCATCGGCGATTACTACAAACCGAAAAAGCGTTTTCCCGGAAGCGGCGGCGCCAACCCCATCGCCTCGAGCGCCAAGCGCGTGCTCATCATCATCCGCCACGAAAAGCGCCGCTTCCTCGAGCGCGTGGAATACATCACCAGCCCCGGGCACTTGAACGGCGGCGATTCGCGGCGGAAATCCGGGCTGCGGGGCGGTGGGCCGGACCGGGTGATCACCGATCTCGGGGTGATGGACTTCGAACCGGAAACCAAGCGCATGCGCGTGGTCTCGCTGCACCCCGGGGTCACCCGGGAAAACATCCAGGAGGCGACGGGCTTCCCGCTCCTGTTCGCCCCCGAAATCGCCACCACCCCGCCGCCCACCGCGGAGGAGCTCTCCATCCTGCGCACCAAGGTGGGGCGGGTCTACCTGGGGGCGGAGTAGCCGGCTTCGTCGCCAAGAGAACCCCAACGGCCTTGTCGGGCCGAGAGGAACGAAGCAACCAGAAAGAAGGAGGGTTCCCCCATGAACAAGCGCTCGTGGATCGTTGGTGTGCTCGGTGTCCTGTTCCTGTTCGGCGGGCTGGGAGGCGCGCTGGCCCAGGAAAAATACCCTTCGCGCCCCATCGACTTCATCTGCACCTGGGGGGTGGGCGGCGGATCCGACCAGATGGTCCGCACGCTCGCCAAGCTGACCGAACCCCTTCTCGGCGTTCCCCTGCCGGTCTCCAACAAGCCGGGGGCCTCCGGGAACTCGGGAACGACGGATCTCCTGGCCGCCAAGGCCGACGGCTACACGATCGCGAACTACATCGCCGACACGCTCGCGACCGTGGCGGCGGGCCAAACCCGCTACAAGGCCGAGGACATCGAATGGATCGTCCGCACGCAGAACATGCCTTCTTTTCTCTTCGTGAAAGCCGACGGCCCCTTCGCCGACATCCACGCCTTGCTCAAGGCGGTCAAGGAGAACCCGAACAAGATCAAGATGGCCGGCCTGGGGTTCGGGACGATCGATGACATCACCCTGCGCTATCTCGCCAGCAAAGGCTACCCGATGACCCTCGTGCCGAACCCCAACCCGGGCGAGCGCTACGCCTCGGTGCTGGGCGGGCACAACGAGGTCCTCTACGAGCAGGCGGGGGACATCCGCCAGTACCTCGAGGCCAAGCAGCTCAAGCCGGTGCTCGTCTTCGCCGAGAAGCGCTTTCCCGCTTTCCCCGACGTGCCCTGTTCGAAGGAACTCGGCTTCGAGATCTTCATGCCGCAGTTCCGCTGCGTCATCGCCAAGAAAGGCGTGCCCGCCGACCGGGTGAAGATCCTCTCCGAGGCCTTCGTGAAAGCCATGCAGACGCCCGAGTGGAAGAAATTCAATCAAGAGCAGTATGCCGACGAGGCCTCCACGATGGCCGGCCCCGAGTTCGCCCGGTGGGTCGAGGGAGAGCTGAAGACCATGCAGAAGCTGATGAGGGATTTCGGCATCCTCAAGTAGCCCCGGAGGCGACCATGGACACGTCAAACGACCGGGCGGGGGTGGCCTGGCTCGACCTTCTCAAAGGGCCCCTTGCGATCTTCCTCTTCGGTGCGGCGGTCTACTTCTACGCCGACCGCAGCATCGACCCGCCCCCGCCCGGCCAGCTGGGCGGGGCCTTCTGGCCCAAGATGTGCGCCGTGGGGCTGGCCGTTGCCGCCCTGCTCAAAGCCGTGGAGACGTTCCGCGCGCGGGGGTTGCCCGCCGCCGAGGAGGGGGCCGCCTGCAAGGAAATGGACAACCGCAAGCTCGCCTGGATGATCCTGCTGATCGTCCTCGTGGTCCCGGCGGTCGTCGTCCTGGGCTTTGCGGTCGCCACGGCGCTTTTCATCTGGATCTTTCTCCGCTTGGCGGGGGCCCGGGGCCGCTGGCTTCCGCCGTCGGTCTCGGTGGGGGGGACGATTTTCCTGCTCTACCTCTTCGTCAAGATCGTCTACCTCCCCCTGCCGAAGGGGGAGTGGTTCTTCGAGGATCTGACGCTCGCCTTGTACCGCGCGCTCTGGATCATGTGAGCAGAGGGAGGCACCCCATGAGCGGCTTGGATCTCTTCTGGGTCGGAATGGCCAACGCGTTCTCCCCCCTGAATTTCCTGATGATGCTGACGGGCCTGGTGATCGGGGTGCTGGCGGGGGCGCTGCCGGGGATCACGATGCTGAACGCGATCGTGCTCGTCCTTCCCTTCACCTACTCGATGGACATCGTCCCCTCTCTGCTCCTGATGACCGCCGTCTACGGCGGGGGCATCTTCGGCGGCTCGATCACGGGGATCCTCTTCAACATCCCCGGCGACCCCATGAACGTCCCGGCGACCTGGGAAGGTTACGCCCTGCACCGCAAGGGGCATGTGGCCAAGGCCCTCGGGGTCGCGATCATGGCCTCGGCGCTCGGGGGGTTCCTGAGCTGCCTGGTCATGACCCTGGTTTCCCCCCCCTTCGCACGGGTGGCGCTCTCCTTTTCGGCGACCGAGTATTTCGCGGTCGTCTTCCTCGGGCTGGTCAGCGTGGTCGTCATCAACACCCGCTCGATCGCCTCCTCGCTCGTTTGCCTGTTCTTGGGGATGCTGCTCGGCACGATCGGGATCGACGACACCTTCGGCTCGGCGAGGTTCACCTTCCACTCGCGGCTCCTCGAAACCGGGATCAGCTTCACCATCGTTCTGATCGGGCTCTTTGCCATCGGGGAAGTGCTCGACCAACTCTGTGAGCGCGACAAGATCCCGGACCAGGGCCTCAAGGAGCGGCCGAAGGTGTCGCTCATGACGCCCAAGGAAATCTGGAAGTTCAAGGGCCCGCTGCTCCGGGGGTTCGGCAGCGGCACGATGATCGGGATGATCCCCGGCGCGGGCGCAACCGTCGCCTCCTTTGTGAGTTATGGGATCGAGCGCCAGGCGAGCCGCAAGCCGGAAGAGTTCGGCAAGGGCTCCTGGGACGGGCTGAACGCGACCAGCTCGGCCATCAACGCCTCGGTCGGCGGGGCGATGATCCCGCTCCTGACCCTGGGGATCCCGGGAAGCGGGGCGACCGCGGTGATGATGGGCGCCTTCCTCATGCACGGCATTCAACCCGGGCCGCTCCTCTTCGACAAGGCCCCCGAGTCGGTCTACACCGTTTTCGCCGGCATGCTGCTCTGCAACCTCATCATGATCCTGGCCGGATGGGTCTGCTCCAAATTTTTCTCGGAGCTCATGCGCGTGCCGGAGACCATCATGGGCGCCTTCATCATCGTCTTCTGCTTCGTCGGCGCCTATGCCTTGCGAAACGACACCTCCGACCTCTGGTACATGGCCTTTTTCGGGATCCTGGGCTATTTCATGCGGCGCTACCGCCTGCCCATCCCTCCCCTCGTGCTGGGGATCATCCTGGGGCCGCTCGCGGAGCGCTATTTCCTGACGGCGATGATCGCCTCGAACAACGACCCGAGCGTATTTTTCACCCGGCCGGTGAGCGCGGGGATTCTCCTGGTGTCGATCGGCATGCTCTTCTGGCCGCTGCTCCAAAAACGGTTGAACCGCCGCAAGGCCGCCGCCCAGCCGGCGGCCAGCGCCGGCTGAGGAGAAAGACGGCCGCCCGCCGAGCTTTTCCCCTTGACAGGCAGGGTTCCCTTTTGCCATAAGGCGGCAACAGCTCCGAGGAAACGAGCGTGATGAATCCCGGGTTTGAACGACGCCTTCGCACCCGTCGCCGTAGCAGCCGGCCCCGGCCGGGTGTTTTCCGCGTCGGACCCGATTGATCCGACCTTCGACCCTCGAAGAAGACGAAAACCCCGGCCGAAGCCGGGGTTTTTTTATGCCCGAAACCAAAGGAGGATGCAGCGGATGGCCAAGGAATCGGTGAAGAAGGTGGTGCTCTCCTACAGCGGGGGGCTGGACACGTCGGTGATCGTGCCCTGGCTCAAGAACAACTACGGCGGCTGCGAGGTGATCTGCTTCACGGCCGACCTCGGTCAGAACGAGGACCTGAGCGGCCTCGAGAAGAAGGCCGTCGCCTCGGGGGCGAGCAAGCTCGTCCTGATGGACCTGCGGGAGGAGTTCCTGCGGCACTATGTCTTTCCCACGATGCAGGCCGGGGCCGTCTACGAGCGCGAGTACCTCCTGGGGACTTCCATGGCGCGTCCGCTGATCGCGAAGAAACTGGTCGAGGTGGCCGAGGCCGAGGGCGCCGACGCCGTGGCCCACGGCTGCACGGGCAAGGGCAACGACCAGGTGCGCTTCGAGCTCACGGTGATGGCGCTCAACCCCAAGCTCCGGGTGATCGCCCCCTGGCGCGAGTGGGAGATCCGCAGCCGCGAGGACGCGATCGCTTACGCGAAGAAACACAACGTGCCCATTTCCCAGACCGAGAAGGACATCTACAGCCGCGACTCCAACATCTTCCACCTCTCCCACGAGGGCGGCATCCTCGAGAACCCCTGGAACGAGCCCGAGGAGGCGATGTTCCAGCTCACCGTCAGCCCGGAGAAGGCCCCCGACCGCCCCGAGGTGATCGAGATCGACTTCGAGCAGGGAAACCCCGTGTCCCTGAACGGCGAGCGCCTCTCCGCCGTCGAGCTCTTCACGCGCCTGAACGCGCTCGCCGGCCGCCACGGGGTCGGCCGCGCCGACATCGTCGAAAACCGGCTCGTCGGCATGAAGAGCCGCGGCGTCTACGAGACCCCGGCGGGCACGGTCCTGATGCGCGCCCACCAGGCGCTCGAGAGCATCTGCATGGACAAGTACACCATGCGCTACAAGGACGCGGTCGCCGTACGCTACGCCGAGCTCGTCTACAACGGGCTCTGGTTCTGCCGCCTGCGCGAGGCGCTCGACGCCTTCGTGCGCGTCACCCAGCAGAACATCACCGGCACCGTGCGGCTGAAGCTCTACAAGGGCAACGTCATCATCGCCGGCCGCAAGAGCCCCTTCAGCCTCTACCGCGAGGACTACGCCTCCTTCGGCGAAGAGGACGTCTACAACCAGAAGGACGCCCACGGCTTCATCCAGCTCTTCGGGCTGCCGCTCAAGGTGGAGGCGCTGCTCGCGATCGAGGGCGGGGGCGAGAGCCGTTACCGCCGGCCGGATTACTCGCAGTTCAAGCGCGATTGAGGGGGGGGACCGTGAAAGCGCGGCTGATTCTCGCGGACGGAACCTGCTACGAGGGGCTCTCCTTCGGCCATCCCGGCGAGGCGATCGGCGAGGTGGTCTTCCACACCGCCCTCTGCGGCTACCAGGAGATCCTGACCGACCCCTCCTACCACTTCCAGCTCGTGGCCATGACCTATCCCCAGATCGGCAACTACGGCGTGAACCCCCGGGACTTCGAGTCGCGCCGCATCTACGCCGCCGGGTTCATCATCCGCGAGCTCAGCCCGATCGTGAGCCACTGGCAGGCGAACCGCAGCCTGGACGAGTACCTGCGCCACCACGGGGTCCCGGGCATCCACGACATCGATACCCGGGCGCTCACGCGGCGGCTGCGGGACCACGGCGCCCAGATGGGGATGATCACGACCTCCAATGCGCCGCTTTCCGCCCTGCTTGCGCGGCTGCGGGCGGGGAAAACCCTCGTCGGCCGCGACATCGTGCAGGAGGTCACCACCGCCGCCCCCTACCGCTGGCCGCTCGGGGAGGGGGAGGCGGAGGAGTCCCCCCCCGCGCGGAGGCGTTTCCGGGTCGCGGTCTACGATTACGGGGTCAAGTTCTCCATCCTGCGCTCGCTTCAGCGATCGGGTTGCGCGCTTGAGGTCTTCCCGGCGACCACCCCGCCCGAGGAGATCCTCGCCCGGAACCCCGACGGGGTTTTCCTCTCGAACGGCCCCGGGGACCCGGAGCCCGTGGGGTACGCCGTGCAGGCGGTGCGCAAATTGCTGGGCCGCAAGCCCCTCTTCGGCATCTGCCTCGGCCACCAGATCCTGGGTCTGGCCCTCGGCGGCCGCACCCGCAAGCTGAAATTCGGCCACCACGGCGCGAACCACCCCGTCCAATACCTGCCGACGGGGGCGATCGAGATCACCTCCCAGAACCACGGCTTCATCGTCGACCTCGACAGCCTGCCCGGCGACGAAGTGGAGATCACGCACATCAACCTGAACGACCAGACGCTCGAGGGCTTCCGCCACAAGCGGCTTTCCGCCTTCTCGGTGCAGTACCACCCCGAGTCCGCGCCCGGCCCGCACGACAGCCAGTACCTCTTCGACCACTTCATCCAGGAGATGGAGCGCTTCCATGCCTAAACGCAAGGACATCAAGCGCATCCTCGTGATCGGATCGGGACCGATCGTGATCGGGCAGGCCTGCGAGTTCGACTACTCCGGGACCCAGGCCTGCCGCGCGCTCAAACAGGAAGGATTCCGCGTGATCCTCGTCAACTCCAACCCGGCGACGATCATGACCGACCCGGAGTTCTCCGACCGCACCTACATCGAGCCGCTGCACGCCGAGGCGATCGCGCGCATCATCGAACAGGAGCGGCCCGACGCCCTTCTGCCCACGCTGGGCGGGCAGACGAGCCTGAATCTCGCGGTCGAGCTCGCCGAGCAGGGGGTGCTCGAGGAGTACGGGGTCGAGCTGATCGGGGCGCGGCTGGAGACGATCCGCCTGGCCGAGGACCGCGAGCGGTTCCGCAACGCGATGCTCGAGATCGGCCTCCAGGTCCCCGCGGGCGAGGTCGTGCGCAGCCTGGAGCAGGCGCTCGCCGCCGCCGAGAGGATCGGCTTTCCGCTGATCATCCGGCCCTCCTTCACGCTGGGCGGCATCGGGGGGAGCGTCGTCTACAACCGCGAGGAGTTCCCGGCCGCGGCGCGCTGGGGGCTTTCGGCGAGCCCCGTGGGCGAGGTCTTGATCGAGCAGTCGGTGCTCGGCTGGAAGGAGTACGAGCTCGAGGTCATGCGCGACCAGGCCGACAACTTCGTGATCGTCTGCTCGATCGAGAATTTCGACCCCATGGGGATCCACACCGGGGACAGCATCACCGTCGCCCCGGCCCAGACGCTCACCGACGTCGAGCTCCAGAACATGCGCGACGCGGCCAAGCAAATCATCCGCCGCGTCGGCGTCGAGACCGGGGGGGCGAACATCCAGTTCGCCTTGAACCGCGACACCGGCCGGATGGTCGTGATCGAGATGAACCCGCGGGTCTCGCGCAGCTCGGCGCTCGCCTCCAAGGCGACCGGATTCCCGATCGCCAAGATCGCCGCCAAACTCGCCGTCGGCTACCGGCTGGATGAAATCCCCAACGACATCACGCGCAAGACCCCCGCCTCCTTCGAGCCGGCGATCGACTACGTCGTGGTCAAGATCCCCCGCTGGGACTTCGAGAAATTCCCCGGAAACGACCGGCGGCTCACCTCGCAGATGAAATCCGTGGGCGAGGCCATGGCGATCGGCCGGACCTTCAAGGAGGCGCTGAACAAGGCGCTGCGCTCGCTCGAAAACGGCTGGTCCGGCTTTCACGCCCGCGAGGAGGCCTCGATCACGCGGCTGAGCCGCACCGCCCTGCTCGACGACCTGCGCTCGGGGACTCCCGACCGCATCCTCAAGCTCTGGCAGGCCCTGACCCTCGGAATCCCCCCCCAGGAACTCTGCCGCCTGACGGGGATCGACGTCTGGTTTCTCGAGAACCTGCGCCAGCTCGTCGAGTTCGAGGGGGCGATCACGCGCGAGTACGCCGAGCGGAGCACGCTGCGCGCCGCGACGCTCCGGCGGGCGAAGCGCATGGGTTTCTCCGACCGGCACCTCGGGCTGCTCCTCGGCAAGCGCGAAACCGAGATCCGCGCCATGCGCAAGGCGGCGGGGGTGCTTCCCGCCTACAAGATCGTCGACACCTGCGCCGCCGAGTTCGAATCCTTCACCCCCTACTACTACTCGACGTATGACGAGGAAAACGAGTCGCACCCCTCGGCCCGGCGCAAGGTGATCATCCTCGGCGGCGGGCCGAACCGCATCGGCCAGGGGATCGAGTTCGACTACTGCTGCGTGCACGGGACTTTCGCCCTGAAGGAACTCGGCTTCGAGGCGATCATGGTCAACTGCAACCCGGAGACGGTCTCGACCGACTACGACGTCGCCGACAAGCTCTACTTCGAGCCCCTCACCTACGAGGATGTGCTCAACGTGATCGAGCTCGAAAAGCCCGAGGGGGTGATCCTGCAGTTCGGCGGGCAGACCCCCCTCAAGCTGGCCGTGGCCCTGGAGAAGGCCGGCGTGCCGATCTGGGGCACCTCGCCCGACTCGACCGATCTCGCCGAGGACCGCGACCGCTTCGGCGCCCTGCTCGACGAGCTCGACATCGCCCACCCGCAGTACGCGACGGCCGTCTCGGTCGAGGAGGCGGTCGCGGCGGCGCAGCACATCGGCTTTCCGCTCATGGTGCGGCCCTCCTATGTCCTCGGGGGGCGGGCGATGGAGATCGTCTACGACCCGACGGCGCTCGAAACCTACATGCAGCAGGCCGTGCGGGCATCCGAGGAGCACCCCGTGCTGCTCGACCGCTTCCTCGAGGACGCCTACGAGTTCGATGTCGACGCCCTGAGCGACGGCGAAGACACGGCGATCGTGGGCCTGATGCAGCACATCGAGGAGGCCGGCGTCCACTCGGGGGACAGCATGGCGGTGCTGCCTCCCTACCTCCTCAGCCGGGAGCAGCGCGAGGACATCCTCGAGGCCACGCGCGCGATCGCCGCACGGCTGAAGGTGAAGGGGCTCCTCAACATCCAGTTCGCCATCCTCTACGACACGCTCTACGTCCTCGAGGTCAACCCGCGCGCCTCCCGCACGGTGCCCTTCGTCAGCAAGGCGACGGGGATCCCGGTGGCGAAATACGCCGTGCGGCTCATGGCCGGGGAGCGCCTCGCGGCGATGAACCTTCGGGTGCCCGCGGAGCCGCCCTACGTCGCCGTCAAGGAGTCGGTCTTTCCCTTCGACCGCTTCGAGAGGGCGGACATTTTCCTGCGGCCGGAGATGCGCTCGACGGGCGAGGTGATGGGGATCGCCGAAACCTTCGGTAACGCCGTCATGAAGGCTTTCGAGGCGACCGGGATCCGGATCGCGACCGGCGGCCGGGTCTTCCTCAGCGTGAACGACAACGACAAGGCCCGCATCGTCCCCATCGCCGAAAACCTCCACAAGCTGGGCTACGCGCTCGTCGCCACCCACGGCACGGCCGAGACGCTCGCCTCCCGGGGGATTCCGGTGCAGCCGGTCCTCAAGGTGAGCGAGGGCCGGCCGAACGTCGTCGACGACATCAAGAACGGCGCCATCCAGCTGATCATCAACACGCCGCTCGGCCACCGCGCGCGGCAGGACGAGTACGCGATCGGCTGGGCGGCGATCAAGTACCGCGTGCCCTTCATCACCACGCTGTCGGCCGCCGAGGCGATCGTGCGCGGGCTGCGGGCGAAGGGGAAGCACCCGATCGAGTACCGCTGCCTGCAGGAGTTCCACCGTCTGCTGTAGAGTTGCCGGGGAGAGGAGGGGAAATGCGATGAACGAAGAGTGGCCCGAACCCCCGCCCGCGGTGCTGCCCGAGGACGAGCGGCCCGCGGTCGCCTACCCGGAGTCGCCCAACGGGGGCGAAACCCTCGTTCTGCCGATCCGCCCCGCGCGCGTCGGCGATGTGGAGGCGATTCTCGCGCTCGTCAACGACTACGCCGCGCGCCACCTCATGCTGCCGCGCGGGCCGCAATACCTCTACGAAAACATCCGCGATTTCGCGGTGGTGGTCGACGAGGCGGCGGGCGGGGCGATCGTCGCCTGCGGCAGCCTGCACATCCTCTGGGGGGACATGGCCGAGGTGCGCTCGCTCGCCATCCACCCGGCCTACCAGAACCGGGGGCTGGGCCGCCGGATCGTCGAGCACCTCAAAACCGAGGCCCTCCGCCTCGGCATCCGCCGGCTCTTCACCTTCACCCTTTCGGAGGCCTTCTTCGCGCGGCTGGGCTTCGTGCGCAAAGCCCGGGAGGAACTCCCCCCGAAGGTCTGGGGCGAGTGCAGCCGCTGCCCCAAGTATTTCCGCTGCGACGAGGTCGGCATGGTGCTCGATCTCGAAAAGGAGGAACGATGACCCACACCCGCATCGCCCCCGAACACGCCTTTCCCTTCCCGATGCCGATGACGCTCGTCGGCGCCGTGGTGGAGGGCAGGGCGAACTTTCTCGCCGCCGCCTGGGTCAGCCGGGTCCACATGAAGCCGCCGATGATGCTCGCCGCCCTGGGCCGGCACCACACGAACCGGGGAATCGAGGAACACGGGGAATTCAGCATCAACGTGCCGAACGTCGCGCTGCTCGCGAAGACGGACTACTGCGGGATCGTCTCGGGCCGCAAGAAAGACAAGTCCCGGCTCTTCGAGCTCTTCTACGGCGCTCTCGCGCAGGCGCCCCTGATCGCCGAGTGCCCCCTCGTCATGGCCTGCCGCCTGGTGGAGAAGGTCGACCTCCCCGCCGACACCCTCTACATCGGCGAAGTCGTCGAGGCCTTCGCCGCCGAAGGCGCCCTCTCCGAGGGGCGGCCGGACCTGCGCCGGATCGACCCCTTCGTGCTCGCCATGCCGGAAAACCGCTACTTCCGCATCGGGGAGCCCGTGGGCCGCGCCTGGAGCGAGGGCAAGGCGATTTCGGGCTGAGCCCCCCAAGTGCTTCGGCCCCCGCGGGATCCGGCCGGTTTTCGGAAAACCGCGTCCCGGCCGCCGTCCGGGCACGCCGGCCGCAAGACCGGCGATCCCCAGGCCTCGTTTCCCGCGGATCGGCGGGGGCCGCGGTTTCGTTCAGAAGCCCGGGATCTGCCGCGGGAAGTAGTCTTCGAGGGTGCCCTCGCGGTAGACGTCCGCGGTCGCGCAGTGGAGCCCGCCGCCGAAAGCGGCCACGTCCCAGAAGGGAACCGGGATCACCTCGAAACCCAGCCGGTCGAGCTGCTCCATCTGCTCCACTTCCGAGGCCTCGACGCAGACGGTCTTGGGGTCGAGGACGAGCACGTTCATCGAGAGCCACACGCTGCAGAAGGAGAGCTTCGCCTTCTTGTCGTGGGCGGGTTTCGCGCACTCGACGATCTCCCAGTCGTTTTTGCGGAAGAGCTCGACCAGCTCGGGGGTGAGCGGCTTGCGTACGCGGTTGGAGAGGGCCAGCCCCGGCCTGAGCGGCACGAAGGTCGCGTCGATGTGCATCGGCTGGTCTTCCTGGAAGATCACCGAATGGATGCGGTGGCCGGGGAAGTGGCGCCGCAGCCAGTCGATCCCGGCGGCGTTGGTCACCGTGGACTGCTGGACGAAGAGGTCGCGGCCGCAGCGGGCGACGTCGGCGGCGTCGAAGCAGGGCTCGGCCTCGGTCAGGATCCAGTCGCGGCGCCGGGTGCGCTCGAGCTTTTCCTCCTCGCTCAAGCCGTGGAAGATCTTCCAGTAGTCCTTCTTGTAGGTGCGCTCGGTCAGCCGCGGCTTGGGGGCCGCCTCCCAGCGGAAGTCGGGGTCTTCCCGGAAGTAGCGCTCGAGGAGCGGCCGGTAGGCGAGGTACTCGAACCAGCGGCTGCGGTAGGACATGGTCGCTTCCAGGATCTCGTTTCCGACCGTGAGCAGGACGTCCCGCGGCGGCATGCAGCCGAACATGCTCTCCTGTCGCCAGTCGGGGGTTTCGACCGGGCGGCTGAAATCGAGGGGGGTGGGTCGGTCGACGCGGATGCCCCGCTTCTCGAGGAGGGCGGCGAAGCGGTCGAGTTGCTCGTTCGCCTTGTCTTCCATCTCCCGGGGGAGTCTCCCCCAGGTCCCGCGCGGGAAGCCGTATTCGGGCCAGTCGCGGTCGACGGCGGGCTCGGGGGCCTGGACCATCGTGCCGTCGGCCCGGCCGACGATGACGTGCCGCAGGGGGTCCCATTCGTTCCAGGAGCAGACCTTGGTGCGCATCGCGGGATCCTTTCTTTACCGTTCGTTTCCCCGTCCGCCGCCGGCGATCGACGGAGCCGGGGGGGCCGACCGGAGGGGAACCGCCCCTCAGGGCCCTTTCAAATGTTTGGCGAGGTGGCCGAGTTCGGGGAAGATCAACCGCTCGCAGGCGAGGCGACAGGCGTTCAGGCTGCCCGGCATGCAGAAGACGGCCGTGTGACCGATCACCCCGGCGGTCGCGCGCGAGAGCATCGCCGCCGCGCCGACCTCCTGCAGGCTGATCTGGGCGAAGAGCGGGCCGAAGGCGCTCAGCGTCTTCGTGAAGAGGGGGGCGATCGCCTCGATGGTCACATCCTGCGGGGTGATCCCGGTCCCGCCGGTCACGAGCAGGACCTCGATGCCGGGGGTTTCGGTGATTTCGCGCACGGTCATGGCGACCGCCGCGGCGTCGTCGGGGATCACGCGGTGCAGGGCGACGCGGTGGCCGAGGGCCTCGGCCGCCTGTCGGATCCAGCGGCCGCTTTCGTCCTCGGCCGGCGTGCGGGTCGAGGAAACGCTGAGAACGGCGATCGTCACGCTGCGCGGCGCCCCCTGCCGGTGCTCGGCGGTACCCATGGTCGGCTGTCCTTTCCTGCCCGTTCGGTTGCGGGAAACCGTCCTTCGATCTATCCCAAAAGCCACCGGCGAATCAATCCGCTTCCGGAAAGGTCCTTGAAGTCGACGGGCGGCTTGACTATCCTCGGCCGCGAGGGGGAAAGGTCCATGGACCGGCCCTGCACGGGCGTCATTCTGGCCGGAGGCTTGAGCACCCGCTACGGCGGTTGCAACAAGGCCCTCTTGCGGGTCGGGGGGCGGCGCATCCTCGACCGGCTCTTCGAGGTCTTCCGCGGCCTCTTCGCGGAGATCATTCTCGTCACCAACCGCCCCGAGGAGTTCCTCGAGTGGGATGCGCTCATCGTGACCGACCTCTTTGCCGTGCGCAGTTCGTTGACCGGCATTCACACGGGGCTTTTTTACGCCCGGCAACCCCATGCCTTCTTTGCGGCCTGCGACACCCCGTTTCTGCAGCGCGGGGTGATCGAGGCCGTCCTCGAGGGGATCGAGCCGTCCGTGGATCTCGTCATCCCGCGCACCGCCGCGGGGCTCGAGCCGCTCTGCGCCGCCTACTCGAAACGGTGCCTGCGGGCGGTGGAAGAGCACCTGCGGCGGGGGCTCTTCAAGATCCAGGGGGCGCTCGCCGGCAAGAAAATCCGCGAGATCCCCGAGGACGCCCTGCGGCGCCGGGACCCCGAGCTGCGCTCCTTCTTCAACGTGAACACCCCGGAAGACCTCGCGCGCGCCGAGGCGCTGGTCGCCGGCGAAACGGCGGAGGACGGACGATGAACCTGCAGGCGTTCGTGGAGGAGATCCGCAAACACCCCCGCTTTCCCCGAGCGGGAATGATCCTCGTGCACAACGGCGTCGTGCGGGAGACTTCGCGCGACGGAAGGCGCGTGAAGAGCCTCCGCGTCGTCGTCGACCACGCGCGCCTCGCGCAAATCCTCGAGCAGGAGCGCCGTCGTCCCGGCATCCTCGACATCCGGGTCGAGATCGCCGAAGACCGCGACCTCGCCGTGGGCGAGGACGTGATGCTCCTCGCCGTGACGGGCGACGTGCGCGAGCACGTGATCGCCGCCCTCGCCGAGACCCTCGACCTGATCAAGACCACGGTCACCCACAAGATCGAAACCTTCGCCTGACCGGGATCAGCCGAAGATCCTTCCCGCCAGGAACCCCGCCGCCGCGACGAGCGTGCTGAGCACCGTGCCCCAGGCCATGTCGACCAGCGTCACGACGAGCGGCCAGTCGCGCGCCGTCGCGAGGTTGGTCAAGTCGTAGGTCGCGTAGGTGACCAGGCCGAAGAGCGCTCCGAGGGCGAGCGTGCGGCCGAGCGATCCGGAGGCGAGACCCGGAAGGACGACGAAGACGAGAACCCCCAGGATGAAGAGGAGGTAAAAGAGGACCGCCGCCGGCCAGTGGGGCTCCGCCGCCAGCCAGTGCCCGAGGTGCTTGCGGTAGAAGCCGCGTGCCACCCAGCCCAGCCAGAGCATGTCCACCGCAAAGAACACGACCAGCATCGCCGCATAGATCTTGAGGGCAAGGACCATCTTCGAGCGCTCCTTCCGAAACCGTAAAAGCCCTTCGAAAGATGAGACGGGCCGGGCGGAAAGCAACGCCCGGCGAAGAAAAAAGGCCGGGCGCGGGTCGGGGGAGATCAGGAGGGCGCGCCGGGGGCGGCCTCGTCGACGGGGGAGGGGACCGCGGCCAGGGTCTCCAGGCGATGGTGGCAGAGAATCCGGTGTCCGGCGGCGGGCTCGAGCGGCGGGGGCGTGACCGTTCGGCAGATCTCCCCCAGGATCCGGGGGCAGCGTTGCTGGAAACGGCACCCTCGACCGGCGAATTCGGCGGCGGGCCCTTCCTCCCGCAGGCGGATCCGGGACCGCCCGCCGTCGATCCGCGGGACGGCGGAAAGCAGAGCCTCGGTGTAGGGGTGAAACGGGGGGCGGAGGACCTGGGCGATCGTGCCTTCCTCGCAGATCCCCCCGCGGTACATCACCAGCACGCGGTGGGCGAGGTGGGCGACGACCGAGAGGTCGTGGGTGATGAAGAGAAAGGCGAGGCCCAGCTCCCGGCGCAGGTCCTCGAGCAGGTTGAGCACGGCCGCCTGCACGGAGACGTCGAGGGCCGACACGGCCTCGTCGCAGACGAGGAAACGCGGGGAGGTGGCGAGCGCCCGGGCGATGCCCACCCGCTGCTTTTCCCCGCCGCTCAGCTGGTGGGGGTAACGTGAGGCGTAGGACGGCGTCAGGCGCACCATCTCCAGGAGTTCCCCCACCCGCCGGCGGGCTTGCGCCCCCGTCGCGAGGCCGAAGCGCTCGAGGGGTCGCCCGATGATTTCGCCCACCGTCTTGCGCGGGTTGAGGGAGGAGTCCGGGTTCTGGAAGACGATCTGGGCCAGACGCCGCACCGGTCGGATTTCCCTCTCGGAGGCGCGGGCGATCTCCCGGCCGTCGACGGCGATCGCGCCGTCATCGGGATCGATCAGCCGGAGGATCGTCCGGCCGAGCGTCGTCTTGCCGCATCCCGACTCGCCCACCAGGCCGAGCACCTCCCCCGGAGCGATCGCGAGCGATACACCGTCGAGCGCATGCAGGAATCGCGGCGCCCACGAGGGGCGGGGCAGTTTCCGCCCGGCGGGCTTTTCCCAGCCGAGCGCATCCCAGAAGCCCCCCAGCCGGTAGCGTTTCCTCAGGTCGCGGACGACCACGAGCGGTGGAGCCGCCTTTTCCGCAGGCCCTCCGCCTGCGGCAAGGGGCCGCGCGCCGCCCACGGCTTCCTCCCAGGAGACGCCGCCGATCTCCTCCGCCCTCCAGCAGCGGACCGCGCGCCCCGGCCCCGGGGAGGAGAAAAGGGGTGACGCCCGGCGGCAGCGCGGCTCCCCGTAGGGGCAGCGCGGATGGAACAGGCAACCCGGGGGCGGCTCGAGCAGGTCGGGCAGCGTGCCCGGGATGGGGGAGAGCCGCGGGCGGTCGCCGACGGCGAGGCGCGGCAGGCTGGCCAGCAGGCCGCGCGTGTACGGATGGGCGGGATCGCGGAACACCGTTTTCGTGGGGCCCGTCTCGCAGACCTCCCCCGCGTAGAGGATGCAGACCGAATCGCACAGCCGGTGGATCACGCCCAGGTTGTGGGAGATGAAGAGGATGGAGAGCCGCCGCATCCGGCGCAGGCTCTCGAGCAGGTCGAGGATCTGGGCTTCGATGGTGACGTCGAGGGCGGTCGTGGGCTCGTCCAGGATGAGGAGCTCGGGTTCCGCGGCGAGCGCCGTGGCGATCAGGGCCCGTTGCTGCATGCCGCCCGAGAGCTGGTGGGGATAGGAACGGGCGACGACCTCGGGTCGGGGGATGCCCACCTGGTGGAGGAGACCGATCGCCGCGGCAAGCGCCTCGGATTCCGCGAGCCCTCGGTGGAAGACCATGGGCTCGGCCACCTGGCGCCCGACCGGAAGCGAGGGGTTGAGCGCCGTGAAGGGGTCCTGGAAAACGATCGCCATCCCGCCGCCGCGCAGCCGGCGCTTTTCCTCGGGCGACAGCGAAAGGAGATCCCGGCCGCCGAAGCGCAGCCGGCGCGCCGAAAGGGCGGCCTCCGGGCCGAGAAGACCCAGGAGGGCGAGAGCGACCGTGCTTTTCCCCGAGCCCGATTCCCCGGCCAGCCCCAGCGCTTCCCCCGGCGCCAGCCGGAAGGAGACGCCGTGGAGGGCGCGCAACACCCCCGCGGCGGTGGCGTAGGAGACGCAGAGATCCTCGACCTCGAGCAGCGGCGCTTCCGGCGGAGCCATCAGGCGCCTCCGTGGCGGAGCCGGGGGTCGAGCCATTCCCGCAGGCCGTCCCCCAGGAGGTTGATCCCCACGACGGTCAGGCACATGACGAGCCCCGGGAAGACCGCCATCCACCACGCCTGGTCGAGGTAGGAGCGGGCCTCGCTGATCATGAGGCCCCAGTCCGAGCTGGGCGGCTGGGCGCCCATGCCGAGAAAGGAGAGGGCGGCGCCGAGGAGGATTGCGAAGGTGACCCGGAGGCTCGCCTCGACGATGATCGGCGGCCAGGCGTTCGGCAGGATTTCACGGAAGAGGATGTAGCCTGCGCTCTCGCCGCGCGCGCGGGCGGCGAGGATGAACTCCTCCTGCGCGAGTTCGAGGGTGACCGAGCGGGTGACGCGGACGATCGCCGGGATGTAGACGATGCCCACGGCGAGCACCGTCTTCCAGAGGCTGGGGGGGGTGACCGCCAGGATGAGGAGCCCCAGGATGACCGGCGGGAAGGACATCAGAAGATCCATGAGGCGCATCAGCCACTCGTCGATCCGGCCGCGGAAGAACCCCGCCGCGAGGCCCAGGGCGACGCCGCCGACGAGGCTCACCGCCGTCGCCGCGACCCCGAGGAGGAGGGAGAGCCGGGAACCCACCAGAACCCGGCTGAAGACGTCGCGCCCGTATTCGTCGGTCCCGAACCAGTAAAGGGCGTTCGGCGCCTGCAGGCGGTCGCGGATGTGGAACTCGTCGTAGGGAAAGGGGGCGACCCAGGGGCCGACCAGCGCGGCCAGGGCGATCGCGAGGACGACGGCCGCGCCGGCGACGAGGTTCCCGGGCAGACGGCGTCGTGCCCCGGTCTCAAGAGGTCCGGCGGGCATAGCGGATCCGGGGGTTCAACGCGGCGTAGAGCAGGTCGGCCGCGAGGTTGGCCAGGCAATAGACGGCCGTGATGACGAGCAGCGTGGCCTGGATGAGGGGGAGGTCGCGGCGCTCGATGGCGAAAGCGACCAGCCGGCCGAGCCCGGGGAAGGCAAAGACCGTTTCCACGACCACGATCCCGCCGAAGAGCCATCCCACGTCGATCGCCAGCACGGTGATCGTCGGCAGCAGCGCGTTCCGCAGGGCGTGCCGGAAGAGGATCACCCGCTCGGGCAGGCCCTTCGCGCGCGCGGCGAGGACGTAGCGGGAGCGCAGCGTTTCGAGCATGGAAGAACGGGTCAGCCGCGAGACGTGGGCGATCAGGGTGAAGGTGAGGGTGAGGGTGGGGCCGATCAGCCGTGCGAACCAGTTTCCGAACCCCTCGCCGATCGGGCTGTAACCCGCCGAGGGAAGCCATCCCAGCCAGCGGGCGAAGACGAGGATGAAGGCGATCCCCCAGAAAAACTCGGGCACGGAGATGCCCAGGTAGGAGAAGACCGAGACGGCGTGATCGATCGGTCGGTTCTTGCGGACGGCGGCGATCACGCCGAGGAGGATGCCGACCGAGGCGACGAGGACGAAGCTCAGGGCGGCGAGCACGGCCGATCGGCCGAGAGCCTCGGCGAGCACCGGACCGATCGGCCGTTCCATGATCAGCGACTGGCCGAAATCGCCCCGGACGATGCCGAAAAACCAGCGGCCGTATTGGATGACCAGGGGGTCCTTCAGCCCGAGCCGGGTCTCGACCGCCTCGATCGCATCGGGGGTGGCGAACTGGCCGAGGATCATGCGGGCCACGTTCCCCGGGAGCACCTGGGTGATGGCGAACAGCAGGACGGACATCACCCCCAGGAGAAGGACGATCAGGACGAGCCGCCGCAGCGTGTAGAGCACCATCTCGCAGGCTCCGGGGGCGCCGGCTCGCCGGCGCGCACGGGCGATCCCCCTGCGGGGCGGCTCCGCCCCGCAGGGGGCCGAAAGGGGAGGTTATTCGAGGGTCACCTGGCGCACGTCGAACCAGAGCATGGGGTTGGAACGCAGCCCCTTCACCTCTTTTCGGAAGCCGTCGACCTGGTTCACGACGTAGGGCACGACCGAGGGCGGGTCCTCGGCGACGACCTGCTGCAGCTCGCGGTAGAGCTTGCGCCGCTCCTCGACCGAGGCGGTCTGGCGGGCCGTGTCCAGAATGCGGTCGACGCGCTCGTTCTTGTAGTGCCACAGCCCCGTGTTCCAGGAGCCCGAGCTGTGGTACCAGGGGTAGAGCGAGGTGTCGACGGTCGGGCGGCTGAAAAAGCCGTTGATCGAGAAGGCGGCCTTGCCCTCCACATCGGCCAGGAACTTGTCCCAGGGGACGCGCTGGATGTTCACCTTCACGCCCACGGCCTTGAGCATGTCGCGCACGGCCAGTCCCAGCCGTTCGCGCTCCGGCCGGCCCTCGGGGACCATCAGGGTCGTCTCGAAGCCGTTCGGGAGGCCGGCCTCCGCCAAGAGCTTTTTTGCGGCGGCGGGATCGGCCTTGAGCGGGATGGACTCGTTGAAAAAGGGGTGGCTCGGGGGGATCGGCGTGAGGGTGGGGCTGCCGTGCCCGAAGAGGGCGATTTCGGCGGCCTGGGCCTTGTCGATCGCCAGGAACACCGCCTTGCGCACCTTCGGGTTGTCGAAGGGGGCCATGCGGTTGTGCATGATGATGCCGTCCCAGCTCGAGGTCGCAACCTCGTCCACCACCACCTGGGGATGTTTCTTCAGCCGGTCGATCGCCTCGAGGGGGAGCTTCCAGACGGCGTGCACTTCCCCGGTCTCGAGGGCGGCGATGCGCGTCGCGCTCTCGGGGATGACCAGCAGTGTGACGGCATCCAGGCGGGGGAGTCCGGTCTCGAAGTAATCGGGATTCTTCACGAGCTCCACGCGATCCCCGGGCTTGAAGGACTTGAAGCGGAAGGGGCCCGTGCCGACCGGCTGGGTGGGAAGCTCGGCGATCCGCTCCTTGGGGACGACGCGCGCCTGGCGCTCGCCCAGGATTTCGGGGAAAGCGGCGTAGGGCAGGGAGAGCGTGAACTTCACGGTGTAGCGGTCCGGGGCTTCGATCTTTTCGACCATCAGGAAGTTGACCCGCGCCGTGGAGCCGGTCGCCTTGTCCTGGATCCGCTCGATCGTCGCCTTCACGTCCTCGCTGTCGAGCTCGCGGCCGTGGTGGAAACGCACCCCCTTGCGCAGGTGGAAGGTCCAGGTCTTGAGATCGGGGCTCGCTTCCCAGCGCTCGGCCAGATCCGGCTGAACGCTCATGTCCGGGGCGATCCGGGTCAGGGCGTTGAAGACCATGAACATGTAGAGGTACTCGTCGCCGCTCTTCGCCTTGGCCGGGTCGAGCGTGTTCAGGTTGGCGGTGAGGGCGACCTTCAGGTGGCCGCCCGCGGCCTCGAGCCGGGGAAGAAAGAACAGGCCCAGAAGCAACACGAGGAAAACGGCTGTCGCCTTACGCATAAGGTGCCTCCTCCATGTGGGGGTGGGGGGGAAGGGGCGAGCCCGCATCGATCGCGTCGCGGCCCCTGCCCCCGGCAACGCTCCGCCTCGTTCATAGCCGCCCGCCCGTTCCGGTGTCAATCACCACCAACGTTGCAGCCAGGCGATCGTCTCCCGGAGCGGCAGCGCCTCGGCGAAGCGGACGAGGGCCGGGATCCTGCCGACGTCGTCCATCGGGAAGGTGCTCCCCGCCGGAAAGACGGGGCAGAGCCGGTGGTAGCGGTCGCCCAGGATCTGGCGGCACTGGTAGTCGGCGATCCCCGCGGTGCCGTCAAGCATGAGGTTGACCAGCGGTTTCGCCCACTGGGCGTAGCCCCAGTCGTTGACCCGGCCTTTGATGTACTGGAGGTTCAGACCGGTTCCGAGCGAAAGCAGACGCACCTCGTCGAGGGCGGGCGGGGTGCCGTGGCGCCGGTCCTGGGTCTGGGCGAGAGCGCACATGGCGGGGTTGTTCGCGTAGACCCCGCCGTCGATGTAGCCGTCGACCGAGGGGAAATAGGTCGGTGCGGCGCAAGTGTAGAGGCCCACGTCCGCGGCGCGCATCGCGGCGTCGGTCCCCGGCCCGGGCAGGTTGTGGAAGAGCTTGGGCTTCCATTGCCGCCTGTCGGGGTCGGGGTCCTCGTTGTCGAGGTCGAAGCTCGTAATGAGGACCGGCTTGGCGAGCTCCCCCAGGGTCGCCTCGCCGAAGAGGCGGCGCAGCTCGCGGCGCAGGCCCTTGATGTCGTACTCGGCGCCGCGCAGCTTGCCCAGATCCACGAGGTCGTCCAGCCAGGAGTCGTCGAAGATCACCTTCGCCTTCTCCTCGTAGAGGCGACGGATCTCGGCCAAATCGATCCCGCGGGCGATCGCCAGCGCAATCAGCCCGCCGGTCGAAGTCCCGGCCACGAGATCGACTTTCGCGAGCAGCTCCTCAAGCCCGGGGGTGGCGGTGAGACGCTGCAGGATCACGGCCGGAAGCAGGCCCCGAACGCCGCCTCCGTCGATGGAGAGGATGCGGGTCGTCGCCATGGCAGGCTCCTTTCCCGATCGGGGGCTCCCCGCGAGGGGAGCGTTTGGCGGCGGTTGGCCGGGGGGCGAAGGGCCCCTCGGGTCACCGCGGGTCCGGTCCCCGCACGCGCCATTTCTCCCGCGGCGGGTTGAAGTAGCCGAATTTCAGCCCGGGGAATTCACGACGCACGGCCGCCAGGAGCGCCCGCATGCCGAAGGGGATCTCCGGGCGGGCGACCTCGGCCATGGCCTGCCGGTAGCGCAGCGGATCGAAGTTCAGGTTGCGCCACTGGATCATGTGCACCGGATGGCGGCGCAGGAAGGCGCACAGGGCCTTGAACTCCGAGGGCGTGTCGGTGAAGCCCGGGGTGTTCAGGTAGTTGACGGCGACGAAGAGGCCGCGCTCGAGGGCGAGGTCGATGCTGCGCAGCACGTCCCGGAAGCGGTACCCGCGGGGTCGGAAATAGGCCTCGTAGCAGGCGGGTCGCAGGCTGTTCGCGCTGACGCGGATGCTGTCGAGTCCGGCCGCGCAGAGAATCGCCAGCTCGCGGGGGAGGCTCGCGTTCGTGTTCAGGTGGATCGTGCCCCGTGCCGTTTTCTCGCGGATGCGACGGATGGCCGGGGCGATCACGCGGGCGGCGGTCAGCGGCTCGCCCTCGCAGCCCTGGCCGAAGCTCACGACCGGTCGGGGGGCGCGCCCGATGTGCGCGAGGGCGACCTCGGCGATTTCCGCGGGGCCGGGCGTGAACCGGAGGCGTTCCTGGGTGCAGGGGATCTCGCCTCCCGGCTGGTGCGAGAGGCACCCCAGGCAGCGCGCGTTGCAGGTCACGGCGGTGGGAAGCGGCGCCTCGTAGCGGCCGAGAAAGAAGTTTTTCCCGGCCGGGCAGCCGTAGACGAGGGCGCAGGTCTCGAGGTGCCGCCGGAGGCGGTTGTGCGGCAGGAGCCGGCGCAGCCGGCGGATCCCCCTGCGCACGGCGGAAAGCGGCATGCGGCGCAGATCCTGGCGCGGCTCCCAGTCGACCCGCACCGCCGCCGCCCGGAACCGCCCCCCGCCCCAGCCGACCGCGCCGTAGCAGAAAAGCGGCAGCGCCCGCGCGCCCTCCCGTTCGCGGTAGGCGGGGGCCCAGGTGGCGACGACCCCCGGCGAGTTGAACGCCGCCACGGGGAACAGCGGGGTGTCGGGCGCCTCGGGATGCGTCGGAACGGGTTCGAGCCGTCGGCGTTCCCTGTGGTAGAGCAGCGGCACGCGGTCCGGCAGAAGCAAGAGCTCGCTTCCCGGGGGGAGCGGGATCGTCTCCCCGCGTGCGAGCGGCGCGAAGAAACCCCCGGCCATCCCGACCGCGGCGTACCCGGGGAGATCGAAGATGCGGCCCTCGGGATCGGCGACGAGGGCGGATAGATCGTCTCGGGGGGAAGGTTGGGCATCCATCGCGGTCTGGCCCCGGCGCAACCGGCGGGCCTACCCTCTTGTAGAAGGGGGCGCAGGCCTTGTCAAAGGGGCGAACGACCCTTGACCCGACATGACCCCGATGCTAATGCCGGGCGGAAAGATTCCGCGGCCGCCGCGGAGCAAGGATGGGGTCGCTCGCGATGAGAATTGCGCCCGACAAGGTCATGGGGCTCGAGGAGGCCGTCTCCCGTTTCGTCCCGGACGGGGCCCACCTCTCCCTCGGGGGCTTCACCTGCAACCGGAACCCGATGGCCGCGGTCTACGAGATCATCCGCCAGCGCAAGAAAAACCTGCATCTTTACGCCCACTCGAACGGCCAGGGGGTGGACGAGCTCGTGGGTGCGGGCTGTGTCGCGCGGATCGAGATCGCCTACGCCGGCACGGGCCGCTTCGCCCCGACCTGCATCCGGTTCCGCAAAGCCGTCGAATCGGGCGGCATCCATTTCGAGGACTACTCCAATTACCAGATGACGCTCCGCTTCCTCGCCGGGGCGATGGGGGTCCCCTTTCTCCCGACCCGCTCGGGGCTGGGGACCGATATCCTCGCCCGCTGGGGCTTTTCGGAGCCGATGCGCGCGGCCGACCCGCGGCTGCCGAAGAAGAAGCTCGTCGTCCTCGAGAATCCCTTCGGCGACTGGGCGGAAACCGAACGCGTGGTGCTCGTTCCCGCGATCCGGCCGGACGTCACGCTGCTCCACGTCCAGAAGGCCTCCCCGGACGGAACCTGCCGCATCGCCGGGCTCGCCTTCGCCGACGTGGAGCAGGCCCGTGCGGCGCGCCACGTCCTCGTGACCTGCGAGGAGCTCGTCGGGCCGGAGGACTTGCGCGACGAGCCCGAGCGCAACCAGATCCCCGGGGTGGTCGTCGACGCCGTGGTCCACGTGCCCTACGGCGCCTACCCCACGGCCTGTTACCGTTACTACGACTACGATCCCGTCTTCCTGAGCGAATACCGCACGGCGGCGACCGACGAGGGGCGCTGGGCGGAATACCTCGAGCGCTGGGTCTTCGGCATGCCGGCTCACGCCGCACGCATCGCCGCGGTGGGCCCGGAGCGGCTCTCCGCCATCCAGGCCGACCCCCGCACGGGCTATGCCACCGGCCTCAAGCGCTGAGACGGGCGCGGGGACCGCCCCGCCCGGGAGAGCGACATGGAATACACCCGTCGGGAGCTGATGACGCTCGCCGCCGCGCGCAAGATCCGCGACGGCGAAATCGTCTTCTGCGGCACGGGCATCTCGATGCTCGCCGCCATGGCCGCCAAGCACATCTACGCCCCGAACTGCGTAATCATCTTCGAGACCGGCGCCGTCGACTCCCGCCTCGAGGAGATCCCCATGGCCGTGGGCGACCCCCGCGTCATGTACGGCGCCTCCTCGTGCACCGGCCTGGCCGACGCCTTCGCCCTCATGCAGAACCCGACGACCGGCCGGCACGTCGTCGGCATCCTGGGGGCGGCGCAGATCGACCGTTTCGGCAACCTCAACTCGACGGCGATCGGGGAGTATCTCCACCCGAAGGTCCGCTTCTCCGGGAGCGGCGGGGCCTGCGATGTCGCCTCCTTCGTCGACCGCACGATCCTCTTCATGCAGCACGAGCGCCGCAAGTTCGTGAACCGGGTCGATTACCTCACGAGCCCCGGCTGGCTCGACGGGGCGGACGGACGCCGCCGCGCGGGTCTCCCCGGCGGCGGGCCGGAGGCCGTGATCACCGACCTAGCGGTGATGGCCTTCGACCCGGAGAGCCGGGAGATGTTCCTCGAGGCCTGGTACCCCGGGGGGAGCCCGCAGGAGGTCCTCGCGCACATGGAGTTTTCCGTGGACGTCTCGCGCGCCCGCGAGCTCGAGCCCCCGACCGCGCGCGAGCTCGGGATCCTGCGCGAGGTCGTGGATCCCCAGCGGCTGATTCTCGGGTAGGCGGCCACCCGGGGCGTCAGCCCGTCGTCTTTCCGCCGATCTCCTCCAGCCCCGCCTCCAGGATCGAGAGCCCCTTTTCCAGCTCGGCGTCGGTGATGACGAAGGGGGCGAGCACGCGGATCACGTTGCCGTAGGTGCCGCAGACGAGCAGGATGAGGCCGCGCTCGAGGCAGAAGGCGGCGAGCCGCTTCGCCTCCTCGGCCGCGGGCGTGCGCGCCTCCCCCCGCACCAGGGTGAAGCCCAGCATCGCCCCCAGGCCCCGGACCTCGCCCACGATCGGAAAGCGCCGCCGCCAGGCCTCGAAGCGCGCGCTCAGTTTTTCCCCCAGCCGGCGGGCTTTGCCGAGCATGTCCTCTTCCTCGAAGACCTCGAGCACGGCGAGCGCTGCGGCGCAGGCCACGGGGTTGGCGCCGTAGGTGCCGCCCAGGCCCCAGGGGTGCACGGAGTCCAGGATCTCCGCGCGGCCGACCACGGCCGCGATCGGCATGCCGGCGCCCAGGCTCTTGGCGACCGTGACGAGATCGGGCTCGACCCCCCAGTGTTCGATCGCGAACATGCGTCCCGTGCGCCCCATGCCGCTCTGGATCTCGTCGGCGACGAAGAGGATGCCGTGCCCGCGGCAGATGCGGACGAGCTCCTGGAAGTAGCCCGCGGGCGGCGCGATGAACCCGCCCTCGCCCTGGACCGGCTCGGCCACGACACAGGCGACCGCCTCGGGGTTCACGTGCTTGACGAAGAAGTCGTTCAGCTTCTCCGGGCCGAGCGTGTCGCCGAAGGGCATGCGGTAGACCTCGGGGGCGAAGGGGCCGAAGCCGAACTTGTAGGGCTTGACCTTGCTCGTCATCGTCATCGTGAGCAGCGTCCGGCCGTGATAGGCGTTCTCGAAGACGATGACCGCGGGGCGCTTTGTGTGATAGCGCGCGATCTTGACCGCGTTTTCCACGGCCTCGGCCCCGCTGTTCACGAAGAGGGCCTTCTTGGGGAAGGAGCCCGGGGTGACGCGGCAGAGTTTTTCGGCGAGCCGCACGGCGACTTCATAGGGGCTCACCATGAAGCAGGTGTGATGGAACTTTTCGGCCTGCTCGCGGATGGCCGCAACCACCCGGGGGTGGCAATGGCCGATGTTCATGACCCCGATGCCGCCGCCGAAGTCGATGTATTCCCGGCCCTCCACGTCGCGCACGATCGCCCCGCGGGCGGATGCGACATAGAGGGGGGTGAGGCTGGCTACGCCGGCCGAGATGGCCGCGGCGCGGCGTTCCTGGAGGCTCTGGTTGTTGAGGGGGGCCTGCATGGGTTCGTTCTCCTTGGGCATGGGGGGTTCAGATTCCGAGATAGGCCGTGCGGACGTGGGGGTTTCGGAGGAGCTCCGCGGCCGGCCCCTCGAGCGCGATCCGGCCGTGCTCGAGCACGTAGCCGCGCCGGGAGAGCTCGAGGGAATGCTTGACGTCCTGCTCGACCAGGAGCACCGTCGTCCCCTGCGCGGCGATCCGCCGCACGGTGTCGAAGATGCTGCGGATGAGGATCGGCGCCAGCCCGAGCGAGGGCTCGTCGAGCATGAGCAGCCGCGGCCGGGCCATCAACCCGCGGCCGATGGCGAGCATCTGCTGCTCGCCCCCGGAGAGGGTCATGGCCATCTGCGCCGTCCGCTCCTTGAGGCGCGGGAAGAGACCGAAGACCATCTCCAGGGACTCTTCTTCGCGGCCCGCCGCCCGGGGGTTGTAGGCGCCGGTCCGCAGGTTGTCCTCGACCGACATCAACCCGAAGAGCCTGCGGCCCTCGGGGACATGGACGACCCCCTCGGCCACGATCCGCTCCGGCGGGAGATGCTGGATCGGCCGGCCGTCGAAGCGGATCCCCCCCCGGCGCGGGCGGAGCAGCCCCGAGATCGCGCGCAGCAGCGTCGATTTGCCGGCGCCGTTGCCGCCGATGATGCTCACGACCTCGCCCTCCTCGACGCGGAGCGAGAGGTCGAAGAGGACCTGCACGTCCCCGTAGCTCACCTCGAGGCGGTCGACCTCAAGCAGCGCCATAGTCCTCTCCGAGGTAGGCCTTGATCACGCGCTCGTCGCGGGCGACCTCCGCCGGGGCGCCCTCGGCGATCTTGTGCCCGAAGTGCAGGACGGCGATGCGGTCGGAGAGCGCCATCACGGCGCGCATGATGTGCTCGATCACGAAGAAGGTGATCCCCGACTCCCGCAGGCGGCGGATGACGGCGACCATCTCGTCGACCTCGGTCGGCCGCAGCCCCGCCATCACCTCGTCGAGGAGCAGAAGCCGCGGCCGGGTGGCGAGCGCCCGGGCGATCTCCAGCCGCTTGCGGTCGGCGATCGTCAGGTTGGCTGCGCGCACGTGGGCCTTGTCCTCCATGCGCAGCGTCCGCAGGACCTCGAGGGCGCGGCGCTCGGCCTCGGCGAGTCGGGAGGTGGCGGCGAAGGCGCCCACGGTCACGTTGTAGAGCACCGTGCGCGAGGCGAAGGGCTTGACGATCTGGAAGGTGCGGGCGATCCCCAGGCGGCAGAGTTCCCAGGGCTTGCGGCCGTCGATCCGCTTCCCCTGGAAGACGATCTCCCCGGAGGTCGGCGGGAAGACGCCGGCGACGCAGTTGAAGAGGGTCGATTTCCCGGCGCCGTTCGGCCCGATCAGCCCCACGATCTCGCCCGCCTGCACCTCGAGGCTGAACTCCTCGACGGCGCGGATCCCGCCGAAGTGCTTGCTCACGCGGTGGAGCTCGAGCAGCCTCATCCCCCCTCCACCGCCCCGAAGAGGCGCCGCATCCCGCGGCGGTAGAAGCGCGTGAGCGGCTCCTGCAGGCCGCGCGGCTGGTAGAGCATGACGAGAATCAGGACCACGCCGAAGATGACCAGGTGCAGGCCGGGCAGCGTGTCCCCGAAATGGATGCGCGAAAAATCGCTCACCGGCCGGAGCAGCAGCGCCCCGAGCAACGGGCCGGCGATCGAGCCGCGGCCGCCGATCAGGGCGATGAAGGCGATCTCGAAGGAGATGTCCAGGCTCATGACGCTCTTGGGGTGGATGTAGAGCGTGAACTGGGCCCAGAAGGTGCCGGCGAGCGAGGTGAGAAAGGAGCTGATCGCCATGGCGACCAGCTTCACCCGGGCGACGTTGACCCCTAAGGACTGCGCCGCCTCGGGCTCCTCCCCCCCCGCGGCGAGGCAGTATCCCAGTTTGGAGCGCGAAACCGCCCAAGTGATCCCCACCGCCAGCACGAGCATTGTCAGGATGATGTAGTAGTAAGGCTCCTTTTCCGCGAACATGAAGCGGCCGAAGCCGAGCTCGAGCGGCGGGATCTGCAGCCCCCGCGGGCCGTTCAGGCGGAAGGGGCCGAGCTGGTCGATGTTTTCGACCATGACGCGCAGCCCCTCGGCGAAGGCGATCGTCGCCAGCGCGAAATAGGCCCCCCGCATCTTGAAGGTGGGCAGCCCGATCAGCACCCCGACGAAGGTCGAGAGGATGCCTCCGATGACCATCCCGATCCAGGGGCTCAGGCCGTACTGCAGCGAGAGCACGGTCGAGGTGTAGGCCCCGATGCCGACGAAGGCGGCGTGGCCGAGCGGCAGAACCCCGGCGAAGCCCCCGACCAGATTCCAGCTCGTCGTCAAGTAGGCGTAGAGGAGGAGCAGGATCAGGATGTGGAGGTAGGTCGCGCTGCGCACGAAGAGCGGCAGGGCGAAGGCCAGGGCGAGCAGGAGCGGCAACGGCGCCCGCTGAAGCAGGCCGGAGCGTCCGGGTGCCGGGGACGGGGTGGCGGGGGAGGCGTTCACCAGTCGTACTTCACGCCGAAGAGGCCCGAGGGCCGCAGGAAGAGAAAGCCCAGAAACAATGCGTAGACGATCGCCTCGGTCCAGGTCGCGGTCATGAACTGCGGTCCGACCGACTCGATCACCCCGATGATCATCCCCCCGAGGAGTGCCCCGCCGATGCTGCCCAGTCCTCCCAGGACGACGATGATGAAGCACTTGATGTCGAAGAGCACGCCGACGGTGGGAAAGACGTTGTAGAAGGGGACGAGCGCCACGCCGGCGACACCGGCCACGGCCGTCCCCAAGCCGAAGGCGATGTTGTAGATCTGGTAGGGGTTGATCCCCTGGAGGCTCGCCGCGTCGCGGTCGAGGCTCGTCGCGCGCACGGCCCGGCCCATGCGGGTCTTCTGCAGGAAGAGCCAGATCAGGGCCGCGGTGGCGACGGCGGCGCAGAAGCCCCAGAGCTTGGGCACGGAGATGAGCATCTCTCCGGCCTCGATCATCTTGCCGCGCAGGGGGTTGTCCTGGATGTTGCGGTACTGCGGCCCGAAGACGAGGAGGGCGAGGTTGTCGAGGATGTACCAGACGCCGGTCGTGACGATGATCACCGTGATCGGCTCGCGGACCTCGCGCTCGGCCTTGAAGATCGGCTGGATCACGACGGCCTGCAGGAAGTAGCCGAAGGCGAACATGAGCGGCAGGACGAAGATCAACGCGAGGTAGGGATGCACCCCCGTCAAGAGCACCGCCCAGTAGGCGGCGTACATCCCCACCATGAGGAGCGAGCCGTGGGCGAAGTTGATCACCTTGAGGACCCCGAAGATCAGCGTCAGCCCGAGGGCCGCCAGCCCGTAGATCGAGCCCATGAGGATCCCGTTGATCGTGTCTTCGAGGAGGAAGATCATGGCGGGCGCCGCCGGGGTCGCGCCCCCGCCGGCCGGGGGCGCGACCCGTTCCGTTCGGGGGGTTACGGGATCGGGAAGACCGGCTTGTAACCGGCGCGCCGCGAGGCCTTCGGCCAGACGGTGATCCGCTCGAGACCCTTGCCGAGGTCGTTCACCTGGACCATGACCAGCGCGGCGTGCTTGTTCTGCCCGCTTTCGTCGAACTCGATCGCGTCATAACCCACGATCATCGCCGGCCCCTTCGTCAGGCGCGTCTTGGCCAGCGCATCGCGGATCGCCTTCGGGTCCGTCGAGGCGGCGCGCTCGAGCGCGTCGGCCAGGACGTACATGGCCGCGTAGGCGTCGACCGACTCCCCGGTCAGGTTGTAGCCGTAGAGCTTCTTGAACTTTTCGTTCGTCTCCTTCGCCCCCGGCTTGTTCACGTCGGTCTCCCACTCCACGATGTCGAAGAGGTAGCGGGCGTTCTTGCCGGCGGCCTTGAGGTAGGAGGGGTCGGCGTGCCCGCCGCCGCTGGCGATGATCGCCTTGGGCTTGACCTTGTACTCGGCCATGGTGTTCGTCAGCAGAATCGCGTCCGCCGCGTTCGAGGTGAGCAGGAGCACATCGGGGTTGGCGCGCTTGATCTTCTGGACGACCGGGCTCAAGTCGGTCGCCGTCGAGGGATAGGGCTCGTCGAGCACGACCTTGTAGCCGCCCGCCTGGGCGTGCTTCTTCCAGCCCTCGGCGAAGCCCTTGCCCCAGTCGCCGTTTTCGTAGACGAAGGCCAGCTTCGAGACCTTGGCGTTGAACTCGGCCTGCAGGTCCTTCAGGAAGGCGAACTGGTCGCGGGTCCACCAGCTGTCCTTGGCCGCGATGCGGAAGACGTACTTGAAGCCCTGCTCGGTGATCTTGTCGGCGACCGAGACCGGGACGAGAAAGGGGACCTGGTAGCGCTCGGCCACGGCCGAAACCGGGTAGGAGACGGCCGAGTTCCAGGCGCCGGTCAGGATATGGACCTTTTCGGTGTTGATGAAACGCTCGGCCTCGGCGACCCCCTTTTCGGGCTTCGACTCGGAGTCCGCGTAGAGCATCTGGATCTTCGCCCCGCCGAGCGACTTGATCCCCCCGGCGTCGTTGATCTCCTGGATGGCCATGTCCTGGGCCTGCTTGTTCTGCAGCCCGACCGAGGCCGAGGGGCCGGAGAGGGGCAGGATGTTGCCGACCTTGACGACGGCCTGCGCCGGGGCTTCCACGGCGGCACCCAGAAGCCAAGCGCAGCAGGCGACGGACGCGACGAGGATGCGAGCGATCTTCATGGCGTTCCTCCTTTTTTCGGCCTTCGAGGCGTTCGGGGTCAGGCGGCAGGGAATGGTTCCGGGCGAGGGGCATTCGCCCTCGCCCCCCGCATCTATCACCGCGGAAAGCGCCGATCAAGGGGGAAGGCGACGACCGCCCTTTTCTTGACAGCCCTCGAGGGGTCTGCGATAGTCCGGCTGCTCTCCAACCCCCCGCGGTTCGTCAACCCTTTTGCTGGAGGTGGCCCATGGCCCGTTCGCGAACCCTTCCCCTCGTTGGCCTCATGCTCGTCGCCGCCCTCGTGTTCGCCCCCGGCGCTTCCTTCGGCGCCGAAAAGTCGATCAAGGTCGGCGTCTACGGCGGCTATTTCAAGGATTCCTTCGACAAGCACATCTTCCCCGATTTCACGAAAGAAACCGGGATCCAGGTCGAATCCGTCGCCGAGCCGACCGGCGAGGCCTGGCTCGTCCAGCTCGAGCAGGCCGCCAAGGCCGGGGTCGCCCCCGCCGACGTGAACATGATCGCCCAGACGCCGATGCTGCGGGGGCAGAAGACGAACCTCTGGATGGCGCTCGACCTGAACAAGATCCCCAACCACAAGAACCTGCTGCCGGTCTTCATCCACAAGTACCCCGACGGCCGCGTGGACGGGATCGGGGCGGTCTCCTGGTACATCACGCTCGTCTCGAACACCCGCGTCTTCCCGCAGGCGCCCCAGTCCTGGGCCGAGATCTGGGCGGCCGACAAGAAGGACAAACTCGGGCTGCTGGCGCTTGCCTCGAACTCCTTCCTGCTCGAGGTGACGGCGAAGACCTTCTTCGGCGGAACCAAGCTCCTCGACACGCGCGAGGGGATCCAGAAGGCGCTCGAGAAACTCGCCGCGCTCAAGCCGAACGTGAAGCTCTGGTACCGCGACGAGGCCCAGTTCGAGCAGGCGCTCAAGTCCGGCGAGATTCCCATGGGCCAGTACTACCATGACGTCGCCACCCTCGCCGCCAAGGAACACCCGGTGCGTTCGACCTTCCCCAAGGAGGGCGGGATCCTCGACTCCGGCATCTGGGCCGTGACCCGGGCCTGCAAGAAGGCGGAGGAGGCCCATGTCTTCATCAATTACATGAGCCGGCCCGACATCCAGAAGAAGCTCGCCCTCAAGGTGGGGACCGCCCCCACCGTGAAGCGCGAGCTGACCGGCCTGACCGACACCGAGTTCGCCGCGGTCTCGAGCGAAATTCCGCCCATTCTGCCGCGCTACGACATCTACACCGGCGAGCTGAGCGACTGGATCAACCAGAAGTGGACGGAGATGATCACCCGCTGACGGCGGGGATCGGAAAACCCCCACCCCTTCCGCCCGCGCCCCGGGCGGAAGGGGCCTCGATGCATGCCCGGTCTTTACCTCGAGAACATCGAAAAGCGCTTCGGCGGCGTCGTCGCCGTGCGCGATGTCACGCTCGGGCTCCCGCACGGACGCCTCGTCTGCTTCCTCGGGCCCTCGGGTTGCGGCAAGACGACGCTTTTGCGCCTGATCGCGGGGCTCGAGCGGCCGAGCCGGGGGCGCATTTATCTCGACGACGAGGACATCACCGACCAGCCCGCCCACCGCCGGCGTTTCGGGATGGTCTTCCAGTCGCTCGCCCTCTTTCCCCATCTCACGGTCGAGGAGAACATCGCCTACAGCCTGAAGATCCGCAGCGTCGCCGCCGGCGAGCGCCGCCGCCGAGCGGAGGAGCTGCTCGAGCTCGTGCGGCTTCCAGGTTACGGGGGCCGCGGCATCAGCCAGCTCTCGGGCGGCCAGAGGCAGCGCGTGGCGATCGCGCGGGCGCTGGCGATCGAGCCGCGGCTTTTTCTGCTGGATGAGCCGCTCTCCGCGCTCGACGCCAAGCTGCGTGAGGAGATGCAGCTCGAGCTCCGGCTGCTCCAGCAGCGTCTCGGCATCACGACCATCCTCGTCACCCACGACCAGCGCGAGGCGATGACCCTGGCGGACTGGATCGTGGTCATGGGGACCGACAACCGCGTGCACCAGACGGGGACCCCGCTCGAGATCTACCGGAAGCCGGCGGATGCCTTCGTCGCCGGTTTCATCGGCACGAGCAATCTGCTCCGGGGGGTGCTGGGGGAGGACGGCCGGGTCGCGGTCGGCGGCGTCATGCTGCGCGTCGAGACGCTTCCCGCCGGGACCGTTCCGGGCGGCGAGGTGACCCTCTCGGTCCGGCCCGAGGAGATCCCGCTTCTTCCCGGCGAGCGGCCGGGGGAGAACCATCTCCCCGGCCGGGTGACCTTCGTGCGCGATGTGGGCGCGAGCATCGAGATCCACCTCGACTGCGGCGGGATGCCCCTCGTGAGCGCCTCCACGCCGAAGAACCGGCCCGACCTGCGCCAGGGGGACGCGGCGACGGCCGTCCTGCCGCCCTCGGCCTGCGTGGTGCTCGCCGCATGATCGCCGAACGACCCCGCGGCGCCCTCGCCCACCTGCCGCTCCTCTACCCCGCGGCGGGCCTGATCGTCTTTTTCGTGATCCCCTTCGGCATCATGCTCGCGGTGAGCTTTTTCCGGCGCGAGCCGGGCGGCTTCTACGCGGCCGAGTTCTCGCTGGCGAACTACGCCAACCTCTTCACCGCCCTCTTCGGCCGGGTGCTCGCCTTCTCGCTTTTCATCTCCGCCTTCTGCGCGCTGCTCTGCGTCGGCGCGGGGTTTCCCTTCACCTATCTCCTCACCCGGATGCCGCGTCCCCGGCAGGTCGTCTGGCTCGTGATCCTCGTGTCGGTCCTTTCCCTCTCGGCGGTGATCGTCGCCTTCGCCTGGTCGATCATGCTCTCGCAGACGGCGGGGGTTTCGAACCTCTTCGTGCGGCTGGGGCTGCTGGCGGAGCCCCGGAGCTGGTCGCCGGGCTTCGGGGCGCTCGTCTGCGGCATGGCCTACCTCGCCTTTCCCTACACCGTGCTCGTGCTCTACCCGCCGCTCGCCCGGCTCGACCCCCATCTGCCCGAGGCCGCGCGCACGCTCGGGGCCTCGCCCCTGCGGACCTTCTTCACCGTCGTCGTCGGATCGCTCCGCCGGGCGATCATCGCCACCTTCGTCATGGTCTTCGCCTTCAACCTGGGGACGTATCTGTTGCCCCAGATCCTCGGCCGGCCGCAGCACTGGACGCTCTCGGTCCTGATCACCGACGAGGCGATCTACCGCTCGAACCTGCCGCTCGCCGCGGCGATGGCCGTCTTCTTCATGGTGGTCAGTCTCGCGCTCGTCGGGCTGGCGATGCTGGGCGGGCGGGGCCGCCCGGGGGGGGAGGCATGAGCCGGGCGTTGCGCGGGCTCTTTTTGGGGGCGATCCTCGTGTTTCTGCTGAGCCCGATCGTGGTCGTGGGGGGGGTCTCGCTCAACGCGAAAAAAGCGCTCTACTTCCCGCCCCAGGGGGTCTCGCTCGCCTGGTACGCCGAGCTCTTCGGCGAGCCCGAGTGGCTCATCCCCATCGGCAACAGCCTCGCCATCGCTTTCCTCTCCAGCCTCGGGGCGGTCTCGATCGCGCTCCCCTTGAGCTATGCCCTCTGGCGCTACCGCGTCTTCTACGCGCGGGCGCTCTTTCTTCTGGGCATCGCCCCCTTCATGCTGCCGCCGGTGATCACCGCACTCGGCTTTCTCGCCTTCTGGGCGACGGTCGGGCTCTACGGGAAGATGATCGCGACCGTCGTCTCGCACGCCGTCTTCTTCGTTACGCTGCCGCTCGTCACGCTGTCGCTCGGCTTCGAGTCGATCGACCGCGAGATCGTCGAGGCGGCCCAGGTCCTCGGGGCCGACGCCCGCGAGGTCTTCGGCTCGATCGTCTTCCCCATGATCCGCTCCTATCTGGTTTCGGGCTTCGCCTTCGCCTTCGTGCTCAGCCTGAACGAGTACATCGTGGCCTACATGGTCGCCGGCTTCACCGTGGAGACGCTCCCGATCAAGATCTTCAACGCGCTGCGCTACGGCTACACCCCGGTCATGGCCGCGGTGACCCTGGTCTTCGTCCTGCTTGCGGCCCTGGTCTTCGGCCTGATCGGGCGCTTCGGGGATCTGCCGCGCCTCATGGGGGCGCTCACCCCCGAGAGCCGCAACTCCTGAGCCGATCGGGGAAACCGCGGATGAAGATCGCCGTCTACCAGGCCGCGGGGGTGGCGGGGGACAAGGAGAAGGCGCTCACGACGCTCGCCCGGCAGGCGCGCAAGGCCGCTTCCCGCGGGGCGAGGGTCCTCGTCTTCCCGGAGCTCTTCCTCACCGGCTATGCGACCGGGGGGGCCGTAGCCGCGCTCGCCGAGCCGGCGGGCGGCCCCTCGGCCGCCCGGGCGGCGGCGATCGCCCGGCGGGAGGGCATCGCGATCCTCTACGGCTTCCCGGAGCGTGCGGGGGGACGCTGCTACGACGCCGCGCTGCTCGTGGATGCGGGCGGACGGCTGCGGTCCTGCCACCGGAAGCTCCATCTCTACGGCGCGGAGGAAAAACGGCTCTTCACCCCCGGGGACACCTGGACGCTGTTTGAGCTCGAGGGCTGGCGGATCGGGGTGCTGATCTGCTTCGATGTCGAGTTCCCCGAGGCGGTGCGCGAACTTGCGCTGGCCGGCGCCGAACTCGTCCTCGTGCCCGCGGCCCTCCCCCGGCACGCGGCGATCGTCGCCCGGAGCCTGGTGCCGGTTCGGGCCCTCGAAAACCAGATTTTTCTCGCCTACGCCGACCTGTGCGGCGAGGAGGGCGCAGTCGCCTTCTGCGGCCGCAGCGCGATCCTCGGCCCCGAGGGCGATGTTCTGGCCCGCGCGGGGGGGCGGGGCCCGGTGCTCCTCACGGCCGACCTGGATCGCCGGCGCCTCGCCGCGTCGCGGCGGGCGTTTTCCTACCTGGCCGAACGTCGGGCGGAGCTCTATTCCCGGGGCGGTCGCCGGCGCTGAGACCGACGGCCCCCGCGGGAGCGCAGGCAGCCGAGGTTGCGGGCGCGGTGGAAGGAGCGTTATTCGGTCAGGATCCTCCGGATTTTTTCGCGGTTCTTTTTTTCCACGAGGATCAGGCGGCCGGTCCGCGCTTGCCGGATCTTTTCGGTCAGTTCGTTCAGATCCACCGGTTTGAGGATGAAGTCGAGGGCGCCGAGCTTCAAGGCCTCGACCCCCCGGGAGACGGAAGGGTATCCGGTGAGCAGGATCACCTGGGTTTCGGGTCTTTTCTCCAGCATCCGTTTCAACGCCTCGATCCCGTCCATCTCCGGCATCATCAGGTCGAGGAGCACCGCGTCGAAGGCTTTCCGTTCCAGGAGTTGCAAAGCTTCGGCGGCCGAGACCGCCGTTTCGACCTCCATGTCCCGGTGGCGCATCCTTTCCGCCAGGAGCCGGCAAAACGCCTCGTCGTCGTCGACGATCAAGATCTTCTCGTTCATCTCTCCTCTCCCGTGGGCCGCGGTTGCGTGAGGGGGGCCGGTCCGGTGCCGCCGACGCACGGCGGGGAAAGCCGGATCACCAATTCTCCAGCCTCCGGCCGGCTGGCCAGGGTGGCGCCGAGCGTTGCGCAGAGGGCGCGGGCCGACTCCGTCGACAGCAAAGCCGAAAGGCCGTTTGCGGGGGGGGCGAAACCCCGGATGTGGAAGGCGGGGCCTGCGCCCGAAACCTCGAAAGCCAGTTCGAGGGTCTTGCCCGGAGCGCCGAGCGCCGCGGTGTGCTCCAGGCAGAACCACAGCAGACGGATGAGCCCGAAGGGAGGCGCGTCCACGGAGGCGGCGGGCGCGGGGGGGACGGTGGTAAGCCGCAGGCCTTTTGCGGCCAGAAAGCGGCGGGACAGAACGGCCATCATCTCGAGCAGGCCGGACACCTCCACGGCCTTCGGGTCCTCATCCACGCTGTGCGCAAAGCGGTTCATGGAGGTGATGATGCGATCGCCGCGGCCGACCTGCTGCTGCAGCTCCCGGGCGATCCGCTTGAGCCGCGGGACGTCGAGGGGCCGGCCCCGTTCGGCCATCCCGCACAAATCCTCGAGCAGCCCCGCATTTTCCTGGATGACCGCCAGCACGTTCTTCACGTCGTGGGTGACGGCCGCGCTTACCTGGCCGAAAAAGCGCATGTCCGCCGGGGCGAAGAGGGGCCCGCGGGTTGCCATGGGATGTCCTTTCTCAGCGCCGGAGGAGGTCCCGGATTTTGGCGATCAGCTGCTCGATGTCCAGCGGCTTGACGAGGTAGTATTTCTCCCCGACCTCGGTGACGCCGGCCTCGAAATCGCGATCCGATCCGTGGCCGGTCAGGAAGAGAAAGCGCATGCCGGGCCTGAGCTCCTGCAAGCGTTGCTTGAGCTGAATGCCGCCCAATTTGGGCATTTTGATGTCCAGCACGGCGACGTCGAAATGCTCTTCGGTCGCAAGGCGCAGCGCTTCGTCGCCGCTCAGCGCATAGCGCCCATCGATCCCCCGCAGGCTCAGACGCTCGGCCAGCGTGCTGGCGAGTTCTTCTTCATCGTCGACGATCAGGATCTTCATGTTCGGCTTTCCTTGGGCCGGGCGGGGGGAGCGGTCATGGGGAAGAAGAGGCGGAATTCGGTGCCTTTGCCGACTTCGCTCGACACCTCGATCCGCCCGCCGGCCTCTTCCACCAGCCCGTAGGTGATCGACAGACCCAAGCCCGTTCCTCCCCGTTCGTCCTTGGTGGTGAAAAAGGGCTCGAAGATGCGCTGCAGGTCGGCGGCCGGGATGCCGCAGCCGTTGTCCGCCACCCGCACCTGAAGCCCCCCTTCCACCGGCCGGGCTTCGATCTCCAGGCGTCCGCCGTCCTCCATCGCGCCGAAGGCGTTGTCGACCAGGTTCAGAAAGATCTCCTGCATCCGGCCGCGGTCGGCGCGGATCATCGGAGTCCCCGGCGCGACGGCGACCGAGACCCGGATGGAGCGGTGCTCGGCTTCCTTGCCCAGGAATCCGAGGACTTCCTCGATCACTTCCCCGATCTGCAGCTCTTCGACGCGGCCTTCGCTCGGGCGGGCGAAGTGGAGCAAACGCCGCGTGATGCGGGAGCAGCGCTCGACCGACTTGTGGATGGAGTCGACGAGCGCCAGCAGCTTGGGATCTTCGGCGTAGTCCTTCTTCAGGAGGAACAGGTCGCGGATCAGGCCGGCCTTTTCGTTGATGATCGCCAACGGGTTGTTGATTTCGTGGGCGATCCCCGCCGAGAGGCGCCCGAGCGAGGCCATCTTGTTTGCATACTCCATGTGGTGCAGCATCGCCGTGCGCTGCCGGTCGGCGAGGTAGATCTGGTTGACGAGGTGGGTGGAGACGCCGAGAATGACCAGAACGATGGCGAAGACGCTGCCGGCCAAGAAAAAGCTCCATTCCCGGCGGCTCTTTTGCCAGGACGCCATCAGGTTGGCCTTGTTCTTGACCGCCAGCAGCACGAAAGGGGTGTCCGGGATGTACGCGTAGCCGATCACCAGCGTTTCGGAGCCGTAGGCTTCCTCGATCACCTGGATCCAGTCCGCATAAGGCGGCATCCGCAGAGGAATCTTCTCCAGCGCCGGCCCGAACATCCGCGAAGGGGTTTGCAGCACCCCCTCCCGGTTCACCAGAAACAGATCCCCCTGGCCGCTGACCTCCAGCTCGCCCAGGATGCGGTTCAGGGTATTCAGGCCAATCGAGGTGCGCAGGATGTAGAAGGAGCCGTTCGGAAGATCGTCTTTCACGGCGACCACGAGGTGCGGCTGCCTGCGGAAGCCCAGAAAGACCTCGCTGATGTAGATCCCCGTTTCCCGGGCCACCTGGAACCACTCCTCGTCGCGGTAGTTGATCCCTCCCAGCGTGTAGGGCCCGACGTAGGTGTGCTGCAGGCCTTCGGCGTTCACCACGCCGAGATCGGTGAAATCCCCGAAACTCTTCTGCAGGGTGTCGAGCAGGGCCGTCAGCCGCAGCGGCTGGCTCAATCCCTCGTAGGTATTGTCCCGCTCGATGAACGCCAGCGAGGATTTCCGCTCGCTGAGAAAAAAGGTGATGTTTTGACGGGTGTTCGCCACCAACCGCATCGTCTGGTAATGGATGTCCCGTTCGATCACCTCGCGGCTCAACCGGTGATCCACCACGGCCATGAACCCCAAGGGGGAGAGGACGACGAACAGGGTGAGCAGGACCGCGGTTTTCCAGAGGCGGCGGAAATGGAACAACGGCCGGTAGGGCCCGACGGGTTCGCCCTCCAGGCTCCAGAACAGGGGACGCAAGGCGAATCGGCGGTGCATGGCGGACCCCTCCTTGCGCAGGGACGGCCGTCAGGAAGGCTTGCGCGCGGCGAGGTTCTGGCGCATCTTGTCCCGGGCCCGCCGCAGGGTTTCCGTGAGCAGTTCGATGTCCACGGGTTTGTTCAGATAGGCGAAGGCGCCGAGCGCCATGCAGGTGGCGCGGTCCTCTTCCGTCCCATGGCCCGTCAGGATGATGACTTCGATCTCCGGACGGGTCTGTTTGACCCGCCGCAGGACCTCGATGCCGTCGATGCCGGGCATTCTCAAGTCCAGGATCATGACCTCGGGCTCGTCTTCCTCAAGCATGGCGAGCGCCGATTCGCCGTCGTAGGCGACGGCCGATCCCAGGTCGCGCATCAGGAGCCGCTCGGAAAGGGTCTGGGCGAACTCCCTTTCGTCGTCCACCAGCAGGATCTTGGCCGGCAGGCTGAAGTCGGCACGCCGGTAGACGTCGGCCTGGTGGAAGTCCTTGCCCACGCGGGTCTTTACCTCGCGTACGCCGGCCACTTTGCGGGCGATCGCTTTCAACTCTTCCTCCAGACGGCTGAGCATCAGGACGTACTTGTTGATCGTGATTTCGACGACCCCGGCGGCGGCCGTCACGGAGACGGCATGCCCCTCGTTGGCCAGCGCCACCTCGACCTCCGAAGCGAGAAGAAAGTCGGCCGCCGCCTGCCGCGATTCCTGCGTCGGGATCAACACCGGGGACTCCAGGTGGCGCCGCACGAGGGCGGCGGCCTCCCCGGGGCTCGTCTTGTCGGTTGGAAGCACGATGTCGAAGAGGGCGGGTGTCCAGGGGTCGGTTTCGCCGGTGGTTTCCTTCACCCACATCGCGAGGGCCTCGTCGTCTCTTTGGACGATCCGCAGGGCTTCCCGGTCATCCACGCTGCGCTCCCGGGCGGCCTGCTCGACCCGGGACTTCCGGTCGGCGATCAGGCAGACCCGCAGCGCATGGGTGACCGTTCGGGGAACCAGATAGGCCATGCGCCCCTCGAAAAGAAGGCCGTCTTCGGCGAGCTGGCGGGCGAGCGCGAGCTTCAGGCAGGCGGCCGAGCGCTCCCGTTCATGGGTGAAGGCGTTGAAGATGGACGTCCGGCCGCTCAGGACGCGGGCGATCTTGCCTTCCGAAAAGCCGCAGGCGGCTGCGGCCGCGGCGATCCATTGCCTCTCCCCCACGCGCCGGTATCCGCTTTGCCGTTCCAGTTCGACGACGAAGGGCTCGCTGCGACAGTAGCTTCCGCTGATCAGGCTGATGAGCGGCATAGGACCCTCTCCCTCTCTACCGGAAGCCGGCCCGGAAGCGCACGCTTTTCAAGGGGCATTCCGGCTCGCTCTCTCCCCGGTGCGTCCGGGGATGGATGGCCTCGATCGCCTTTTCCATGGTCGGGAAGATGTGGTCTTCGCCGATTTTGGCATCGAGGTGGGTTCGTTTCAACACCTGCATGACCGCCTCGTTGACCCCGCTCAGCGAGACATCGATGCCGGCGCTGCGGATGCGATCGATCAGCAGCGAAAGGGTCTCTTCGCCGGAGGCGTCGATGTCGTTGATGCCGTTGGCCACGATGACGATGTGTTTGAGCCGGGGGCTGTTTTTCATCCGCTCCGTGATTTGGTCTTCGAGCCAGCTCGAGTTGGCGAAAAAGAGCGGGGCGTCGAAGCGGATCAGGGCGACAAAGGCGCATTCTTCGAGCCCGTGGGACCTCACGCAGCGCAGCGCCTGGTCGGGATGTCGGGCGAGGGTGGTCACCCGAGGCCGCATGACCTTGTACAAGAAGACCCCGAGGGAAAGCGCCGTCCCCACGAAGATGCCGTAGTCCAGGTGGGGTGCGAAAGCCAGCGTGGCCAGGAAGGTGATCACCGAGATGATCCCGTCCGCCGGCTGGGCTTTCCAGGCGTGCACGAAGCCGCTCACGTTGAGCAGTCCGATGACGGCCATCATGATGACCGCCGCCAGGACCGACTGGGGCAGGTGGTAGAGAAGCGGGGTCAGGAAGAGCAGCATGACCAGTACGGCGAGGCTGGTGAACAGGCTGGAAAATCCGCTCACCGCCCCCGCCTGCAGATTCACGGCGGAACGCGAAAAGGACCCGGAAACGGGGTAGCCCCGGCTGAGAGCCCCCACGAGGTTGCTCAGCCCCTGGCCGACCAGCTCCTGGTTGGGGTTGAGCCGCTGGCCGGTCTTGGCGGCCATGGCCTTGGCGATCGAGATCGCCTCCATGAAGCCGAGAAAAGCAATGATCACCGCGTAGGGAAGCAGGCGCAGGACCAAGGCCGCATCGAACGTCGGCCGGGAGAATTCCGGCAGGCCGCGCGGAACGGTTCCCACCACTTCGCCGCCACCGGTGAGCCGCAAGCGCGTCTCCTCGAGCGGAGCTCCGCCCACGAGCAGCCGCCAGCGGCGATCGCCGGGCTTCGCCTCCGGGGGAAGCCGGTCCTCGGGAACGAAGCGCATCTCGGATTCCGTGGCGCCCACCTGCCGCAAGACGATCCGGCGCAAGGACTCGCGCAGGAGGTGTGCCTTCGCCTTCAGCTCTTCGATTTGCATCACGATCCGCTCCTCGGCGTGCCGCGCTTCGAGAAGGGCGAGTCGATCGCCGCCCGTTTCGAGGCTTGCCACCCGGGCCGCCGCCTGGGAGCGTGCCTCGCCGAGCCGGCTGATGGCGTGGAGGGCGGCGTTGTAGCCGCCGATGAGCTCGTGCAGGGTCGGGTCTTCGACGCATTGGAGGGGGATTTCGAGATGGTGCTGATACCCGGTCAGCCAGGAAAGCGACGTGGTGAGGGCGACCGCCACCAAGACGTTGGGGATGCGTGGGTTGAGGCGCCGGAGCGTATACATCACCGCGAAGGCGAGGGCCCCCAGGAAGAACGTCGGCCAGTGGGTGAAGTGGCGTGCCGCATGGAGGACGCGCAGGACGGTTTCGTAGTGATGCTCGGCGGTGTCCACGTGCACGCCGAAGATCTTGGGGAGCTGGGAAGTGGCGATGATGAGGGCCGCCGCGTTGGTGAATCCGTTGACCACGGGATGCGACAGAAAGTTCACGAGAAGGCCCAGCCGCAGCAGGCCCAGGACGAGCTGCACCGCCCCGACCAGCAGGGCGAGGAGGATGGCGAGTTCGATGAAACGCGGGCTTCCGGGTGGGGCGAGGGGCGAGAGCGAGGCGAACGTCATGAGCGAGACGACGGCCACGGGCCCCGTGGCGAGCTGCCGGCTCGATCCGAAGAGCGCGGCGACCATGGGCGGAAGGAAGGAGGCGTACAGACCGTAGTAGGGCGGCAGGCCGGCCAGCTGCGCGTAGGCCATCGACTGGGGGATCAGGACCAAGGCCACGGTCAAGCCGGCGATCAGGTCCGCTTGGAGGGCGAAGCGGTTGTAACCCCGAAGCCATCCGAGAAAAGGAAAGAGCTGCTGGAACAGGTTTCGCGCCTTCATGGGGGGGGCGTCTCCTCTTGGAGCATGCGGCGGGTAAGGGCGAGGGCCTCGTTGTAGAGGGCTGCCGCCTCGTAGAGGTGGAAGGTTTTGACTTTGATGAGGCCGTCGACCAAGGCGAAGACGACCATGGCGATCCGGCGGGGGTCCCCGGCGACGACCGACCCGTCGGCGTGGCCGAGGTGCACCGCATCTTCGAAAAGCAGCGTAAACAGGTCGTGGATCTGTTCCAGCCGCCGGCGGCAGGCGTCGTTGACGACGGCAAGCTCATAGGGGAACCGATGGTGCAGGATGAGGAAGATTTCGGCCCGGCTGCCGGCCAGGCGCAGCATGAAGTCTACTGCAGCCAGCACATGATCGATGCCCTTGGCGGGGCGGCTGTTCAGCTGTTGCCGGTGCTCATGAACCGCCTGCCGGATTTCTTCTTCGACGCTCTGAAGGATCGAGAGGAAGATCTCTTCCTTGGTCTTGAAATGGTAGAAAACCGTGCTGGCCGCGGTACCGACGAGGGCGGCCACTTCGCCCATCGTGGTGTCGCGGAACCCCTTAACGGCAAAGAGGCTGGCGGCCGCGCTCAGAATTTCTTCCCTTTTGGACACGGCGTATCCGAAGACACCCGCTGCGGGGACAATCGCTTTGCGCCGCTTGAGCGAAGGGCGGGCTGGCCGCTTTCCCCGGAACTCAGGAGCATGGAGAGCGCTTGCTCTTTTCCGTGCTGGTCTTTGGACAAGAGGGAAACAAAATCTTAAAAAGCAAAAAACTGACTGACTGATCAGTCGATATGTTTCCAAATAACTTTTTGGTTGTCAAGTGTTTTTTGCCGCGAGTTCTTCATAAATATGGTCTTCAGACCCCGGTCAGGGTAAACTCGTCCCTTTCCGGGCCGGGGTGATCCCCAGGAGTTGAGATCTTCTCAGGCCGTTGGGGTATTCTTGGGAAAAGACCCGCACCAATCTTCGGCGGCAGGGCTTTTCTTTCGGCGGCCGAAAGAACGCTGAACCGGACGGCTCCGGGCGCGGCCCGGAGCCGGGACTTCATGGGTGTCGACGCGTTCCTCCGCGGGAGGGGGGAGCCCCCGGCACCAGCGGAAAACACAGCATGGTCATGCCGCACAGGGTCATCGAATCCCTCGCACCGACCCGCATCCCCCCTCATCACCGGGTCCGGGGAGCGATCCGCCCGCGGGCGGCGCAGAACAATCACCTGACGCTTGTGCGGGGGGAGCACCTTTCAGGCGTTGGATGCAGGGACGGATGTCATTTTCCGGATCAGGGGCGTCCTTTGCCCAGGCCCCCCGGATGCGCATCCGCCACATCCTCGAAATCCCCAACTAGAACGGCGCTTTTCGACGCGCAGCGAGAACCGAGGACATGCCCGGAGGGGCCGGGGCGGCGCTTACCCGATCGTCCAACCCTATCCCTGCGGCCCGCGCAAGGGGGTCTTTTCGATCATCGCCATCCGACCTCGGCCGGATTGAGGAGGGGATCGTGAGACAAGGACGGGTCGAAGTCGCCCGCAGCATGATCTGGCAGATGACGAGCACGATCGTCCGCTGCGGTCGGAGCACCCTGATCGTCGACCCGGGCGTTTTCCCGGCGGAAGTGGAGGCGATCCGCCGCCGGGTCCCGTCCGGGGCGGGGGTCGAGGCCCTGTTCTTCACCCATGCCCACTGGGATCACGTCGTCGGGCATTTCGCCTTTCCCGGGGTGCCGGTCTACGCCTCGACCCTTCTCGTACGCTCCGTGGCCGACTTCGGGGAGCTATCGCGCACGGCGCTCGAGGAGGCGCGGCGGCACGACGGCCGGTGGTACGTCGAGCGGCCCGGGGGGTACCACTGGCCGCAGGATCTGCGGGGGCTCGAGGACGGCTTCCTCTTCAACGTGGGCGATCTCGACCTCGAGGTGCTCGGGCTGCCCGGCCATGCCCCCGACGCCCTGGGCCTCCGCGTGGAGGAGACCCTCATCGCGGGCGACTACCTCTCGCCGCTCGAAATCCCCTTCGTGGACGATCTCGCGGCCTACCGCCGCACCCTGCAGAGGCTCCTTGCGCTGCTGTCCTCGGGGATCGAACGCGTGATTCCCGGGCACGGGCCCGAGCTTTCCTCGGCGGCGGCCCGGCGCATCGCGCAGGAGGATCTGGCCTATCTCGATCGGCTCGCCCGCTGCCGCGCGGAGGGCGATGCGGCGGCGGCCCTCCGGATCCCCCTGCCGCGCGCGGCGGGGGTTCCGGGGATGGCGGGGCACCACCGCGAAAACTGCCGCCGCGCGGGCCTCCTCATTCCTCCGGGTGGAAGCGGCGGATGATGTAGCCTCCCGATTTCTCGTCGGGTTCGAGCTCGAGCAGGCCGCGGGCGGCCGCTTCTTCCAGGAGCCGGTTGAAGGAGCGGAACCCGTAGTAGGACTCGTTGAAACCGGGCCGCCGGCGCTTGAGCGCCTGCTTGACCATCGAGCCCCAGATTTTCTCTTCCGCGCCCCGCTCCTCGGCGAGGGCCTCGATCGTCTCCATCACGAGGGCGAGCGCCTGGCGCGTTTTGTCCTCGGCCTCGGGTTCGGCGGCGGCGGCCGAGGGTTTCCGGCTCGCCGCGGCCCGCGAGGGTTTGCGGGCGGGCTTCGCGGCCGACTGCTTCTTGCGCACGAGGTCGTCGTAGTAGATGAACTCGTCGCAGTTGGCGATCAGCAGGTCCGAACTCGAGCTCTTCACCCCCACGCCGATCACCTTCTTGTTGTTCTCGCGCAGCTTGCTCACGAGCGGCGAGAAGTCCGAGTCGCCGCTCACGATCACGAAGGTGTCCACGTGGGACTTCGTGTAGCAGAGGTCGAGGGCGTCGACGACGAGCCGGATGTCGGCCGAGTTCTTGCCCGACTGGCGCACGTGGGGGATCTCGATCAGCTCGAAGGCCGCCTCGTGCATCGTGGCCTTGAACTCCTTGTAGCGTTCCCAGTCGCAGTAGGCCTTCTTGACGACGATCGTGCCCTTGAGGAGCAACCGCTCGAGCACCTTGCGGATGTCGAACTGGGCGTAGCGGGCGTCCCGCACCCCCAGGGCGACGTTTTCGAAATCGCAGAAGACGGCCATGATGTCGGTCTGCTCTTTGCTCATGGAAACGACCTCCCGTAGCGCCGTGGAAAAAGTTCCCCCGCGGTCAGCGCGCCTGCCCGGCGAGGATGGAGGCCCCGCAGAGGATCATCAGGATGGAGAGCGCCTTCGTCCAGCTCATGCGGTCCCCGAGGAGCAGGCCCGCCAGCGTCACCACGAGGATGCCGCCGCCGATGATGATCGGCCCGCCGATCGAGACCGGAAGGCCCTCCTTGTAGGCCTTGAGAATGAAGAAATCGGCCAGCAGAACCGACAGGCCGGCCCCGATGCACAGAAAAACCGCCGGCACCGAGAACTCCGGCCTTCCCTGGCGCAAAAGCGGCAGGAAGAGGATCAGCCCCGCGCTGAAGGCCGTGATTTCGGTGATGAGGGCCCCGAGCAGGGGATGCATCTGCCGCGAGGCGGCGGAGATGAAGACGTTCCACAGCCCGGTCCCCAGGGCGCCGATCGCCACATAGAGCATCCGCGTCAGCATCGGGGGTCCTTTCGGAGGGGGCCGGCCGCCTTGCGGCGGGGGGCGGGGCGAAGCCCGCGCCGGGCGTCGAGGAACTCCCCCAGGACGGTCTCCAGGTCGGGGGCGCCGATCTCCTGCAGGCGGTAATGCACCCGGGTGGCGGGTCGGCGGATGGGGATCAGGCGGGCGAGATCGATCGGGGTGCCGATCACGACCGCGTCGCAGTCGGTGCGGCGGATCGTCGCGGCGAGATCCCGGAGCTGCCGCCTTCCGTACCCCATGGCCGGCAGCACGGCCCCGATCCCGGGGTAGGTGCGGAAGGTCTCGCGCAGCGTCCCCACGAGAAAGGGCCGCGGGTCGACGAGGGCGGCGGCGCCGAATTTGCGTGCGGCGACGACCGCCGCCCCGAAGGTCATCCCGCCGTGGGTGAGGGTCGGGCCGTCCTCGACGGCGAGCACGCGCCGGTTGCGGATCACGGCGGGGTCGTCGACCGTGATCACCGAGGCCGCCTCGATCACGGCTGCGCGCGGGTTGTCCCGGGCGATGCTCCGCCGCACGGCCTCGATCCCCTCGGGCGGGGCGCTGTCGATCTTGTTGATCACGACGGCGTCGGCGAGGCGGAGGGTGACGTTTCCCGGGTGGTAGAGCCGCTCGTGGCCGGGGCGCAGCGGGTCGACGACGGTGATCATCCGGTCCGGCCGGAAAAAGGGGAAATCGTTGTTCCCGCCGTCCCAGACGATGACATCGCAGCCTTGCGGGTCGTTTTCCGCCGCCTGGAGCACCGCCGCGTAGTCGACGCCCGCGTAGACGACGTTGCCGCGCGCAAGGTGGGGCTCGTACTCCTCGCGCTCCTCGATCGTGCAACGGTGGCGCTCGAGGTCTGCGGGGACGGCGAAGCGCTGGACCCGCTGGCGGGCGAGGTCCCCGTAAGGCATGGGGTGGCGCACGGCGACCACCCGCAAGCCGCGGGCGAGGCAGATCTCGATCACGCGGCGCGAGGTTTGGCTCTTGCCGCAGCCGGTCCGCACGGCGCCGACCGCGATGACGGGCTTGCCGCTGGCGAGCATCGTGTCGCGCGGGCCGAGCAGCGTGAAGCTCGCCCCCGCCGCCTGGACGCGTGCGGCCCGATCCATCACGTGCTGACAGGAGACGTCGCTGTAAGCGAAGACGCACTCGTCGGCCGAGAGGCGAGCGATGAGCGCCTCGAGTTCCTCCTCGGGATGAATGGGGATCCCCCGCGGGTAGAGTTTCCCGGCGAGGGCGGCGGGGTAGCGCCGGCCGGCGATGTCGGGGATCTGGGTTGCGGTGAAGGCCACGACCTCGTAGGCGGGATCGTCGCGGAAGCGCACGTTGAAGTTGTGGAAGTCGCGCCCCGCGGCTCCCAGAATGATCACTCGTCTGCGGCGCATGTCCCGGTTCCTCGTTCAGGCGATGAGGCGGGTCCCGGCCTCGCCGCGGACGGCCTGCTCGATCTCCTCGATGCGGCAGATGACCCCGGGGTTCCCGGTTGCGCGGTGGAATTGCAGGAGCGCCTCGACCTTGGGGCCCATGGACCCCGCGGGAAATTGCCCCCGGGCGTGGTGGCGCGCGAGTTCTTCCGCCCGCACCTCCCCCAGCAGGCAGGCCTGCGGGGTGCCGTGGTCGAGGCAGACGCCGGGAACGTCGGTGGCGATGACGAAGAGGTCGGCGCGGATCTCCGTGGCCAGGACCGCGCTGGCCAGATCCTTGTCGATCACCGCGTCGACCCCCCGGAAAGTGCGCTCCTCGCGGACGACGGGGATGCCGCCCCCGCCGCAGCAGATGACGATGAAGCCCATCTCGATCAGCTTCCGGATCTCGCGGTGCTCGACGATCGCCAACGGCCGCGGGCTGGCGACCACGCGGCGGAAGCCCTTGTCCGTCCGCACCGTGGGGTAGGGCAGGCGGCGTGCTTCTTCCTCGGTATAGAAGGGGCCGATCGGTTTGGTGGGGTGACGGAAAGCGGGGTCCGCGGGGTCGACGACCACGTAGGAGATGAGCGAGAGGAAGAGCTGCTCGGTCATGACCCCGATTTCCATGAGCGCCTCGTCGAGGGTCGACTCGATCATGTAGCCGATCTGGCCCTGGGTCATGGCGACGATGATTTCGAGCGGCATGCGGGGCACCTCGCGGCAGCTCTCCTGCTGGAGCAGGAGGTTGCCCGCCTGGGGGCCGTTGCCGTGGGTGATCACGATGCGGTGCTCGCGCGAAAGGCGCGCGATCTGCCGCATGGGGATCTTCAGGTTGGCGAACTGTTCCTCGGCCGTGCCGCGCTGTCCTTCGCGGATCAGGGCGTTGCCGCCGAGGGCGATCAGGATGAGCTTCGGAGACATAATGTCACGGCTCGCCGCCGAGCGTGGCGACGAGGACCGCCTTGATCGTGTGCAGCCGGTTTTCGGCCTGATCGAAGACGATCGATGCCGGCGATTCGAAGACCTCGTCGGTCACCTCCATCGCCTCGAGGCCGAAGCGCCGGTGGATCGCCTCGCCGATTTCCGTGTTGCGGTCGTGGAAGGCGGGCAGGCAGTGGAGGAACTTGCAGCGGGGGTTCCCCGTGGCGGCGAGTGCGGCCGCATCCACGCGATAGGGGGTGAGCAGCCGGATGCGCTCCTCCCAGACGCTCTCGGGCTCCCCCATCGAGACCCAGACGTCGGTATAGAGAAAATCGCAACCGCGCACCCCCTCGGCGACCGAGGAGGTGACCGACAGGCGGGCGCCGCTGTCCTTCGCGATCGGTTCGACCGTGCGCCGGAGCGCATCCGCGGGCTGGAGCGCGGCGGGGGCGACCACCCGGAAATCCATGCCCATCTTGGCCGCGGCGACGAGAAGGGAATTGGCGACGTTGTTGCGGCCGTCGCCCAGGAAGGCGAAGGCGATCTCGGAGAGCGGCCGGCCGGCGTGTTCGCGCATCGTGAGCAGGTCGGCGAGCGCCTGGGTGGGGTGGAACTCGTCGGTCAGCCCGTTCCAGACGGGCACGCCGGCGTAGCGCGCGAGCTCCTCGACCCGCTCCTGGCTGAAGCCGCGGTACTCGATGCCGTCGTACATCCGGCCGAGCACGCGGGCCGTGTCGCGGATCGACTCCTTCTTGCCGAGCTGCGAGCCGGCGGGGTCGAGATAGGTGACGCGCGCCCCCTGGTCGTAGGCGGCGACCTCGAAGGCGCAGCGCGTGCGGGTGGAGGTCTTCTCGAAGATGAGGGCGATGTTCTTCCCTTCGAGCCGCGGCCGCTCCCGGCCGCTTTTCTTCTCCTCCTTGAGCCGGGCGGAGAGATCGAGCAGGTGGGCGATCTCCTCGGCGGTGAAATCGAGCAGTTTGAGAAAGTGCCGATTCTGCAGACCGACAGCCATCCCCCCCCCTCCTTGCAAGCCGCAAAACGACCCCCGCGGCGAGAGAGCAGGCTACCAGAATCGCTTCCGCCTTTCAATCGGCGTCGGGCTCTTTTGCCCGTGGGCCGCGGGTATGCTATGGAAGGAAAACCGGTGTTCCACCCGCCGGCAAACCGACCCGGAGGGATCGCTCGTGGGAATCCCCAGACCGCTCACCCGCGCCGAGGCGGATGCGGCGCTCGAAGGCCTCTACCGCGACCTGCACGCCGCCATCGGCAAGATGCCCAACATCTTCGGCGTCATGGCGCATTTTCCGGCCGCCTTGAAGACCTTCATCCCCTTTTACACGGCGGTCATGACCCAGGGCAAGGTGCCGGCGCGCCTGAAGGAGCTGGCCTACCTCAAGGCGGCGAGCATCAACGCCTGCCGCTACTGCCTCCAGGCCCACACCGCCTCCGCGCGGCAGGCGGGCGTGACCGAGCGGCAGATCGAGGATCTGCGCTTCTACCAGATCAGCCCGGCCTACGACGAAAAGGAGCGGGCGACCATCCGCTTCGCCGATCTCGTCACGCGCGGGGCGGCGGCCGTCGACACCTCGGTGCTCGACTGGATGGGGAAATATTACGACGAAGCGGAGATCGTGGAGCTCGTGCTCGTGATCGGGCTCGCCAATCTCGTCAACCGTTTCAACGACACGCTGCAGATCGAACCCGATCTCGGCTGAAGCCGCCGCCCCGCGGGGGTCTTATCGGCCTTCGAGTTCCGCCCGGCGCCGCAGGAAAGCCCGCACGCGCCCTTCCTCCACGCGGTTTTCGGCCCGCCCCCCCTTTTTGAAGAAGCTCCCCACGATGAATCCCCGGGCGGCGGCGTAAAATTGGGCGAGGTTTTCCGGGGTGAGCCCGCTGCCGACGAGGACCGGAAGCCGGCAGTTCTCCCGCGCGGTTTGGAGCGCCTCCGGGTCCGCGGCCTCCCCCGTGCGCTCGCCGGTGACGATCAGCGCGTCGGCGAGCCCCCGCTCGGCGAGCTCGCGCGCCTCGGCGGCGAGCCCCCGCGCAACGAGCGGGGCGGCGTGCTTCACGCGCAGGTCGGCGAGGATCAGAACCGGGGATTTCAGGGAGGACCGCCTGCGCAGCGTCTCGTGGGCCCGGCCCTCGAGGATCCCCGGGTCGCCGACCGCGGCGCCCAGGTGGACGTTCACGCGGATGAAGTGGGCGGCCGCCGCCGTGGCCACCGCCAGGGCGGCCGGGGCGTCGTTTCGCAGGACGTTCACGCCGACCGGGAGGCCCGCCGCGGCCCGGACCACCTCGCGGGTCACCGCGGCCATGGACGCCGTGGTTTCGGGGGGGACGCGGTCCGGGAAGAAGGGGCGGTCGCCGAAGTTCTCGACCAGCAAACCGTCCACGCCGGCCCGGCGATAGATCTCCGCCTCCCCGAGGGCCGCCTCGTAGACCCGCCCGATTTTTCCCCCGTAACGGGGGGAGCCGGGAAGCGGTGGCAGGTGGATGCAGGCGATCACGGGCCTGCGGCCGCCGAAAAGCCCCCGCCAGCTCAAGGCCTCCCCCCCTTCACTGACAGCGGCCGCGCAGGTCGATCGGCCAGACGTCGATCACCCGCTCGGCCCGCGTCACGAGGAAGTGGTCGAAGAGGTTCACCGTCGGGTCGCAGTGCGAGACGATGAGCTCGAGCACGGCCCCCCGGCCGGGGAGGAGGCAGGCGCGGTCCGGGGCGACGAGCCGGCCGTATTCGTCGCCGAACCATTCGTACTGCAGGCGGCCGTAGTCGGGGTGGATCACCCGCGGTCTTCCGCCGTCGCGGTAGATCGCCTTGAGCCCGGCGTCCACGGTGACCTGCCGGCCGTGGAAGCCGCTCACGACCGTGGTGAGCAGGGTGAGGGCCGGGGCGTAGTCGGGCTCTTCCGAGCCGTCGGCCGACTCCACGGCGAGGTATTCGGCGTCCATGAGGGCATAGGACCCGGCCTGAAGCTCGGTCAGCTCGGGGACGGCGAGGTCGATGCGCGAGGTGCCCGTGCCGGCGCCGCTCAGGATGTCGCAGGAGGGCGCCCGTGCCTGCAGTTCGCGGAAAACGGCCGCCGCCTGCCGCAGGGCTTCGCGCGAGGCGAGCTTGCGGTCCGCGTAGCGGGGGATGTGCTGCAGGTGGCCGGCGTAGGCCTGCACGCCGCGCAGCCGCAGGTGGGGACTGGCGAGGATCTTCTCCGCGAGCGCGGCGGCCCGCGCCGGGGGGACGCCCGTGCGGTGCTGGCCGACATCGAGATCGAGCAGCACGTCGAGGCTGCGCCCGGTCTCCGCCAGGCGCGATTCCAGGAGCTCGACCCCCTCCGGGTCATCGACGACGGCGATCAGAAAGGGGGCGCGCTCGAGCAGCGCGACCAGCCGGTCGGTCTTGGTGCGGCCGGCCACGGGTCCGGTGAGGAGGATCCCCGAGAGCCCGGCCTCGACCAGGGCCTCGGCCTCGGCGATCTTGGCCGCACAGACGCCGATCGCGCCGTTGGCGATCTGCATCTTCGCGAGCGTCGAGCACTTGTGGGTCTTGGCGTGCGGCCGGAGCGCCTTGCCCGCGGCCTTCACCCGGGCCTGCATCTTCTGCAGGTTCTCGTCCAGGCGGTCGAGGTCGATCACGAGGCAAGGGGTGTCGAGTTCCGTTTTGCGGCGTCCGAGGGCCTCCCGAGGGTGCGGCATCATGGGTCAGAGCCCCTTTTTCTCGAAGAAGACGAAGCACAGCAAAAACACCGCGGCCACCGCCGGGATGACGGCCCACGGGGAGAGGCCGAGCACGCCCGGCAGGGTGATCTTGCCGAGATTCCCCCAGGCGAGAAGCGTTTTTTCCAGCCGCGGGTAGGCCTCCGCGTAGAGGGCGGCGCCGGTCATCATCCCCAAAATGGCGAAGACCGCATGCCAGCGGCCTTCGGCCACCGCGCCGACCGAGGTTCCCGGGCAGAAACCCATCACCGCCCAGCCCAGGCCGAAGAGGATCCCGCCCAGCAGGTTCGCCCCGAGCTGGGTCGCCTTGGGGTTGAGTGTTGCGAGCTGGAGATCCACCGCGGCGTGGACCCCCACCATCCCGACGAGGATGGCGGACATCATGAACTTGAGGATGGTCAGGTCCTCCAGGCGCATGGCCCCCACCTGCTTTTCGAAGCGCAAGACCCGCCCCTGCTGGAGGAGGGCGCCGAAGAAGATTCCCGTGATCAGGCCCAGCCACTGTTCGCTCATCTGCGGCCTCCCTTCCCGCCGTAGACCCAGGAGGCCATGAGGACGCCCGCCCCGAAGAAGCAGAAAAGCGCGATGAAGCCGCTGGCCGAGAGCTGCATCAACCCGCTCAGCCCGTGGCCGCTCGGGCAGCCGTCGGCCAGGCGCGCGCCGAACATGGCGACGACCCCGCCCAGGAAAGCGCCCACGGCGCGCAGGGCCACGCTGTCCCCGAAGCGCTCGCGCCAGATCGGCGGCACCGCCTCGAGGCGGAAGCTTCCGTCCAGGATGGAGGCGGCGAGCGCCCCGATGAAGATGCCGGCGATCAGCATGAATTGCCAGTCGATGCGGACTTTTTCCTTGGCGAAGTAAGGGTTCCGCCGGACGTGTTCGGGGTCGACCGCCTCTTCCACGAACCCCGCGGCGCGCACGAAGGTGGTCGAGGCTCCCAGGAACTGGGTTCTCCCCAGCACCCGGGTCGTGACCACAACGGACACGGTCGCCAGCACCCCGACCAGGGCGCCGGCGACATAGGGCCTCCAGTCGACGCCTCGTTTCATGGCTCCCTCCTGATCCGGAAAGGGGTGAACCGCCTCGGACGTCCCTACTTTATTAGACCGATTTTTCGCGGGGCTCAACCGCAAAGCCGGGCCCCGGCCCCGCAGGCGCGACAGAAGGCGGCCGGAAGCCCCCCTCGGGCCGCCGGCGCCGGGCTTCGGAGCGGCCGTGTGGCGGACGGCGCCGGTGCCGGGTGGTTGCGGGCCGCGTCGGGTTCGATTATGGAACATCCATGAACGGTTCGCGATCGACCGCCGGGGCCGAGGAAGGGTCTCTTTCCTGGTCCCCCGAGGAGGTGACCGCCGTCCTCGAACGGGCCCGGGTTCCCGAGCACTCGGTGCCTTTCATGGCGGCCGTCTCGGGGGGGGAGCCGTTCGCGATCGGGGCATTTCTCTTCTACGCCCGCGGGGACTGGCTGATCGCCGTGGGCTACCCGCTGGGCGATGAAGGCTCGGAGGCCGAATTCGAGGAGGCTCTCGCCGAGGCCCTGCGGTGCACGCGCGCCCGCGACTGCTGGGCCATCGCCCCCCGGCTTCCGCCCCGCCTGGCCGGGCGGCGCGAGGAGACGGACCGCTACTACGTGCTGCCCGTTGCGGCGCGGATCCCGCCGCGGCTCGAACGGCTTGCCGACCGGGCGGCGGCGCGGCTGGCGGTCGAGGAAACCGTCGTGTTCGACGCCGCCCACCGCCGCCTCTGGGCCGAGTTCCTGGGCCGGGTCGCCCTGCCGCCGCGGGTGCGCGAGCTCTACGCCCGGATCCCCGCCGTCCTGGGGCGGGTGCCGGGGCTCGGCCTGCTCAGCGCCCGCGACCCCGAGGGCCGCATCGCCGCCTGCCTGCTCCTCGACCGCGCCCCGCGCCGCTTCACGAGCTACCTCCTCGGCGCCCATTCCCGCAGCCCTTACACCCCCTACGCGACCGATCTTCTCTTCCGGGAGATGATCCGCGCCGCCCGGCGTGAAGGAAAGGAGTTCCTGCATCTCGGGCTGGGGGTGAACGAGGGGATCCGCCGTTTCAAGGAGAAGTGGGGGGCCGCCGCCGGTCCCGCCTATGAGCTGGCCGCCTGGCGCGAGGGGGACGGCTGGCGGGGGGAGATGAGCGATCTGGCGCGCCTGCTGGCCCGGCTCCCTCGGGAGCCCGTTTCCCGGCAGGAGTTTCTCGCAAGTCTCCCGCGGGAGCGGCGCTATGCCATGCTTTGGGAGGTCGAGCGCGACGGGCGGCGCTCCTTCCTCGGAGGGACGGCGCACTTCTTCGGCTTCCGCTTCGAGCGCTCCTTCCGGCGCCTCTTCGAGGAGGTGGAGACGGTGCTCTTCGAGGGTCCGCTCGACCCGGCGAGCCTCGAGGCCGTATCCCGTATCGGCCGGGCGCCCGAGCCCGGCGGGCCCCGGCTGGCGGCGCTCCTTGCGGAAGAGGAGATCGCGCGGCTCGAGCGGGTCGTCTGCGGCCCCCGCGGATGGTGGGCGCGCTTTTTCGGTCTCGAACACCCCGATCCGCCCGATGTGCGCGGGCTTCTCGCCGCGACCCGCCCGTGGTATGCCTTTTTTTCCCTGTGGACCGCCTTCGTCGCCCGGCGGGGCTGGAAGGAGTCGGTCGATCTCGAGGCTTGGCGGATCGCCCGGGAAATGGGTAGAACCGTGATCGCCATGGAAACCCTCGAGGAGCAGATCGAAACCCTCGAGGGGATCCCCCTTTCCCGCATCGTGAACTTTCTGCGCGGCTGCCGCCGCTGGGGCCGCATGATGCGCCGTTACGAACGGTTTTACCTCCGGGGCGAGCTGGAGCGTCTCTTCGGGACGAGCATCGAGTTTCCGACCCGCACCGAGCTCGTGATCCATCGCCGCGACACCCGCTTTCTCGAGCGCATGCGGCCGCACCTCGTGCAGGGGGGGAGTGCGGTGTTCGTGGGCTCCGCCCACTTGATCGGGCTGCGAGGGATGCTGGCCGATGCGGGCTTCCGGGTGCGGAGGAGGCGATGATCGGCCCCGACCGGCTCGAGCGGGTCACGGCCGGGGCGGTCGTCCCCGAGCAGGTGGTCGCCTACGTGCAGGCCGTCACCGGGGCCGCCCCCGCGCTCTTCGGCTCCTGCGTGGGCTACCGCGGCGGGGAGGGGGTCGTCCTGGTCGGCTATCCGCTCGAGGACCCGCGGGACGAGGGGGGCATGTCCCGGGCGGTGGAGCAGGCGCTTTCCTCGCCGGGGGTCGCCCGGATCACCGTCCTCGGTCCGGCGCGGCCGCGGCAGGCCCCCCCCTCGGCGCAAAGCCGCGGGGACGCCTACCTCGCCCTTCCGCTGCCGGCGCCGCCGCGGGGCGCAAAGCTGCGCAACCTGCTGCGCCGCGCGGCCCGCGAGCTCTATCGCGAAGAGGGGGGCTCCTTCGGGCGGGAACATGAGGAGCTGGTCGGCCGCTACCTGCGGGAGCGCGAGTTCGCGGCGGGAACGCGGCTCATTTTCGAGCGCATCCCGCAGGTGCTCGCCGCCTGCGCCGAGGCCCGTCTCTTTTCCGTGCGCCTGCCCGACGGGCGGCTCGTCGCCTTCGCCGTGGGCGAGTTTTCCGCGCTCACGACGGCCTTCTTCCTCTTCTGTTTCCGCGATCCGGATCTCGCCCCCCCGGGCAGCGCCGATTTCGCCCTCGCCGGGCTCGTCGCCGAGGCCGAGCGCCGGGGGCATGCGCGGGTGAACCTCGGGCTCGCGGTGAACGAGGGGGTCTCCTTTTTCAAGCGCAAGTGGGGCGCCCTTCCTTTCCTGCCCTGTGTGGAGACGAGCTGGGTCCCGGGGCCGCAGCGCTCGGGCCTCGCGCGCTTGCTGCGCGAGCGGCTGGGGGGGCGGCGATGAAGCGCACCGGCGGCGACCCCTTTCTCTCCCGCTTTCCGGCGCCCGGCCTGCGGGAGACCCTGAAGGAGGCGCTTCTGGGGCTGCGGCGGCCGCTCGCCTGCGTCCAGGTGGAGGTGACTTCCCGTTGCCCCGGCCGCTGCCGCTATTGCCCCCACACGGTGCTCCGGGACACCTGGCGCGGAGGGGACCTCGATTGCGAGACCTTCGGCCGCCTCTGGCCGCTTTTGCGCCGGAGCCTGCGCGTGCACCTGCAGGGCTGGGGGGAGCCGCTGCTCCACCCGGAGTTCTTCACCCTCGCGGCGCTCGCCCGCCGCGCGGGCTGCCAGGTGTCGACCACGACCTGCGGGTTGCACCTGGACGAGAAGCTGGCCCGCCGGATCGTCGCGAGCGGCATCGACATCGTCGCCTTTTCGCTCGCCGGAAGCGACGCCGCGACGCACGAGGCCGCGCGCTGCGGGGTCGGCTTCGAGCGGGTGCTGGCGGCGGTCGAAACCCTGCAGGCGGAGCGGAGAAAGAGGCAGGCCGTGCACCTCGAGATCCATTTCGCCTATCTCCTGCTCTACTCCGCGCTCGACTCGGTCGCCGGGCTGCCCGCGCTCATGGAGCGGCTCGGCGTGCACGCGGCCGTCGTCTCCACCCTCGATTTTCTGCCCGACGCGTCGCTCGCCGCGGAGGCGATCCGGCCGGGGGAGCAGGAAAAGATCGCCCGCGCGGCCGAGGTTCTCTCCCGGGCGGCCGCGGCGGCCCGCGCCCGCGGACTCGCCTTCGACTACGCCCTCCCCGCGGTCGAGATCCGCGCCCCGTGCCGCGAGCGGGTCGACCGAAGCCTGTTCGTCGCCGCCGACGGAACGGTCTCGCCTTGTGTCTACCGCAACATCCCGGCCGGCGCCCTCGAGGGGCGGCGGCTCGTCTTCGGGCAGATCCCGGAGGAGGATCCGGTGGCGATCTGGGAAAAGGAATCTTTCCGGCGGTTCCGGGAGCGCCTCGCGGCGGGCGAACCCGACGCGGTCTGCCGCTGCTGTCCCAAGCGCTTCGGGACCGCCGGGGGCGGAGGCTGACCCCGGCCGGGGGGCCGCCGCAAATGAAAGAAAGGAAAGAATCCATGCACTACGACACCGCGCTCCGAGGCTACACCGCCAAGCGGATCGAAGAGATCGACTCGGCCGACATCCTGGTCGGGATCCCCTGCTACAACAACGAGAGGACCATCGCCCACGTGATCCAAATGGTGAGCCACGGGCTCGCCCGCCACTACGGCGGCAGGCGCTGTGTCCTCTTCGTGGCCGACGGCGGATCGACCGACGACACCCGCGAGGCGGCCAAGGAATTCCAGCTCAAGCCCTGGCAGGAGAAGATCGTCTCCATCTACCGCGGGCCCGCGGGCAAGGGGACCGCCCTGCGCTCGGTGTTCGAGGCCGCCTGCCGGCTCAAGGTCCAGGTCTGCGCCATGGTGGATTCGGACCTGCGCAGCATCACCCCCGACTGGGTGAAGTACCTGATCGATCCCGTGCTCGAGGGCGGCTTCCAGTTCGTCGCCCCCGTCTACCTCCGGCACAAGTACGACGGGACGATCACGAACAACATCGTCTACAACCTCACCCGGGCGCTCTACGGCAAGCGCATCCGCCAGCCGATCGGGGGGGATTTCGCCATCTCCCGCGAGGTGGCGCGGTTCTACATCGACCAGGACGTGTGGTTGACCGACGTCGCCCGCTTCGGGATCGACATCTGGATGACGACGACCGCGGTCACCCAGGGCTTCCGCATCTGCCAGTCGAACCTCGGGGTGAAGATTCACGACGTGAAGGATCCCGGCCAGCACCTCGGCCCCATGTTCCGGCAGGTGCTCTCGGCGCTCTTTTCGTTGATGGAGCGCTACGAGAGCCACTGGCGGCGCGTCCGCGGCAGCGAGCCGGTCCCCACCTTCGACTTCGCGGCGTCGGTCGAGCCCGAGCCGGTCAAGGTGAACGTCGATCTCCTCGTCGAGAGCTTCAAAACCGGCTACCAGCAGTTCTCCCCCCTCTGGCGGGAGATCTTCGACCCGCAGAGCTTCCGGCAGATCACCGCCGCCGCCTGCAGCCCGGTAGAGGACTTTCACCTGCCGACCGAGGCCTGGGTGCGGATCCTCTACGAGATCGCCGCCACCTTCCGCTCCTGGACCGCGAACCGCGGCAAACTCCTCGACCTGCTGACCCCGCTCTACTTCGCGCGCGTCGCCTCCTTCGTGCGCGAGAGCTGGAATCTCTCCTCGCAGGAGGCCGAGGGGCTGGTCGAGGAGCAGGCGCTGCTCTTCGAGAAGCAAAAGGACGACCTCGTCCGCCTCTGGGAAGAAAAGGGAAGGCCGGCGGAGGAGGGGTTCAGGCCGGATTCCTGCCCGACCCCGGCCTGAGAGGCAGGCCGTCAGGGGCGGCGGCGGGCGAGTTCGCGGCAGGCTTGGGCGATGTGCCGGGGGCCGAAGCCGTGTTTTTCGAAGAGGTAGTCCTGGTCGGCCACTTCCCCGAAGCGGTCGGGGACGCCGAGGCGCCGCACGCGCACGGGGTGGTGCTCGCTCAGGACCTCGCATACCGCGCCGCCCAGGCCCCCCAGGATGCTCTGGTTCTCGACGGTGACGACCGCCCCCGTGCGGCGGGCCGAGGCGAGAAGGCTTTCCTGGTCGAAGGGCTTGACCGAGGGGTAATGGAGCACGTCGACGCCGATCCCTTCGGCGGCGAGCCCGCGGGCGGTATCGAGGGCGAAGCGGGTCATGTAGCCGGTCGCCACCAGGGTCACGTCGTCCCCCTCGTGCAGGCGGCGGGCGCGCTGCGGGTCGAACGTCACCTCGGCGGGGAAAAGCGGCGGAACCTTGAGCCGGATCAGCTGCAGGTAGGTCGGCTGGCGGGTCGAGGCCATGTGGAACAGGACCGCGCGCAGTTCGTGCGCGTCGGCGGGGCTGTAGACGTGCATGTTCGGCATCGCCCGCATGATCGCGAGATCCTGGAAGCACATGTGGGTCCCGCCGTTCGGGCCCTGGGTGATGCCGGGCGAGGTGCCGACGATCTTCACGTTGTTGTTCGCGTAGGCCACGCTGATCGTGATCTGGTCGTAACAGCGCCGGGTCGCAAAGGCGGTGAAGCTCGAGCAGAAGGGGATCTTGCCCTCACGCGCGAGCCCCGCCGCGACCCCGATCATGTTCGCCTCCTGGACCCCGCAGTTGATGAAATTCGCGGGGTGGCGCGTGGAGACGATCGGGATCGAGGCGTCGGCCTTGCCGAGGTCGGCCTCGAGGCAATAGACGTCCGGGTTGCGCGCGATCAGCTCGCTCAACGTGTGCGCGTAGACGAGCCGCATCTCCAAGTCGGCGAAGTTCGGTGCGGCGGGCGGTGTCATGGCTCTCCGGCGGGTGCGTCGGATTCCCCGGGCGCGGGTCGGGGTTTCAGTAAGGCAGCTCGAAGCGGCACTCGAGCCCTTCCATCAGGCGGCGGTAGGTCGCCTCGTCGGGGATTTTCACGTTGTGGCAATCGACCAGGCCTTCGGTCTCCCGGTTGCCCTTGCCCTTGACCGTGTGGGCGATGATCATCGCCGGCCGCCCCTTGACCTCGCGGGCCCGGAGCAGGGTCGTGTGGATGTCGTCCCAGTCGTGGCCGTCCATCTCGAAGGTCTCCCAGCCGAAGGCGCGCCACTTGTCGGCGAGCGGCTCGAGCTCGAGCACCTCGGCGGTGCGGCCGTCGATCTGCATCTTGTTGTAGTCGCAGATGGCGATCAGGTTGTCGAGGCGCTGGTGGGCGGCGAACAGGGCGGCCTCCCAGATCTGGCCCTCGTTGCTCTCGCCGTCGCCGATGATGCAGTAGACGCGGTGGCCTTTGCCGTCGCGCTTGGCGGCGAGGGCCATGCCGCAGGCGCAGGAGAGGCCCTGCCCCAGCGATCCGGCCGTCATCTCGACCCCCGGGGTGAGGGTCTGGTCCATGTGGCTGGGAAGCCGGGTCCCGTTGCGGTTGATCGTGCAGAGCCAGGACTTGGGGAAGAACCCCTTGTAGGCGAGCGCCGTGTAGACGATCGGCCCCGCGTGCCCCTTCGAGAGGATCAGCCGGTCGCGGTCCGGCCAATCGGGCTCCTCCGGCCGCACGTTCAGAATGCGGAAGTAGAGGGTGATCACGATCTCGACCAGGCTCATCACCCCGCCGATGTGCCCCACACCGGAGCGACAGATGGCGTCGGTCACGACATAACGGAATTCGGCCGCGAGACGATCGAGCCGCTCGCGGGTCCACGCTTCGTTTCCCATGTACTCCTTCCGCCGGTCGCCGGGTTTTCGTCCCGGGGTGTGTGGACGCGGCCGGCTTGAGTAACAGAAATCGCGCGCCCTTTCAAGGCCGGCCGCGGGCCGGCTGCCGCCGGACCCCTCAGCGGGCGGAGGCGATTTCGCGCAGCCGATCGTAGAGCCCATCGGGCGTCATGCCGTTCGCCCCGGCGGTCGCCTTCAGCGTCTCGTCGGGGCGGGCCTGGATGCCGCGGGCGGAAAGCGCGGCGATCACCCGATCGGGCTCCAGGCCGTAGCGCCGGCAGATCTCGGCGAGCGTCTGCTGACCGGTTCCGGGGGGAGGATGGGGCGGCAAGGCCGCGGCCCCCGCCGCAGGCTTCTTTTCGGCCGGCTGCAGGATCCGGTAGACGGCCTGGGGGGAGAGGCCGTTTTTGCGGGCGATCTCGAGGAGGGTTTCTTTCTCCTCGAACGCGAGCCCCGCCTCGCGCAGGAGCGCCCGGGCCTTCCCCTCGTCGAGGTTCGCCTTGACGAGAAAGGAGGAAAGCGGCGACAGCTCGGCGTGGCCGTAGGGCGGCTCGCCGTAACGGCGGGCCGCACGGTCTTTCAAGGCCGTGTTCAGGTCGATCAGCCAGCGGAAGGGGGGGGCTTCGGCCCAGGTCCCGGCGACGGTAACGGCGGACAGGGCGAGGGCGAAGCCGAACTCGGGGGGGGGGACGCGGAGGCGCCGGTTCCGTCTCAGGTAGGCGAGGATCGCGTTCCAGTTGTAGTAGACGTGCAGGAAGATGCTCAAAAGAAAAAGCGTCCCCCCCGTGATGTGTATATTCCCCCACACGGTCTTGGAGAGCCCCCAGAGCCGCCAGTCGGCCCAATAGGCGACCCGCCCCTGGGGGGCGAGGTAAACGACGACGCCGGTGACCAGGAGCAGAACAAAGGAGGTGAGGGCGGTGAGCGAGGTGAGTCTGCGCAGGTTCATGGTGCACCTCTCCTTCCGCAGGGCGAATGCAGGCCCAGACGGTAATGCCGCCGGCCTGCGGGTTCAAGACGGCGGCTTGTTTCGCGGCCCGCCGCGGCCCGGGGCGGCGAGGGCGCTCAGCAGGCAGCCAGCGCCGAGGCTCCCGAAGGCGAGCCCCCAGGCGAGCGGCGCCTCCTTGCCTCCGGCCGCATCGAGAACCGCGCCGAAGGCGACCGGTGCGAGAAAGCCGGCCCCGAACCCGGCGAAGGAGTAGAAGGCCATGACCGCCCCCCGGACGTGGGCGGGGGTCACCTCGACCAGACCCGCCGTCAAGGCGGCGGATTCGGACATCACGGCGATGTAGTAGAACGCCAGCACCGCGAGCATGGCCCCGGCGGAGAGGAGGGCCGAAAAACCGGCGCACCAGGAAAGCAGGCCTGATGCGGCCATGGCGACCGGAATGAAGCGGGACCGCCCCACGCGCATCGCCGTCTCGTTTCCGAGAATGCTCGCGGGAATCCCCAGCAGATTGATCCAGGCTGCGGCCTCCGTCGCCGCCAGCCCCGGTGGGTCGGCCGCGGCGAGTCCGTAGCCGAAGAGGAGGAAGGCGACCATCCAGGAGCGCAGGCCGAAGAGCTCCCAGCAGTGCGCCGCATAGCGCACGATGAAGGCCGGAACCCCGGGCAGGCGGAGCACCGCGGGGCGGGGAAAGAGCGAGGGGGTTCGGCCGGCGGCCTTCGGGAGGGAGGAGGGGGCGATGGTGTTCCGCACCAGCGCCGCCGCGGCGAGCGGGCCGACGGCGAGGAGCGCGAAAACCCCCGGCCAGGAAAGGACGCGGCCGAGCCACCCGGCGAGCAGAAACGACAGGCTCGTCCCGACGCCGAAGGCCGAGGTGTAATAGGAAACATAGCGGCTCCGCCGCGGCCCGCCCACGCGGTCGGTGAGCGCCTTCAGCCCCGGCATGTAGGTGCCGGCGAGCCCCGCTCCGCTCAGGACCTGGAAGAAGACCGCGCTCGCCAGCCCGGAGGCGAGGGCGGCGAAGCCGGCGAGGCTCGCCGCGGAAAGAAGACAGCAGCCGAGGTGCACCCGCCGGGCGTCGACGCGGTCGGTGGCGGCCGAAAGAAAGAAGACGGCCGTCATGTAGCCGGCGAAGAAGGCCCCCCCGATCAGCCCCGCCTCGGAGCTCGAAAGGCCCCAGAGATCGCGCAGCGGGGCCAGGAACGCCGGGTAGGCGGCGAATCCGGTCATGCTGAGCACTTCGGCCAGGCACAGCCAGGCGACGACCCGCGCCGGCTTCGATCCCGGGTTTTCGCTGGAGGGCGAAGGTCCCGCGGTCATCATCGGCCGGATCGTAGAGCAAGCGCAGGCGGAAGAAAAGTGTGGGCCGCCGATTGCCGTGAGGGGCCGAAATCGGCTATACCCCGACCATGGAGATTCTGGGGTGGGGGGTGGGGGCGCTTCTCGTCGCCGTCGGACTCGTGGGGGTCGTGGTGCCGGGCCTTCCGGGGACCCCGCTCGTTTTCGGGGGCCTCGTCCTGGCCGCCTGGGCGGACGGCTTCCGTCACGTGGGGACGGGGACGATCCTCGTCCTGGCGGCGATGACCGCGGCGTCGTTTCTGATCGACGTTCTCGCCGCGGGCTGGGGCGTGAAGCGCGCGGGGGCCGGCCGCGCGGCCGTGGTCGGGGCGATGCTCGGGATGGTCGTCGGCCTCTTCTTCGGCCTGCCGGGCCTCCTGATCGGCCCCTTTGCGGGGGCGGTCGTGGGCGAGTTCGTCGCGCGGCGCGATCTCGCGCGCGCGGGCCGGGCGGGGGCCGCGGCCTGGATGGGGTTCGTGCTGGCGCTCGGCGTCAAGGCGGGCCTCGTCTTCGCCATGATCGGCGTCTTCGCCGCCGCCTTCATCGGCTGAGGGCGGCCACCTCGGGTTCACCTTCCACGGAGGCGATCGCCTCCTCGAGGATCGAAAGCAGCTCGTCCACCTCTTGCTCCCCGATGGTGAGCGGGGGGCCGAGAAGCAGGTGGTCCCCGGCGGCCCCCTCCACGGTCCCGTGCCCCGGAAAGACGATCAGGCCGCGCGCGAGGCAGGCGTCCGTCACCCGCTCCGCGAAACGAAGCCGGGGGGGATAAGGCTCCCGGGTGTCGCGGTCGCGCACGAACTCCACCCCCGCCATCAGCCCCAGCCCGCGCACGTCGCCGATCGAGGCCCGGCGTCCGGCGATCTCCCGGAGCCCCGCGAGCAGCCGCGCGCCCTGACGGGCCGCGTTTTCGGCAAGCCGCATTTCCACCAGCCGTTCGAGCATCAGGCAGCCCACACGGCTTCCGAGCAAGTGGCTGCAGCAGGTGTGGACCCCTTCGAAGGCCGCTCCCCGGCCCTCCACGGCCGCGGCGAGCTCCTCGGCGATCAGGCAGGCGGCCATGGGGAAGTACCCCGCCCCCAGCCCCTTGCCGGCCGCGATCAGATCCGGCGCGACCCCCCAGTGGTCGATCGCGAAGGACCGCCCCGTGCGCCCCAGCCCGCACATCACCTCATCGGCGATGAAGTGCACGCCGTTTCGCGTGCAGATCTCGCGCACGAGCTCGAAGTAGCCCGGCGGGGCGGGCACGGCGCCGAGGGCCGCCCCGACCACGGGCTCGGCGATGAAGGCGGCCACGTTTTCGGGCCCGAGCTGCCGGATCGCGGTCTCGAGGGCCCGGGCGCAGAGGAGCCCGCAGGAGGGGTGCGTTTTCTCGAAGGGGCAGCGGTAACAGAAGGCGGGCGGGATGTGCACCGCGGCCGCGAGCTGCGGCAGGTGCTTCCTTCGCCGGCCGGTGTGGCCGCCGCAGGCGAGCGCGCCCAGCGTGTTCCCGTGGTAGGACTGCCAGCGGCCGATCACGAGGTGGCGGCCCGCCTCCCCGCAGGCGAGATGCGCCTGGCGGCTGAACTTGAGGCAGTTTTCCACCGCCTCGGAGCCCGAACTCACGGTGAAGACCCGCCCGAACCCGGGCGGGGCGATGCGGACCAGCCTCTCGGCGAGCTCGAGGTAGGCCTCGGAGTGCGAACAGTGGAAGGGATTGTAGGCCAGCAGGCGCGCCTGGCGGGCGATCGCCTCGGCCACGGCGGCCTCCCCGTGGCCGAGGTTGCAGACGAGCGAGGAGCCGCTCGCGCCGTCGAGGTAGCGCCGGCCCTCGGCGTCGAAGAGGTAGACCCCTTCGCCGCGCACCATGCAGGGGTTGCGTTGGGTGAGATGACGCAGGATGGCCTTCGGCACGGCTTCAGCCCTCCTCGGGGAAGATCTTTCCGGGGTTGAGGATCCCCCGGGGGTCGAAGAGCCCCTTCACGCGCCGCATCCAGGCGAGGCTCATCCCGTGCTGAAGGGGCATGTACCGGCGTTTTCCCAGGCCGACCCCGTGCTCGCCGGTGGCCGTGCCGCCGAGAGCGATCGCCCGGCGCACGATCCGGCCCGAGACCTGCTGCACGAGCTCCCACTCCGCGGGGTCGTCCCGGCGGCCGGCGATGTTCAGGTGGATGTTGCCGTTTCCGGCGTGGCTGAGGGTGTAGGCCGTGAGCCCGTGGGCGCGGACCTCGGCCTCCATCGTCGCGAGCAACTCGCCGTAGGCCGTGAGCGGGACGGCGACGTCCATGACGAGGATGCGGTGCTCGGGGTGGTGACGCTGGATCATCTCCCCCAAGCCGTGGCGCGCCTTGAAGATGCGGTCGCGCTCGGCGCGGCCGAGGCCGGGGCGGAACTCGAGGCCCCCGGCCGCGGCGCAGATCTCGGAGGCGGCCTCCAGACCCTCGGCGAGCTGGCCGGCGCTCGTGCCGTGGAACTCGAGAAAAAGCGTGGGGGCGGGGGCGAGGTCGAGCCCCTCCTCGCGGTTCATGAGCGCGATGCACTCGGGCCCGAGCAGCTCCAGGGCGGCGGGGTTCAGCCCCGCGCGCTTGATCTCGAAGACCGCCCGGGCGGCGGCGGCGATCGAGGGGAAGGTCGCCACCGCGGCCGAGACCTCGGCCGGGGCGCCGACGAGCCTGAGCGTCGCCTCGACCACGAGGCCGAGGGTCCCCTCCGAGCCGACGAAGAGGTGGAGCAGCGCGTAGCCCGAGGAGCTCTTGTTCGCGCGGGTCCCGAGCTCGAGGATCTCCCCCGAGGCGAGCGCGACGACGAGCCGCAGGACGTAGTCCCGCGTCGAGCCGTAGAGCACCGTGCGCGTGCCGCTCGCGTTGTTGGCGATCATGCCGCCGATCGTCGCCCGTGCGCCGGGGTCGGGGGGGAAAAAGAGGCCCGTGTGCCGCAGCCGGTCGTTCAGGTCTTGGTAGACCACCCCCGGCTGGACGTCGGCCTGGAAGTCCTCCTCGCGCACGGCGAGGATGCGGTTCATGCGGCTGAAATCGAGGACGAGGCCGCGGCAGACGGGAATGGGGTTGCCCTCGAGGCTCGATCCCGAGCCCCAGCCGACGACGGGCAGCCGTCGGCGGTCGGCGAAGCGCAGGATGCGCGCGGTTTCCTCGGCCGTCTCCGGCCAGAGCACGACCTCGGGCCGGCAGGCGGGGTGCGCCGACTGGTCGCGGGCGTGGAGATCGAGCTGCGACTCCCCCGTGGAGATGCGCTCGGGCGGCAGGATCGTGGCGAGTTCCTCGAGGTCCTCCGGAGTGACGGGCGGGTAATCCTTCATGGCTGCGAGATCCCTCCGCGGGAAGGGGTGACATTCCTCCCCGGGGCCCTTAGCACGAAAAACGACTTCGTGTCAGGCCCCGGCGGATCTTGACACGTCCCGGGCGATCGCATAGGGAAGCGGGCACATCCCCCCAAAAAGAAGGAGGATTTCCATGCGCCCGAGCGTCGTGAAGATCATCCTCGTGCTGGCTCTCGTTGGTCTGGCTTCCGGGTCGGCCTTCGCCTTTCCGAACAAGCCGATCACCCTGATCGTCCCCTACCCGGCCGGCGGGGCGACCGACGTCGTCATCCGCCCGCTTGCCGAGGCGGCCGGGAAGATCCTCGGGCAGCCCGTGCTCGTGGAAAACAAGGGCGGGGGCGGCGGCGCCGTCGGCGTGGGCTCGATCATCGGCAAGGAGCCCGACGGGCACCTCCTCTCGGTCGTCGTGACGAGCCTCCACCGCGTCGCCCACATCAACAAACTCGCTTTCGACACGGTCAAGGACGTCACCCCGATCCTCCGCGTCGGCGGCTACCTCTACGGCATCCTCGTGCAGCCCGATTCCAAGTACAAGACGCTCAAAGACCTGATCGAGGAAGCGCGCGCCCGGCCCGGCCAGGTGAGCTACATGGCCTCCGGGATCGGCACCGGCGGCCACATCGCCGCCGAGGAGATGGCCGCGAACGCCGGGGTCAAGTTCAACCACCTGCCCTCGAAGGGCGACCAGGAGTCCTCGGCCGCGCTCTTGGGCGGGCACGTCGATTTCATCTCCACCACCTCGGGCTGGATCCCGCTCGTCGAGGCCGGAAAACTCAAGCTGCTCGCCACCTACGGCGAGGAGCGGGTGAAGCGCTTCCCCGACGTCCCCACCGTCAAGGAGGCCGGCTACAAGGTCGTGCACAACTCGCCGATCGGGATCGTCGGTCCCAAGGGGATGGCCCCCGAGCGGGTCAAGGTGCTGCACGACGCCTTCCACAAGGCGCTCTCCGACCCCGCTTTCCTCAAGGCCATGGCGACCTACGAGATGCCCGTGCTCTACCAGAACACGGCCGACTTCGCGAAGTACTGGGCGGAGGCCTACGAGGAAGCGGGCATCCAGGCCAGGAATTTCCTCAAACCTTAAGTCGGGACGCCTCCCCCGGCATGAAACGGGTCTGGGTCATCACCTACCTCCTCTGGGGCGCTGGGGCGCTCGCCGCCGCCATGGAGGCGGGCCGCCTCGGTTTCGGCTCCTTCGGCCGGCCGGGGCCGGGGTTTCTGCCCTTCATTGCGGCGGTCGGGCTGGGGGGGCTCGCGCTGCTCGGCCTGGTCCGCACGGCGACCGGGCGCGGGGAGGAAGGGGGCAAGGCGCCCTTCCGCGGGACCGATCTCTTGCGGATCGGCATCGTGGCGGCGGTGCTCTTTCTGTATGTGGCGGGCTGGGAGGTCTTCGGCTTTCTGCCCTGCACCTTCGTGCTGCTCCTCTTTCTCTTCCGCTGCGTCGAGCCGCTTCGCTGGCGCACGGTGTTCCTGGGGGCCCTCTTCACCCTGGCCATGACCCATATCCTCTTTTCGGTGCTGCTCGGGGCGCGGCTGCCCGTCGGAAGGCTATGGAGCTCTTTGCTCAATTAGGGACCGGCTTCGCCGTCGCGCTGGAGCCGACGAACCTCTTTTATTGTTTCCTCGGCTGCCTGATCGGCACGCTCGTCGGCGTGCTGCCGGGCCTCGGTCCGACGGCGGCCATGGCCCTTCTCCTCCCCGCCACGTTCCACGTCCCGCCGGTCACGGCGATCATCATGCTCGCCGGAATCTACTACGGCGCGATGTACGGCGGCTCGACGACCTCGATCCTGGTCAACATCCCCGGCGAGGCGGCCTCGGTCATGACCTGCCTCGACGGCTACCAGATGGCCCGCCAGGGCAAGGCGGGGCGGGCGCTCGGCATCTCGGCCTTCGCTTCCTTCATCGCCGGCACGCTGGGGGTTCTGGGCCTGACGCTGATGGCCCCGCCGCTGGCCACCTTCGCCCTCAAGTTCGGGCCTCCCGAGTACTTTTCGCTCATGTGCATGGGGATGGTGGTCCTGAGCTTCCTCACCGGGGAGTCCATGATCCGCTCGCTCATGGCGGCCTGCTTCGGGATCCTGCTGGGGACGGTGGGGACGGACACGGTCTCGGGCTCGGTGCGCTTCACCTTCGGGCTGGTCGACCTCATGGACGGGGTCGGGCTCGTCCCGCTCGTCATGGGGCTCTTCGGCGTCTCCGAGGTGATCCTCAACCTGGAGAGCCACATCGACCGCGAGATCTTCAAGACCAAGGTGAAGGGGCTGCTGCCCACGGTCGAGGACTGGATCCAGGCCAAGTGGGCGCTCGTGCGGGGCTCGGTGATCGGCTTCTTCCTCGGGATCCTGCCGGGCGGGGGGGCGGTGCTCTCCTCCTTCGTCGCCTACGCCGTGGAAAAGCGCTTCTCCCGCCACCCGGAGCGCTTCGGCACGGGCATGATCGAAGGGGTCGCCTCTCCCGAGGCGGCGAACAACTCGGCGGCCCAGGCGGCCTTCATCCCGCTGCTGACCCTGGGGCTGCCGGCGAACGTGGTCATGGCGCTGCTCCTGGGGGCCCTGATCCTGCACGGGGTGACGCCGGGGCCGCTTCTGCTCACCAAGAACCCGGAGATCTTCTGGGGGGTGATCGCGAGCATGTACGTGGGAAACGTCATGCTCCTCATCCTCAACCTGCCGCTCATCGGCCTCTGGGTGCAGCTCTTGAAGATCCCCTACCCCTTGCTCATGCCGGCGATCGTCCTCTTCTGCATCGTCGGCTCTTACTCGGTCGCCAACAGCACGACCGACGTCTACCTGATGATCGGCTTCGGCGTGGTGGGCTATCTCATGAAGAAACTCAGATTCGACGCCCCGCCGCTCGTTCTCGCCTTCGTCCTCGGGCCGCTCGTCGAGTACTATTTCAAGTCCGCCCTGATGTTCTCACGGGGAAGCTTCGCCGTGTTCGTGACCCGGCCGATCAGCCTCGCCTGCCTGCTCATCACGGCAGCCATCCTCCTCGCCTCGGTCCTCTCCGCTTTCCGCCGGCGCTCCGGGGGCCTGATCCCGAAAGAACCCTGAGTCGGGCCTTCCCCCGCCCCGGCGCCGCCGCCGCGTTTCCCTACACCTCGGAAAACGCTCAAGTTCCCCGGCGATCGGCCGAAACCCTGGCAGGGAGGCGGCGGGCGCTGCGCCTCTTCCTCTGCGGACCGTTTTTCCCCGGCCCATTCCTCCGCTTTCTCTTTTCTTTCCGCCCGTCCGCCGGCCGGATCCGGTTACGGGAGGGGATCGCCGATGAAGCTGAACGCCAAGATCATCCTTCTGGTCACCGCCGCGCTGGTCGTGACGGCTGCTTTCACGGGGGCGGTGGCGGTCTGGAAAACCCGCCAGTCCGGGGCGGAGGCCATCGCCCGGATCGAGCGTCTGGGGGCGGGGAACCTGCAACGCATCCAGGAGGAAGGAGAGCGCCAGACCGCCCTTTTCCGCGAAGAGCTTCTTGCCGGGAAGAAAGAGACCCTCAAGTCCCAGGTGCAGACGGCGGTCAGCCTGATCGAGGCCGTGACGGCCGATCCGGCGCTCTCGGCCGAGGAGAAGGGTCAACGGGCCGCCGCCCTGGTCAAGGCCCTGCGCTACGGCCCGGAAAACAAGGACTACTTCTGGATCAACGACCTCCACCCCCGCATGGTCATGCACCCCTACAAGCCCGAACTGGACGGCCGGGACCTCACCGATCACCAGGACCCCGCCGGCAAGCGTCTCTTCGTCGAATTCGCCCGGGTCGGCAGGCAATCGGGCGAGGGGTTCGTCGATTACCTCTGGCCGAAGTACGGGGCGGATCGGCCTCAGCCCAAGCTCTCCTACGTGAAGCTCGTCCGCGACCGGGGCTGGGTCGTCGGGACCGGTCTCTACATCGACGACCTCGAGGCGCTCGTGGAGGCCCGTCGCAAGGAGCTTGCGCAAAGACTGCAGGGCGAAGCCGAGCTCATGAAAGCGGAAATCGATGCGGCCATGCGGGAAACCCACGATAAGATCCGCAGCGTGCTCGCCTGGATCGTCGGGCTGTCCCTCGCCTTTTTGACGGCCGCCCTGGCGGTGAGTTTCGTGTTCACCCGACGCAGCATCACCCGTCCGCTTTCGCGCATCGTGTCCGGGCTGAACGAGGGGGCCGACCATGTGGCGTCCGCTTCCGGCCAGATCTCATCGAGCAGCCGGCAACTCGCCGAGGGGGCTTCCGAGCAGGCGGCCTCGCTCGAGGAGACCTCCGCCTCGCTCGAGGAAATCACCTCCATGACCCGGCGCAACGCCGACAACGCCCGCCAGGCCGATCAGCTCATGAAACAGACGGCGCTCGTGGTCGGCCGGGCGAAGGAGTCCATGGAGAGCATGTGCCGTTCCATGGAAGAGATCACGCGCTCGAGCGAGGAGACTTCAAAGATCATCAAGACGATCGACGAGATCGCCTTCCAGACCAATCTGCTCGCGCTGAATGCGGCCGTCGAGGCCGCGCGCGCCGGCGAGGCCGGTGCAGGCTTCGCCGTCGTGGCCGACGAGGTGAGGAACCTCGCCATGCGCGCGGCCGAGGCCGCGCGCAACACGGCCGCCCTGATCGCCGAGACCGTGCGTCGGGTGAAGGAAGGGGCCGGGCTGGTTTCCTCGACGGAAGGGGCTTTCGCCGAGGTGGCCGAAGGCGCGCAGCGGGTCTGCGATCTCGTCGCCGAGATCGCGGCCGCCTCCTCCGAACAGGCGCAGGGCATCGAGCAGGTCAACCAGGCCGTCTCGCAGATGGATCAGGTGACTCAGCAAAACGCCGCCAGCGCCGAGGAGTCCGCCTCCGCGGCGCAGGAGATGAGCGCCCAGGCGGAAACGTTGAAAGGCATGGTCGACACGCTCCTGACGATGATCGGAGGCGGCGGGTCCCTTTTGGGGCCCCGGCGCCGGCGACCGGCGGAGGTGCCCGGTCGCCCGCAGTTGCGAAGGGCCGGGGCCGCCGGGACGGCGGCGAAACCGCGCCCGAAGGAAACCCGGCCCCCGGGGGAAAAAGCGCTCAAGGATTGCTGAGGCGGGGCGCCTTCCTCCGCGGCCTCCCGAGACGAAAGCCCTTCTTTAGCCCCCCCCCGGTGCTGCGCCGTGGAAGCGGATCAGTCCCTCCTGGGCCACGGAGGCGACGAGGGCTCCCCGGCGGTCGTAGAACCTCCCGTAGGCGAGGCCGCGGGCGCCGCAGGCGTTCGGGCTGGCCATGGCGTAGAGGAGCCAGTCGTCCATGCGGAAGGGGCGGTGGAACCACATCGCATGGTCGAGGCTGGCCACCTGCATCGCCGGCTGCCAGAAGCTCTTCCCGTGGGGGTAGAGCGAGGTGACGACGAGGCCGTAGTCGGAGGCGTAGGCGAGAAGATACTGGTGCACGGCGGGGTCGTCCGGCAGCCGGTCGATCGCCCGGATCCAGTGGTGGCGGGCCGGGGGACGCCTTTCGGGCGCAAAGGGGTTCATGGGGTTCACGGGGCGGACTTCGATCGGCCGGCGGCAGAGCAGTTTTTCGCGCAACCCCTCCGGGATCTGCTCGGCGATCCCCAGGGCGAGCTCGAGCTCCGAGGGGAGCCCTTCGGGGCCGGGCACCTCGGGCATCGGCTCCTGGTGCTCGAAGCCCGTCTCCGCGACCTGAAAGGAGCAGGAGAGGTTGAGAATCGCCACCCCCTTCTGCACGGCCACGACCCGCCGCGTGGTGAAGCTCTTGCCGTCGCGGATGCGGTCCACGTGGTAGACGATCGGCCGCCGGACGTCCCCGGGCCGCAGGAAGTAGGCGTGCAGGCTGTGGGCGCGGCGACCTTCGGGGACCGTGCGGTAGGCCGCCGAGAGGGCCTGGCCGAGAACCTGCCCGCCGTAGACGCTTCCCAGCCCCAGGTCCTGGCTCTGGCCGCGAAAGAGGTTTTCCTCGATCTGCTCGAGCTCGAGAAGCGAAAGCAGCTCCTCGAGGACATGGGGGTTGCAGCGGATTTCCAAGGGCTCACCTCCCCTTCGCGGCCGGACGGACCCGGATGGCGGAAAGATCCTCGACCACGTACGGGGTGGCCGCCCGCAGGGCCTCCTCCGGCGTGATCCCCCCCCGGACTCCGATGGCGGCCGAAAGCCCCGCCCGTTTCGCCATCTCGAGGTCGGTCGACGCATCGCCCACCATCACCGCCTGCGCGGCGGGAACGGCGAGTTCCGCGAGCAGGAAAAGAATCGCCTCGGGGTGCGGCTTGGGGTGGGAGACCCGGTCCGCGCCCACGAGCGCATCGATCTGCTCTTCGAGGCCCAGGAACTTCAGGGCGAGACGGCCCCGCTCGGTCAGGTCCTGGGTGGCGACCGCGACGCGGCAGCCCTGCTTTCGCAGCGCCTTGACGAGCGGAATCGCCCCTCGGGCGGGGCGGATGAACGGCGCCGGGTCGCGGGCGGAGAGCTCGTCCACGGCCGCGAAGGCTTCCCGGCAGATGATGTCCGCCCCCGGCCGGCCGATCCGTTCCAGGTAATCGATCGCCGCCGCGAGGACCTCCCCGCGCGGCCGGATCCCGGCCGGCCCCTCCGGCCGGATGCGGCGGCCCTCGACCTCCACGCCCAAGGCACGGACCAGACCGGCTTCCTCCCCGGGGGTGAGGCCGAGCGCCTCCCCGACCCGCCGCGCGCGCCGAAACACCGTCCGGGCGATGTAGGGATAGAGTTCGATCAGCGTCCCATCCTTGTCGAAGATGACCAGGCGGACGCCGCGCAGGCGTGCGGGGCCGATTTCGAGGTCGACCATTCAGGCGAACTCGGCGAGGATCTCCTCTTCCACGCGGAAGATATGCGCGATCAGGGCGGCGCGGATCCACATGCCGTTCCGCTCCTGCCGCCAGTAGGCCGCGCGCGGGTCCTTGTCCACGGCGACGTCGATCTCGTAGCGCCGGGGCAGGGGATGCATGATGACGCAGTGCGGGGAGATGCGGGCGAGATGTTCTTTTTTGAAGTGAAAGGCGGGGTAGGTTTCGGTCTCGCTCCGGGGGTCGCTCGCGTACTCGTTCTGGATGCGGGTCATGTAGATCGCATCGACGTGGGGCAGGATGCTCTCGAAGTCGTCGGTCTCGGTGAAGGGGATCCCGTGCCGGTGGAGGAACTGCTTGATGTCGTCCTTCATGCGGAAGACCTCGGGGGAGACGAAGGTGAGGCTCACCCCGCGGTAGTTTTTCATGAGGTAGGAGAGCGAGCGCACCGTCCGCCCCCGCTTGAGGTCCCCCACCATGGCGATCCGCTTGCCGTCCAGCCCGCCGGTCGCCTGAAACTCGCGCTCCAGGGTGTAGATGTCGAGCAGGGCCTGCGTGGGGTGCTGGTCCGGCCCGGACCCGCCGTTCAGCACGGGCACCGGCCGCTCGGTCTGGTTGAGCACCCAGGCCGTCTTCTCGGCGAAGCCCGCCTCGGGGTGGCGGCAGACGATCAGGTCGACGTAGCTCGCAAAGGTGCGGATCGTGTCCTCGGGGGACTCGCCCTTGACCTCGGAGCTCGTGCTCGTCCCCCGGCTCTCCGAGACGCGCAGGCCGAGGAGGTAGCAGGCGTTCTGAAAGGAGAGAAAGGTGCGCGTCGAGGGCTGCACGAAATAGAGCATGGCGCGCTTGTGGGGCAGAAGGCGGCTCAGCAGGAGCGCCCCGCTCTTGGTCTTGGCGAGAAGCCGGATCCGGTCCGCGAGGCGGCAGAGGTCGTCCAGAAAGCGGCGGTCGAACTGCTGGGCGAAGATCACATCGAAGATGCGCCCGTCCTTGCGGAAAAAGTCGAGCTTTTCATCGACGGCCCTGCGGTAGAATTCATCCCAGCCTTCATAGGTTTGGCGCGTGGTTTCGGCGATTTGCTCCATGGGGTTCCTCGAGCGGGAAATGGGGGTTGAGGGCTGAAACGGCGCTGCCGGCTCCACCGGAAAGCGGCGCGATGATTTCAAAAATCTCCGAGGGTGTCAAGAAAGGACGGGGCGGGGGAGGGAGCCCCGCGGGGGCCGGGCGCAACCGGGCCGGGATAGGGTTTGACGCCGGCCGAAAGGCGCTTACCTTGAGGCTGTCAGCGCAAGGCTGAAGCGATGCCAACGTTTCGCGATGGGAGAGAGTCTATGGACGCCGCAAGCTGCGACCGTGAGCGTTTTTCGAGCCGCACGATCGGCTTTTTCTTTCTCGTGATCGCCTTCGGGCTCTTTGCCGTGGGACTCGTCGTCCTGCCGGTGGTGGGGTTCGTCTTCGCCGTGCCGCTGCTCGTCACCGGGGTCGCCATGCTGATCGCGCCCGAGAGCAAGGCCTGCCGGCTCATCCGCCGCGGACTGCGCGCCGGCTGACCCCCGGCCTCCGGCAGCCCAAGGGAGGTTTCTGTGGCCCGGCCGTGCGGCCGGGCCACTTTTTTTCAGGGGGCAGGCTAACCGAGGATTTCCTTGAGGTCGCCCTCGGCCGTGCCGATCGGCCGGATCCCGAAGTTCTTGACGAGCACATCGAGGACGTTCGGCGTGACGAAGGCGGGAAGCGAAGGCCCGAGGCGGATGTTCTGGATGCCGAGGTGGAGCAGGGCGAGCAGGACACAGACCGCCTTCTGCTCGTACCAGGAGATGATGAGCGAAAGGGGAAGCTCGTTCACCGAGACGTTGAAGGCCTTGGCGAGCGCGCCGGCGATCTGGACGGCCGAGTAGGCGTCGTTGCACTGCCCGATGTCCAGAAGCCGCGGGATCCCCCCGATATCGCCCAGCTCCTTGTCGAAGAACCGGAACTTGCCGCAGGCGAGGGTCAGCACAACGCAGTCCCGGGGGACCTTTTCCACGAACTCGGCGTAGTAGCTGCGGCCGGGTTTGGCCCCGTCGCAGCCGCCCACGAGGAAGAAGTGCCGGATGGCCTTGTTTTTCACGGCCGCGATCACCCGGTCGGCGACTCCGAGCACGGCGTTGCGCGCGAAGCCGACCATGACCTCCTTGCCGGGCTTGTCCTCGGCGAAGCCCGGCAGCTCGAGGGCGCGGTCGATCACGGGCTTGAAGTTCCGGTCGGCGATGTGCGTGACGCCCGGCCAGCCGACCAGGCCGCTCGTGAAGATGTTTTTCTTGTACTCCTCCTTCGGGCGCTGGATGCAGTTCGTGGTCATGAGGATCGCGCCCGGGAACTCGGCGAACTCGCGGATCTGGTTCTGCCAGGCGGTCCCGTAGTGGCCGTAGAAGTGGGGGAAGGCCTTGAGCTTGGGGTAGCCGTGGGTGGGAAGCATCTCGCCGTGGGTGTAGACGAAGATGCCCTGGCCCGCCGACTGCCGGAGGAGCTCTTCGAGGTCCTTCAGATCATGGCCGGAGACGAGGATCGCCTTGCCCTTCTTGTGCCCGAGCGGCACCCGCGTCGGAACGGGGTGGCCGTAGGTTTTGGTGTTCCCGGCATCGAGCAGCTCCATCGCCCGGAGCGCGATCCGGCCGCATTCGAGGGCCATCTGGACCCAGCGGTCGAGGGGGAGGTCCCTGCGGTGCAGCGCGGCCAGGGCCTCGTGCACGAAGGCGTAGACGGCCTCGTCCTCCTCGCCCAGGATCTGGGCGTGGTCGGCGTAGGCGCACACGCCCTTGATCCCGAAGAGCACGGTGTGCTTGAGCGACAGGATGTCGGGGTTGTCGGCGGGGTAGGAGTGCAGGCCCCGGGATTCGGCCTGCTGGACCATTTCCTCGGCCGTCTTCGCGGGCTGAAAGGAGGCGGCTTCGCCTCCGGCGTCGGTTCTGCCCCCGGCCGCCTTGACCCTGGCCTTCAGGCGCTCCCGGAGCTCGACCGCCCGGTGGATCAGCTCCACGAAGCGCGCGGGGTCGAAGTCGACATTGGTCAAGGTGGAAAAGGCCGCTTTCAGGGTGAACTCATTCGTCTCGGGATCCGAGACCTTGACCCGCCGGCCTTCGACGGCGACCTCGGAGAGGCCGATCAGGGCGTAGATCAGAAGATCCTGAAGGGCTGCGACGTCGGGCTGCTTGCCGCATACCCCGAGAACCGTGCAGCCGGTGCCTTTGGCCGTCTGCTCGCACTGGTAACAGAACATGGGAATCTCCTTTCGCTGAGGGTGGGGACCGCTGTTCGACCGATCCGGGCCGCATCCTACCGTGGTCGGCCCGGAACACGCATTGACCTAAATCAACCCGTTCGCGGATCGAGCGAAAGGGCCTCTTGGGAAGGGATCGACGATCGGGCGGGCGTTGATCCGCGGGCGGAACTCTGCGATAGTGCCAACTTCCGCTGCCCGCCGGCGGCTCATTTCGCTGTTCGAGGAATATCCCATGTTGCTCGCAAAATGGAAAGAGGCCGTTCTCGAGGAGATCGCCCGCGCCTGCCGGGCGGCCTTCGGCCGGGAGCCCCAGGGGCTCGACGTCGGCTACCCGCCGGAGGTCGAGCTGGGCGATTTCGCGGCCGCCTGTTTTCCTCTTGCGCGGCAGTTCCGCCTGAGCCCGGCCGAGATCGCGCGGCGGGTCGCCGAAGCGGCCGACCCCCGGCCCCCGGTCGCCGCCATCCGGGCGGCCGGGCCCTACCTCAACGTGACGCTCTCCCCGGCCGAGCTCTTCGGCTCCTCGATCGCCGCCCTGCGCGAAGCGGGCGGGCGCCTCGGCAATTCCGAGGCGGGGGCGGGCCGGCGGGTCATGGTCGAGTATCTCTCGCCCAACACGAACAAGCCGCTCCACCTGGGACACCTGCGCAACGCCGCCCTCGGGATCGCGATCACCCGGCTCCTCGAGGCGACCGGCCACCACGTGATCCCCGCCATTTTGATCAACGACCGCGGCGTGCACATCTGCAAGAGCATGCTCGCCTGGCAGCGTTTCGCCGGCGGGGCGACCCCCGAGTCCGAGGGGATGAAGGGCGACCATTTCGTCGGCCGATGGTACGTGCGCTACGCGATCGAGTCCGAGAAGGACCCCTCGCTCGAGGCCGCCGTGCAGGAGATGCTGAAGCGCTGGGAAGCCGGCGACCCCGAGACCCTCGCGCTGTGGAAGAAGATGAACGGCTGGGTCTACGCGGGGTTCGAGGAGACCTACCGCCGCTTCGGGATGCGCTTCGACGTCTTCTACTACGAGTCCGACACCTACCGGCTCGGAAAGGACGTGATCGCCGACGGCCTGGCCCGCGGGGTGTTCACGCGCGACGAGCGGGGAAACACCGTCTTCCTCTTGCCGGAGAAGCCCTTCGGCCGGGAGAAGGACGGATCGCTCAAGCGGGTCACGGTGCTCCGCCCCGACGGAACCAGCCTCTACATCACGCAGGACATCGGGACGGCCATCCTCAAGGTGACCGAGCACGCCCTCGACGCCTCGGTCTACGTCGTGGGCAGCGAGCAGGAGCACCACTTCCAGTGCCTCTTCGCCATCCTCGAGGCGCTCGGTTTCCCCTGGGCGCGGGCCTGCCGCCATCTCTCCTACGGCATGGTCTATCTCCCCGAAGGCAAGATGAAATCACGCGAGGGCAAGGTGGTCGACGCCGACGACCTGATCGCGGGCATGGTCGAGCTCGCCGCCGAGGAAATCCGCCGCCGCGACCCCGAGGGGCGGCTCGACGAAGAGGAAATCCGCCGCCGCGCGGAGACCATCGGGGTGGGGGCGATCAAGTTCTACCTGCTCCGGGTGCGGCCCGCGCAAAGCATCCATTTCGATCCGGCGGAGTCGATCTCCTTCGACGGTTTTACCGGCCCTTACTGCCAGTATGCCTATGCGCGGATCTTCGGGATTCTCGAGAAGGCCGGCGAGCGCGGGGTTTCCGAGGAAGGGGCCGACTTCGGCCGTCTCGGGAACGCCGAAGAGAAACTGCTGCTGCGACACCTGCTCGAGTTCCCGGAGGAGGTCGCCGCGGCGGCCTCCGAGTTCAGCCCCGCGCGCCTCGCCGCGCACGTCTTCCACACGGCGCGCGCCTTCAACCAGTTCTACAACCGCCACGCGGTCCTGCAGGCCGAGAGCCCCGCCCTCGCCGCCGCGCGCCTGGCCCTGATCCACGCCGCGGCGCTCGTCCTGCGACGGGGGCTCGAACTCCTCGGGCTCGAGGTCCTCGAGAACATGTGACCCCCGCCCGGCCCGTGCTGGCGCGCCCGCCGGCCGGCCGAAAAACGCTTGACAAGTGTTCAGGCTTTTGCTAATTGATATATATCACGATATATAACAAACTGTTTTCGTTGCTAATTTGAAAATATATCCATCATGAATCGTCCCGTCTCTCCACTGCAGTCCCCCCTTCCCCGCCGGGGGGCTTCCGCCCCCTTTCCCCCTCCTCCGCCGCTGCCGATCCGGCTCGATCGTTTCCGGGAGGACTTCGAGGCCCTCGCGGCCATCGGCCGCACCGCGAGCGGGGGATCCGGCAGAATCGCCTTTTCCGAGGCCGACCGGCAGGCGCGCGCCTTCATCCGCGAGCGCATGGCCGATGCCGGTCTCGACGTCTACGACGACCCGGCCGGGAACATCCACGGCTTCCGCCCGGGAAGAGAAGCCGGCCTGCGGGTGGCCACCGGATCCCACTCCGACAGCGTCGAAAACGGCGGCCACTTCGACGGGGCGGTCGGCCTGCTCGGCGGCCTCGAGGTGATGCGCGCCCTCCGGGAGGCGGGCATCGTCACGCGGCGGGGTCTCGAGGTGATTTCCTTCCTCGCCGAGGAGCCGAACCGCTTCGGCCTGAGCTGCATCGGCAGCCGGGGTCTGTGCGGCAGGCTGACCCGCCGCGTGCTCGAAGAGCGGCGCGACCCCGAGGGCCGCGCCTTGGGGGAGGCGCTCCGTTCCATGGGGGTCTCCCCCGAAACCCTGCTCGCGGTGAAGCCCGGCGATTTCCGCTACCATGCCTTCATCGAGGTCCACGTCGAGCAGGGCCGCACGCTCTTCGATCAGGGCGTCCCCCTGGGGCTCGTCACCGATATCGTCGGCGCCTACCGTTATCGCATCCGCTGGGTCGGCCAGGCCGACCACGCCGGCGGAACCCCGATGGACCGCCGCCGCGATGCGCTGGCCGCCGCCGCCGAGGGCGTTCTCGCCGTCGAGCGCGTCTGCCGCGGCTACCACGACCGCGACATCGTGGGCACGGTGGGGGTCCTGCGGGTGGTTCCGGGGGCGATCAACGTCATTCCCGGGGAATGCGAGATGATCCTGGAGGTGCGCGGAAGGGCGCACTTCCCGAAAGCCGTTCCCGTGGCCGAGATCCGCACCGCTTTCGCGGAGATCGCCCGGCGGCGGGGGATCGCCCTCGAGACGGAAACGCTCATGGAAGATGAATCCCGGCCCGTCTCCGAGGCCGTCCTCGAGACGATCGCCTCCTGCGCCGAGGCCCTGGGCTACCCCTACCTCCGGATGCCCAGCCGGACGGGCCACGACGCGATGCACCTCGCGGAGCACTCGCCGGTGGGCATGATCTTTCTTCCCAGCCGGGAGGGGATCGGCCACCACCCGGCGGAGTGGACCGACGAGCAGGATATCGAGAAGGGATTGAGACTGCTCGCGGCCGCGCTCGTGAGGCTGGCCGAGGGGCAAGAGGGGGATGCGACCGTCCCGGAAACGTCGGCGAGGAGGCCATGAAGCGCGGGGACGGCCTGGTCGGGTTCCTCTGGGTGGCCCTGGGCGGCTATGTCGTCTTCTCCGGGTTTCGACTCGGGTTCGGCTCCTTCGCCTCGCCGGGTCCGGGGTTCATCGCCGTCTGGGCCGGGTCGCTGCTCATCCTCTTCGCCGCCGGGCTCCTCGTCCAGGGACGGCGGCGACGACAGCCGGCACCGCCGGCCCCCTTCTGGGCCGAACCGGGGGCGGGACGGCGGGTTCTCCTCACCCTCGCCGGGCCGGTGGGGTTCACGCTGCTCTTGAAGTTTCTCGGTTTTTTCCTCTGCGCGCTCTTGATGCTCGTCTATCTCTTCCGGGCCATCCACCCCCACCGGTGGCGGCTCGCGCTCCTGCTCGCCGGCTCCTCGGCCCTGGTCTGCTTCGTGGTTTTCCAGTATTTTCTCCAGATCCAGTTCCCGCCGGGCCTCCTGGACCTGCATCGCCTGAAAGGATGGCTTCCCTGACATGGAGGTGATCGCAAACCTGGCCCAGGGATTCGGGGTCGCCGTCCAGCCGACGAACCTCCTGTTCTGTTTCGTCGGCGTCTTTGTCGGCACCCTGATCGGCGTTCTTCCGGGGATCGGGCCGCTGGGGGCGATCGCGCTGCTCTTGCCGACCACGTTTTACATCCCCCCCGAGTCGGCCCTGATCATGCTCGCCGGCATCTACTATGGGGCGATGTACGGCGGCTCGACCACCTCCGTCCTGGTGAACATCCCCGGGGAGGCGGCCAGCGTCGTCACCTGCATCGACGGCCACCAGATGGCCAAGCAGGGCCGGGCGGGGGCCGCCCTGGGGATTGCGGCTTTCGGTTCCTTCATCGGCGGCACGATCACCGTCTTCCTGCTCGCCCTGCTCGCCCCGCCGCTGGCGCGCATGGCGCTGACATTCGGGCCCCCCGAGTATTTCTCGCTGATGGTTCTCGGCCTGTGCATCCTCGTCTACCTCGCCAACGGGCCGATCTCCAAGGCGCTCGTCATGGCGGCCCTGGGGATCGTGCTCGGGATCGTCGGGACGGACACGATTTCCGGCCGCAGCCGCTTCACCTTCGGCTTCTTCGAGCTGGACGACGGCATCGGGATCATCCCCGTCGTCATGGGGCTCTTCGGGGTCTCCGAGGTGCTGCTGAACGTGGAAAAGAAGATGGAGAGGAGCATCGCCGCGGTGAAGCTCAAGGGGCTGCTCCCCACGCGGCAGGATTGGAAGGAAAGCCTGGGGCCCATTTTTCGCGGCACCTTCCTCGGCTTTTTTCTGGGCATCCTGCCCGGCGGCGGAGCGATCCTCTCCTCGTTTGCCTCCTATGCGATGGAGAAGAAACTTTCCCGGAAGCCCGAGTCCTTCGGCCGCGGGGCGATCGCCGGGGTCGCCGGGCCGGAAACGGCGAACAACGCGGCGACGGGGGGGGCCTTCATCCCGCTGCTCACCATCGGGATCCCGACCAACGCCGTGATGGCCCTCATGCTCGGGGCGCTCGTGATCCATGGGCTGCAGCCGGGGCCGTTGATCATGAAGGAGCAGCCCGCGCTCTTCTGGGGGACGATCGCCAGCATGTATCTCGGCAACGGGATGCTTCTGCTGCTCAACCTGCCCTTCATCGGCCTGTGGGTCCAGATCCTCAAGGTGCGCTATACGCTGCTCTTCCCCTTCATCCTGCTCTTCTGCCTGATCGGCGTGTTCGGCGTGAACTACAGCCTCCTCGACACCTGGCTGATGCTCGGCTTCGGCGTCTTCGGCTACATCCTGCGCAAGCTCGACTACGAGATGGCGCCGCTGGTCCTGGCCATGATCCTGGGGCCGCTCTTCGAGAACGCGTTGCGGCAGTCGCTGATCATCTTCAACGGCAACCCCCTGGTTTTCTTCACCCGCCCGATTTCGGGCGCTTTTCTGGCCGGCTCGCTGCTGCTGCTCCTCTCCAATCTGCTGCCCTGGATGCGCCGCCGGAAGAAATACCTGACAGACGACGATTGAAGCGGGAAGATCGAGGATTCCAGGGGGCAAGCCCGGAAAGGAGGACGAGGATGAGAAAGAACACATGGGGTTTCGTGGGGGTTGCGGTCCTGCTCGGTGCGGCCCTGGCCGCAGGGGCGGCCGAGTACCCGGAAAAACCGGTCAACCTGGTCGTCGGCTTCGCGGCCGGCGGGGAAACCGACATCGTGGTCCGGGCGCTGAACGACAAGATCTCGGCCAACCTCGGCGGGCAGACCGTGGTCCTGAACAAGCCCGGCTCGGGCGGGCTGCTCGCCGCGCAGACGATCGCCAATTCCCCCCCGGACGGCTACAACCTGCTCGTGCTGAGCCTCTCTCATGTGCTGCGCCAGGCGGCCGATGAGAAGACCCCCTTCAACGTGCTCGCCGATTTCGAGCCGATCTGCCGTATCGTCACCCAGCCCATCGTGCTCGCCGTGAAGGGCGACTCGCGCTTCCGCACGATCGAGGAGCTGATCGAGCATGCCCGCGCGAACCCGAACACGCTCAACTTCGGCTCGCCGGGTGTGGGCAGCCTCGGCCATTTTTCGGGCGAACTCTTCAAGAGCGCGGCCGGCATCCAGTTCAAGCACGTGCCCTTCCAGGGGTCGGCGCCCGGGGTGACCGCGCTGCTCGGCGGCCACATCGATTTCCTGGTGACCGCGCGGCCGGCGATCACCGGCAAGGTGGCCTCCGGCGATCTCCGCATTCTCGCTTCCTTCACCGACAAGCGGCTGCCGGAAATGGCCGAGGTGCCGACCTTCGCCGAAAAGGGGTACCCGGCCGTCGTGATGTCCGGCTGGTTCGCCTTCGTCGCCCCGGCCAAGACGCCCCCCGCCGTGATCCAGAAGATGGACCGCGCCGTCGCCAAGACCCTCGCCGATCCCGCCGTGATCGAGGCTCTCGGCAAACTCGGGTTCAACGCGGCGCACCTCGGCCCCCCCGAGCTGAAAGCCTTCATCGCCGGCGAGCTGAAACGGGCGAGCGAGATTGCCAGGAAAGAAAACATCGTGATTCAATGAACCCCCCCGGCGGGGAGGGGCCTGCCCCCTCCCCCCTCTCGGGGGCGGAGGCGTTTTGCACTTCGCGGGGGTTTCCGGCTCCGGAACCCGGAAGGGGGCTATCATGCCGCGGTCAGCGTCCACCCGCCGAGGCTCACCCCTCCGGCGCCGCCCGCGGGCCATCGCCCGGTACCGCCTCGTGCAGGACGGGCTGATGAACCGCATCGAGAAGGGCGAATACGCCCCGGGGGACAGAATCCCCACGGAAAAGGAAATCGCGCGGATCTACGGCGTGAGCGTGGGCACGGTCAAGACCGCCCTGCTCCAGCTCGTCCACCAGGGGCTGCTGCACCGCATCCAGGGCAAGGGGAGCTTCGTTTCGGGGTCGTTGATCGGCAGGGAGCAGCTGCGGCTCTATCACTTCGTGCAGGGCTTCGACGACGAGGATGCGCCCCTGCAGGTGAAGTTCCTCGGCCTGCAGCGGGGGGAGCGGAATGCCGAGGCGGCGCGCTGGTTGCGGCTGAAACCCGGGCAGCCCCTGTTCCGGGTCGACCGCCTCTTCGCGATGGGCGCCACCCCCGTGGTGCTGACCTCTTCCTTCCTGCCCGGGCGGTTGTTTGCGGGCTTCGAGGAGCTGCCGCGGGAGGAACTGGAAACCCGGCCCCTCTACCGGCTGGTGGAGGAACGCTACCGGCTGCCCACCCTGCGCTACCGGGAGATGTTCTCGGCCGTCCTCGCCGACGGGGAAAGCGCTTCCCGGCTCGGGGTGCCGCCGGGGTTCCCGCTGCTGCGGATCGAGATGCTCGCGCTTTCCTTCCGCGACCGCCCCATCGAGTACCGCCTGAGCCTGTGCCGCACGGACCGCGCCCGGCTCTTCCGCCTGCCGCTCCGGGCGATGGCTTCGGCCTGACCGCCGCCCGGTTCCCCCCCCGCCGCCGGTCGAACCCGGGGGGTCAAAGTTTTTCGTGCTCGTAGAGCTTGCGCTCCTTCATGATCATCGTGCCGATTCCCTTGTAGGTGAAAATCTCGAGCAGGATGCAGTGGGGGATCCGGCCGTCGATGATGTGGGTGCGGGTCACGCCCTTTTCGAGGGCCTCGATGCATCCCTGGACCTTGGGGATCATCCCGCCGACGATCACCTTGCGCTCGATCAGTTCATGGACCTCGGCGATGGTCAGGGCGGAGAGCACCCGGCCCTCGGCCTGGACCCCCTCCACATCGGTCAGAAACATGAGCTTCTCGGCCTTCATCGCCGCGGCGATCTCCCCGGCGACCTCGTCGGCGTTGCAGTTGTAGCTCTCGCCTCCCGCCCCCACGCCGATCGGGGCGACCACGGGGATGTATTCGTCCCGCGCGACGAGGGAGAGGAGCGAGGTGTTGATGCGGGTGATCTGCCCGACCTGCCCGAGATCGATCGCCTCCCCTTCGCTCGAGACCGCCTCGCGCCGGGTGCATTCGATCAAGCGGCCGTCGATGCCGCAGAAGCCGACGGCCTTGCTGCCCTTCTGGTTGAGCAGCGAGACGATCTCCTTGTTGGTTTTGCCGACGAGCACCATCTGCGCGACCTCCATGGTGGCCGGGTCGGTGACCCGCAAGCCGTTCACGAAGCGCGAGGGGATGTCGAGCTTGTCGAGCATGCGGGAGATCTCGGGGCCGCCGCCGTGTACGACGATCGGGTTCACGCCGATGAACTTGAGCAGCGTGATGTCCTCCATCACCCCGTGCTTGAGCGGCTCGCTGATCATGGCGTTGCCGCCGTACTTGATGACCACGGTCTTGCCGTAGAGCTTCTGGATGTAGGGCAGGGCCTCGATGAGGATCTCGGCCTTGCGGACCAGGCCGTCCATCTCGGTGCATTCCATGGCGTCTCCTCCCGGCGGGGGTGGCGGCGGAAGGCGGCCGGGGGCGGCCGGCCGCTCGAGGGGACTAAACCGCAGCGCCCGGGGGATTGTCAACCGGGGCGGATCGCAGGGAGCCGGGACGGCGGCGCCGGGGGGCTTGACCTTCGCCGGGATCCCGGATAGAAGAGGTCATGGCTGTCAGGTTGTCAGACAAGCCGAAACTCCGCCCGGCCCGGCGCTATCCCGACCAGCTGGCCGCCCTCCTTTCACGCCAGATCGCCTCCGGGGCCCTGCCGCCGGGGGCGAAACTGCCCTCCGAGGCGGCGCTCGCCGCGCGCTTCCGCGTCAGCCGCTCCGTGGTGCGGGAGGCTCTCTCGCAGCTCAAGTACGAGGGACTGCTCGTCTCGCGCCAGGGGCTCGGCGTGACCGTGGTCGGCGAGGCCGGTCGCCGCTCCTTCCGGGTGGGGGAGGCCGGGCGGCTCAAGCCCGCGGAGCTGGCCGACGCCTACGAGATGCGCGCGATCCTCGAAGCCGAGGCCGCCGCCTTGGCCGCCCTCCGGCGGACCCCGGCCCAGCTCAAGCGGCTTTCCGCCTGCCTCCGGCGGATGGCCTGCGCGGTCGAGCGGGATGCCGACGGCACGGAAGACGACCTCGCCTTCCACCAGGAGATCGCCGCGATGAGCGGAAACCGCGTGCTGCGCAGCCTGATGGAATTCCTTCACAGCCGCCTGCGAGAGGTCATCCGGACCGCGCGCGCCCACTCCCGCCGCACGATCGGCCTGCCGCGGGTCGTGCAGCAGGAGCACGAGGCGATCTTTGCGGCGGTTGCCGCCGGCGACGCGGAGGGGGCGCGGCGGAGCTGCCTCGAGCATCTGCAAAACGCCGCCCGGCGCCTGAGCCTTTCCCGCGGCCGCCGCGCGGAGCCCGGAAAGAGGATCGAGACCGATGCATGAGGTGATCAGCCGGGCCGTCCCGGCGGCCGATTTCGACTCCGTGCGGCGGGTGGAGGGTTTCGCCGCCATCCGCGAAGCCTACCCCGCCTACCTGACCGACGAGTCCAAGTTCTCCTGCCGGCCCTTCGATTTCCTCTTTTTCCCGCGCAACGAAGCCGAACTCTGCGCCGTGCTCCGGGAAATGGGCCGGCGGGGGGTCTGCGTCACGATCGCGGGCGCGCGCACGGGGCTGGTCGGGGGGTGCGTCCCCTGGGGCGGGGCGCTCGTCTCGCTCGAGGGTCTCGACCGGGTGACGAAGATCGCCTGGGACGAGTGGGCGGGCGAGTGGCGCCTGCGGGCCGAGAGTGCGGTGAGCCTGCGCGCGATCGCCCGGCAGCTCGCCGAGAAGCGGTTCCCCGACCTCGAGCGTTCCGGGGACGCGCGGGTGCGCGAGGCCCTCGCCTCCTTCCGGCAGGATCCGCAGAGCTACTTCTACCCCCCGGACCCCACGGAGATGAGCGCCTCCCTCGGCGGAACGGTGGCCACCAACGCCTCGGGGGCGCGCACCTTCCGCTACGGGCCGACGCGCGCCTGGGTGCGGGGGGTCCGCGTGATGCTGGCCGACGGCGAGGTGCTCGACCTCGCGCGGGGCAAGGTCTTCGCCTCGCCGGCGGGCGAGTTTCTCATTCGCGACTCCTCGGGGAGGGACCGGCGCGTGCGGCTCCCCTCCTACCGGATTCCGCCCACAAAGAACACGGCCGGCTTCTTCACCGCGCCGGCGATGGATCTCGTCGATCTCTTCATCGGCTCGGAGGGCGCTTTCGGGGTCATCACCGAGGTGACCGTGGGGCTGCTGCCGCGCACGCCGAAGATCTCCGTCGTCCAGTTTCTCTCCTCCGACGCGCAGGCGATCCGCCTCGTGCGCGCGCTGCGCGAGGACCCGCGCCTCAGGCTCGATTTCCTCGAGATGTACTCCGAGGCCGCGATCGCGCTGCTGCGCGAGCGCCAGGCGCGCGACGCCCGCTCCGTCGGGACCCCGCCGATCCCGCAGACCGCGCGCGCGGCCCTCTTTTTCGAGCTCGACTTCGATCCCGCCTCCGGGCCTGCGGCCCCGGAAGCCCTCGCGGAGGTGCTCGCCTCCTGCGGCACGACCCCGGCGGACTCCTGGGCGGCCTACGAGCCGCGCGAGCTCGAGCGGCTCAAGCATTTCCGGCACATTCTGCCCGAGACGATCAACGCGATCATCGCCGAGCGCAAAAAAAAGCACCCCGGGCTGCACAAGCTCGGGACCGATCTCGCCGTCCCCGACGAGCACCTGGAGGCCATGTGGGCCTTCTACCGGGAGGCGCTCGATCGGGCCCGGCTCGAATGGGCGGCCTTCGGCCACATCGGAAACAACCACCTGCACATCAACATCCTGCCGCGCGACATGGCCGACCTCGAAAAGGCGCTTTCCCTTTACGCCCGCTTCGCCGAGCAGGCGGTCGCCTTCGGCGGCACGGTCTCGGCCGAGCACGGCATCGGGAAACTCAAGGCGAAGTTTCTGAAGACGATGTACCGCGAGGAGGAAATCGAGGCGATGCGGGCGGTCAAGCGCGCCCTCGACCCGCAGGGGCTCTTGAACCCCGGGAACATCTTCGAGACCCCCCCCTGCGCGGTGCAGGGGGGATCCTGACGCCCTGCGGGTCGCATGCGGGGCGGCGGCATGAACGCGGGGCTCGGCAAGGCTGGTTTTCCCGGCCCCGAAACACACCCACGGAGGAGAACGAGATGAGAAAGAACGGCACAGGGAAAGGGGTCGCCTGGATCGCGGCCGTGGCGGTCCTTCTGCCCGGAGTCGCCTTCGGGCTCGAAAACATCAACATCGCCACCGCGACGACCGCCGGGGTCTACTACCCCTTGGGCAACGCCATGGCCCAGCTTTTCAACACGAAAATCCCCGGCCTGAAAGCCTCGGCCCAGGCGACGGCGGGGACCCCGCAGAACATCCTGCTCATGCAGAAAAAGGAGGCCGAAGTGGCCTTCGCGCAGAACGGGGTCGCCTACTACGCCTACAACGGGCTCGAGATGTTCAAAGACAAGCCGGTCAAGATGCTCCGCGGGATCACCCACCTTTACCCCAACGTGATGCAGATCGCCGTCGCCGCCGATTCGGGCATCCGCTCGATCAAGGACCTGGAAGGCAAGGGGTTCGTCCCGGGAGCGGTGGGGAGCGCCACCGAGGTGAACAGCCGTGAAATCCTGGGGCTCTACGGGCTCGACTACCGCGAGAAGAAGAACGTGAAGGCCGATTACCTGGGCTACGGCGAGGCGGCCAACGCCCTCAAGGACGGCCGCACGGCGGGCATCCTCATCGCCGGCGGTCTGCCGACGGCCGCGGTGATGGATGTGGCCGCCTCGGTCAAGCTGCGGCTGCTTTCGCTCGAGCCCGAGAAGATCCGCGAACTCGTCGAAAAGATGCCCTGGTACTACGAGTTCGTGATCCCCAAGGGGACCTATATGGGCCAGGACGAGGACGTGCGCACCGTGGCCGTGGCCAACATCCTGATCTGCCGCGAGGACCTGAAGGAGGACCTGGTCTACCGCTTCACGCGGACGATCTACGAGAACCTGGCCGACCTCGTCGCCGCGCACAAGGCCGCCCAGGGCATCCAACCGGAAAACGCCCTGAAAGGCATGACCGTTCCGCTGCATCCCGGGGCGGAGAAATACTACCGGGAGATCGGCGTACTGAAATAATAGAGGAGAGTCTCCCTTCAGGGGCGCCCCCTTCCCCCGGATGGGGCGCGCCTCCCGAGGGGGCCTTCCCCGCAGGGCGTCGGGTTGGCGCACGACCGAGCGAGAGAAAGCGATGACGATCGACAAGAAGACGATTGAGGCCTTCACCCGGGACGAGAAGACCGAGAAAGCCGAGGAGGTCGCCCGCAAGTACGACGCCGAGTCGCGCTACCGGAAACTCGCCGGACCGGTGGCGGTGGCCGTTTCGGCGATCGCCATCGCGATGTCCCTCTTCCACCTCTACACCGCGGGGATCGGGCTGCTCGAGGCGATCAAGCAGCGGAGCATCCATCTCTGTTTCGTCCTGGTGCTGATCTTTCTCCTCTACCCCGCAGCCCGCCGCAGCCCCCGCGGGCGGGTCTCGTTCTGGGATTGCGGGCTGGCGGCGCTCGCCCTCGCGGTCGAGATCTACCTCCTCACGCAGTACGACCGCATCGCCCTGAGCGGGGGGGTGACGAACACGCTGGACATCGTCACCGGGGGCATCCTGTGCCTGCTCGTGCTCGAGGCCGCCCGGCGCGCCACGGGCATCGAGCTTCCGATCATGGCCGTCCTCTTCGTGCTCTACGCGCTCTACGGAAACCTCATCCCGGGGCAGTTCGGGCACCGCGGCTATTCGCTCGAGCGGATCATCGACCACATGTTTCTCACGACCGAGGGGATCTTCGGCGTCGCTCTCGGGGTCTCCTCGACCTACATCTTTCTCTTCATCCTCTTCGGCTCCTTCCTCCAGCAGACGGGGATGGCGCGTTTCTTCAACTCGCTCTCCATGGCCATCGCCGGCCACACGGCGGGCGGGCCGGCCAAGGTGAGCATTTTCGCGAGCGGCATGCTCGGCATGATCAACGGCAGTGCGGTCGCCAACGTCGCCACCACGGGGGCCTTCACCATCCCCCTGATGAAGGGGGTCGGCTACCGCCCGGCCTTCGCCGGCGCCGTGGAGGCCGTCGCCTCGACCGGCGGCCAGATCATGCCGCCGGTCATGGGGGCGGCGGCCTTCGTCATGGCCGAGTTCCTGGGCGAGTCCTACACGACGATCATGATCGCCGCCGTGATCCCGGCCCTCTTCTACTATTTCGCGGTGTTCTGCATGGTGCACCAGGAGGCGCGCAAGATCGGCCTGCGCGGGCTGCCGCGGGAGGAGCTGCCGAGCCTGGGGAAGACCCTCCGGGCCCAGGGGCACCTCTTGATCCCGATCGTCGCCATCGTGCTCCTGCTCCTGCGCGGGATCACCCCGCTCTATGCCGCCTTCATCACGATCTTCATCACCATCGCGGCGAGCTTTCTCAGCCGCGAAACGCGGCTCACCTTCCGCGGCCTGCTCAAGGCCCTGGAGTTCGGCGCCCGGGGCGCCTTGGGGGTCGCCGTCGCCTGTGCGGTCGTGGGCTTCGTCGTGGGGGTGAGTTCGCTCACCAGCCTGGGTCTCACCTTCGGTGCGAACATCCTCGGCCTTTCCCAGGGGATCCTCGCCGTGACCCTGGTGCTCACGATGATCACCTGCATCATTCTGGGGATGGGGCTGCCGACGACGGCCTGCTACATCGTCGCCGCCACGATCGCCGCCCCCGCCCTGATCAAACTGAACGTCCCCCCCCTGGTCGCCCACTTCTTCGTTTTCTACTACGCCTGCCTCTCCAACCTGACCCCACCGGTCTGCCTGGCGGCGTTCACCGGGGCGGGGATCGCCGGGGCCCCGCCGTACCGCGTGGGCTGGATCTCGACCCGGCTGGCGATCGCGGGCTTTCTCATCCCTTACCTCGCCGTCTACTCGCCGATGTTGCTCTTGACCGGCGAGTACACCTCTTTCAGTCTCGTTCAGGCGCTGGTCACGGCTGCCGTGGGGCTGGTCGCCATCAGCGGGGCGCTCGAGAACTGGCTCTTCCGCGGTTGCAGCCTGCTCGAGCGGGCGCTGCTCTTCCTCGCCGCGGGCTGCCTGATCGTCCCCGAGGCGCTGACCGATGCCGTGGGGCTTGGATGTTTCATCGTGGTGGTGGCCCTGCAGAAAGGGATCCGTCGGCCGGCGGTGCAGACCGCAGGCTGACCGGCATCCAACGGACGGACCATGAAAATCCTCGTCTGTGTGAAACAGGTGCCGGAGATCACCGATGTGCGGGTCAACCCCGAAACCGGCACCCTGATCCGGGAAGGGGTGGCCTCCATCCTGAACCCCTTCTGCGAGTACGCGCTCGATCACGCCGTGCGCCTGAAGGGGACGTATCCGGGGACGGAAATCGTCGCTCTCACCATGGGGCCGCCCCAGGCCGAGGCCGTGCTCACCCGTTGCCTCGAGCTGGGTGCGGACCGGGCCGTCCTCGCCTCGGACCGGCGGTTCGCCGGCGCTGACACCTGGGCGACGGCGCTGACCCTGGCCGCGGTGATCCGCGCCACCCACCCCGATTTCGATCTCCTCCTCGTGGGCAAGCAGGCGATCGACGGGGACACGGCCCAGGTCGGCCCCGAAATGGCCGAAATCCTCGGCATCCCCCAGATCATGTACGGGGTGGAAATGGCCTTTGCCGCCAACGGCCGGCGCATCCGCGTGCGGCGCGAGGTCGAGTCCGGCTACGAGGTGGTCGAGGCGCGGCTGCCGGCGCTCGTCTCGGCGAGCAAGGGGGAACTCCTCCGGCGCATGCCGTCGCTCGAGGAGGTGATCGCCGCGCGCCGAAAGGAGATCCGCCGCCTGGGGGCATCCGCGCTGCCGCTGAAGGAATCCGAGCTCGGGCTTTCCGGCTCCTATACCCAGGTCGTCAAGGTCTTCCCCCCGCCGCCCAAAAAAGGGGGCCGGCGTCTCGAGGGACTCGAGCCGGCGGAGGCCGCCCGCGCGATCGCCGCTTTCCTGCGCGAAGAAGGGTTCATCGAGGGCTGAATCGCCATGCTGAAGATCGACCACGAAATCTGCAACCGCTGCGGCCTGTGCCAGAAGACCTGCCCTTTCGGCGCCGTCTCGCTCGCCGGCGAACGGCTCGCCGTGGATGAGCGCTGCACCCTTTGCGGCGCCTGCGTGAACGTCTGCCCGCAGTCGGCCCTTTCCATCGAGCGACGCCAGGCCTCCCCCGAGGAGCTGGCCCGCTACCGCGGCGTCTTCGTCTGGGCCGAGTGCGAGGTGTCCGAGGGAAGGCTCGAGCCCCGACGCGTGGTCTATGAGCTGCTCGGCCGCGGCCGCGCACTCGCCGACCGGCTGGGGCAGCCGCTCACGGCCGTCGTGCTGGGCGATCAGCGCCTGGCCGGACTCGAGCGCCTCGGCCGCCACGGGGCGGACCGGGTGCTCCTCTGCCGCCACGAGCTTCTCGCCCGGTATTCGACCGACGGTTTTGCGACCGTGCTCTCGGCCGTGGTGGCCAAGGAAAAGCCCGCCGTTTTGCTCTTCGGGGCGACCCCACACGGCCGCGATCTCGCCCCGCGGGTCGCCGCCCGGCTGCGCCTCGGGCTTACGGCGGACTGCACCGGCCTCGAGATCGACGAGGCCGGGCAGCTCGTGCAGACGCGGCCCGCCTTCGGCGGGAACATCATGGCGAGCATCGTCACCCCCTATACCCGGCCTCAGTGCGCGACCGTGCGCCCCAACGTCTTCTCCGCCCTGCCCGCGGACGACCGTCGATCGGCGGCGATCGAGGAGTTTCCCGTCCAGCTCGCCAAGGCGGCGATCCGCACCCGGGTGGTCGAGACCGTGGAGATCCCCTGCGGGGAAGCGAAGATCGAGGAAGCCCGCGTCATCGTCGCCGCCGGCCGCGGGATGGGGGATCCCGCCCACCTCGAGCCCCTGCGCGCGATCGCCCGGAGCCTCGGCGGGGCGCTCGCCGGCTCGCGGGCGATCGTGGAACTCGGCTGGATACCGCACACCCTCCAGGTCGGCCAGTCCGGGACCACGGTGGGGCCGGATCTCTATATCGCGGCCGGGATCAGCGGGGCGATCCAGCACGTGGTGGGGATGAGTTCGGCCCGGCGTGTCGTCGCCATCAACACCGACCCCGAGGCCCCGATCTTCAACTTGGCTGACTTGGGGGTCGTGGGCGACGCCCGAGCGATTGTGCCGCGGCTGCTCGAACTGCTCCCGGCCCCGACCTGCAAAGAGTCCCGATGAAACGAGCCCTGCACCCGGTCTACTGGGAACCCGAAATCGAAACCCTTCCGCGGGAGCGCCTGCGCGCCCTTCAGGAGGAGCGGCTGCGGCGGACGCTCGCGCGTGCGGGCCGCTCCCCCGTCTACCGCCGCCTCTTCGCCGAGGCGGGGGTCGAGGTGCAGGCGTTCCGGGGGCTCGAGGACCTCGGGCGGCTCCCCCTCACGACCAAGGATCACCTGCGCGAGGGCTACCCTTTCGGGTTTCTGGCGCTTTCCCGCGAGGAGGCGGTCCGGCTGCACTCCTCCTCGGGCACGACGGGGCGGGCCACCGTGGTTTTGCACAGCGCCCGCGACCTCGACACCTGGGCCGACCGTATGGCCCGCTGCATGTACATGACCGGTGCGCGGGCCTCCGATGTCTTCCAGAACATGACGGGCTACGGCATGTTCACCGGGGGGCTGGGCTTCCATTACGGCTCCGAGCGTCTCGGGATGTTGACCGTCCCGGCCGGCCCGGGGAACAGCCGGCGGCAGGTCCAGTTCATGCAGGACTTCGGCACGACCGTGATCCATGCCATTCCGAGCTACGCGTTCCGGCTGCTTGCCGTGCTCGAGGAGCTGGGGATCGACCCCCGTCGGGAGCTGAAACTCAAGACCGCCTACCTCGGGGCCGAGCCTTATTCCGAGGAGACCCGCCGTCGCGTGGAGCGGGAGCTCGGCGTGCGCGTGTTCAACTCTTACGGCCTCTCCGAGATGTCGGGGCCGGGGGTCGCCTTCGAATGCCCCGAGCAGAACGGGATGCACATCTGGGAGGACGCCTTCCTCGTCGAGGTCCTCGACCCCAAGACCCTCGAGCCGGTCGCCGAAGGCGAGGAAGGCGAACTCGTGCTCACCACCCTCGACCGCGAGGCCATGCCGCTCATCCGATACCGCACGCGGGACCTGACGACGATCCTTCCGGGCTCCTGCCCCTGCGGCCGCACCCACCGCCGCATCGACCGCATCAAGGGCCGCTCCGACGACATGTTCATCGTCAAGGGGGTGAACGTCTTTCCGATTCAGGTGGAAACCCTGCTCATGGGGATGCCCGAGGTGGGACGGAACTACCGGATCGTGCTCGACCGGGAGGGCGACCTCGACGTGATGACGGTCGAGGTGGAGGTGCAGCGCGAAGTCTTCCAGGGGGACGTGAAGAGCCTGAAAGCCCTGCGCGAGAAGATCCTGGCGGCGCTCAAAAGCGAGATCCTCTTCACCCCCCGCGTTCACCTCGTCGAGCCCGGCGCCCTTCCCCGCAACGAGGGCAAAGCGCTGCGCGTCCTCGACCGGCGGCGCGAAAGCTGAATTTCAAGGAGGCCCCCGATGACGGCCTGGCACCTCTCCGTCTTCGCCGAAAACCGACCCGGGCGCCTGGAGACCATCACCGGAATTCTCGCCCGGGCCGGGGTCAACATCCGCGCGATCAAGATCTCCGATCTGGGCGAGCACGGGGTCGTCAAAATCCTGGTGAACGATCCCGACGCCGCGCTGCGGGCGCTCACGGAGGCCGGTGTGGCGGCCTCGAAGCTCCCGGTGCTCGTCGTCGCCGTGGAGGACCGGCCCGGCGGGCTCTACGAGGTGCTCACCGTGCTCACGCGCCACGGGATCAACGTCGAGGACGCCTACGGCTTTGCACGCGACCGACGCGCGATCCTCGTGATCGAGGTCCCCGACGTCGCCGCCGCGGCGGAGCCGCTGCGGTCGGCCGGCCTCCAACCCCTCTCCGCCGGGGAAGCCTACAACCTCTGAACGCCCCGCCCGGAGCCGCTCCGCATCCCCCCATGATACGGGGCGGGGGCTTTTTCGGTAACGATTTCCCCCCTCATCCGTTATGATGGGTACGTGGACCCGTTTCAGGATTTCTACCGCAATCAGCGGAAGGCGTTTTTCGCCTATCTTTTCCGCAGGACGGCGGACCCGTCGCTTGCGAGCGACATCCTGCAGGAGAGCTTCACCCGGCTCTACGCCTCCTATCCGGCCGAGCGCTGGAATGCCCGGCTGCTCTTCACGATCGGCCGCCATCTCCTGATCGATGCCCTGCGCCGGCGAAAGCGCGAGGCCGACCCGCCGCCGGAGGAGGACGCCTCCGCCCCCAGTCTCGAGGAGCGGCTTCTCGCCCGGGAGGAAGCCCGCCGGGTGCTCGCCGCCATGCAGCGGCTGGACGAGGAAGAGCGGGATCTCCTGTCGCTCGTGGCGAGCGGGGGTCTTTCCTACCGCGAGATCGCCTCCCTGACGGGGCAGAGCGAGGGAAACATCCGGGTCAAGGTCCACCGGGCGCGCTGCCGCCTGCGAGCCCTACTCGAATCGGGAAACTCATGAACACGATCCTGATCAGCCAGTTCATCGACGACGAACTCGATTTGGACGAGAAAAAAGCCTTCGTCGAGGCCGTGCAGGCGAGCCGCGAGTATGCCGAGGAGGCGCTTTCGCTGCTCGAGCAGGAGAGATGGCTGCGGGCCGAGCCTGAGGGGGCCCTTCCCGAAATGCGCTTTGCGGCGCCGCGGCGCGTCCGCCTGCGGCAGATCCTCCAGCCCTTCGTCGCCTTCGCCGCGGGTGCGGCGGCGGTGATCCTGGGGTGGATGTTTCTGCCCTCCGCCCCGGTCGGAGAGGCCTTGCGACCCCACCGATTCGTCCTTTACCAGCCGGAGGCGGCTCAGGTGGAGATCACCGGCAGTTTCACCGGCTGGCAGAGCCTGCCGATGAAACGGGCGGGCGGCGGCGGGTACTGGGAAATCACGCTCGATCTGCCTCCCGGCGAGCATCGTTTCAGCTACATCGTCGAGGGCGTAGGGCGCCTGGCCGACCCGACGGTTGCGCAGCGGGAACAGGACGATTTCGGCGGCGAAAATTCGATTCTGGAGGTCACCCTTTCCTCTTGAAACGGCTGGTTTCAGGGATCCTCGCGGCGGCGCTTCTCGGATGCGCCGGTTGCGCGCGGCATTTCCTGGAAGTCCGGGAGGAGGCCGTCGTGATCTACTTGCGGGCGCCGCAGGCCCGGGAGGTCGCGCTGGTCGTGGCCGCCGAGGCCGTGGAGGACATCCCCGCCGAGCCGGCGGGCCTCGGTTTGTGGCGGGCGCGGCGGCAGGGCCGGGGCGAGTTTCGCTACAGCTTCCGCGTGGACGGGAAGATGGAGCTTCCGGACTGTCCGCTGCGCGAGCGGGACGATTTCGGTTCCTGGAACTGCGTGTTCGATCCCCGCGCCGCCCGGGTGAGATGAGCAAGACCATGATGAACAGACGAATTCTTCTAAGAGGGTTGCTCCTGCTCGCCCTCGCCGTTGCCGCTTTGCCGCCCGCCCCCCTCGGGGCGGAGGTGGAGCCGGGGTTCCTTGAGCAGCAGGCGCGGCGGATCAGCCGCCTGGGGATCCCGGCGGAGGAGGCCGGACGACTCGTGGGGGAGATGAGGCAGGCCGGTTTTTCCCGCGCGCAACTCGAGGCGGCGACGGCGCTCCTCGAGCGGGCGCAGAACGAGGGTCTGCCCACCCGGCCGATTCTGCTCAAGGCGTTCGAGGGTCTGTCCAAACGCATCCCCCCGGAGCGCGTGATGGGGGCCCTCGAGGCCGTCCGCGCCCGCTATGCCCTTGCCTACGCACTGGCGAAAACGGTCGTCCGCGAGGACGCCGACGTCCACGCTCTGGGGCAGGTGTTGGCCGAGAGCCTGGCCGCGGGTGTCCAGGAGAAGGATGCCGTGCGCACGGTCCAGAGTCTCCAGAAGGCTTCGAGCGGGCGGCGCCGGGATGCCGCGACGGAGCTTGCCACGGCTGCGCTGCGGATGCTGCGGGATCTTTCGCGCTTCGGCGTTTCCTCCGATCTTGCCGCCGAGGTCGTCGCGCAAGCCCTCGCCGCCGGCCGCGATGCCGCGGCGATTGCGGGCATCCACCAGTCCTTTCTCGACCAGGCGCGTTCCCAATCCCCCCAGAGTGCGGCCCAGGCCCTGGCGCAGGGGATGGCTCATGGACAGGCGCCGCACGGTACGGCCGCAGGCGCCTCCCCCTCCGGAACCGGAGGGGGGGCCGGTGGCGGCGGCGGGGGGCCGGGCGGTGGCGGCGGCGGGGGGCCGGGCGGAGCCCGTTGAAGCGCATGCGCGCCGGCTGTAACAAAGAAGGCTGTTCATCGTTGAAGAGGCAAACGGGGTTTTCAAGAGGGCATGCACTCGGGAGTCCCGCAAATCCATTACGGAGAAAGGAGTCGTCATTCATGAGAAAGAAGTCCTGGATCTTGATTTGCCTGCTGTTGTCGCTCGTCATGGCCATCGCCCCCGCGTATGCCAGAGGAGGGGGAGGCGGTGCCGGTGGCGGCGGCGGCGCGGGGGCCGGCGCTGGTGGGGGTGCTGCCGGAGGTGCCGGTGCCGGGGCCGCCGGTGTCGGTCCCGGCCCGGGGGCTTCGGCGGGACCGGGCCCGGGCGCCTCGATCGGCCCCGGCCCCGGCGCCTCGATCGGCCCCGGCCCCGGCGCCTCGATCGGCCCCGGCCCGGGTGCCTCGGTCGGGGCGCCGTCGCTTCAGGGGACGGCGCAGCACAAGGGATTCGGCTATGGCCCGGGCGACGGGACCGGAAACCAGGGCACCGCCCCCCAGGACGGCACGGGCTTCGGTCCAGGGCCGGGGACCGGACAGGCGGCCGGCTTCGGGCCGGGCGACGGGACGGGCAACCAGGGAACCGGCCCGCAAGACGGCACCGGCTTCGGGGCGACCGCCAAGTAACGGGAAGAAAGCGAGGGTTGGTCTGGGGCCCCCGTCGGGGGCCCCTCTTTTTTGGTTTTCAGCGGTTCAAATGCTCGAGCACGGCATCGACCACTTCCCGCGTCCCCGCCCTTCCGCCGAGGTCGGGGGTGAGCGTCGTCCCCTCGGCGGTGACCGCTTCGATCGCCTGCATCAGGGCGGCTCCGGCCTCCTTTTCACCCAGGAAATCGAGCATCATCGAAGCCGACCAGAGGGTGGCGACGGGGTTGGCGATGCCGCGGCCGGCGATGTCCGGGGCCGAGCCGTGCACGGGTTCGAACATCGAGGGGAAGCGGCGCTCGGGGTTGAGGTTCCCCGAGGGGGCGATGCCGATCCCGCCTGCGCAGGCGGGGCCGAGGTCGGAGAGGATGTCGCCGAAGAGGTTGCTGGCGACCACCACGTCGAACCAGTCCGGGTGCTGGACGAAATGGGCCGAGAGGATGTCGATGTGGTACTGGGCGGTGCGCACGTCGGGGTACTCGGCGGCGATCGCCCGGAAGCGCTCGTCCCAGAAGGGCATGGTGTGGATGATGCCGTTCGATTTCGTGGCCGAGGTGACATGCCCGCGGCGGCGGCGGGCGAGTTCGAAGGCGAAGCGCAGGACCCGGTCCACGCCGACGCGGGTGAAGACCGACTCCTGGACGGCGATCTCGCGCTCGGTTCCCGCATAGAGGCGGCCGCCGATCTGGGAATACTCTCCTTCCGTGTTCTCGCGCACGATCACGAAGTCGATGTCGCGCGCCGTGCGGCCCGCGAGCGGCGAGCGCACGCCGGGCAGCAGCCGGACCGGGCGCAGGTTGACATACTGGTCGAACCCCCGCCGGATGGGGATGAGCAGCCCCCAGAGGGAGACGTGGTCGGGCACCTCCGGGTGCCCGACCGCCCCGAGAAGGAGGGCATCGAAAGGGCGCAGCCGATCGAGGCCGTCCGGCGGCATCATCGCCCCCGTCTCCCGATAGTAGGTGCAGGAATAGGGGAACTCGGTGAAGTCGATCCGGAAACGGAATTGCACGGCGAGCGCCTGCAGCACCCTCACCGCTTCGGGGACGACCTCGCGGCCGATGCCGTCTCCGGGGATCAAGGCGATACGGTAGCCCATGGCGGATTCTCCTGCGGCCCCCCCTTAGCTCTTTTCTTCCGGTTCCGCAAAGCTTGTTTCACACGTTGATGGAGCCCCTGGGGGGAGTCGCGCCAGAAGGAGAGGCAACAGGAGGCTGACCATTCCGGCGATGAGAAAAACCAGGGCGATGGGTCGTTCGAAGAAGATCGAGAAGCTGCCGTCGGACATGAACAATGACTGCCGGAAGGATTTCTCCGCGAGCGGCCCGAGCACCAGTCCGAGGATCAGCGGCGCCGGGGGAACATCCAGGCGTTTCATGAAGTAGCCGGCGACCCCGGAGAGCAGGACGATCCAGACCTCCGTCATGCTGTTGTTCAGGGCGTAGCCGCCCACGAAGCTCATCACCAGAATGAAGGCCGACATCGCCGCCGTCGGAAGCCGCAAGATCAGGGTCAGCGGTTTGACCCCGGCGGTTGCCAGAAAGAGCCCCAGACAGTTGGCGATGTAGAGGGCGGCGATGACGGACCAGACCAGGGGGCCGTGCTCCGAGAAGAGCAGGGGGCCGGGTCGGATCCCGTGGATCATCAAGGCCCCGATGAGCACGGCGGTGGTCTCCGAACCGGGGATCCCCAGGCTGAGCAGCGGAATCAGCGCCCCGCCCGCCGCTGCGTTGTCGGCGCTTCCCGGTCCCGCCACGCAAGAGATGTTGCCTTTGCCGACGGATTTCTTGTCCTTGGCGAGCTGGGCTTCGAGGGAATAGGAAAGAAAGGCTGCGGTCGTGGCCCCGGCGCCGGGGAGAATCCCCACGAAGGTCCCCAACACGGAGCCGCGGAGAATCGAGAAGGCGCTCTGCTTGATTTCCGCCCAGCGGGGGAGCAGACCCGTCAGAGAGCCGACCGGGCAGAAGGAACCCGGGTTCTTTTCCAGGTTGGCCATGGCCTGCGAGACGGCAAACAGGCCGATCAGGACGGCGATGAAATCCACCCCGTTCAGCAGCTCGACCTGCCCGAAGGTGAAGCGATTCACCCCCGTGACCGGGTCGATGCCGATGGTGCCGACCATCAGGCCGAGAGCCCCGGACATCAGGCCCTTGACCATCGAGGCGCTTCCCAGACTGGTGATGGTGGTCAGGCCCAAAAAGATCAGCGCGAAGTATTCCGGCGGGCCGAAGGACAGAGCATATTGAGACAGCAAGGGGCCGATCGACATCAGCACGACGAGGCTGAACGTGCCGGCCACCCAGGAGCCGATGGCGGTAATCCCCAGGGCGCAGCCCGCCCTGCCCTGGCAAGTCATCTCGTAGCCGTCGAGGCATACCACCGCTGCCGTGGAGGTCCCCGGCACGCGCAGCAGAATCGAGGTGATCGAGCCGCCGAACATCGATCCCATGTAGATTCCGGTCAAGAGCAACAGCGAGGCCTGGGCGGTCAGCCCGAAGGTGAGAGGAAGAAGGGTCGCGACAGCCATGGAGGAGTTGATGCCGGGAAGAATGCCGACGCTGATGCCGATGATCTGGCCCAGGAAAATGAAGAAAAGATGGTAGGGTGTCAGCACGGCTCCGAAGCCTGCGGACAGATTCTCCAGAATCTCCATGCGCTATGGCCTCCAAGCGCCCGCCGGCAACGGGATCTGGAGCCAGAGAACGAAGATCGCCCACAGAAGGCCGGTGGTGATCAGCGCGGCGAGCGCGCTCTTCAACCAGGGGATGTTCCCCGTGATGCGGGTCATGGCCAGGATGAAGGCGAGCGAAGCCGGAATGAAGCCCGCGATCGGGCTGGCCGCGATGTAGGCGGTGAACAGCCCGAAGCCGATGAGCAGGTTACGCCTTCCCCCGATCCCCGCCGGCGTTCCCGTCGGCTCCGGCATCCCGGCGGGATCGGCCGCGCCGCCGCGCGATTTCGGCGTCCACGTCCGGGCGATCAGGATCAGGGAGGGGACGGCCAGCAGGATGGCGATACCGGCGGGGAAATGGCCGGGCCCGACGCGGGCCGATTTCGCGAAAGCCGGAAACGGCAATTTCAAGGCGAGATGGATCCAAAGCCCGGCGACGCCCAGCATCGCCAAACCGAAAATGCGATCCGCCCAACCCCTCATCGGCTGCTCCAGGCCTTGGAAGCGGCTGCGACCGGATGCCGGGCCGAAGCCCGACATCCGGGATGTTCTGCCGCCGGAAAGCCGGCTAGAAGCCCAGCTCCTTGAGCACGGGGGCGATCACCTGCTCCTCGCCCTCGAGCAGCTTGGCGAAGTCCTTGCCGCTGAGGAAACTCGCCTCCACGAAATTGTCCTTCTGGTATTTCTGAAACTGCGGGGTCTTCACCGCCTGAAGGGAATGCTGGATCCAGTAATCGACGATCGGCGGCGGCGTGCCCTTCTTGACGGTCAAGCCGCGGAATTTGGGGACCACGACGGCGTATCCGCTTTCCGCGAAGGTGGGGACCTCCGGCAGCGAGGAGGTCCGCTTTTCGGTGGCCACGGCCAGGATGCGCACCTTGCCGGCGTCCATCTGAGATTTCACCTCGGCCACTTCGGTGATCTGGGCGGCGATGTGACCGCCGAGCAGGGCGGCGAGGATCTCACCGCCGCTGTCGAAGGGGACGAATCCGAATTCCACCCCGGCTTTTTTCCCGAGCAGGTAACCGGTCACATGGTCGTCCGTGCCGGGTCCGAAGGTGCCGATCTTCAGTTTTCCCGGGGCGGCCTTGGCCGCGGCGATGAAATCCTGCAGGCTCCGGTAGGGGCTGGAGGCGGCGACGGCGATGCACTTGGGATCGTAGCCCCACATGAGGATCGGCTCGAAGTCCCGGTAGCTGTATTTGAAATCCTTGTTGGACAGCGGCGTGTAGAGCAGATTGTTGGTGACTCCCAGCAAGGTATAGCCGTCGGCCGGCCGCCCCTGGACATAGGCCATCCCGACGGCGCCGCCGCCGCCCTTTTTGTTGACGACGACCAGCGGCTGCGGAACGATGCCTTCCGCGGCCTTGCTGAAGGCGCGACACATGATGTCGCTTCCGCCCCCCGGGGAAGCCCAGGCGACCAGTTCGATCGGCTTGGTGGGATAGTTCTGGGCCGTGGCTTCACCGAAAGCGAAGACTGCCGAAGCGACCACCCCCGTCAGCAGCAGCCCAAGCCCTCGGGACATCGCTCTGCGTTGGCTCTTCATCGTTTCCCTCCTGCCGGTTTTTTTTTTCGTTTGGCGGCCTGCCGGGTTGGCTTTCTCACTCACCGCGGCCGGGTTTCGGCGATGACGGCCTTGCGTTTTCCCGCCCTTCCGCCGCGTATTCCTCGAGCAGAATCGCGGCGCGTTCCTGATTGAAGATGCCGCACGGGCAGAGAACGGCCAGTCGATGGGCCGCTTTTTCCGCGGAGATTTTCCCCTTCTTGACCTTCTCGTAGGTTTTGGCGACCAGCCGGTTGGGGACCATGTGGTGTCCGCACATCGTGGTGATCGCAAGGGTGGCTTCGTCGGCGAGTCGTTCCGTTTTGCCGAACACACCGATCGCGTAATTGATCGTGTGCGGGGAAACGCCGCTTTCCCGGCAAGCCTCCAGCACCTCCTGGAGGGGGCCGGCGATGATCACACACAACCCCAGGTCGGCGGCCTTCATGCGCTGGAGAAAGTCTACGACTTGGGCGGAGGAGGAGAAGACCCCCCGCAGCCGCGACTTTTCGGTCAGGTTCTCGCGAATCTGCTCCGGGGACAGCGTGACCACCGGCCCCGATTTCACGTCCCCCCAATTGACGGCGCCGCAGGCCTCGGCGATTTCGAGCGCCTTCCGGTAGCGTTCTTTCAAGTCGTGGTCGTTCACGCCCTTCACGTGGTAGAGCAGCCAGACGAAATCTCTTTCCTGATGCCTTCCGCAGCGGTGCAAGCTATGGGTCATGGAAATCGCCTCCTCGGGGATCTTCTTCGATGGCTCATCCGGTGTAGAGCGGTTTCCCCAGGCCGACATTGACCTTCCCCCTCGTCGGCGGGGCCAGCCCGTTCTCGGCGAGGATTTTGAACAGGGGCTCGTCCCGGTCGCCGCGCTGAAAGGAGACGATGCCGAGACTGAAGACCGTGTCGATCTCCCCGGCGACCCGGAGAAGGGCCTTCAGAACCTCTGCCAGCGCGCTGCGTTTGCAGGTTCCCTCCACGATCACCGAAAGCACGTTCACGTCGCGGTATTCCTCACGGATCTTTCCGGTGCGTACGTCTTCCATCAGAGCGGAAAGGGGCGTCTCCTTCGGGCTGGCGAAGCGGACGCCCGCTGCCGCCACCGCCATGGCCACCTTTTCGACGTCCCTCATGCAGGCGCCGACCCCCGGTCGGCCCATGTCGATGCAGATGCCGTAGCTGTCCCGGTCAAAACGGCCCGTGACATCGTTGGTCTTGGCCTCCTCGGTGCCGCGGCCGGGGATGCCCGTGCCGGCGCTGGTTTCGGTGGGGTCGCTCAGGACGTGCTTGAACACCTCGGGCGGGCTTTCGAGCGGGGTGGGCTCGAAGCAATCGTTCGGACAGATTTGATTGCGGTAGCACAGCCAGCATTCCACACAGGTGTCGCGGTCGATCACGGCCTTTTCGTTCTGCATCGAGATGGCGCCGACGTTGCAGTAGTCGAGGCAGATCTCACAGCCCACGCATTTTTCCGCATCGATTTTCATGCCCGGCCCCTTCCGAGTCCCTGCTCCGGGGGAACCCCGACCCCCCCCTTTCCGTCGCCGGACAAGGGGGATTCCTGCGCCCGGCCCTCAGGGACCGTCCGTTTTTTCGTTGTAGAGCTGCTGGATCAGAAGATCGAAATGCTCCTCCATCAGCGCGATCATCCTGGGCAGATCCCGTTCGACGAGCGCCTGGACGATCTGCTGATGGTTTCTCAGCATCTGGTCGATCCGCTTCTCGTCCTGCTCGTAGAAACGTTTCCGCATGTTCAGGGAGAGAGGCTGCTGGCTGGCCTCGAGGAGGTTTTCCATGAGCCGGACGATCACCGGGTTTTTCGTCGCCTGGGCGATGGCGAGGTGAAACTTTTTCCCGTAGCGCAGGTATTCCGAGTACTGTCCTCCCCGGCCCCGGGCGATTTTCTCCTCGAGGGCCGTTTGAATGCGGCGCAGATCCTCATCGGAGGCTTCGGTGATCGCCAGTTGGGCGACACCGATTTCCAGAGCCTTTCTCGCCTGAAGGATTTGCAGGGGGCTTTCGCTGGTTTCGAGAACGTCGAAGGCCGCCTTGGCGGGTTTTTCGGTGTCGTTGAGGAGCTGCACGTAATTGCCGTCGCCGGGGCGGCTTTCCAGAATGCCCGCGATTTGAAGGGCGCTGATGGCTTCACGGATGGTGGGGCGTCCCACCCCCATCTGCTCCGCGAGCATGCGTTCCGGGGGGAGCTTGGATCCGGGGAGAAACTCGCCGGAGCGGATTTTGCCGATGATCTGCTCGGCGACGAAAGAGCTGCGCTTCAGAAACCGTGGGGGGGAAAGTTTTTCAAAAGTCGTCAAGGTACCCCGCATCCCTGCTTTCTGGCCTTATCGGCATTACCGGCAGACCGGTCTTACCAATTCTGCGGGGCGGATGTCAAGCCGATGGCGAAAGACCACTTGTTTCCAATATCGATTTTTTCGAGGAAAAATCTCGGATCGAAGGGGCGGGGGGCCCTGGACCGGCCCATCGGAGGGGGGGCCTGAGAATACCGGGTGGCGAGCTTTCCCAAAGCCCCCTCGGGGGGTCGAGGGAAAAACTCGTCCGCCATACCGGCAAAGGATTGCCTGCGGCCCGAGAGAACGCGGGGGGAAACCGTTCTCGAGCGCCTCGCTCGTTCAAAGGGCAGAGCGTACGATCTGGGCAAGCCTCCGCGCCCCCTCCTTGAGGTCCGGGATCTCGAAATAGGCGAAGCTCAGGCGCATGTTGTTGTGCAGCGCCCCGCGGCTGGAAAAGCGGGGGCCGGGCATGAATTCGAGGTCCCGCTCGAGGGCGCGGGGGAGAAGGGCCTCGGTGTCGATCCGCTCCGGGAACTCGAGCCAGAGGAAAAACCCCCCCCCGGGCTGACGGAAGCTCACCTCCGGCGGCAGTTCGGCGCGCAGGGCGTCGCACAGGGCGAGCATCCGCCGGCGATAGGTCTCCTTCAGGAAGGCGAGGTGCTCTTCCACGAGGCCGAGTTCGAGGGCGCTTCTCACGATCCCCGAGGTGTAGGGGTTGAGCCCCCCCCCGCTGTCGAGCAGCCCGCAGGCGGTGATCCGGCCGATGTGCCGCGGGTCGGCCTGCAGCCACCCCAGACGCAGGCCGGGGGCGAGGATTTTCGAGAAGGAGCCGATCGAGAGGATCTCCGCTTCGCGGCAGAAGGAAGCGAGCGGCGGGGGCGGCGGGGTTTCCTCGTAGACCAGGGGATGGTAGACCTCGTCGGCGACGACGAGCAGGCCCCACTCGCGGCTGAGCCGGGCGAGCCGCCGGCGTCGTTCGGCCGACAGGCAGCGGCTCGTCGGGTTGTGGTAAGTGGGAATCGTGTAGAGAAACGCGGGCTTGCGGGTGGCGAGCGCCTCGGCGACGGCCTCCACCACGAGGCCCTCACCGTCCATGGGCAAAGCGACGGGTTCGAGCCCGTGGTCGGCGAAGATCTTGCGGGCGAGAAAGTAGGTCGGCTCCTCGACGAAAATGGCATCGCCGCGGCGGGCGAAAAGCGTGCAGACGAGATCGATCGCCTGGGAGGCGCCGTTGGTGACGAGGAGCTCGGCGGGGTCAACGGGAACCCCGTAGCGCGGGCTCAGGAAGCGCGCCAGCGCCTCGCGGAAGCGGCCGTCCCCCTGCTCGGTGCCGTAGGAGAGGGGCAGCCGTTCGGGGTCGGCGCCGGCGTGGGCGGCCGCGCGCGCCATGACGTCGAAGGGCAGCAGTCGCGGCGAGGGCTGGCCGATCGCGAGATCGATCCGGCCGGGCGGGATGATCTTCTGCGCGGACGAGGCGATGGCAGACATGGTTTCCGGCGCTCCCTCCGGAGTAAGGAATAATTCCTCCCTCTATAGATCACAGGCCCCGGCTTGTGAAGGCCGCGGCGGGATCCGCTTCATCTCCGGGAGAGTTCCTCTTTGATCGCCGCGGCGAGGTTCTGCACGGTGTAGGGTTTTTTCAGGTAGCAGCCCGCTCCGAGCTGCCGGGCGATCCGCACCCGCTCGGTCTCCGCGTACCCGCTGGTGAGGATGGCTTTCTGGTGGGGATGAAGCTGCTTCACGCGGTGCAGCGTCTCCAGTCCGTCGATCCCCGGGTCCATGATCATGTCGAGGACGAGGAGGTCGACCTTTTCGTGACGCAGCAGTTCCACGGCCTGCTCGCCGCTTTCCACGGCGCGCACGTCGTAGCCCAGCTGGCCGATGATGTTGACCGCGATCTCCCGCTGTTCCTTCATGTCGTCGACGACGAGCACCTTTTCCCCGTTTCCCCGGAGCGCATCCAGCGAAACCGCGGCGCTGCGCAACGGGCAGGATTCGCGGGTCGCCGGCAGAAAGACGGTGATCACCGTGCCGCGGCCCTCGGTGCTCTGGACGTCGATCGCCCCCCGGTGGTCCTCGACCGTTCCCCAGACGACGGCCATGCCCAGCCCCGTCCCGCTGCGCCCCATTTTCTTCTTGGTGAAAAAGGGCTCGAAGATCCGGTGCAAATCCTCGGGGGCAATCCCGACCCCGGTGTCGGTCACCCGCAGGACGGCGTAGTCCCCCTCGCGCAGCGCCCGACCGGCGGGCGGGGCGTCGAAGTGGGCGTTTTCCGTGGCGATCACGACCTTGCCCCCCTCGGGCATCGCCTCGGCCGCATTCGAGACGAGGTTCATGATGGTCTTGGAGAGGTGGATCGGGGAGCCGAGGATGTTCAGGAGATCGTCGGCCAGCCGGGTCTCCACCTCGACCCGGGGGTGGAAGGCTTTCAGCCGCAGGTACTCGGGGCTGACCAGGTATTCCTCGACGAGGAGGTTCAGGTTGAGCACCTCGAAGGTGGGCACGCCGCGACGCGCCAGCGTGAGCAGGTCCTGGACAATGGCCGCGGCCTTTTTCCCCGATTCGCGGATGACCTCGAGCGGCCGTCGCAGGGGGCTGTCCGGCGGCAGATCCATGAGCAGAAGGTCGGGGTAGCTGATGATCCCCGAGAGCACGTTGTTCAGATCGTGGGCCACCCCCCCGGCCATGGTGCCGAGCGCCTCCATCTTCTTCGAGCGGGCCAGGCGCTCCGTCAGCTCGCGCTTTTCCTCCTCGGCGCGGCGGCGCTCGGTGATGTCGCGGGTGACGCCCAGGATGCCGACGGGTGCCCCCCCTTCCCCGAGGAGGAAGGAGGCGCTCACCTCCGCGGGGACGATCCGGCCGTCCTTGTGCAGGAGCTCGACCTCCAGGGTGGCCGAGCGTTCAAACGAGCCGGTCTGGCGGCCGAGCTCGAGTTGCCGGCCGAGCTCGCGGCGGGCGCGGGCGAGGGATTCGGGGGTCATCATTTGTTCGATCTTCAGCTTGGCGTGCTCTTCGGGGGAGAAGCCCTGGAGGACCTGGATCGACGGGCTGACGAAGGTGAAGCGCAGCTCGAGGTCCGTCATCCAGATCACATCGCGCACGTTTTCGGCGAGCAGGCGGTATTTCTGCTCGCTTTCGCGCAGGGCCTGCTCCGAGGCCCGGCGCACGGCGACCTCCTCCCGCAGCTTCTCCCGCGTGCGCAGCAGATCGGCCCGCTCGTCCTCCAGGGCCCGGGTTGCAGCCAGCGTCTGGAGGTTCATGGCCTGCAGGCCGTTGACGAGCACGGCGACGGAGATGGCGGCGACGAGGTTGAGAAAGACGAAATTGGCGCCCGCGCTGACGGCGAGGACGGCGCTGATCTCCTCGGGGGAGGCGGCCAGCAGCCCCCGCATGGAGAGCCACCCGAGGGCGAGGATGGCCGCCGTGTTCATCCCGATGGCGAGCAGGGCGGACCGGATCCCGAGCAACACCCCCGCGAGCACGCTGAAGGCGAAGAGCCAGGCGGGGCCGCCGCTCAGAAACCCCGCCTGGGAGATGACCGTGATCCCCACGAGAAAGGGCAGCAGCAGGGTGAGGCCCGCGCGCCTGCGGAAAGGGAGATTTCGCAGAAAAAGAAGCGAGGTGCACAGCGCAGCCGCCAAGACGTCGAAGACGGCGAGCACCCAGAGCCCTTCGCGGAAGGCGAGATAGAGGGCGGGGGCGAGGGCGAGGATGCAGAGCGCCGTGCTGGCGGCCAGGATGGAGAGCAGAATCCGCTCCCGCCAGCGGGTGAGGCCGTCCTCCTCCGCCGGAGCATCGCGGCTGCCGAAGCGGTGTTCGATCTGCTCGATCACCCGCCGCAGCCAGTTCGAAGAAGCCATGGGCGTCGCCTGGAACCGGTTTCGGGCTGAAATCCCGCAAGGGCTGTCTGAGAGGCAGCGGGCCCTGAACCAACAGTATATCACGATGGCCCTCGCCGGGAAAATCGGGCCGGCGGCGTCCGCAAGAACCGGATCAGGGAAGGGGGCCGACGAAGAGGGACTCCACGGCGACCGGTCGTTCGATCAGCCCCTGGGTGCGCATGATCTCTTCGGTCTCGCGCCAGGCGGCGCGATCGATCCGGCCGAAGGCCGAGGGGGGGACGGGGACCATGAGGCGCCGGGTGACCGAGAGCTGGCGGCGCACGACCTCTTCGGGGGTCTCGCGGTCGGCGGCAAGCAGGACCCGCACCGCCGCCTCCTCGTTGGCCGGATCGAGCGCCTCCCGCCAGCCCTGCAGCAGCGCGGAGAGAAAGCGGCTCACCGTCCGCGGGTGGCGCTGGACCATCTCGCGGGTGGTGACCACGGAGTTGGCGACGAAACGCACGCCCCAGCGATGGGGGTCGAGAAATGCGGTCGGCTCGCCCGCCTGCGCGAGGCGCTCGGCGATGATCGGCGCCTGGGCGTTGATGTAGAGCGGCCAGAAGTCCACCCGGCCCTCGTAGAAGGGGGTGTAGTCGTAGCGCACGCTGAAGAGGCGCACCTCGCCTTCGGCGATCCCGTGGCGCGCCAGAAGCGCCCGCAGGATCGACTCGTCGTTGCCGCCGAAGGTGACCCCGATCGTCTTGCCCCGCAGGTCCGCGGGCTCCCGGAAGGGGTTGCGGTCGGGGCGGTAGATCCACTGCAGGGGATTGACCTGGAAGAGCTGGGCGAGCACGACGAGGGGGGCCCCCTTGGCCGCCGCCCGCAAAACCTGGTCGGCGGAGGCGACCCCGAACTGGGCGTGGCCGAGCTCGAGCTCTTTCAAGGCATCCCGTTCGGGCCCGCCCGGCTTGACGCTCACCCGCAGCCCGGCGCGGGCGAAATGGTCCTGCGCGACGGCGTAGAGGTCGCCCACGGTGCTGACATTGTAGAGCCATTTCAGGCGGTACCGGATCTCCTCGAGCTCTCCCGGGGGCGTGCAACCCGATAGCCCGCCGAGGAGAACGAACAGGATCCCCGCCCCCCAACGAAAGAGAAGGCCTGCCGGCTGCCTCACGGACCCTCCAGTTTCCTCTGCAACGCGGCGCCCAGCCGTTCGAGCAGGACGAGCCACAGCGAGGTCCCGATCCCGATCAGCAGGAGCGCGACCAGGATCTTGGCGAGGTCGCTCTGGTAAAGGGCGATGCGGATGCTGTAGCCGATGCCGGCGGTGGCGGCGATGAATTCGGCGACGATCGTCCCCACCATGGCCAGGGTGGCGCTTCCGACCAGGACGGTGGTGAGTTTCTGCAGGTTCTCGAGAGCCCGGATCTTGATCTGCAGCCGCCAGGTCATGCGGCCGGTCGCCTCGTAGAAATGCTCGATCTCGCGCACCGGCTCGGAGAAGATGCCCAGAAAGGAGAGCAGCAGGGGAAAATAACAGATGAGAGAGGCGATCAGCAGCCGCGTCACCAGTCCGTCGCCCAGGAGAATGAAGAGAATCGGGGCGACGGCGACGATCGGGTAGGATTGGATGTTGAATGCCGCGGTGCGGATGAAACCGCCGACCCAGGCCTTGAGCCGGGCGAGCACGGCGACCGCCGCGGCGAGGAGGATCGAGAGCCCGTGGCCGAGGACGGCGACGCCGAGCGTGTTCAACACGGCCGCGGCATACGCCGTGCCGTAGGCGTGCGCGGTCCGCAGGATCTCCGCCGGCCCCGGGATGACGTAATCGGAGAGCCCCAGCGCGAGCTTGAACAGCAGCAGCACGCCGACCCCCGCCAGGTAGAGGATGAAGAACTGGGTGAGGCGTCTATGCAGCATGGAGGATCGCCAGCATGGCGCGCTCGAGCCGGGCCGGGTCGGGCTCGGCCCCCTCGCGCTGGTCACCGCCGGAGACGGAGACGATCTGGGGCTGTTTCGGCCGTCCGCGCAAGACGAGGACCTCCCCGCAGAAGCGGGCCACCTCGGCGACGTTGTGCGAGATGTAGAGAAAACAGCGTTCGGGGAACAGCGCTTTCATCTGCAGGATGATCCGCTGCCGGGTCGCCTCGTCGACGTTGGCGAGGCTCTCGTCCATGATCAGCAGGTCGAACTCTTGCAGGAGATAGCGCACCAGGTTGGCACGGTTCTGCTGCCCGAGCGAAAGCCGAGGAAAGCGCGCCTCGACGAGCGGCCGGATGTCGAAGATGTCGAGCAGCGTCTCGAGGCGGGGCTTGCCGGCGGCCGAGGCGGTCTCCTCGAAATGCCGCCGCAGGGTCACCCAGCCCGGCAGGCGCTCGAGGTTGTAGGTGTAGAGAACGCGCTGCATCCCCTGCGCGGCGATCGAGCCGCGGTGGGCCGGGAGCATGCCGCTGATCAGGCGTGCCAGCGTCGATTTCCCCACCCCCGAGGGGCCGAAGAGGGCATGGAAGCCCGGCCCGCGGATGCGGAAATCGAGTCCCGCGAAGAGATCGGCGGCGGCATGGGGGTAACGGTAGGCGATATCGTTCCCCACGAGCTCCATGCCGATCCTCCGCGCAGGAAAACCCGCTCTCCCCCATCCTGATCTTTCGGCCCGCGGAGCAGGCGGGGACACCATAGCAATCCGGTTGCCGTTTCTCAAGGCGCCCGGCCGCGGCTTGCCGCAGCCCCCGCCCCCGCGCTATATTCGGCCGCCTCTTGTCCCCAGGATGGACCATGCGGTTTCTCTCCTCGCGCCTGCAACGGCGTTTCTCCGCGGTGATGATCCTCCCGGTGGCCGCCCTCCTGCTGGCCGCCGGTTTCTCCGGCTTTCTTCTGCTGCGCGATCTCCTGCTCGACCAGTGGCGCGAATCGGCGACCCTCAAACTCGAACGCGCGGCACACATCGCGGACATGCACCTGGCGCGCATCAAGGAGGCGATCCGCCTCTTCGAGGAGACTCCGGTCGACATCTCCGAGGCGGCCTTCCGCCGCCTGGTGCTCGAGCAACTGATGCGCCGGGACGGGGTGGTCGAGGTGCGGCTTGACTGGGAAAGAGCGACGCCGTCCGGGGGGGGCCCGCATGCCGGGAGGCCTGGCGGCGAGGGGCGCGGGCGGAGGATGGGGAGCTACGCGGGGGCGAGGATCCGCGGCGTGACGCCTCCGCGCTTCGACCCCCGCGACGAACACAGCACCTTCGAGGTCTTGGCGGAGTTTCTCGACGAGAGCGGGGGGATCCTGGGACGGCTGGCGGCGGTCGTCGACTTCGACTTCATCTTCCGCCACGTGATCGAGAGCGCGTGGTGGCAGAGCCACAAGGCTTTTCTCGTCGACGAAACGGGCAGGGTCCTCATCAGCCGCACCCCCTCGCCCGCCGACGTCTTGGGCGGAAACGGCGATGCCCTCGAGCAGGCGACCCGGGAGGCGATGGGACGCGCCCTGTCGGGGACCCTGCTCGGAGCGGGAATGCCGCCCCGGGAGGTGAGCGGTTTCCACCGCCTCCGGGAGGCACCCTGGTTCCTGGTGCTGATCGCGCCCGGCCGCGAGGTGCTCGCCCCGATCCTGTCCTTCCGCGACGGCTACCTTCTCTTCTCGATCGGCCTCGTCGTCCTGATCGGCGGCCTGATCGCCTGGGTGATGGGCCGCCTGGCCGCGGAGATCCGGCAGGTCGCCCGCGAGGCGATCCGCCTTGCGCACGGCGAGTTCGGCGACCCCCTGCCGGTGAGACGCGGCGACGAGCTCGGGGAGATGATCCTCAGCTTCAACCACATGAGCCGGCAGCTCCGGGAGCGTCTCGAGCTCAAGGAGGCGCTCCGCCTCGCCGAGGAGGTGCAGCGCAACCTGCTGCCCGCCGCGCCGCCCGCCATCCCCGGCCTGGACATCGCCGCCCGCAGCCTCTACTGCCAGGAGACGGGGGGCGATTACTACGATTTCATCGTCCGCGGCGGGGAAGTCGGGCGGCGTTCCTGGTGTGTCGCCGTGGGCGACGTCGTCGGCCATGGCATCCCCGCCGCCCTGTTGATGACCACCGCCCGGGCCTTCCTGCGCGCCGAACTCGGGCGGCCGGTCGGTCTGGCCGCGGCGCTCGCCGAGACGAACCGCCTGCTTTGCCGGGATACGGCCGCGAGCGGAAGCTTCGTCACCCTCGCCGTGCTGGAGATTTCCACCTCCCCGCCCGGCTTCGGCTGGGCCGGTGCCGGCCACGATCCGCCGTTTTTCTACGATGCCGCGGCGGGCCGGGTGCGCCGCCCGCGTGGAGCCACGGGGGTGGCCCTGGGCGTGATGGAGGAGGCGGTTTACGGGGTGACGCCCCTTTCCGGCACCCGCGCCGGCGACGTGATCCTGATCGGGACCGACGGGATCTGGGAGAGCCGGGATCCCGGCGCGGAGCGTTACGGGAAAGGGCGGCTGGCCGAGGTGGTCGCGCGGCACGCCGCGCTGTCGGCGGAGGGGATCCTGCAGGCGGTGCTGGAGGACGTGATGCGGTTCCGCGGTCCCGCCCCGATGGAGGACGATGTCACGCTCGCCGTGGTGAAGGTGGTTTCCGGGCCGTGGGCGGAACCCGCTCCGGCCGGGCGAGCCAACGGTAGAGGATGAGACCGGCGGCGATCATCGCGGCGCAGAGCAACTGCCCCCGGGTCAGGCCGGCCGGACCGTAGCCGATGTGCGCATCCGGCTCGCGGAAGAACTCGACCAGAAAGCGGGCCGTTCCGTAACCGACGAGGTAGAGGGCGAGCATGGCCCCGCGGGGAAACGGACGGCGCCGCAGGGGCCACAGGACCGCAAACAGAACGACCCCCTCGAGCAGCGCCTCGTAGAGCTGCGAGGGGTGCCGCAGGGCGCGGTCGGGGGCGAGCGGGAAGACCATGCCGATCGGGGCGGTGGTCACCCGGCCGTAGAGCTCGCCGTTGATGAAGTTGCCGAGCCTGCCGAAGGTGTAGCCCAAGGGGGCGGCCGGGACGACGAGATCGGCCGCCTCGCGCAGCGAAATCCCCTGCCGCCGCGTGTAGATCCAGGCGGCGACGATCACCCCGATCAGGCCGCCGTGGAAGGACATCCCCGAAAAACCGGTGAAGCGGACCCCTTCGGAGAAATCGAAGGGGAGTACGATCTCGAGCGGCCGCCCCCGGTAGTACTCGAGGTTGTAGAAGACGACATACCCCAACCGCGCGCCCGCCATCAGCCCGAGGATGACCCAGGTGATGAGGTCGTTCGCCTGCGCGCGGGTGATGGAAAAGCGGGGCTCGGTCTTCAGCCGGTGGAGGACGAGGACGTAGGTGATCGCGAAGGCGACCAGGTACATCAGGCCGTAGTACTGCAGCCGGAAGGATCCGATCTGGAAAACGACCGGGTCGATCCGCTGCGGCAGGCTCTGCCACCAGGCCCAGAAAGCGTCCACCGTCGTTGCGTCTCCTCTCTCTCCTGCGGGCGATCGTAGGAGGGGGGGCAGACGATGTCAAGCAGAGGCGCAGAGGCTCGGGCGCGGAAGAGGGCCCGGCAACGCCCGGCCGGGTCTGCTTGACAACGGGGGGAAAAATCGAAAAGACCTTCTGCAGGTGGGCGGCCCACACGGCCGCGTGCCGGGCGGCGAGACCATGGAGGCGGTGATCCTGGAGGACCACTCCCTGAGGGACGGGCTGCAGTCCGAGGCGCGGATCTTCACCCTCGAGGAGAAGCTCTCGCTTTTCCGCCTGCTCGCCGCATCCGGCCTGAGAAACATCCAGGTGGCCTCTTTCGTCAACCCGCGCGTCATTCCCCAAATGGCCGACAGCGAAGCGCTGGTTCGCGCCGTTCTCTCGGAGGCGGCAGGGGTGGCCGTTTCCGTACTGGTCCTGAATCCTCGCGGTCTGGAACGGGCGCACAAGTGCGGGGTGCGGCACCTGAGCCTCTCTTCGTCCGCCTCCGACGCCCACAGCCGCCGCAATGTCGGCCGCCCAAGCGCGAAGGCCTTCGCGGAGCTCTTGCCGATGGTGGGCGAGGCGCTCGCCGCGGGGTTCTCCGTGCAGGCCGGAATCCAGTGTGCCTTCGGTTGCCTCGAAGGGGAGGAGGTCCCGGAGGAGCGGGTGGTGGCCATGGCGCGGGAGCTCGTCGCCGCCGGCGCGCGGGAGATCAGCCTTGCCGACACCGCGGGGATGGCCGACCCCTTCCAGGTGCGCCGTCTGATCCGCAAGGTGCGGGCGGCCGTGGGCGACACGCCGCTCGCTCTCCATCTGCACGATACGCGGGGGCTGGGGATCGCCAACCTGCTCGCCGCGTGGGAATGCGGTGTACGTCGCTTCGATGTCGCGGCGGGGGGCCTGGGAGGCTGCCCCTTCATCCCGGGGGCGGCCGGCAATGTCGCCGCCGAGGACGCCGTGCATCTCTTCGGGCGGATCGGCGCGGCAACCGGTGTCGATCTCGAGCGCCTCTGCGGCGCGGTGCGCCGCTACGAGGAACTCCTCGGACGCCGACTCCCGGGGCGCATGTGCCGGCTGCTCGAAGCGCGGGGCGGTTGCCGCCATGGATGAGAGGAAACCGGACGACGCCCCCCGGCGCCCCCCCCTGGGCGGGCGTCCGCGGCGGGGGCGGAAGAAAGGGGTCCCCCCCGGTGATTCACGGTGAAAGCCCCCCCCCGCTTCATCCGGCGGGCGTCCGGCGCCTGAACCGGGACGCCGTCGAGGTCTACTGGAACGGCGCGGGTGCGGGTGGACCCGTTTCCGTGTTCCGGGGGCATTCGCCCGTTGCCATCGATGGCGCGGTTCCTGTGGCCCGCCTGGAGCGGGGCGACCGCATCGTTCTGCCGGCCCCGGAGGCCGCGGGCCCCCATTTCTTCCGCCTCGAGTCCGGCAACGGGGCAAAGGCGCTCTGCGGCGAGCGGAGGCCCTTCATCGAGGGGGCGCCCAATTTCCGCGATCTCGGCGGCTACGAGACCGCTGCCGGCCGCCGGGTCCGCTGGGGGCTGCTCTTCCGCTCGAGCCATCTCGGGCGCCTGACCGAGCGCGGCCGCGAGCAGATCCTCCGGCTCGGCATCCGCACGGTCTGCGACTTCCGCACCGCGGCCGAGGCGGAGAAGATGCCCGCCCGCTTTCCGCGAGCCGGCGAAGCGCAGCTCGTGCACCTGCCCATCCAGCACGGGGAATTCGAGCCGACCGCGGTTTACGCGCGCATCCTTCGGGGGGATGTCGACTGGCTTTCCGAGGAGTTCATGCTCGAGGGGTACATCGCCAGCCTCGAGCAGGACCCCGGCCTCTGGCGGCGGTTTTTCGCCCTGGCGGCCTCGTCGGGCGATCGGCCGCTCCTCTTTCATTGCACCGGCGGCAAGGACCGCACCGGGGCCGCGGCGGCGCTTTTGCTTCTCGCCCTCGGGGTTCCCGAGGAGACGGTAATCGCCGATTACGGCCTCTCCGACGGCTACAACGCCGAAGTCCGGCAGGCGATGTTCGCGCAGCTCGAGACGCTCGGCATCGACCCCGAGCGCGTCGCCCCCTACTTCACCGCGCCCGAAAGCCGCATCCGCGCCCTGCTGTCCTACATCGCCGGGAAATACGGCTCGGCCTGGGGCTACCTCACCTCCCGGGCGGGGGTTCCGCAGGAGACGATCGCCCGCCTGCGAGAGGAGCTTCTGGAGTGATTGCGGGCGCCGCGGGAGGCGGCCTTCAGAGGGCGGGGGGGCCGCCGACCACGCGGTTGCGGCCCCTTTTCTTCGCGCGGTAGAGGTAGCCGTCGGCCTGCTGCAGCAGCGCCTCGGCGGAGAGCCCCTTGGGCACCGCCCCGGCGTCGAGGCCGACCACCCCGAAGCTCGCCGTCACCCCGAAGGATTCCCCCTCGCAGGAGAAGGCCTTCGCGGCGATCTGGCTCCGCAGGCGTTCGGCAAGACGGATCGCGTTCTCGAGCGAGGTCTCCGGCAGGACCAGCAGGAACTCCTCCCCCCCGTAGCGGGCCATCCAGTCCGAGTCGCTGCGGATGAGCTCCAGGGTGGCGGCGACGAATTCCCGGAGCACGCGGTCCCCGCAGAGGTGGCCGCGGGCGTCGTTGATCCCCTTGAAATGGTCGAGGTCGCAGAGCGCGACCGCGAGCGCCCGCCGGTAGCGCGCCGCGCGGCGGATCTCGCGCGGGAGCTGCTCGTTCATGTAGCCGCGGTTGAAGCAGCCCGTGAGGGGATCGCGCTGGGAGAGGTAGTGGATACGGCGGGTGGCCTCCTCGAGGGACTCCTTCTCGCGGCGCAGCCGCTCGTAGAGGACGGCGTTTTCCATGACGAGCGAGCACTGGCGGGCGAGCACCCCGAGAAGCCGCATGTTCTCGAGCGTGAGGGCGCTCTCCGGGAGCGGGGTCAAGAGGGCGGCCATCCCGAGGGTCCGCCGCCCCGTGGCGAGCGGGAGCAGCACGATGGACCAGGCGGGACCGAACCCGAGCGAAGGGGTGATCGAGGGCTGCCGGCGCCGCAGGACGACCGGAAAGACCCCGACCTCGATCTGGAGATCGATCTCCCGCTGGAAGGCTTCGCGCAGCGTCTCGGGCTCCGCGCGGTCGAGGACGAAATCTTGGCTGGTCTCCTCGACGAGAAACAGCGCGCTGCCCTCGACCGCGACCAGGGCCCGCGCGTCCTCGAGAAAGCCTCCCCAGATGCGCGCGGGATCCGAGGGCGGCTCGATCCGATCCTGGAACTGCGCCAGCCGCTCGATCTTCTCGCACAGCTCGATCAGCGAGCTTCGCGTGGCGTCCATGGCAGGGTCCGTCTACCAGAGTTCGATGCGTTTTTCCATGAGGGCTGCGGCGCATCGTCTCCGCGGGGCCGAATCGGCGAAGCGGTTCTTCGGGTTGACGGCGTCTACCCCCCCATGCTAGGAATCGGCACCTCTCCAAAACTCACACACAGGAGGCCGCGATGCAAACGAAGAAATGGCTCCTTCTCGGACTCGGGGTGAGCATCCTCCTGGCGACGGCCCCGATGGCGGAAGCCCAGAAGATCACCTGGAAGATGGCCTCGGCCTGGCCCGGCGGCACCCAGATCCAGTGGGCCGCGGAGTTCTTCGCCGAGTCGGTCAACCGGATGAGCGGGGGTCGGCTCGAGATCAAGAGCTATCCGGCGGGCAAGCTCGTCGGGGCGCTCGAAGTCTTCGACTCCGCGCGGATGGGCAATATCGACGTCGCCCATGCTTCGCCGGCTTACTGGATCGGCAAGATGCCCGCCGGCGCCCTCTTCGGCTACCTGCCCTTCGGCATGGAGGCCGTCCCCTACCTCGCCTGGATGTACGACGGCGAAGGCTACGCCCTTTATCAGGAGCTGTATGCTCCCTACGGGTTCGGCTTCGTCGCCCCCTGCGGCATCATCCCGCCGGAAAACCTGGCCTGGTCCAACAAGCCCATCCAGAGCCTGGAGGACTTCAAGGGGTTGAAATTCCGCACCTCGGGCTACTGGGGCGAGATCCTCGCCGCCGCCGGCGCCTCCGTGGTCATGCTCCCGGCCGGCCAGATCTACGAATCCCTGCAGCGCAACGTGATCGACGCCGGCGAATTCAGCATCCCCAGCATGGACCGCACGCTCGCCTTTCACGAGATCGCCAAGTACCTCCTGGTCCCCGGCATCCACCAGCCGAGCACCATCCTCGACATCCTGGTGAACAAGTCCTCCTGGGAGAAGCTTCCGGCCGACCTGCAGGAAATCGTCAAAGGGGCGGCCCAGACGACCACGATGCGCATGTTGACCAACAGCATCACCAAGGACATCGAGGCGCTCCAGTTCTTCAAGGAAAAAGGGGTGATCATCCACTACCTCGACCCCAAGATCCAAAAGGAGCTCTACGCCAAGGCGGTCGCCCTGTTGGACCAGAAGGCGGCGAAAGATCCCTTCTTCGCCAAGGTCTGGGAGTCGCAGAAGAAGTTCCGCAAGGAATACAACGGCTACCGGGATCTCATGACCCCGCAGTACGAATAGCCGGCCCCGAACCCGCCGGGCCGCCGGGCGAGGGCGCGCACGCCCACCCCGGCGGCCCTTGCCGAAGCCCATGCCCCAGGCGATGCGATGAGGCGCTTGCTACGAATCCTCGACTCCATCAGCGAGTGGAGCGGCAGGGTGGTCTGCTGGCTGGTCCTCGTCTTCACCCTGACGCTCGGCTGGGAGATCGTCATGCGCTACGTGTTCAACGCCCCCACGAAGTGGGCCTTCGACATGAGCTACATGCTGGGGGGGGCCTATTTCTGGCTCGGCGTTGCCTACACCTCGCTCAAGAAGGGGCATGTGCGCATCGACATCTTCTACCGCCGATTTTCCCGCCGCACCCAGGCGCTCATCGATGTCGGCCTGTCGCTGCTTTTTTTCTTTCCCCTCTGGGGCATGCTCCTCTACCGGCTGATCCCTTACGTGTACCTTTCCTGGATCACCCAGGAGCGCTCGATGCAGGGCTACTGGATGCCCGTGCTCTATCCTTTCAAGACCGTGATGCCGGTCGGCGCGGCCCTTCTTCTCCTGCAGGGGATCTCCGATTTCCTGCGCTCGCTCCTCGTTCTGGCCGGCCGGGAGGAGGAGCGGGCATGAGCCCGGAGTTCGTCACCGCCCTGATGTTCGCCGGCCTCTTCGCGGGGATTTTCCTGGGGTATCCCACCGCATTCGTGCTGGGGGGCATCTCGATGGTCTTCGGCTGGGCCTTCATCGGCCCTGCGGTCTTCGGGCACTTCATCGTGCGCCTCGAAGGCGTGATGAAAAACTACGATCTGCTCGCCGTCCCGCTCTTTCTCTACATGGGCGTGTTCATGGAAAAGGCGGGGATCGCCGAGAGGCTCTACAGCGCCCTGCATCTGCTCCTGGGAGGGCTGCGCGGCGGGCTGGGCATCAGCACCATCATCATCTGCGCGGTGTTCGCCGCCGCCACCGGGGTCGTCGGGGCCTCCGAGATCACCGTCGGCCTGATCGCCCTGCCGGCGATGCTCTCGCGCCAGTACGACAAGGCGCTCGCCTGCGGGGCGATCTGCGCCGGCGGAACGCTCGGCATCCTGATCCCCCCGAGCGTCATGATCGTCATCTACGGACCGCTCGCCGGAATCTCGGTCGGAAAGCTCTTCCTGGCGGCCATCTTGCCCGGTCTGCTCCTGGCCGGCCTCTACATCCTCTACATCGCGATCCGTTGCTACCGGCGGCCCGGGGACGGCCCGCCGCTCGCGGCGGAAGACCGGCGGGTCCCCGCGTCGCGCAAGCTGGCGCTGCTGGCGACCTCCATCCTGCCGCCCGCCGTGTTGATCCTGGCGGTTCTGGGAAGCATCTTTTTCGGCATCGCCGCGGTCACCGAGGCGGCCGCCGTCGGTGCGCTGGCGGGCATGCTGCTCGCCGCCTGTTACGGCCGGCTCACCGCGGGACTCGTCCGCGACGCCTGTCTGCAGACGCTGCAGATCACGAGCATGATCCTCCTGATCGCCGTCTGCGCCGCGTTCTTTTCCACCGTCTTCGTCGCTCTCGGGGGGGATGACCTGATCCAGAAGCTCTTCGCCGGGCTGCCCTTCGGGAAATGGGGGTTTCTGCTCGGGTCCAATCTGCTGTTGATTCTCCTCGGCATGGTCATCGACTGGATCGGGATCGTCTTCATCATGGTGCCCCTGCTGACCCCGGCCGCGGCTTCCTTCGGCTTCGATCCGGTGTGGTTCGCCGCACTCGTGATGGTGAACCTGCAGATCTCGTTTCTCACGCCGCCGTTCGCCTACTCCATCTTCTACCTGCGGGGCATTGCGCCCCCGGGTGTCACCACGGCCGACATCTACCGCGGCGTGGTGCCCTTCGTGGGGCTGCAGGTCCTGGCGCTGTTGCTCTGCATCCTCTTCCCCGGTATCATCACCTTTCTGCCGGGGCTGATGAGGGGCTGAGCGCCGGCGCGGAGGCGGGGAAAGCCCAAAAACGATGACCGGGAAAAAGGCCGTCACGCTTTTCGTGCCCTGCCTGGTGGACGCTTTCCGGCCCGAGGCCGCCGAAGCGGTGGTCGCCGTGTTCGAGCGGCTGGGCGTCGCCGTGGGGTACCCGGAGGGACAGACCTGTTGCGGGCAGCCGGCCTTCAACGCCGGCTACCGCGACGAGGCCCGCCGCGCGGCGCGGCGCTTTCTGCGCCTGTTCGCCGCCGCCGAGGCGGTCGTCTGCCCGTCGGGATCCTGTGTGGCCATGGTGCGCCACCACTATCCGGCCCTCTTCGAGGAGGAGCCGGACTGGCGGGAACTCGCCCGGCGCACGGCCGCCCGGACCTTCGAGTTCACCGAATACCTGGTCGATGTCCTCGGCGCGGAAGATCTGGGGGCGTCGTTTGCGGGCCGGGTCACCTACCACGACTCCTGCCATCTCCTGCGCGGGCTGGGGGTCCGGCTGCAGCCGCGGCGCCTGCTCCGCCGCGTGAAGGGGCTCGAGTTCGTGGAGATGAAGAACGCCGATTGCTGCTGCGGTTTCGGGGGGGCCTTTTCCGTGAAATACCCCGACATCTCGACCGCCCTGGTCGCGGACAAGATCGCCTGGATCCAGGAATCCGGCGCCGAGGCGGTGGTCGGCGGCGACCTGGGCTGTCTGCTCAACATCGAAGGCGCCCTGCGGCGTCGGGGGCTCCCGATCCGCGCCCTGCACATCGCCCAGGTGCTGGCCGGGGAGCGCTTCTCGCGGGAGGGGGCGAGGCCGTGAGCGGCGTCCGGACCGAGCGTTACGTCGAGGAGGCGCGCCGCGGGATCGCCGACCCGGTGCTGCGCCGGGCGCTCTCCGGGCTCCAGGAGCGCTTCGGCCGGGGAACGGCCGAGGCCTACCGCCGCCTGCCCGAGGGGCCCGGCCTGCGGCAGACCGCGCACGCGATCCGCGAGAAGGCGATCGCCAACCTCGACCTCCTGCTCGAGCGGTTGGCCGCCCGCATCCGCGGAAACGGCGGGGAGGTCTTCTTCGCCGCCACCGCGGCGGAGGCCGTGTCCTACGGCGCGGAGGTCGCCCGCCGCCGGGGGGTGAAGCTCGCGGTCAAGGGCAAATCCATGGTGACCGAGGAGATCGGCCTCAACCCCGTGCTCGCAGCCCAGGGGGTCGAGGTGGTCGAAACCGACCTCGGCGAATACATCATCCAGCTCGCCGGCGAAACCCCCTCGCACATCATCGCGCCGGCGATCCACAAGACGAGAAACGAGGTCGCCGAGCTCTTCGTGCAAAAACTCGGCATCCCGCACACGACCGACCCGCCGCGGCTCACCCACGCCGCCCGCCGCGCCCTGCGGGAGAAGTTTCTCGCCGCCGACCTGGGGATCTCCGGGGTGAACCTCGCCTGTGCGGAGACGGGCCACATCTCGACCGTCTCGAACGAAGGCAACATCCGCATGGCGACGACGCTGCCGCGGGTGCACATCGCCTTCATGGGCATGGAGCGGGTCGTCGCCCGGCTGGACGAGTACGAGATCCTGCTGCGCCTCCTCTGCCGCGGCGCCTCGGTCCAGGACATCGGGACTTACGTGAGCTTCATCGGCGGCCCGCGGCGGCCGGAGGAAACCGACGGCCCCGAGGAATTCCATCTCGTCGTCGTGGACAACGGCCGCAGCCGCATGCTCGCCGACCCCCGCTTCCGCGAGATGCTCTCCTGCATCCGCTGCGCGGCCTGCCTGAACGTATGCCCGGTCTACGGGCGGATCGGCGGCCATGCCTACGGTTTCGCCTACTCGGGGCCGGTGGGGGCGGTGGTCACCCCGCTGCTGACCGGGGTGCGCCGCGGGCGCGACCTCTGCCTCGGGGAGACGCTCTGCGGGGCCTGCAAGGACGCCTGCTCGATGGACATCGATCTGCCCCGCATGCTGCTCGAGCTGCGCGCCCTCCTGGCCGCGGGGGACGCTTCCTGGGGGGTCGAGCCGACCGGCGGGCTCGAGGGGCGCGCCTGGAAGCTCTGGGCGGGGCTCGTTTCGCACCCCGGGCTCTACGAAGGGCTCCTGCGGGCGGCGGCGCTCCTCCAGCGGCTCCTGCCGCACGGGGGCGCGGGGTGGATCCGCAGGCTTCCGCCGCCCTTTTCCGGCTGGACGCAGAGCCGCGATTTCCCGCCGGTCGCCCGGGAAACCTTCCGTGCCCGGTGGGCGAAGCGGCGGCAGGAGGCGGGCCGTGGCTGAAGGGCGCGGGGAGAGGCTTTTTTTCGAAACCCTTCGCCGGGCGCTCGGCCGCCCGCCGCAGGCGACCCGCCCGGCGGAGGACCTCTTCCCGCAGGAGCCTTCGGCGCAGGATCTGCGGCTCCTCGCCGCCGTTTCCGGCCGGTCGGAGCGGGAGCGGGAAGAGCTCGTCGCGCGCCTTTTCGCTGCCGCCGCACCGCTCCATCTCCAGGTGGAGGCGGTCGCCGGCTTCGCCTCCGCGCGCGAGATCGTCTTGCGGCTCGTCGCGGAGAAGACCCCGGAATGGGGCGGGGAAAAACAGCTCGTCGCCTGGAGGCACCCGCTCATCGAGGGCCTGGGCTTGACGGAGCCGCTCGCCCGGCAGGGGATCCCCCTCTGGATCACCCACCCGCTCGATCCGGGGCTCGCCCCGGAGGCCGCGGCCGAAGAGCGCCGCCGGCAGCGCTCCCGGATCGCCGCTTCCTTCATCGGCGTCACCACCGCCGATTTCTGCCTCGCCGAGACGGCGACCGTCGTCCTGCGGAGCCGGCCGGGGGAGCCCCGCTCGGTCGCGCTGCTCCCCTCGATCCACATCGCCCTCGTCCGCCGGGGGCAGATCCTCGCCGACATGAAAGAACTCTTCGCGCTGCTCCGCTGGGAGGAGCGTTTTCGCGGCGAGGGGCTCTCCCCCTATCTTTCCTTCATCTCGGGGCCGAGCAAGACCGCCGACATCGAGGCCACCATGGTGCACGGCGCCCACGGGCCCCGGGAGATGTACCTTCTGATCCTGCCGGACGAGACGCCGGACGCCCCTCACGGTCGGCCCGCGCAAACCCCGTCGTCTCCGGAGGCCGGGGCCGCTTGACACCGCCGCGCCCTCTCCGGTAAGCGTGCCGCATCCCGGGCGGCGAGGTCCTGCCGGGGATCCTCCTTCCGTCGAGGCGGAGGCGGTGTTTTCGACCGCAGGGAAGAAGCCCAGATGAAAACGCGTGATATCGCCCGGGCGGCGGTGCTGGTGGCCCTCGCGGTCGCCCTTTCGCCGCTCTTCATCCCCGTCGGGATCGCCAAGTGCTATCCCGCCCAGCACATGGTGAACGTGCTCGCCGCGGTCCTCCTGGGTCCCGGCTACGCCGTCTGGGTCGCCTTCTGCGCCGCCCTGCTGCGCAACCTGCTGGGATTGGGGACGCTGCTCGCATTCCCGGGGGGCATGATCGGCGCGCTGCTCGCCGGGCTGGCCTTCCGTCTCTTCCGCAGGAGCTGGGCGGCGGCCCTGGGCGAGGTGATCGGGACCGGTTTCCTCGGGGCGCTCGCCTCGGCCTGGGTCGTCGCCCCCCTGCTGCTGAAGAAGGCCGTCGCCGCGGGCACCCTGATCGTCGCTTTCAGCCTGAGCGCCGTTGCCGGCGCCCTGATCGCGCTCCTGCTCCTCCAGGTCCTGCGAAAGGCCGGGCTGTGGCGGCCGGCGTAGAGGCCAGGGGCATCGCCTACCGCGACGGCTCCGGGGAGTTGCTCCTGCGCGATCTCACGCTTCGGGTCGACCCCGGGACCTACGCCGTCGTCTTCGGCGAAAACGGCGCCGGGAAATCCACCTTCGCCTATCTCCTGAGCGGGCTCATCCCGCATTTCTTCGGCGGCGATCTCCAGGGCGAAATCCGTCTGAACGGTCTCGACCCCCGCCGCCTGGGGCCGGCCGAGCTTTTTCACCGCGTGGGGCTGGTGCTCCAGAACACGGACGCCCAGCTCTTCGGCAGCACGGTGGAGGCCGATCTCGCGTTCGGTCTGCAGAACCTGGGCCTGTCGCCGACGGTCGCGGCTTCGCGCATCGCCGCCGCGGCCCGCGACCTCGGGATCGAGCACCTCCTTTGGCGCCCCCCGGAAGCGCTCTCCGGCGGGGAACGAAGGCTGGCCGCCATCGCCTCGGTGCGGGTGCTCGACCCCGAGGTCCTGGTTCTCGATGAGCCTTTCGCGGACCTCGACTGGGTCTTCCGCGGCCGGGTGGAGCGGCTGCTTGCCGAGCTCCACGCCGGGGGACGAACGGTGCTCGTCCTCGAGCATCGCGAAGGCGCCTTCCTCGAGGATGCGGAGGTGCTCCTCGTCTTCGAGCAGGGCTCCTGCACCGCAAGCGGCCCGGCGCGGGAGGCGAGGCGGCAACTGGCGGCGAAGGGCCTGCTTCCCTCCTACCCCCCCCGCCCCCCCGGAGGGGGGGCGACGGGGGAGCCGCTGCTCTCCGCCGAGGGCCTTCGGGCGGACCTCGGCGGGGCCACGATCCTTTCCTCCGTTTCGCTTGCGCTCCGCGCGGGCGAGGTGGTCGCCCTTGTGGGACGAAACGGGGCGGGGAAATCGAGCCTCCTCCGCGTTCTGGCCGGAATCGCCCGCCCGACCGCGGGAAGGGTCCGCATCGGAGGTGAAGACCTGTTTCGCTTCCCGCCCCGTGAGCGGGCCCTCCGGGTCGGGATCTGCTTTCAGAACCCGAACGACCAGTTCTTCAGAGCGACAGTACGCGAGGAACTCGAGGTCGGTTTCCGGCTGCGGGGCAAAGGGCCCGTCGACGACGCCTCGGCCGCCGCCTGCTGGCCGGGCATCGAGGCGATCCTCGATCGCTCGCCCCACCGCCTGAGCGAGGGGGGGAAGAAACAGGCCGCGATCGCCGCCGTCCTGGCGGCGGAGCCGGCGGTTCTCCTGCTGGATGAGCCGACCGTGAGCCAGGACGCCCGCGGCAAGGAGGCGCTCGCCCGCCGCATCGGCGATCTCGCCCGGCGCGGGGCGGCGGTCCTGGTGGCCACCCACGACCTCTCCTTTGCGGCCGCCGTCGCCCACCGGGCGATCCTTCTCGAGCGGGGAAAAGTCCAGGCGGAGGGGACGGTGGAGGAGATCGCCGCCCGGCTGACCCCCGCGGCGGCGGCGGGGGAAGGGACGGGCGGCCCGACTCCGCCCGCGCCGCGTCCGGCAGGCCGTGAGCTTCACCCCTTCGCCGGGCTCGCCCTGCTTGCCGCCGGACTGGTAGCGCTCTTGACCGCCCGGGAGGCGGTTACGCAGGCGGGGGTCGCCGCCTGGGCCGCCGCACTTCTTGTCTTCGGCACCGGCGGCCCCGCCCAGGGAGCGGCGGTGTTGCGCCGCTCGGGCGGGGTGCTCCTGCTGGCGGCGGCCGGCGGGTTGCTCTTCTTCGGGCCCGCCGAGGCGGGTTTTCTCCTCCTGCGGCTCGTCGGCCTGCTTTCCGTTTCGGCCGCCTGCCTGGGCGCTCTTTCCCCCGAGGCGCTCGCCGCCGCACTGCACCGGCTCCGCGTGCCGGAAGGCGTGGGGTTTCTGCTGACGGCCGGGATGCGTTACGTCCCCCGGATCGAGAACGCCCTCCGGGCGATCCGCGACGCCCAGCAGGCCCGGGGCATCGACCTCAGGCTCCGCCCCGGCAATCTCGCGCGGCTCACGGCGCTCTTCGTGCCCCTGCTCGTCCAGGGGCTGCGTCTTGCGGACGAGCTGGCGCTGGCCATGGAGGCGCGCGGGATTTCGAGCCCCCGCCGCCGCCCGCCGGAGCTTCCCCGCTTCTCGCGCCGCGACGGGCTGCTGCTCGCCGGGGGGCTCCTGCCCTTACTGGCGCTTGCCGCCCGGGAATTTTTCGCAGGCGGCTAGCAGCCGGCGGAGGGCGGCCGCGGGGTCGGGGGCTTGGTTGACGGCGGAGATCACCGCACAAAAGCGCGCCCCGGCGGCGAAGACTTCGCGCACCGAGGCTTCCGTGATCCCGCCGATCGCGACCACGGGGAGCGAGACCGCCTCCACGACCCGGCGCAGGCCCTCGAGGCCGATCACCTTCGCGTCGCGCTTCGTCCCCGTGGGAAAGACGGAGCCGGCGCCGATGTAGGCGGCGCCGGCCGCCTCCGCCCGCCGGGCCTCCTCGGGCGTGCGGGCCGAGACGCCGACGAGCATCCCCGGGGGGGCGCGGCGCACGACCTCGCGGGCGTCGAGATCCTCCTGCCCCACGTGGACGCCGTCGGCGCCGATGGAAAGGGCGATCTCCACGCGGTCGTTCACGATGAGGAGGGCGCCCTCGCAGGCGCGGACCTGCTTGAGCATTTCGCGCGCGAGGTCCCGGAACTCGTCGTCGGGGGCGGTCTTGTGGCGGAGCTGGATGACGCGTGCGCCGGCGTCGAGCAGCAGGCGGCAGAGCGCCGGCGTGTCGGCGAAGCAGTAGATCCGCGCGCGCGTGCGCCGGAAGATTTCCCGCGGCGTCGGGCGGTTCACGGGACGGGGTTCCGCCAGTCGTCGCGGACCGGCGCGAAGGCTTCGACCACCTCGGCCGGGCCCTCCAGGCAGCGGGCCGAGTGCACCGTGCCCGCCGGGATCCACCAGGCCTCGCCCGCCGCCACCGTGCGCGTAACCCCCCCGATGGTCAGCTCCATCCGTCCCTGGAGCAGCATCCCCATTTGCTCGTGGGGATGGGCGTGGGCGGCGAGCGGCGTCCCCGGGGCAAAGCGGAAGTGGGCGAGGCTCATGCGCTCGCCATGGATCGCCCGCAGCTCGATTCCCGGGGCGGGGGTGCGGGGCGGGGTCTTCGTCAGGGGGTGAAAGGGGTCCATCGACCGCGTCCTCCCGAGGGGTTCACAGGCCGCAGAAGCGGCGCACGTCGGCGTTTTCCATGAGTTCGGCGACCGGCCCCTCGCAGCGGATGCGGCCGTTGTCGATCACGTAGCCGTAATCGCTCAGCCCGAGGGTGAAGCGGATGTTCTGCTCGGCCAGGAGCACGGTGAGGCCGAGCTCCTTCAGGCGGCGGATGCGCTCGCCCAGGGACTGCACGAGCAGGGGCGCGAGCCCCTCGGTCGGCTCGTCGAGGAGCAGGAGCCGCGGGTTGGTCATCAGGGCGCGGGCGATGGCGAGCATCTTCTGCTCCCCCCCGCTCAACAGCCCCCCCTTGCGGCGGTCCATCGCGCGCAGGGCGGGGAAGAGCTCGTAGACCTTCTGCTTGTCCCAGCGGACCCGACCGGGGCCCTCGCGGGCGGCGATTTCGAGGTTTTCGCCGACCGTGAGGTCGGCGAAGATCCGCCGGTCGTCGGGCACGTAGCCGATCCCGCGGCGGGCGCGGAGAAAGGCGGGCTCCCGCTGGATCTCCTCCCCGTTCCAGAGAATCTTCCCCCGCGCCGGCGGGGCGAGCCCGAGGATGCTCTTGAGGGTGGTCGTCTTGCCGGCGCCGTTGCGCCCCAAGAGGCAGACGACGCTGCCCTCGGCCACCCGCAGGGAGACCCCGAAGAGGATGTGGCTCAGGCCGTAGAAGGTGTGGATGTCGCGGACCTCGAGCATGGGGTCAGTCCCTTCCGAGGTAGGCTTCCTGGACGGCGGGATCGGCCCGGACCTGCGGGGGCGGCCCCTGAATCAGGGTCGAGCCGTGCTGCATGACCATGATGCTCGTCGCCACGTTGAAGACGACTTCCATGTCGTGCTCGCAGAAGAGGATCGTGAGCCCCTCTTCGCGGGCCAGGCGGCGGATGAGGGCGAGGGTCGCCGCGGTTTCCTCGGGGGACATGCCGGCGGTCGGCTCGTCGAGGATCAGAAGCCGCGGCTCGTTCCCGAGGGCGATGGCGATCTCGAGGATCCGCTTGTCGCCGTGGGAGAGCGAGCCCGCGAGGTCGACGCGGCGGTTCAGCAGCCCCACGCGATCGAGAATGCCCTCGGTCTCCTCGCGAACCAGCCGGCGGGTGGGGCGGAAGAGGCTCCGGCTCAGCCCCTTGGCGGACAGAACGGCCACCTGCACGTTTTCGAAGACCGAAAGGCGGGGGAAGATGTTGGCGATCTGGAAGGAGCGGGCGATCCCGCGACGGCAGATCTCGTGCGCCGGAAGGCGGCTGATCTCTTCCCCCCGGAAGCGGATGGAGCCGCGGTCGGCCTGGAGGTGCCCCGTGATCAGGTTGAAGAGCGTCGTCTTGCCCGCCCCGTTCGGGCCGATCACGGCCACGAGGTCCCCCGGCCGCACGGTGAGCGAGGCGCCGTTCACCGCCCGGAAATCACCGAACGCCTTGCAGAGGCCGTCAACCTGCAGCACGATCCGCCCCCCGCGAAGGCGCGCCCGCCGCCCGGTGCCGGTAGACCCGCAGGCGGTGGCCGACGCCCATGAGCCCCTCCGGCAGGAAGAAGATCAGCAGGATGAGCACGACCCCGAGGATCAGCGTCCAGTATTCGGTGTAGCCGCCCACGACGGTGCGCAGCAGCACGATGATCGCGGCTCCCACCATGGGGCCGAAGAAGGTGAACCACCCGCCGAGGAGACACATGATGAAGATCTCGAGCGACAGGACCCAGAAGAGCATGTCCGGGAAGACCGAGCCCTCGAGGACGACGAAGAGGACCCCGGCCACGCCGGCGAAGAAGGCGGCGATCCCGATCGCCGCCAGCTGGTGGCGACGGACGTTGATGCCGACGGCGGCGCAGCGCTGCGGATTGTCGCGGATCGCGCGCAGCGTCGTCCCGAAAGGGGACTCGAGGATGCGGTGCATTCCGAGCAGGCACACGCCGACCACGAGGAGGATGAAGGTGAAGGTCGGGCCGGAGCCGGAGAGGATCTCCGGCAGCGGAATCCCGTGGATCCCGTCGTCGCCGTTCGTGAGGTCGTACCAGCGCAGGGCGAGGATCCAGAGCAGCGAGCCGAGCGAGATCTGGATCATGCCGAAATAGAGCTTGTTCAGCCGGATGCAGAGACTGCCGATCAGCAGCCCGGCCGCCGCCGCCGCCGCCGGGCCGGCGGCGAGCCCCACCCAGGCCGGCAGCGAGGTCTTGGTGATGAGCAGCGCGGCGGTATAGGCGCCGACCCCGTAGAAAGCGCCGTGGTGGAACTGGTAGGCCCCCCCGTGTCCCACGAGGAGGTTGAGGCTCATCGCCAGCAGCCCCGTGACGAGGATCACCCCCAGAATGTAGACCGTGAAGCGCCCCGCCGCGAGCGGGGTGAGGAACAGGGCGAGCCACAGGCCGAACGCCCAGAGCCTCGCGGGGGAGAGGCTTCGTTCCGGACGCATGCGGGGGCCCTTTCACCAGACCGACCGGAGCAGGCCGGTCGGCTTGAAAGTGAGGATGAGGACCACCGCGAGGTAAGGGAAGACGATGGCGAACTGCGGCAGGACGAGCACCCCGAGCGATTGCGTGACCCCGAAGAGCAGCGACCCCACGAGCGCACCCCCGATGTTGCCGAGCCCCCCGATGGTGACGATGAGGAAGGCCTCGATGATGATCGTGTGGTCCATGCCGAGGGTGACGCTGATCGTGGGCGACACCAGCGCTCCGCCCAGGCCCGCGAGCACGCAACCCAGGACAAAGGCCCAGGCGAAGACCCAGCTCACGTTGATGCCGATCGCGCCGACCATCTCGCGGTCGACCGCGGCCGCGCGCGCGATCTTGCCGAAGCGCGTTTTCGTGGAGACGGCCCACAGGGCGAGCGCGACCGCCGGGCCGACGAGCAGCAGAAAGAGGTTGTAGCGCGGCAGGGCCGTCCCCAGGACGTCGAGCGATCCCTGGAGCGCCGGCGGCGGGACGATCGAGCGGTAGTCCGCCCCCCAGGTCATCTTGGTCAGGTCGCCCAGGATCAGGGCCAGCCCGAAGGTGAAGAGCAAAAGCATCAGGTGCTCGCGCTCGTAGAGGTGGCGGAAGAGCAGCCGCTCGGCGGCGAGACTGACCGCGCCCACGATCAGCGGGGCGCCCGCCATCGCCGCCCAGAAGCCCGCCGGGTGCCCCCCCAGGGCCGTCGCGATCGAGTGGGCGGCGAAGGCGCCGATCATGTAGAGCGAGCCGTGGGCGACGTTCGGCACGCGCAGCACCCCGAGGATGAAGCTCAGCCCGGAGGCGACGATGAAGAGGATCATCGCCCGGCTGAGCCCGACGAGGAGCTGGCTGAGAAAGGAAGCGAGGCTGGGGGCGGCTTCCATCGTCCCGTTCCGGGTCGCCGCGTGCGGCCGGCGGGTGGATCCGGCCTACTTGCGGGCTCCGAGCACCTCCTCGCAGGTGGGCATGACCTCGGCCCCCCGCAGGGTGAGGATGTCGGTGGCGACGGCCGCCCGGTGCTCCTGCGAGATCCGGGTCGTCCCGAAGAGGATCGGCAGAACGGCCTGGTGGTCGCAGGCGCGCATCTCCACCTTGCCGACGGGGGAATCCACCTTGAGGCCTTCCACGGCATCGATGAAGGCCTCGCGGTCGATCTTGCCCGCCTTGCGGAAGCCCTCGGCGATGAACTGCGCGGTCATCCAAGCATGGTAGGCCGGAAAACCCGGCGGGGTCTTGTAGCGGGCCTGGAAATCCTTGACGAACTTCTGGTTGCTGCTCAACTCGGGGTAGTAGAAGAGGTAGTCCATCGTCCCCATGACCCCTTCGGGGGCGTTCAGGCCGAGGGGCTTGAGCACGGCGTAGTCGATCGCCGTGTGGATGTAGATCGCCGTGTTCCGGTGCAGGCCCGTCGCCTGGATGGTCTTGAGCACGTTCGCCATGCTCGCCCCGCCGGTGCAGAAATGGACGAGGTCGGGCTTGGCGGCCTGGATGCTCGTGAAATAGGGGACGAGGTCGGGTTCGCCCAGCTTCCACCAGGTGCGGCCGATGAACTCGACCTCGGGCTGGAGCTGCTTCAGGGAGTGCGTGAAGCTGTCGTCCAGGGCGTGGCCGTACTCGTAGTCGTCGCCGGCGACCCAGATGCGCTTGTAGGGCTTGCGCGCGAGCACCGTGGCCGCGGCCTTGGTCGCCATGGCCGTGTTCTCGGTCGTCGAGAACACGTAGCGGTGCCCGGCCTTGCCGGTGATGTTGGCGCTCTTGGCCATCCAGGTGAAGAAGGGGAGCTTCTCCTTTTTGGCCACGGCGTCGGAGACGGCGAGCGCAACCCCGCTGTTCACCACCCCCACGATCACGTCGACGTTTTCCTTGAGGGCGAGTTCCTTGGCCATGTTGAGGCCGATGTCGACCTTGAACTTGTCGTCGCGCGTGACGAACTCGATCCGGCCGCCCAGGACCCCCTGGCGGTTGATCTCCTCGAGGGCCATCTTGAACCCGTTCAACGCGTCGTTGCCGAACACCGCCGGCGGCCCGCTGTAGGTGTCGACGATGCCGACCTTGATGTTGCGCGCCTCGGCGCGCCCGTTGATCCCGGCCACGGCCAAGGCCGCCGCCAGAACCCCGAGCAGAGCCCTGGAGATGAACCGCCCGCTCTTCATGCCGACCTCCCCTGGGTGGTGATCGTTCGGGAATGGACCGCCGCGGGACTCGCCCCGGCCCTGCGGAGACTCCCGCCGCACGGCTTGAAATGAGGCTTTTTTCCTATTAAGACGATCGAGCGAAGTCAAGACATTTCCCCACCCCAACGGCGAGGTGCCCCGATGATCCGCGTGAACGAACACTACCTCAAGCTGCAGGCCTCCTACCTCTTTTCCGACATCGCCCGCCGCGTGGCCGCCTTCCAGAAGGCGCACCCCGGAAAGGAGATCATCCGGCTCGGCATCGGGGATGTGACCCGGCCGCTCCCCCCGGCGTGCATCGCGGCCTTCCACCGCGCCGTGGACGAGATGGGCGAGGCGGCGAGCTTCCGCGGCTACGGCCCCGAGCAGGGATACCCTTTCCTGCGTGAGGCGATCGCCCGGGGGGACTTCCAGCGCCGGGGGGCGAAGATCGAGGCCGACGAGATCTTCGTGAGCGACGGCTCCAAGTGCGACGTCGCCAACATCCAGGAGATCTTCGCCGCCGAGATCACGGTGGCGATCCCCGATCCGGTCTACCCCGTCTACCTGGACACGAACGTCATGGCCGGCCGCACGGGCCGTTACGTCGACGGCCGCTACGCCGGGGTCGTCTACCTCGACTGCACGCGGGAAAACGGCTACGTGCCCGACCTGCCCGACCGCGGGGTGGACCTGATCTACCTCTGCTTTCCGAACAACCCGACCGGCGCGGTGATTTCGCGCGAACGGCTCCAGGCCTGGGTGGATTACGCCCGCGAGCACCGCGCGCTCCTCCTCTACGATGCCGCCTACGAGGCCTTCCTCCGCGACGAGCGCCTGCCGCACTCGATTTACGAGCTCGAGGGCGCCCGCGAGGTGGCGATCGAGTTCCGCAGTTTTTCGAAGACCGCAGGCTTCACCGGCACCCGCTGCGCTTACACGGTGGTGCCGAAGAGCTGCACGGCCTGGACGGCCGCGGGCGAGCCGCACTCCGTGCACGCCCTGTGGCTCCGGCGCCACACGACCAAGTTCAACGGCGTTTCCTACCCCGTGCAGCGGGCGGCCGAGGCGGTCTACAGCCCCGAGGGGCAAGCCCAATGCCGGGAGCGGATCGACTACTACCTGCGGAACGCCGCCCTGATCCGCCGCGAAATGACCGACCTCGGCTACGAGTGCATCGGCGGGGACCACTCCCCTTACCTCTGGGTGGACACGCGGATGGATTCCTGGGGCTTCTTCGATCTGCTGCTCGAGAAGGCGAACGTCGTCTGCACCCCGGGGGTGGGTTTCGGGCGCTGCGGCGCGGGCTACGTCCGCATCAGCGCCTTCAACGATCACGAGAAGGTGGTGCTGGCGATGGAGCGCGTCCGCGACGCCCTGCGCCGCCGGACATGAGGCCCCCTGCCGCGGCCCTTCGGCACCGCACGCCGTCTCTCGCCCGGGCCGGCCTCGTGGCGTTCTGCCTGCTCTTGGCGGCCTCTTCCCCCGCCCGGGCCGAGGCCGAGACGCCCCTCGAGGCCCTGCGGCGGCAGCTCGAGCAGGCGCTCGCGGTCCTGCGGCTCCCCTGCGTCGAGGAGCCGGCCTGCCCCGAGGCCAAGCTCGCCCGACTGCGCGGAATCGTCAAGGACGCCGTCGATTTCCCCGAGTTTTCGCGCCGGGCCTTTCCCGCCGGTTGGGCGGAGCTTGCGCCCGACGGCCGGGCCGCGTTCGTGGAGGAGTTCGCCGCTTTCCTCCTCGAGGCGCATCTTCCCTGGGCCATCGAGCGCTATGCCGGCGAAGAGGTCCATCTTCTGGGCGAGCGGCGCCTTGCCTCCGGCCGGGCATCCGTCCGCGGTCTTCTTCGCGGGTCGGGCTACGCGATCCCCTTCGAGGTGCGCCTGCGGCGCCGGGGGGAGACGTGGGCGGCCTATGACGTGGAGGCCTTCGGGATCAGCGCGGTCGGGATCTACCGCGCGCAGCTCGCCGCCCTGGGACGGGAGCGCGGCGGCGGGCAGATCCTCGATCTGCTGCGCCGGCGCCGGGCGGGCGCCCCGCCCTAAAGGCCTTCAGGAGCCCTCCAGCCGGCCCCGGAAGACCTCGATCGCCTCGCGGAGCAGGCGGCGGATAAAGACCTCCCGATCGCCCCGGGGGAGGCTGCGGTAGGCCTCGTAGCCCGGGTGGGATTCGGCGAGCTCCGGCGGCCGGTCCCGCAAGGCGGCGCGTTGTTCCTCGAACCGGCGGATGAGCTCCACGAGGGGCAGCTCGCTCGCGGGGACCGCCTTCAGCCAGCCGATCCGGCGCATCAGCTCGAAGCGCACGAGATCGGCGAGCACGAGATGGATGTCGACGACGCGGAGCTGCTCCTCGTTGTCGAGGTAGAAAAAGCGGGGCGCAGGCCCGAGATCGAGCGCCCCCAGGATCAGCTCGTAGAAAGCGTTTGCGCTCTCGTCCCCGGGGGTCGCGAGAAAGAGCAGCGTGCGGTCGGAGAGGTCGGCCGGGCGCGTCTCCACCCCGTACTCCTCCCCGAAACGCGCCCGCCAAGGACCGAAGGCCTTCTGCGCGAGGGTTTTCCTGCGGAAGGCGGCGAGGTCGACGACTTTGCTGCTCATCGCGCCCCCGGACTCCGCTGCAGGCGCATGCCGAGGAGCCCCACCTCGAAGAGGAGGTAGAGCGGCACCGCCATCAGGCCGAGGTTGAAGGCGTCCGGTGTGGGGGTGAGGACGGCGGAGACGATCGTGATCCCGAGGAGAGCGTAGCGGCGGTTCCGGGCGAGCCGCTCGCGCCGCAGGACCCCGAGCCGGCCGAGCAGGATCATGGCGAGGGGGAGCTCGAAGAGGATGCCGAAGGCGAAGAGGAACAACAGGCAGAAGCCGACGAACTTGCGCACCGAGATCAGGGCCTCGACGGAGGGGCCTTCGAACTCGAGCAGGAAGGCCACGCCGTAAGGCAGCGTCACCCGGAGGCAGAAGAAAAAGCCGGCGAGGAAGAGAACGACGGAGGCGGCCCAGTAGCGGCGCATCTGCGGTCCGGAAAAGGAGGGGAACGCCGACTGCAGCCCGGAGAGGACGGCCCAGAGCAGGTAGGGGAAGCCGGCGAAGACCCCGAAGGCGAGCGCGAGGGTGAGCAGGCTGAAGAGCACTTCCGGGAGGCCGAAGGCCGCCAGGCGCACGCCGGTGTGCCGGCAGAGGAACCGCAGGACGGGCTCGGCGAGGAAGTAGCCGGCGATCGAAAAGAGGAGCACCACGACCCCGGCCCGGATGAGGGCCGAGCGCAGGCGGACGAGCCCGGGCAGCAGGCCGGAGGCGGCAGCGGCGGTCGGGGGGCTCGGGTGCATGGGCTTGGGGCCGTGGGCCGGGCGATCGGATGCGGTGGACACGCCTTCCGGTCCTTCTGCCACGCCGACGGCGGCGGTGTCAAGGCGAGCGCCCGCCCGGGTCGTGCCCTTCCGCCGCATCCTCGATCCGCTCGAAGCCCCGGTACTGCAGCGCCTCCGAGACGTGGCGGGCGGTGATCCGCTCGTTTTCCTCGAGGTCGGCGATCGTGCGGGCGACCTTGAGCACGCGCTGGAAGGCGCGCGCCGAGAGGCCGAGGCGCTCGAGCGCCGCTTCGAGCAGGCGGCGGGTGTCGGCGTCGATCGGGCAGAACGCCCGCAGGTGACGGTTGCTCATGCGCGCGTTGCAGAGGACCCGGCTTTTGCGGAACCGGGCCTGCTGCAAGCCGCGCGCGCGGGCGACCCGGCCGCGGATGGAGGACGAAGGCTCCGCGACCGCCGGTTGCAGGAGCTCCCCGTGGGGGACGGCCGGCACCTCGACGTGCAGGTCGATGCGGTCGAGGAGCGGGCCGGAGACGCGGGCGCGGTAGCGCCGGAGCTGGGTTTCCGTGCAGCGGCAGGCATGACGGCTGTCGCCCCGATAGCCGCAGGGGCAGGGATTCATGGCCGCCGCCAGCATGAAGGAGGCGGGATAGGTCAGCGCCGAGGCGGCGCGGGAAAGGGTCACCCGGCGGTCTTCCAGGGGTTGGCGCAGGGCCTCGAGGACGTGCCGTTTGAACTCGGGCAGCTCGTCCAGGAACAGCACCCCGTGGTGGGCGAGGCTCACCTCCCCCGGCCGGGGGACGGCCCCGCCGCCGATCAGGCCCGCGTCGGAAATCGTGTGGTGCGGCGCGCGAAAGGGCCGCCGCGCGACGAGGGTGCGTCCCGGCTCGAGCAGGCCGGCCGCGCTGTAGACCCGGGTGGTCTCGAGCGCCTCCTCGAACGTGAGCGGCGGAAGGATCGAGGGCAGCCTCCGGGCGAGCATGGTCTTGCCCGACCCGGGCGGGCCGACCAGCAAGAGGTTGTGCCCGCCCGCGGCGGCGATTTCGAGCGCCCGCTTGGCGTGCTCCTGGCCGTGCACCTCGGCGAAATCCTCCTCGAAGCCGGCAACGGCCTCGAGCCGGTCGAAGGCTTCCCGGGGAAGCGGCGCGATTGGCCGGTCGCCGTTCAGGTGCTCGACCGCCTCGGCGAGGCTTCCGGCGGGAAGGACCGCGATCCCCTCGACGACCGCCGCCTCCGGCGCATTCGCCGCGGGGACGACGACGGCGGCGAACCCCCAGCGCTTGGCGGCGAGTGCGGTCGAGAGCATCCCCGGCACGGGCTTGACCCGGCCGTCGAGCGAGAGCTCCCCCGCCACCACGTGCCGCGCGAGCGCCTCCTGGGAGACGATGCCGTCGGCGGCCAGGATGCCGAGGGCGATCGGCAGATCGAAGCCGGTCCCCTCCTTGCGGATGTCGGCCGGGGCGAGGTTCACCGTAATGCGGTCGGCGGGGAAGCGGAAGCCGGAGTTGGCGATCGCCGCCTTGACCCGTTCGCGGCTCTCCTTGACCGCGGCCTCGGGCAGACCGACGGTGGCGAAGCTGGGCAGACCCCGGGCGATGTCGACTTCGACTTCGACCCGCACGGCTTCGATCCCCGAGAGCGCACTGCTGAAGACGCGCGCGAGCACCGTTTCCCCTCCCCGCCGGCGTGTCCCGGAGCCGGCGCGGCATCCTACCAGAGAGCCCGCCGGGGCACAACGGGCTGCGGGATGCCCCCTGCACTCCTTGCCAGGATGGAGGCGATCGGCTATGAGGGATGCCGACGGCGGAAACGACACGGGAGCCTCCTTTCGTGCCCACGATTCGCGTCCCCTCGGGGGTTTTGATCGCAGGGATCCTTTTCTGGACGGCGGCGGCCGCCTGGGGGGCGGCGTCGGTCTCCCACCTCACGGTTTCGACCGACGACGAGCGGCTGCTGTTGCACCTCGGGCTGGAAGGGGCGTTTCCGCCCCGGGTGAAGGAGCGGGTGCTCGAGGGCAAACCGGTTTCGATCGTCTTCACGATCCGGCTGAACCGCGTCCGCGACCTGTGGCTCGACGAGCGGATCGCCGACCGTGTGGTCGAGCACATCCTGCGTTTCGACCGGGTGAAGAACGAGTTCACCGTGAGGCGCTCCTGGCGGGGATTCGAGGCCGAAACGACCCCTTCCTTCGAGGAGGCCCGGCAGTGGATGAGCTGGATCGAGGGCTATCCGCTGGCCGGGCTGGACCGTCTGACGCGCGGCTCTTCCTATGCCCTCCTCGCCCAGGCCGGGATCGTGCGCCGCGGCCTTCCCTGGGGGCTGCACCATGTGCTCTTTTTCCTCTCCTTCTGGGAGGAGGAGACCGACTGGTATGTCCTGCATTTCCGCTACTGAGGATCTGGGCGGGGCCGCAGCCGTCGTGACCGGGGGCACCCGCGGCATCGGGCTCGGCATCGCGGAGTTCCTGGCCGAGCGGGGGGCCTCGCTCGCCGTCGTCTGGCACCGCGACGAGGCCGCGGCGCGCGCGGCCGAGGGGCGCCTGGCCTCGCGGCTGCGGCCGGGGCGGAGGCTGCTTGTGCTCCAGGGCGATGCCGGCGACCCCGCCGTCGCGGCCGAACACCATGCCCGCGTGCGTGCCGAGCTCGGCCCTGTCGCCGTGCTCGTCAACAACGCCGGGATCATGCTCCAGGCGGGTTTCGAACAGGTGAGCGCGGCGCAGTGGGAGAAGACCCTGCGCACGAACCTCTCCTCCGCCTTCTACTGGAGCCGCGAGGTGATCCCCGGAATGAAGGACCGAGGCTTCGGCCGCATCGTCTACATCGCCTCGATCGCCGCCCGCGGCGGCGGCGTGATCGGGCCCCACTACGCGGCCTCCAAGGCCGGCATGCTGGGGCTGACCCGCTACGGCGCGCGCGAGCTCGGCCGCTTCGGGATCACCCTGAACGCCATCGCGCCCGCCTTCATCGAGGACGCGGGCATCTTCGTCGGCTACTCCCCCGAGCAGAAGGCCGAACTCGCCACGCGCACGGCGACCGGACGCCTGGGCCGGGTCGCCGACGTGGTGCGGGCCTTCGCCTATCTCTTGGACTCCCCCTTCGTGACGGGGGTCTGCCTGGACGTCAACGGCGGCGCCTTCATGATCTGAGCGGGGCGCGCCCCCCGAGGAAAGGACATCCGACCATGGCCAAACGCAGCGACCTCATGATCCGCGGGCCCGAGCGGGCCCCCCACCGCTCGCTTCTCCGCGCCGAGGGCTTCACGGACTGGGAAATGGAACGGCCGATCATCGGCATCGCCAATTCCTTCAACGAAATCATCCCCGGGCACATGCACCTCGACAAGGTGGTGGAGGCGGTCAAGGCCGGCGTGTACGCGGCCGGGGGGACTCCGGTCGTCTTCAACACGATCGGGGTCTGCGACGGGATCGCCATGAACCACATCGGCATGAAGTACTCGCTGCCCAGCCGGGAGCTCATCGCCGATTCGCTCGAGATCATGGCCATGGCCCACCCCTTCGACGGGCTCGTGCTCGTCGCCTCCTGCGACAAGATCATCCCCGGCATGCTGATCGCCGCCGCCCGGCTGAACCTGCCCTCCATCTTCCTGCCGGGGGGGCCGATGCTGCCGGGGCGCCACGGGGGCCGCGAAGTCGGGGTGGACAAGGTCTTCGAGGCCGTGGGCCGGGTCAGGGCCGGCACGCTGAGCGAGGGGGAACTGCGCGAACTCGAGTGCGCCGCCTGCCCCGGCGCCGGCTCGTGCGCGGGCATGTTCACCGCGAACACGATGAGCAACCTCGCCGAGGCGCTCGGCATGACGCTCCCCTACGGCGGGAGCGCGCCTGCGGTCTACGCCGAGCGGCTGTGGATCGCGAAGGAAACCGGGCAGGCGATCGTGCGCCTGGTCCAGCGGAACCTGCGGCCGCGGGACATCCTGACGCGGGAGGCCTTCGAGAACGCCATCGCCTGCGACATGGCGCTCGGGGGCTCGACGAACAGCGCCCTGCATCTCCCGGCGATCGCCTATTACGCCGGGGTGGAGCTCACGCTCTCCGACTTCGGGCGCTTCACGGAGACGACCCCGCACCTGACCACGCTCGCCCCCGCCGGACCGCACCATGTCGTCGACTTCTTCCACGCGGGAGGCATCCCGGCGATCCTGGCCGAGCTCCGGCGCGCCGGGCTCGTCCGCGAGAAGGCCCTGACCGTGACCGGTCTCCCGGTCGGCAGGATGCTGCGCCGCATCCGCGCCGGCATCCGCGACGCCTCGGTGATCCGCGCCTGCAAGCACCCCGTGCACGCCACCGGCGGCCTGGCCGTTCTGCACGGCAATCTCGCCCCCGAGGGGGCGATCGTCAAGCAGGCCGCCGTGGCCGAGGAGATGCTCGACCACACCGGGCCGGCCCGGATCTTCGACTCCGAGGAGGAGGCCTTCCGGGCGATCACGGGCGGCCGCATCCGCAAGGGGGATGTCGTCGTCGTGCGCTACGAGGGGCCGCGGGGCGGACCCGGCATGCAGGAGATGCTGTCGCCCACCGCGGCGCTCGCCGGGATGGGCCTGGACAAGGATGTAGCGCTCATCACCGACGGGCGCTTCTCCGGGGCGAGCCGCGGGTCGGCCGTGGGGCACATCTCCCCCGAAGCGGCCGCGCGCGGGCCGATCGCCGCCCTCGAGGAGGGCGACCTCGTGCACATCGACATCCCGGGCCGGCGGCTGGAGGTGAAACTGAGCGCTCGGGAGATCCGCCGCCGGCTGGCGGCCCTGCCGCCCTTCGAACCCAAGGTCCGCACCGGCTACCTCGCCCGCTACGCGCAGCTGGTCTCGAGCGCCGCGCAGGGGGCGGTGTTTCCCCGCTAGAGGCGCTCGTCTTCGTCCGCGAACGGCGGTTGCAGGCGACGCAGGGGGGTCGGCTGGGTCCAGCGGTTGAGCGCCCCCTCGTAGAACCACTTGTCGGGGAAGCCGCGGCGGGTGGTGAAGACCGGCCGCTCCGCCCAGCGGATCAAATCCTCGTAGGCGTCCCGCAGCTTGCGGAAGAGGGCCGAGTCGCCCCCCTGGTCCGGGTGGACCTCCTTGGCCCGCCTCCGGAAGGCCCGCTTGATGATCTGCTGCAGGTTCGGGGAGTGCAGGTCGCGGGAGCGCAGCTTGAGGAAGGTGAGCGAACGGGCCATGCGGGCGGGTTCGCGCACCTCGAGCGGCCGCACGCAGTGGATGTCGCCCGGGATCGGACGGGCCTTGGAGAGAACGAGGCGGGTGGCGAGGTAGCGCTTCTTCGTGCGCCGCACCTCCTCCCACCAGGCGTTCCCGAGATCGTTGAACATGCGGCAGAAATCGTCGACCGGCTTCTTCCCCCGGCGGCGGGGGTAGATGAAGCTCAGCAGATCCCGCGAGTCGTAAGGCAGCATGTCGAGCATGATGAGGGCGTCGGTGAAGTAGAAGGTGGCGTAGCGGATCTGGAGCGTCTGCAGCAGACCGGTGCGCATGTTGAGGTTGTTGCGCAGCTTCTGGCGGCATTCGATCGAGCAGTAGCGCCGGCGCTTCATGTTCTCGGTCGTGCCGCACGAAAGGCAGCGGCGGACGTCGCCGTTGCCGGAGGGGTAGGGCACAGGGGGGATCAGGGCACTCATGGGGTCTCGCCTTTTGATCAAGCGCATTACCCTACCACGCGCTTCCCGCTTCCGTCAAAGCGGCCCGCCGGTCCGCTGAGCATCGCCCCATGGGGTTTCTTGCGGCCGGGCTCGCTCTATCCGGGTTGATCCACGCCGCGGTCGGCTGGTTCGCCGGCGACGGCTTCGGGATCCGCAGCCGTACCGGGCGCAGGCGGCTTGCGGTCGCGGCGGCGGCGCTCTCGCTTTCGTTCCCGGCGGGGTTTTTCCTGCTGCGCCTCCTGCCCTCGCCGCTCACGAGCGGGCTCTACCGTGTCACGGCCGCGGGCTTCGGGATGGCCGTCCACTTCGCGCTGGCCGCGGCGGCCTGGGGGGTCATCCGGCTTTTTCTGCCGCGCGCTTTTCCGGCCCCGTTTTTTCGCGCGGCCGCGGTCGGTCTCGCCGGGCTGACGCTTCTTGCCTGCGGCTTCGGGTTCTTCCGCGCCTTCCACCCGCAGGTGAAACGGCTCGCGGTCGCGATCGAGGGGCTTCCGGAGGCTTGGCAAGGGCGCCGTGTCGTCCAGCTCTCCGACGTGCATCTCGGGGTCTTCCACGGCGAGGGGTTTCTCGAGCGGCTGGTCGCGCAGGTGAACGCGCTTGCGCCGGATCTCGTCGTCATCACGGGCGACCTCTTCGACGGCATGGCCCGCGGGGCGGTCTCACGGTTCGTGCCCGGCCTGCGGCGGCTCCGGGCCGCGCACGGCGTCTTCTTCGTCGCCGGCAACCACGAAGCCTACGCGGGCCTCGAGAGCTGCCGCGAAGCGGCCCGGGCGGCGGGCATCCGCGTTCTCGACCACGAGGCCGTCGAGGTCGAGGGTGTTCTTCTCGTCGGCGTCGCCTATCCCGGGGTCGACGATCCCGCGGAAATCCGCAACCTCCCCCCGGCCGAGGGCGGAAAGGGGAAACGGGCGCCGCGGATCCTGCTCTTCCACACCCCGACCGACATCCGCCGCGACCGCTTCGAAGACCGCAGGACGGCGACCTACTGGCGGCCGGACACCTCGTTCGCCTGGAGCCGTGCGTTGGGGGTGGATCTGCAGCTCTCCGGGCATACGCACCGCGGCCAGATCGTGCCCTTCCACCTCGCGACGGGATGGATCTGCCACGGGCTCGATCACGGCCTGCACCGGCGGCCGGGCTTTCTCCTCCACGTTTCGAGCGGGGTCGGCACCTGGGGGCCGCCCCTTCGCACCGCGGCAGCGGCCGAAATCGTGGAGATCACCCTCGAGGCCCCGCAACCGGCGGGCGATTGACAGGGATCGAGCGATATAGGAACATGACCCATCCCGTACGGAGCACCGCGTCAAGGGGGCGACGATGGAGCGAATGGAGTTCAAGACCATCCGCAAGACGCTGGAGATGACGCAGAAGGAGATCGCGCAGGTTCTCGCCGTCTCGCTCAAGGCCGTTCACAGCTACGAGCAGGGCTGGCGGACGGTGCCCCCGGCCGTGGAGCGTCAGCTCTACCTTCTGCTCGCCCGCAAGGCCGGTGCGCGAAACGGCCCGGCGTGCTGGGAGGCGAAGGGCTGCCCGCCCGAGAAGCGCAGCTCCTGCCCCGCCGGCCGCTGGGACAGCGGCGATCTCTGCTGGGCGATCACCGGGACCCTCTGCGGGGGCGAAGACCGCGGGAGCTGGCGGGAGAAGATGTCCGCCTGCCGCGTCTGCCCGGTCTTCGCCGCCCGCGTGCCCCTTGCGTCCCTCGGTCTTTCATGAGCGAATACATCGAGCATGACCGCAACGGGGCCTCGGTCGGCCTCGTCCGCAAGCAGTTCTTCACCTTCGCCCATCCCCCGGAGAGCCTGCGGCTCGAGAGCGGCGCCCGGCTCGGCCCCGTCACCCTCGCCTACGAGACCTGCGGCCGGCTGTCGCCGGCGAAGGACAACGCCGTGCTCGTGCTGCACGCGCTCTCGGGGGACTCGCACGTCGCCGGCGTGTACACCCCCGAGGATGAAAAGCCCGGCTGGTGGGATTTCATGGTGGGGCCCGGCAAGGGGATCGACACGGAGCGCTATTTCGTCGTCTGCTCGAACGTGATCGGCGGCTGCGCGGGCTCGACCGGCCCGGGCTCCCCCCGCCCGGACACCGGGCGGCCCTACGGCCTCGATTTTCCGGTGGTCACCATCGGCGACATGGTGGCGGCCCAGAAGGCGCTGATCGACCACCTCGGGATCCGCCGCCTGCTCTGTGTGGTGGGCGGCTCGATCGGCGGCATGCAGGTCCTCGAGTGGACCGTGCGCTACCCGGAGCGCGTCGCTTCGGCCATCGCGCTCGCCACGACGATGAGGCACTCGGCGCTCGCGATCGCCTTCAACGAGGTCGCCCGCCAGGCGATCATGGCCGACCCCCACTGGAACCGCGGCGATTATTACGACGGCCCGAAGCCCGCGACGGGGCTTGCCGTCGCGCGCATGATCGGGCACATCACCTACCTCTCCGACGAGGCCATGCGCCTGAAATTCGGGCGCCGGCTGCAGGACAAGAGCGATTTTTCCTTCAACTTCGACGCCGATTTCCAGGTCGAGAGCTACCTGCGCTACCAGGGACGCAAGTTCGTCGACCGCTTCGACGCGAACTCCTTTCTCTATATCACCAAGGCGGCCGACTACTACGATCTCATCCTCCAGCACGGCGCGGGCTCGGCCGTGCGGGCCTTCGCCAAGGCCCGCGCCCGGTTCCTCGTGATTTCCTTCACCTCGGACTGGCTCTACCCGACCTACCAGTCCCGCGAAATCGTCAAGGCGCTCAAGAAGAACGGCCTGGATGTCAGCTTCTGCGAAATCGAGGCCGACTGGGGGCACGACGCGTTTCTCCTGCCCAACCCGCGGCTTTCGGCGCTGATCCACGGCTTTCTGGAAAGGGTCCTGCGTGAAGTCCGAACCTCACCGGATGCGCTATGATCTGCAGATCATCGCCTCGTGGATCGACCCCGGATCCCATGTCATGGATCTCGGCTGCGGCGAGGGCGAGCTGCTCAGTTACCTGATCGCCCGCAAGGGGGTGCGCGGCGAAGGGATCGAGAAAAACGAGGAAAAGGTCGCCCATTGCATCGAAAAGGGGCTCTCCGTCCTGCAGGGCGACATGAACGAGGAGGTGCTCGACTACCCCGAGAACCGCTTCGACTACGTGATCCTCAGCCAGACCCTGCAGCAGGTCTACGAACCCGACGCCCTCATCCGCGCCATGCTGCGCATCGGGCGCCGGGGCATCGTGAGCTTCCCCAACTTCAGCCACTGGGGGATCCGCCTGCAGGTCTTCTTCACCGGCTACGCCCCGGTCTCCCGTCAGCTCCCCTACCAGTGGTACGACACGCCGAACATCCGCGTGATCACGCTCAACGACTTCCGGCGCTTCATCCGGCAGATCGGCCTGCGGGTTCTCAAGGAAGCCGCGATCGACACCCACTCCGAGGACCGCTACGGCCGAATCGTGCGCGTTCTGCCCAACCTGCGGGCGACCTACGGCATCTTCATGATCGGGAAATAGCCTCGGGGCGGCCCCCGAGGCGCCGCGAGGGAAAGGAAGGCCGCGGATGAAAATCGTCTCCATCGCCGTCAGCCGCAAGAAAGGAACCCCCAAGACGCCGGTCGCCGAGGCGCGCCTCAGCCCCGAGCACGGCCTCGAGGGGGACGCCCACGCGGGGCCGGGCCACCGGCAGGTCAGCCTGCTGGCGGCCGAGAGCCTCGAGGGGGCGCGCCACCGGGGGCTCGAGGTCTCCTTCGGCGATTTCGCCGAGAACATCGCCACGGTGGGGATCGACTGGAAAACCGTGCCCGTCGGGACCCGGGTGCGGCTGGGCCCCGAGGCCGTCCTCGAGATCACCCAGATCGGCAAGGAGTGCCACAGCCGCTGCGCGATCTTCTACAAGGCAGGCGACTGCATCATGCCCCGCGAGGGGGTCTTCGCCCGGGTCGTCCAGGGCGGGACCGTGCGCGTCGGGGACGAGGTCCGGATCGGGCCGGAGGGCTAAAGTCCGCCCGGGGCGATACCGATAATGAGAATGCAAGAGCCGTTGGGATCCGAATTCCACGCCCGGGTCGCCGGGGGGGTGCTGTTTCAGCCGGCGAGAGGTCTCGCGTGTTCGTCATCATCGGGTTCGCCGTCGTCCTGCTGTCCGTGCTGGGGGGGTTCGCCGAGGCGGGCGGCCCCTTCATGGTGCTCGTGCAACCGGCGGAATTCATTATCATCGCGGGCGCCGGCCTGGGGGCTCTGCTCGCCTCCGCCCCCAAGAACATCCTGCAGAAGATCTTCGCCAAGACGCTTGCCGCCCTGAAGGGCAAGACGGTCACCAAGTCGACCTACCTCTCCGTGCTCAAGCTCCTCTACGAGCTCCTCTACATGGCCCAGAAAGAGGGCCTGATCGCCCTCGAAAAACACATCGAGTCGCCCGCCGAGAGCGCGATCTTCTCCAAGTACCCGGACATCCTGGCGCACGAGGAGCTGATCGCCTTCATGACCGACACCTTCCGCATGGTGATCATCGGCGGCATCGCCTCCCACGACCTCGAAGCCCTGATGGAGAGCGACATCGACACCCAGCACAACGAGGTGAAAAAGCCGAGCCAGGTGCTCTCCAAGATCGGCGACACCATGCCGGGGCTGGGCATCGTGGCCGCGGTCCTGGGCATCGTCATCACCATGCAGGCGATCGACGGCCCGGCCGGCGAGATCGGGAAAAAGGTCGCCGCCGCCCTCGTGGGGACTTTCCTGGGGATTCTCCTCTGCTACGGCTTCATCCAGCCGCTCGCCTCCAACCTGGACATTTCCGGGGAGAAGGAGATCCAGGTCTTCGAGGTGGTCAAGAACGCGATTTCGGCCTTCGCCCGGGGCTTCAGCCCGCTCGTCTGCGTCGAGTTCGCCCGCCGCAGCATCCCCAGCGAATCGCGGCCGGAGTTCGCGGAGATGGAAACCCACGTCAAGGAGAAGAATTGAGCGAAAGCGACAAGATCGTCGTCCGCAAGGTGAAGAAGCGCGGGGGGCACGAAGGCCACCACGGCGGGGCCTGGAAGGTGGCCTACGCCGATTTCGTGACCGCGATGATGGCGCTCTTCATCGTGCTGTGGATCATCGCCCACAACGCGGCCATCCGCGAGTCGGTGGCGCTCTATTTCCGCGACCCCGGCGCGGTCCACAAGACGGCCTCGGGCGTGATGAACGGGGTGAACGGGATCCGGCCCTTCACCGACTCGAAGATCCACGTGCCCCCGATCCAGTCGGAGTCGGCCGACGAGGAGAAGAAGCGCGAGGCCGAGGTCCTGCGCGAGGAGGGGGAGCGGCTCAAGGAGGCGATCGCCGCCCTTCCCGATCTCGCCCGGTTCAAGGACCAGATCCAGATCACCCTGACGAAGGAGGGCCTGCGGATCGAACTGATCGAGCAGTCCGAGGGGCTCTTCTTCGACATCGGCAGCGCCCGGCTCAAGCCCGACGCGGTCGCCCTGTTGCGCCTGATCGCCTCGCGGATCGGGCAGGTGCCCAACGAGGTGGTCATCGAGGGGCACACCGACAGCCGCCCCTATGCCGGCGCGGGCTACAACAACTGGGACCTGAGCACCGACCGCGCCAACGCGGCGCGCCGCGTCCTCGAGAACGGCGGCGTGCGCGACCGGCAGATCACCAGCGTGAACGGCTACGCCGACCGCCGCCTGAAAAACCCCGCCCGGCCCTTCGATTACTCGAACCGCCGCGTGACCATCCTGGTCGCCTTCGGCGCCGCCGGCCGGGAGGGGACCCACGCCGCCGCCGGCTCCCCGGAGCCCCCCCGGCGCGGTCCCGAAAAGCCGCTGGGCAAAAGCTGACGCCCGGCGCTTTGACGCCGACCGCCCCTTGCCGCTAGAGGATCCGCGGCTTCCCGCCCCCGCCCCGCCCCCCCTCCCCGGAGGTGACGGCCATGATGCCGCGCTTCATGCGTTCGCTGCTCGAGGAGCACATCCCCGCGAGTCTCTTGCAAAAGCGTCTGCGGCGGCGCGAAGGGCGCTGCCACCTGGTCCTCGATTACCGGGACGAGCTGTTGCTGGCGCGCCTGGGGATCCTCTGCGACGGCCTCGGCCCCCGGCAGGTCGTCGCCCTCTGGGACGAGGGGGCCGATCTCGAGGTCGGGGGCTGGCTCGTCATCGACAACCTCGCCATGGGCGCGCCCGCCCTCGGCGGCATCCGCGTGCAGCCCGCCATTCTCCCGGCGGAGGTCCACAATCTCGCCCGCGGGATGACGCTCAAGAACGCCGCCGCCGACCTGCCCTTCGGCGGCGGCAAGGCCGGGGTCGTCTCCGATCCGGAAGCCGCCCCCCCCGGCGAGCATCGCGAGGTGATGCGTCGTTTCGCCCGCCTGCTGCGCCGCTACCGGGAGCTCTACGTCCCGGGGCCGGATGTCGGCTCGAACGACGCGGACATGGAGACCATCGCGGTCGAAAACGGCCTCGAGGGGGCCGTTTCCAAGCCTCTGGCGATGGGGGGAAACCGCATCGACGAACTCGGGGCCGCGGCCGGCGGGGTCGTGATCGCCCTCGAGCGGCTGCTCGAGATCCTGCCCCGGCTGACCGTTCTGCCGCAGTTCAGCCGCCTGCGCCTGCCGCCGCCGGAAGCGGTGACCGTCCTCATCCAGGGGTTCGGGGCCGTGGGGGCCCATGCCGCGCGCGAGCTCGGGCGGCGGCTGCCGGCGGCGCGGGTCGTGGGCGTGAGCGACCGGGAGGGCGCCCTCTACGATGCGGCGGGGCTGGAGGTGGAGGAGCTCTTCCGGCGGCGGGGGGAGACGGGGCTCGTGACCCGCGGGTTCTATGAAGCGTGCATCCGGCCGCAGGGGCGCCGCCACCCGACCAAGTTCACGACCCACCCCGACGACCTGTTGCGCGAGTCCGCCTTCTGCTTCATTCCCGCCGCTCCGGTCTTCCGGTACCTCGGGGTCCTGCCGCACGAGGCCGCTTCCCAGCGGGTCGACCGCATGGGGGAGTGGACGCTCATCGTGGAGGGCGCGAACACCTACTCTCCGGACCCCGACCGCAAGGCGGCGCGCACGCGCATGGAGCAGGCCGTCTTCCGCGAGAAAGGGGTGCTGGTCGCGACCGACTACCTGGTGAACTCCGGCGGGGTCATCTTCGCCGCCCAAGAGCTGCTCATCCCGACCCCTGCCGCGCTGCGCATTCCTCCCGCGCGGCTGGGGGACCGTGCGGCGGTGCGCGACTGGCTGCGGGAGCACGCCGGGGAATTCGCGCGGCTCTCCGAGGCCCGCCTGGAAGCGGGGCGCGTGTTCCGCGAACGGGTGATCCGCCGCAACATGACCGAGTTCGTGGATTTGCTCGCGGCCGGCCCGGATCTCCTGCCCTGCCAGGCGGCCGAGCGGATCCGCGTGCGGCGCCTCGAGGCCCGCGAAAGCGAGCGCACGGCGAAGGACATCCTGGAGCCGATTCCCACCGTGCCGCTCCATGCGCCGCTGCGCGAGGCGGCGGCCCTGATCGTCGCGGGCCGCGGCAGCATCGTCGCCGTGCTCGAGGCCGACGGCAGGCTCGCCGGCGTGGTCACGACCTGGGACATCACGCGGGCCGTGGCCGAGGGGGCGGACGGGGGGCAGGGGCTCGAGGCCGTCATGACCCGGCAGGTGGTCGCGGTGTCCCCCGCCGCGCGCATCCTCGACATCGTCCGCGAGCTCGAACAGAACCGGATCTCGGCCATGCCGGTCGTCGAAGAGGGCCGGGTGCTCGGGGTCGTGAGCGCGGACTTGCTCGCCCAGCGTTACCTGCCGCAGCTGTTGCGCGCCCGGGCGCACGCCGTTCCCCCCGCCTTCGGGGCCCGCCCGGTCCCCTGAAATCCGGCGCCCGGCGGGAGGATCAGAGGCGCGGGGGGGCGGGCGCCTCGCGCGAGACGCGGCGCAGACGGCGCAGGCGCCTTCCCGCGGCATCGGCGACGAGGTAGAAGACGGGGGTCACGAAAAGGGTGAGCATCTGGGAGAAGAACAGCCCGCCCACCACGGCCAGGCCGAGCGGCTGCCGCGATTCCCCCCCCGCCCCCCAGCCCACCGCGATCGGGATCGTTCCCGCGAGCGCGGCGAACGTCGTCATCATGATCGGCCGGAAGCGCACGATGCAGGCCTCGTAGATGGCCTCTTCGGGCGTTTTGCGCTCCAGGCGCTGCGCTGCGAGCGCGAAATCGATCATGATGATCCCGTTTTTCTTCACCAGCCCCACGAGCAGGATCAACCCGACGAAGGAGTAGATGTCGAGCGGCGCGCGGAACACGAGCAGCGTGACGAGAGCCCCCAGCCCGGCCAGGGGAAGCGAGGTGAGGATGGTCAGGGGGTGGATGAAACTCTCGTAGAGGATGCCGAGCACGATGTAGATCACGACGACCGACACGGCGAGCAGCAGCCCGAGGTTCTCCATGGAGGCGGCGAACACCTGGGCGGTCCCCTGGAACTGGGCGGTGACCGTGGGGGGGAGGATCCGCCGCGCAGCCTCCTCGAGCCGGGCGACCGCGTCGCCTAAAGCGAATCCGGGGGCGAGGTTGAAGGAGACGGTCACCGAGGGGAGCTGGCCGCTGTGGTTGATCGTGAGCGGACCGGTGGCCGGTTCGAGCCGGGTCACGGCGTCGAGGGGGACGAGGGAGCCGTTCGTCGAGCGCACATGGAGCAGGGAAAGGGCGGCGGCGTCGCGCTGGCGCTCGGGGGTGACTTCCAGGATGACGGCGTAGGCGTTCGTGTCGGCATAGATCGTGGAGACCTGGCGCGTGCCGAAGGCGCTGTAGAGCGCCTCCTCGATCTGGGTCGCGCTCAGCCCGAGCGTGGCCGCGAGATCGCGCTCGATCTCGATGTACAGCTCGGGGTTGCGCATCTGCAGGTCGGTCGTGACGTCGAGAAAACCGGGGAGGTCCCGGATCGCCTCGGCCAGCCGCGGTGCGGCGCGGTAGAGTTCCTCCACCTCCAGCGCCTGCAGCGTGTACTGGTACTGGCTCTTGCTGACCCGGCCGCCGAGGGAGATCGCGGGCGGCACCTGGATGAAGGCGCGGATGCCGGGGACGCGGGCCATGGCGCGGCGGAGCTCCTGGGCGATCTCTTCGGCCGAGGCGGTGCGCTCCTGGCGCGGCCGGAGCCGCAGCACGAGAAAGCCGCTGTTGCTGCCGCTTGCGCTCCCCGCGCGCGCACCGGCGCTCGACATGAGCCCCTCGACGTTCGGGTTCGCGCGCGCGATCGCCATCAGCGCGAGCTGCTGGCGCTGCAAGGCCTCCCAGGAGATCCCCTCGGGCGCCTCGGTGACGGCGTAGAGCAGCGAGCGGTCCTCCGTGGGGATGAACCCCTTGGGGACGATGCGGAAGAGCAAGGCGGTGGCGGCGACGACGAGGAGGAGTAGACCGAGGGTGAGGCCGCGGCGGGCGAGGAACCAGCGCAAACTCCGGCCGTAGGCGGCGACCATGGCGGTGTAGAGCCGCTCCAGCCGTCCCGGGGGGCCGTCCTTTCGCTCCCCGGCCTCGGGATCGCGGCCCAGGAAGCGGCTGCAGAGCATCGGGGTCAGGCTGAGCGATACCGCCCCGGAGATCAGGATGGCCACCCCGATCGTCACCGCGAACTCGCTGAACAGCCGGCCGAGGATGCCGCCCATGAACAGGATGGGGATGAAGACCGCGACCAGCGAGAGCGTCATGGAGACGATGGTGAAGCCGATTTCGCTCGCCCCGTTCAGCGCCGCCTTCACCGGCCCCTCGCCCGTCTCGAGGTGGCGGACGATGTTTTCGAGCATGACGATCGCGTCGTCCACCACGAAGCCCACGGCGAGGATCAGGGCCATGAGCGAGAGGTTGTCGATCGAGTAGCCGAGGAGAAACATCACCGCGAAGGTGCCGAGCAGCGAGAGGGGGATGGAGAGGCTCGGGATGAGGGTGTAGGAGAGCCGGCGCAGGAAGAGAAAGATCACGAGCACGACGAGCGCGAGGGTGAACAGGAGCGTGAACTGGACGTCTTGCACCGATTCCTGGATGGAAAGCGAGGCGTCGGAGTGCACCCGCAGGGAGACCGAGGCGGGAAGCTGCGCCTCGAGCTCCGGGAGCAGCCGCTTCACGGCGGCGGCCGTTTCCACCGTGTTGGTCCCCGGCTGCCGGTAGACGGCGAGCCCGATGGCCCGCCGGTCGTCGTACCAGGCGGCCGTCCGGTTGTTCTCGACGCTGTCGAACGCCGTGCCCAGGTCTTCGATCCGCACCGGGCGGCCGTCACGCCAGGCGACGACCACCGCACGGTAGGGCTCCGCGCGCAGCAGACGGCCGCTCGAGCGCACGGTGAGGGATTGCTCGGCGCCGGTGAGGGTCCCGGTCGGCAGGTTGACGTTCGCCCAGGCGACGGCTTCGGCCACCTGGTCGATCCCCAGGCCGCGGGAGGCGAGCTCTTCGGGGTCGACCTGGATGCGCACGGCGTATTTCTGCGCACCGAAGACCTGCACCTGGGCGACGCCCCCCACCATGGAGATACGTTGGGCGATCAGGGTCTCGCCGTACTCGTGCAGCAGATACATCGGCAGCGTGGCCGAAGTGAGGGCCAGGCGCAGGATCGGCTGCTCGGCCGGATTGATCTTGCGGAAGGTGGGCGGGGTGGGCATGTCCCGGGGCAGGTTGCGCGAGGCGCGGCTGATCGCCACCTGGACATCCTGCGCGGCGGCGTCGATGTCGCGGTGCAGGGAAAACTGCAGGGTGATCTGCGTCTGGCCGAGCGCGCTGCTCGAGGTCATCGAATCCAGCCCGTCGATCGCGGAGAATTCGCGTTCGAGAGGGGTGGCGACCGAGGCGGCCATCGTCGCCGGGCTCGCGCCGGGGAGCGAGGCGGTCACCTGGATCGTCGGGAAGTCGACGTTCGGCAGGTCGCTCACCGGAAGCCGGCGGTAGGCGAGAAGCCCGAACAGGAGGACGGAGGCCATGACCAGCGTGGTCATGACCGGACGTCGAATGAAGGGCTCGGAGACGTTCATGGGGAGACGACCTGGACGCGCGCCCCCGCCGTGAGGCGCAGCTGCCCCTCCACGACCACCGTCTCCCCGCCGTTCAACCCGGAGTCGATGACGATCTCTTCGCCCGTCGTCCGGCCCGGTGTGACCGGCCGCGGCTCGACCGTGCGGCCTTCGGTCACGACCCAGACGAAGGATCCCTGCTGACCGGACTGCAGGGCGACGGCCGGGATCACCAGCGTGTCGGGCCGGATCGCCAGGGTGAGGACCGCGCTCACGAATTGCCCGGGCCACAGCAAGCGCTCCCGGTTCTCGAAGCGGGCCTTGAGCAGCACGGTTCCCGTCTGGGGGTCCACGCGGGGATCGAGGAACGCGAGCCGGCCGGTTTCGGGGAGGGGCACCGGCCCGGGAAGGAAAGCTTCGACCGTGGGGTTCTCGCCCGCGGCACGGCGGGCCATGATCTCCGGCAGGTGCCGCTGGGGGACGGCGAAGCGGACGAAGACGGGCTGGATACGGTAGAGCTCGACCAGGCCGCCCTTGTCGTCGTTCGCCTTGACCTGGGCCCCCTCGTCCACGAGGCGTCGCCCGGCGACCCCGTCGATCGGGGAGCGGATGAAACACCAGTCGAGCTGCAGCACCGCCCGTTCCAGGGCGGCGCGATCGGCCTCCACCGTGGCCCGCAGGGCTTTCGCGTTCACCTGCATCTGCTCGAAGCGGTCCGCGCTGACGAAATCCCGGGAGGCGAGCCCGGCGTAGCGCCGGGCGTCGACTTCCGCCTTTTCGGCGAGCGCCTCGTCGCGCAGGAGCCGGGCGCGGGCTTCCTGCACCGCGGCCTCGTAGGGCCGGGGGTCGATGGTGAAGAGAAGCATCCCCCGCGAGACGGCGTCCCCCTCGCGGAAATGGATCCGCTCGAGCTGCCCGTCGACCCGCGATTTGACGAGCACCTCGGCGTCCGCCTCCACGGTGCCGACGGCACGAAGCTGGAGGGGAACCGCCTTGCGCTGGGCGACGGCGGTCTTTACGGGAACGGGGGGACGCGCATCCGGGGACGAGGGTTTCCCTTCGCCGCCCCCTCGGAGACCCGCCGCCAGCCCGCCCGCCGCCAGGAGCCCGACGAGGATCCACGGCACGAGGCGGCGCGGTCGGCGGGGTTCTTCCGGAATCGGACGGGGGGCTTCGGGGTCGGTCTGGGTCATAGGGGGAAATGGGCCTTCGGGCCGCTCGACGCAGACTATCCTGCGGTCGCACGAAAGACAAGCCCGCCCGCCGGAGGCTCGGCGGGGGGGGGCTCATCGTCGGCCGTACTCGAAGCCGGGGAGGCTCACGGCCTGCTCGAGGCGGGAGAGCCCCCAGCTTGCCAGCGAAACGAGCAGGAGGTAGACCGCCCCCACCACGAAAAAGACCTCGAGATACTTGAAAAAGAGCGAGGCGAGGATCTTCGCTTCCCCGGTGAGCTCGATGCAGGTGATCGTGTAGGCGAGCGAGGAGTACTTGATCAGGTAGATCAGTTCGTTGCCGCAGCCGGGGATCGCCCGCCGGATGGCCTGGGGCAGAAGGATCGACCAGACGGCCCGCGTGCGGCTGAATCCCAGGGCCCGCGCCGCCTGGAGCTGTCCCTGCTTGATCGAGCGCAGCGCTCCGCGGACATACTCGGCGTGGTAGGCGCCGCCGCAGAGCGAAAAGCCGATCACCGCCGCGGCATAGGGGCTGAGATAGATCCCGAGCTGCGGCAGGCCGAAATACCAGAGGTAGAGCTGGACCATGAGCGGAAAGCCGCGGAAGACCAGCCCGTAGAGCTCGGCCGCCCGTCGCCAGAAGGGCCGCCCGTAGACGCGGAGGGTGCCGGCGAGAACGCCGATCGCCAGCCCGAAGAGCGCCGAGGGCAGGATGAGGGCGATCGAGACCTTCAGCCCGCGCCAGAGGGCGGGGGTGAGCTCCTGGGTATAGAAGGAAAGATCGGCCACCGGGCCACCCCCCTTCACGCGGAGGGTTCGGCGGGGAGGTCGTGCAGCCCCGCGATCCGGGCGCAGAAGGCGCGCGTGCGTTCGAGGCGCGCGTGGCGCAGGATCGCCTCGGGGGGGCCCTGCTCGAGGATGACGCCGTTTTCCATGAAGAGGATCTCGTGGGCGAGTTTGGCGGCGAAGCCGAGTTCGTGGGTGACGAGCAGCATGGTCATCCCGCGCGCGGCGAGGTCGCGGATCACCGCGTGCACCTCGCCGATCAGCTCCGGGTCGAGCGCCGAGGTCGGTTCGTCGAGGAGCATGACCTCGGGGTCCATGGCGAGGGCGCGGGCGATCGAGACGCGCTGTTTCTGCCCCCCCGAGAGCTCGGCCGGGAACTTGTGGGCGTGCCCGCTCAGGCCGACGCGGTCGAGTTCGGCGAGAGCCCGCTCGCGGGCTTCGCGCCGCGGGAGCCTTTTCACGCGCACCAGCCCGATCTGCACGTTGTCGAGCGCGCTCAGGTGGTCGAACAGGTTGAAGTCCTGGAAGATCATGCCGACCTTCTGGCGGTAGGCGTAGAGGCGCGGCTTGTCGCCGGGATCGATCGGCTGCTCGTGCAGCAGCACCCGCCCCTGCTCGAAGCCGACGAGGAAGTTGATGCAATGGAGCAGGGTGCTCTTGCCGCTGCCCGAGGGGCCGATGATCACCTTGATGTCGCCGGCGAAGAGCTCGAGCGAAACCCCCCGGAGCACTTCCTGGTCGGCGAAGCGCTTGTGGATGTTTTCCAGGCGGAGGATCGGCCGGCTCGGTTCCACGGGGGCGGCTCCTTCAGCGGCTGTAGCCCGCGATGGCGAAGCGCTCTTCCAGGCGGTGCAACAGGCGGATCCCCAGCCAGGTGAGTCCCATGTAGATCAGGCCGACCATGAGGTAGAGCCAGAAGTGCTGGTAGGTCCGCGCCGCCGTGTGGTGCGTGCGGGCCATGAGCTCGGCGACCCCGAGGGCGTAGGTGATGGCCGAGTCCTTCATGAGGACCGTGTACTCGTTCGACCAGCCGGGCAGGGCGAGGCGCAGCGCCTGCGGCAGCACGATGTGGACGATGGCCCGGCCGTCGCTCATCCCGAGCGCCCGTGCGGCCTTCCTCTGGCCTTCGGGGACGGAAAGGATCGCTCCCCGCAGGATCTGGGCCTGGTAGGCGGAGCTGATCAGCCCCAGCACGAGGATCGCCACGGTGAACGGCGAAAGATCGATCTCGAGCGCCCCGAGGACGCCGAAGTAGATGAGAAACAAGAGCACGAGCAGGGGGATGCCGCGGAAGAACCAGACATAGACCGCGATGCCGCGACGCACCCCCGTCGGCCCGTACACCTGCCCGACCGCGAGCAGGAGCCCCAGGGCGAAGCCCATGGCGAGGGCCCCGGCGACCACGGAAAGCGTGGTGCCGACGCCCCCGAGGATGTAGGGGAACCCCTCGACGATCGCCGCCAGCCCGCTGTGCATGGGAGGTCAACCCGGGGGGAAGACCGCCGGTTGAGGCGGCCCTCCCCGGAAGGATCCACCGCGGGCGACGGTCAGCGCAGGTCCCATTTCTTGACGAGTTCCTGGAAGGTGGGCGAGGCCTTGAGCCGCTTCCAGCCCTCGTTCAGCTTCTGCAACAGCTCGGTGTCGTCCTTGCGGACGGCATAGCCGTAGTTCGTGTCGGGCTGGCCGTAGCTGCCGATGCTTTTCACCTTGAGCCCCTTGTCCTGGGCGTTTTTCAAGGCGGTGTTGGAGACCGCGGCGCAGTCGGCGCGGCCGTTGGCCACGTCCTCGATCGCCAGGGGGGTGGTGTCGTAGGCCTTGAGCTCGAAGGCGTAGCCCTTCTTCAGGAGGTTTTCGGTCATCCACTTGGATTCGGCGCTGCCGCGCAGCAGCGCGATCTTGCGGCCGGGCTCGAGGCACTGCTGCGGGGTGAGGTTGGAGTCGGCGCGCACGACCAGCCGCTGCTGCACCGTCCAGTAGGGCTCGGTGAAATTCACCGCGGCCTGCCGCTCGGGGGTGATGCTCATGCCGGAGGCGATGATGTCGATCTTCTTCGCCTGCAGCGTGGGCACGATCGCCGCCCAGTCGGTCGGCTGGTGCTTCACCTTGAAACCCATCTCTTTGGCGATCCAGTCGAGCGCGTCGATGTCGAAGCCCGCGGGCTTGCCGTTTTTGTCGACGAACGAGAACGGCGGGTAGTCGGCATCGAAGCCGTTGACGAGAACTCTTTCCTGCGCAACGGCCGGCGCGAGAAACAGGAGGCCGACCCAGAGCACCGCCGCGATGAGGGAAACCGTTTTCCTGGCCATGCGTTTGATCTCCTTTCGATCCGGCGGGCCGCCGAAGCGGCCCGCATCGTGAAATCCCCGGGGGTCGCCCCCCTTTCCCCGGTCCCGGGGCCCCCGGCCCTGACCCCCATAGACCCAAGCCGCTGAGGCGTCAAGCCGGCGCGGGATCCCCCCCGCCCGGCTCAGGTTTGTTCGGCCGGCTCCGGTTCCCCCGGCTCCGGCCGGACGAGGACCTTGTCCACGCGATGGCCGTCCATGTCGACGACCTCGAAGCGGAACCCCTTCCAGGCGAAACTGTCTCCGGCGCGGGGGATGCGGTCGAGGTAGGCCATCACCATGCCGCCGAGCGTCTGGTACAGGTTTTCCTCCTCGTAAGGGAGCTCATCGAGATCGAGAACCTCCTTGAGCTCGTCGGCGGGCACCTTGCCGTCCATGAGGTAGGAGCCGTCCTCCCGGCGCAGGATTTCCTCTTCGTCGTCCTCCTCCGGCGTGGGGATGTCGCCCACGATCGCCTCGAGGACGTCGCTCGTCGTCACCAGCCCCTGGAATCCGCCGTGCTCGTCGATGACCACGGCGACATGGGTGCGCTTCTTCTTGAAGCGTTCGAGCACGGCGAGCGCCGACATGGTCTCGGGGATGAAGAGTGCGGGCCGCAGGACGGCCCGCAGGTCGGTCGGTCGGCACCCCAGGTGCTGGGAGAGGAGATCCTTCGTGTTCACCATGCCGATCACGCGGTCGATCTCGTCCTCGGCGACGGGGTAATGGGTGTGGGACGAGGAGGTGATCTTGCGCTGGATCTCCTCGGGGGGGTCGTTCACGTCGAGCCAGACGACATCGGGGCGCGGCGTCATGATCGCGCTCACGGTGCGGTCGCCCAGGCGGAAGACGCGCTCGACCATTTCCTGCTCGGTCGGCTCGAAGACCCCCTCCTGGGTCCCCTGCTCGATCATCAGCTTGACCTCTTCTTCGGTGACCGAGGTCTCCGTCGAGGGCTTGATCGCAAAAAGACGCAGGACGAGGGTCGAGGTGAAGCTGAGCAGGCGTACGAGCGGCGCGGCTACCCAGGCGAGCGTGCGCATCACGGGGGCGAAGGCGGCGGCCAGTCGCTCGGCGTGCTGCAGCGCGATCTGTTTGGGGACGAGTTCCCCCAGGATGAGGGTGAGAAAGGTAATCCCCAGCACCACGGCGCTCAGGCTCACGGCCGCGCCGTGGGGGGCGATCCAGGCGATGCGGTTCAACTCCGGGGCGAGACGGTCGGCGATGGTCGCGCCCCCGTAGGCGCCGGCCAGAATGCCGACGAGCGTGATGCCGATCTGGATGGTCGACAGGAACGACCCGGGCGAGTTGGCGAGCTCGAGCGCGATGCGCGCTCCCTCGTCGCCTTCTTCGGCCCGCTGCTGGAGGCGGGTCTTGCGCGAAGAGACGATCGCGATTTCCGCCATGGAGAACAGGCCGTTGGCAACGACCAGGACGAGCAGGACGATGATTTGGGTACTGAATGAATCCATGACGGGCGAAGGGGCCGATCGCGACGAAGGGGGAACCCACCGAGCATTGTCGGCCGAACTATAGGCGAGAGCGCCGGGCTTGACAATCCCTATTTGAGTGGACGCCGCGGCCGTCGCCGGCCGGACCGGCCTATCCGGAGAGCAACCCCCAGGCCATGCGGCTGGCGACGAGGATCAGGAAGACCGCGAAGATCCGCTTCAGCCGCGAAACCGGCAGGCGGTGCGCGAGCCGGGCGCCGAACGGGGCGGTGAGCATGCTGAAGAGGGCGATCCCCGCCAGGGCGGGCAGGTGGAGGAAGCCCAGGTTGCCGGAAGGCAGGGTGGGAACCCCCCAGCCGTTCACGGTGTAGCCCAGGGTGCCCGCGACCGCGATCGGAAAGCCGATGGCCGCGGAGGTGCCGATCGCCTGGTGGAGGGGGACGTTGCACCAGGCAAGGAACGGGACCGAGAGCGACCCCCCCCCGATGCCGACCAGGCTGGAGACGACCCCGATGACCAGGCCTGCGGCGAACATCCCGGCCGTGCCCGGAAGCTCTCGGGTCGGCTTGGGCTTGTAGTTGGCGAGCATCTGGAAGGCGACATAGTAGAGGAAGCAGACGAAGAAGACCTTGAGCGCCGGGGTCGAAAGCCAGGCGGCGATCCAGGTGCCGCCGAAGGTGCCGAGGAGGATCCCCGGGCTGATCCGGAAGACGACCGGCCAGCGCACGGCCCCGCGGCGGTGGTGGGCGCGGAAGCTCGAGATCGAGGTGAAGACGATGCTTCCGAGCGAGGTGGCGAGCGCCATCTGCATGATGTGCTGGGGGGGGAACCCCTGGGCGTTGAAGAGAAAGACGAGCATGGGGACGATGACGATGCCGCCGCCCACGCCGAGCAGGCCGGCCAGGATGCCGGCGGCGGCGCCGAAGAGGGGGTAGAGCAACCAGAGCATCATCCGGGGGGACCCTCCTTCGCGACGTCGAATCGGGCCGGGAGTATAGACCCGACGGGCCGGGCGGGAAAGGGTCCTTGCGGATCTGCCGCCTTGATCGACCCGCGGCCCTCTGTTAAGCATCGTCCGGGGAGGCGGCGGTTTCCTTGCGGGCCGTATGCGCCCTCCGGGGAGACGGCGTTTTGCGGGGAGGCGGGGCAAGGTGCGGGTCGTCATGGCCGCGGCCGAAAACGGCGCGCTTCGCGGCGGCAAAGTGGGGGGGCTGGCCGATGCCGTCGCCGGCTCCGCCGCCGGGCTCGCCCGGAACGGCTGCCGGGTGACGGTCGTCACCCCCGCCTACGGCTTTCTCCATCGTCTCAACCCCTCCCGCCCGCTCGCCGAGGTCGCCTTTCCCTTCGGCGGCGGCGAGGAGCGCTCGTCGATCCACGAGATCCTCGCCACCGGCGATGGCGTGCGCCACCTCGTCATCGACCATCCGGCCTCGTTCCGGGATGCCGCGCGCCCCGAAATCTACCATCCCGACCCGCCGCACGCCCCCTTCGCGACCGACGCCACCCGTTTCGCCCGCTTTGCGGCGGCCTTCTGCCGCGCCGGGGAAGCCGGGCTCTGGGGCCCTGCCGACCTGCTCCATCTCCACGACTGGCACAGCGGCTTCATTCTGCTGCTCCGGCGCTACGATCCGGCCCTGCGGGGGCTGGCGAGGCTGCGCACCGTCTTTTCCATCCACAACCTCGCGCTCCAGGGGATCCGGCCCTTCGAGGGCGACCCCTCCTCCCTTGCGGCGTGGTATCCGCACCTTCGTCCCCCGCGGCCGGAGATCGCCGACCCCCGCTGGCCGCACTGCGTGAACCCCATGGCGGCGGGCATCCGGTTCGCGGACGCCGTGCACACGGTGTCGCCGAGCTACGCCGCGGAGATCCTGCTGCCGAGCGACCCGCCGCGGTTCTACGGGGGAGAGGGGCTCGAGGCGGACCTGCAGGCGGCCGCCGCCGCGGGCCGGTTGCACGGCATCCTGAACGGCTGGCCCGAAGAAGGCCCCGGCGGATCGCCCCCCCCCTCATGGAGCGAGCTCGGCGAGGGGCTGCAGGAGGCCGTCCGCGCCTGGGCCGGAGCCGAGAGCGCCGTCTCCGGGGCGCACTTCGTCGCCCACGGCCGATTGGAGGAGCTCTTGCGCCGGGGGAGGGGGCCGCGGCCGCTCCTGACCGCCGTCACGCGGGCGGTCGCCCAGAAGCTGTTCCTCCTGCGGGCCCCGGCGGGAGACGGTCGACCGGCTCTCGAACACGTGCTCGATCTGCTCGAGCCGGAGGGGAGATTTCTCCTCCTCGGGGCGGGGGACCCCGACTACGAAGGGTTCCTTGCGGCGACGGCGGCCCGCCGCCGCGGGTTGATCTTTCTGAACGGCTACGCCGAGACGGCGGCGGGGCTGCTCTTCCGGGCGGGGGATCTCTTCCTCGTTCCGAGCTCGTATGAGCCCTGCGGGATCGGTCCGATGCGGGCCATGGCCGCGGGCCAGCCCTGCCTCGTGCATCGCGTCGGCGGGCTCAGGGATACCGTCCGGCCGGGGGAAAACGGCTTCGGCTTCACGGGAAAGACGGTCGCCGACCAGGTCCAGGGGTTGCTCGCCGCCTGCCGCGAGGCGCTCGGCATCCTGCGCGGGCGGCCCTCCGCCTGGGAGACCATCCGACAACGGGCGCAGGCGACGCGGTTTTCCTGGAAGGAAGCGGCCCGCGCCTACATCGAGCGGCTCTACCGGCCGCGCGCCGCCTGAGGCGCCCGCCCCGCGCGCGCCGCCTGCACGAGCGCGCGGAACAGCTTGAGCGAAAAAGGGTCTTCGCGGAAGGTCCCCTCGGGGTGCCACTGGACGCCGAGCACGAAGGGTTTGCCCGGGTGCTCGAGCGCCTCGATCACCCCGTCGCGGGCCCGGGCGACGGGGCGGAGGCCCGAGCCCACGTCCCGGACCGCCTGGTGGTGCTTGCCGTTCACGCGGATTTCGCGTTTTCCCAGGATGCGGGCGAGCAGGCTCCCCCGCTCGATCTGCACCGTGTGCGTGAGGACGGACTTGTCGGCCTTGGGCGTGTGGCAGATCGCCTGCGGCACCTGGCTCGCGATGTCCTGGTAGAGGCTTCCCCCCAGGGCGACGTTGAGCACCTGAACCCCGCGGCAGATCCCGAGAAGCGGCACCCCCCGCTCCGCCGCGAGTCGGGCGAGGGCGATCTCCATGCGGTCGAGGGCCTCGTCGATCTCGCCCAGGCCGGCGGCCGGTTCCTCGCCGTAGCGGCCCGGGTGTACGTCGGGCCCGCCGCTCAGGATCACCCCGGCGAGGCCGTCGAGAATCCGCTCGAGGCTCTCCCGACTCTGGGGCGTGGGGATGAGCAGCGGCGCCCCGCCCGCGGCGAGCACCGCATGGCTGTAATCGGAGAAGGTGTAATCCAGGAAATGGCCGAGGGAATAGGCGCCCCAGGCCCCCCCGGTCAGCCGGGAGCAGGTGATGCCGATCAGCGGCGGGGCGGGG
>JBBFLI020000002.1:0-166585 GCA_037481615.2 Desulfobacterales bacterium
AGCTCGATCTCCTTCAGCTTCGAGTGCTTCCCGCGCCAGTAAAAATAAACAAGGCCGGCGGCACCGCCGCGGGGCGCCTCCACTTTGGAAAGGCCGAAGCGCTCGGCCGCCTCCGCCGCCGCGGCGAGATCGACCCCCCCCTCCCGCAGCCAGGCCGGCTTGCCCACGCGGATCCATGCCCCGTCGACCCGGGCTTCGGCACCGCTCCCGCTCACCGCCCGGAACGACTCGGGGATCCCGGGGGCCGCGCCCCGCTCGCCGGCGGCGGCGAGCAGCGCACGGCCGATCGGATGCTCGGAGCCCTTCTCCACGGCGGCCGCAAGACGCAGCAGTTCCTCTGCGGAGCCCCCCTCCGGCCCGAGCGGCAGCACGTCGGCGACCGCGGGTTTCCCGGTCGTCACCGTACCGGTCTTGTCGAGGACGATCGTGTCGAGGGATCCTGCGGCCTCGAGGCTTTCGCTGTTGCGGAAGAGGATGCCCAGCTCCGCCCCCTTTCCGGTGCCGGCCATGATGGCGGTCGGCGTCGCCAGGCCGAGGGCGCAGGGACAGGCGATGACGAGGACGGCGACCATGCGGACCATGGCCGCGACCGGGTCCCCGGCGAGCGCCCACCAGAGGGCGAACGCGCCGAGCGCCACGGCGACGACCGCCGGGACGAAGACGGCCGAGACGCGGTCGACCAGCGCCTGGATGGGCGCCCGCCCGCTCTGCGCCTCCCGCACGAGGCGGATGATCTGCGCGAGAACGGTCGCCGCCCCGACGGCGGTGGCCTGCAGGGTGATCAGCCCCTCGCCGTTCACGCTTCCGCCGACGACCCGGTCTCCCGGGCCCTTGTCGACGGGGATCGGCTCGCCGGTCAGCATGGATTCGTCGATCGCCGAGCGTCCCTGCAGGATCACCCCGTCCACAGGGATGCGCTCGCCGGGCCGCACGAGAAGGCGATCGCCCACGCGCACCGCGGAAAGGGGCACGGCCTCCTCCCGGCCCTGGGCGTCCACCCGCACGGCGATGCGCGGCCGCAGGCCGAGCAGGCGGCGGATCGCACCGCCGGTGCGTCCCTTGGTGCGCGCCTCGAGAAGCTTGCCGAGCCGGATCAGGGTGAGGATCACGGCGGAAGTCTCGAAGTAAACGTGGTGCCCCAGCCCGGAGAAGAGGAGCACCGCGACCGAATAGGCATAGGCGGTCGTGGCGCCGAGGGCGACCAGGACGTCCATGTTCGCGCTGCGGTTCCTCAGGCTCTTCCAGCCGCCGCGGTAGTAATCGAGGCCGGTGTAGAACTGCACGGGGGTGGCGAGCGCGAAGAAGAGCCAGTCGACCCCGGCAGCATGGCTCCAAGGGCCGGTCAGCCCGAAATCGCGTCCCATGCTGAGCGCAAAGAGCGGCAGCGCGCAGGCGGCGCCGACCGCGAACTTGCGGAACTGGTCCCGCGTCTCCCGCCGACGCGCCAGGGCGTCGGCATCCTCGGCCTCCGCCTCCTCCCCGGAGAGGGGTTCGGCGCGGTAGCCCGCCTCCTCGACCGCGCGCACGAGATCGGCGGTCGAGCCGAGCGCCGGCAGGAATTCGACGGCCGCCTGCTCGGTGGCGAAATTGACCTCGGCGTGCAGGACCCCCGGGGCGTTGCGGCGCAAGGCCCGCTCGATCGCGGCGCGGCAGTTGTCGCAGCTCATCCCGAAGATCCGGAGGGTCGCCCGCGCCGTCGGGACCGTGTAGCCGGCGGCGGCCACCTGCTCGAGAATCCGCCGCGGGGCGAGCGCCGCGGGGTCGTAACGCAGGACGGCCTCCTCGGAGGCGAAATCGACCCGCGCCTCGGCCACGCCCGCAAGCGACCGCAACGCCCGCTCGAGGCCGGCGGCGCAGTTCGTGCAACTCATGCCCCGGATGGGGATGCGAAGTTCCTCGAGGCTCATGCCGTCGCGGCTCCGAGGCGCAAGACTTTTCCCAGGGCCTCCGGGTTGCCCGCGAAGTGCCAGGGGTTGCGCAGGTCTTCCTTGTTGTAGGCGAGGGGTTCGCCCGTGTCGTGACGCACCACGAGGCCGCCCGCGGCCTCGACGACCGCCTGCCCGGCGGCCGTATCCCACTCCATCGTGGGCCCCAGGCGCGGGTAGAGATCCGCGCTGCCTTCGGCGACGAGGCAATACTTGAGGGCGCTGCCGGCGGGCACGAAATCGACGTCCCCGAGTTCGCGGCGCCGCTGCTCCACGAAGGCTTCGAGCTCGGGGGTGGCATGCGAGCGGCTGCCGACGATGATCCAGGTCGGACCGCGCCGCCGCGGCAGGGGGAGTCTGCGGCCGAGCGGTCCGAGCGACGCGAAGGCCTTCGGTTCCGCAAGCCGCGGAGCGAGCCGCGACGCGGCATCGATGCGGAAGGCCCCCTGCCCCTGCAAACCGAAATAGAGCCGGTCGGGCACGGGGAGAAAGACCACGCCGAGGCGGGGACGGCCTTCCTCGACCAAGGCCACGTTGACCGTGAACTCCCCGCGACGGCCGATGAACTCCTTGGTGCCGTCCAGCGGGTCGACGATCCACAACCGGCGCCACCGCCGTCGCTCGTCCCAGGGGACCTCACGGCCTTCCTCGCTCAGCACCGGAAGCCCGGTCGGCCGGAGCACGCCCTCGAGGATCGCATGCGCCCGCCGGTCGGCGAGCGTGAGCGGCGAGCGGTCCTCCTTGTAAGAAACCCCGACCTCCGCCGCGTTGTAGACCTCGAGCGCCGCCGCTCCCGCGGCGAGCGCCGCCCGGAGCGCGGTTTCGAGGAGCCCTTCGAGCGGCGGGCTCATGTCGGGGGATATCCGATCGCGCGCAGTCGGGCGCGGATCGCCCCCTCGTCCGCGGGGGGCTCCCACTCGACGGTGACGCGCTTGTCGCCGGGGTCGCCGGCGATGCGCCGCACCCCCTCCAGCGTCTGGAGTTCGTGCTCGATCCTGCGCACGCAATGGCCGCAGGAAATGTTCGGGATCGTGAAGGTCTGGCGGTTCATGGGTTCATCCTTTCCGGCGATCGGCCCCCTCCGCGGCGTTTTCGCCGCAAAAGCGGCGGGCCCACGCCGCAAAATCCGCTTCATCGAAGATCCGGGCGAAGCGCTCCCCGCCCCGGCTGCGGCGTTTGTAGAGTTCCAGACACTCTTGGAGGATCTCGACCACCCGGTCCTCCTCGAAGATGCCCGGCAGCTCGAAGGCGAGCCGGGGATGGCGCCCGAGCCGTCCGCCGAGCAGCACGCGGTACCCGCTCCAGCCTTCGGCGAGGGTCCCCGTCGGGCAACGGCGGATGCAGAGCCCGCAGTGGAGACAGCGGGCGAGATCGGTCGCCGGGGGCCGCCCCACTTCCGCGGCCAGGCGGATCGCCTGCTCGGGGCAGGCTTCCCGGCAGGCGCCGCACTGCGAGCAGGGCTCGGCGGTGGCTTCGGGGACGCAGGCGCCGATGATGCCCACATCGCGGATCTGGGGCTGGGAGCAGGCATTCGGGCAGTCGGCGACGGCGACCCGGAACTCGTGGTGGAACTTGAGCCCCCCTTTCACCTCGCGACGCAGGAAGTCGTAGAGCCGGGCGGCCTGGAGGACGCGCTCGAGCCGGCCGACGAGGCGCTCGGTCGCCAGCGCCCGTTGGGGGCAGCCGCCGGGCCCGAAGCAGGTCTCGAGCTGCCATCCCTTGATCTCGGCCGCCTGGCCGGAGAGATACCGCGCCTGGGCGGAGCGGACCTCGGCGAGCGTCACCCGCTGTTTTCCTTCGGCGGCCGTCTCCTCCTCGACCCGGGCGCGCACGCGGCGGCGGACGAAAAAGGGCACGCGCTTGAGCGCTTCCTCGGCTTCAGCCGTCCACTCCATGGTTCTCCTTTCCCCCCCCGCCGGCGGGCGCCGGCGGCCCCGCGGCGGCCAGGGCCGCGACGGTCGTCTCGAAAAGCCTCGCCCCGTCGAACCAGAGCAGCCGCGCGCCGTCGGAGGCGAGTCGCGCGAGCCGGTGGGCATGGCCGAGCGGGTCGATCCGCCGCGCCGCCCGGGCCGCGTGCCCCCGGCGAGCGGGGTCCCCGGCCTCCAGAAACGGCGAGAGAAACGGCCCCGCCGGGGCGGCGAGAACGGGTCGGGTTGCGGCCAGGCGGTCCAGGGCCCAGAGCACCCCGACCTGGAGGCCGGGGTGATCGATGAAGGCCGCGGCCGGGTCCAGGAAGGAGACGATCAGCCGGCCGTACTCCGCGGCTAGCCGCGGGCTTCGCGCTGCGGCCTCGCCCAGCGCCTCGGCGCAACCCCAGCCGATCCCGCCGGACTCGTCGTTCAGGTTCCAGAGCAGCCGCCGCATCACCACGCGCGCGGACTCGGGGTCCTCTTCGGCCAGCCGCGCGGCCGCCGCACCCACGGCGACCACCGCCCGCCAGCGGAGCAACGCTTCCCGGCTGCAGAAGAGCCCGATCAACGGGCTGACCACCCGGCGCGGGGGAAGGGCGAGAATCCGCGCGAGCCCCCTTTCGAAGGGCTCGTCGCCGAGCCAGGCGGCGAGCGCGGCCCGCAGCCCGCGCCCGCAGAGAGCCTCCGCCGATTCCGCGCGGAAGGCGGCCACGGCTCACTCCTGCTCCCAGCGGATGCACCGCGCCGGGCAGTTCTTGATCGCCTCGTCGACCTCCTCCTCGGGGTATTCCGGCCGCTCGACCGCCTCCAGAAATCCGGCCTGGTTGACGCGGAAGACCGACGGGCAGAGGGCGATGCAGCCCTCGCAGCGGGTGCACTCCGCAAGATCGATCACCGGCCGCCTCATCGTGCCCTGCCCGTTCCGCCTCCCGCCTCAGGCCGCGGCCCCCGTGCTTTCGGCCACCGCGCGGCCGATCGCCCGGCCGAAGGCATGGCAGGCGGCGATCGTCTCGCCGTCGGGGACGAAGGTCACGCGCAGCCCCTCCTGGACGCGGGGGATCTTCATGCGCTCGAGTTCCTCCTCGATCTGCCGCACGGCTTCGCCGCTCCAGCCGTAGGAGCCGAAAGCGGCGCCGATCTTGTTCTGCGGCTTGAGGCCCTTCAGGTAGCAGAGAAAATCGGCCACGGTCGGGAACAGGCCGTTGTTCAGGGTCGGCGACCCCACGACCAGCGCCCGGGCGTCGAAGACCTCGGTGACGATTTCGCTGCGGTGCCAGGCGCGGAGATTCATGGGCCGGGAGGGCACCCCCTCGGCGAGGATCCCCTCGTTGATCGCCTCGGCCATCTTCTCCGTGCTGTGCCACATGGTGTCGTAGACCACGACCGCGCTCCGGCCGGGCTCCTGCCGGCACCAGCGGCGGTAGGCCTCGAGGATGCGCCCCGGGTTCGACCGCCAGAGGATGCCGTGGTCGGGGCAGATCATGCGGATGTCGAGCTTGAGGTCCGCCACCTGCTGGAGCAGTTTCTCGATCAACCCCGTGTAAGGCAGGAGAATGTTGGCGAAGTATTTCTTGGCGTGGGGCAGGATGCGGTCGCCCGCCTCGTCGTCGAAGGTTTCGGGGCCCGCGTAATGCTGCCCGAAGCCGTCGCTCGAAAAGAGGATGCCGTCCTCCACGGCATAGGTGAACATGCTGTCCGGCCAGTGGATCATCCTCGTTTCGAGGAAACGCAGCGTCCGGCGGCCCAGGCGCATCTCCTCGCCGGTGCCCACGGCCCGGTAGTTCCATTTTTGGGGGAAGTGGCGGGCCAGGTTCTTCGCACCCATTTTCGAGCAGACGACGGGCTTGTCCTCGCCGATGCGGTGCATCACCCGCGCGAGACTCCCGGCGTGGTCGAGTTCGGTGTGGTTGCTGATCACGAAATCGATCCGCCGCGGGTCGACCACGCGCGCGATGTTCGCGAGCAGCTCGTCGGCGAACTCCTTTTTCACCGAATCGATCAGCGCCACCTTCTCGTCGACGATCAGAAAGGCGTTGTAGGTCGTCCCGAGGTCGGTCGAGTAGCCATGAAAATCACGGATGTTCCAGTCGCGCACCCCTACGGAGTAGATTCCAGGGGCGACCTGCAGCGGTTCCATCAAAACCCTCCTTTCCCACGATTGCCCGATGCGTCCTGCCGCAACCTAATCACCCCGACGCCGGAAACAAGCGGCAAAAAAATGGGGAATGCGCCCCGTTTCCGCCGTCAGGGCGGTGCGGGGCGCATTCCCCGAAAAGAGCCGGCGGCCGTCAGCTCTCCGGGGCGAAATCGGCCTTGGGGGCGCCGCAGACCGGGCATTCCCAGCTGTCGGGCAGCTTTTCGAAGGGGGTGCCGGCGGCGATGCCGTTGTCGGGATCGCCCTGGGCGGGGTCGTAAACGTAGCCGCAGACCTGACAGACGTAGCGTTTCATCTTCTCTTTCCTCCTCGCTGGGTTTTGAGAGCCGATTCAGGATTCCACGTAGCCTTCCTCATCCTTTTCCTTGACCGATCCGGGCCCACCGAGCGGCCGGAACATGCGCTTCCCCGCCCCGCAGACGGGGCAGCACCACGACTCGGGAAGCTCCTCGAAGCGGGTGCCTTTCGCGATCTTGCCGCGGCGGTCGCCCCGCTCCGGGTCGTAGAGGCAGCCGCAGTTCACGGTCTGGCACTGGTAGATCTCTTCCGGCTTCGCCATAAAAAGTCTCCTTCACGATCATCGCCGCCCGGCCTCGCGGCCGAGGAAATCGTTCACGCGCGCCTCGAGCGCATCCCGCAGGCGGGCAAGGGGCGCGGTTTCCTCGGAGGGGATTTCCCAGAACTCGTGCCGCGCCCCCTCCACCCGCACGGCAGCCGCCTCGGCATCGAGGGCCACGACCACGTCGGGGCGGCCGTGGGCGAGCGCCTCTTCCAGGCTCCGGGGCCGCTCGAAGCCGATGTCGATCCCCCTCTCGGCCATCGCCTCCGCCACCCCCGCCTGGAGCGCCGCCGCGGGCCGCATCCCCGCCGAGAGCACCTCCCAGGCGGTCGCCGCGCTTCGGCCGGCGAAGGCCGCGGCCATCGGGCTGCGCCGGTCGTTCTCCCGGCCGAGAAAGAGAAGCCGTCTGCGGGCGAGCAACGGGGCGAGCAGCGCCTCGACGGCGGCCGCCACCTCCTCGCGTACGGAGTCGTGGCGGGCCAGATCGCCCGGCCCCTCGATGCCGCGGTAGAGGAGGCTGCCGGCCAGCGGGGCGTCGATCGCGTCCAGGAAGTAGCGCGCCGAGAGCAGCAGACCCTCGAAGAGGTTTTTCCCGCGCGTCGCCCCGACGCTCAGGACGAAGCCCCGGCGGGACTTCTGACGCGGGTCGGCGAGCCCGAGGCGGTACTTGCGGGCCCAGAACACCTGGCAGCGGTCGACGAGCGCCTTGATCTGGGCGGTCATCCCGTAGAAGAACACCGGCGAGGCGAGCACCACGACCTCCGCTTCCCGGATCAGGCCGTAGACCTCGCGCGAGACGTCGTCGCGGATGGGGCAGATGCCCCGTTTCTCGCAGACGCCCAGCTCGCGGCAGGGCTGGATATCGGCCTCGTTCACGGAGACCACGCGGGTGCGCGCCCCCCTCCGTGCGGCCGCCTCGAGAAAGGCCGCGAGCAGGAAATGCGTGTTCCCCTTGCGTCGCGGGCTGCCCTGGAGTCCCAGAACGAGCATCGGAGCATCCGTGTCAGGTCTTGCGGTGGCAGGTCGTGCAGGCGGTCGGCCCCGCGGGCTTCCCCTCCTGCTTCCTCTCCCGGTGGCAGCGGGTGCACTGCTCGTTCATCACCTGTTTCCGGGAGAGCACCCCCTGGGCCTTGAGCGCTTCGATGGCCCCGCGGCGCTGCGGAAAGACCGCATGGCAGATCAAGCAGTCGCCGAGATGCTCCTGGTGCAAGGCGTGCGGGAAGGGAACCGGGCCGCTCGTTCCCCCCTCGAGGACCAGATGGGCGGCGCCCCGGTCGTCGGCCGCAAAGGCCAGGAGCGCGGCGGCGGCGCAACAGACCGCCAGCGCGCAGGCAAGCCTCCACCTCCCGGCAACGGCCCTCCCTCGCGGCATCGGGGCCCCTCGCTCTCTTTCTTCCCTGCGGATCGTTCCCCGCTTTCCCCGATGGCTCAGCGCGGGCTGAGGCTTTTCCCTTCGCCGACCAGGGTGCAGGTCTTGAAGTCGATCGCCGCCCCGCAGGCGCTGCAACGGTGCGGACGGTCGAACTCGTCGGAGAAGATCTCCTTCTCCGCACCGCAGGCCTGGCACTTGCAGACGAAGGACTTCAGGGTCTTGAACGTGGCGTAGCCCGGGCAATGTTGCGGGGTGGTCTCGTGTCCGGCCATGGCGGTCATCCTCCTGGGATTCGGGTTTCAGGACTTCAGTTTCCGGGCCAGCTGTCGCCCGTACTCGTGGGCCATCTGCAGCCCGCCGCCCAGACGGCTCGACTTGAGGCGCAGACAGTCGCCGAGCATATCCATGCGGAAGACGTTCTTCATGGTCTGGAAAATGCGGTCGTTCGCCTCCCCGCTCCAGCCGAAAGCCCCGAAGGCGCCGCCGACCCGGCCTTCCAGATCGGCTTTCTCGGCGAGGAAGAGCAGGGTCTTCATCGCCGGGAGCATGTCGCCGTGGTAGGTGGCCGAACCGAAGGCGTAGCCGTCGTAGCCGCGCAAATCGCCCTCGTTCTGAATCGAACGCGCATCGGCCACCCGCGCCTCGTGCCCCTCCAGGCGCACGCCCTCGGCGATCAGCTCGGCGATGTCCCGGGTCTCCCCGGTGCGCGTGGCGTAAATCACCAGCACCCTGCCCATCGGGCCTCCCCATCCCCCCCGGAGGGCCCCGGGGCGCCTTCGCCCGCGGGGCCGGGGGCCTGCTAACGGTCCTTGCGTGCGATCCGGGGGTCGACGCCCTCGGCCGTGCACTCCGGCGTGTAGCAGGTGTTGTCGACGAATTCACACTTCTCCTTACAGGACGGGCACTGGTTCGGATACTCGTCCGCCTGAAAGGTGTAGCCGCAGTTTGCGCACTTCCAGCTGGGCATGGGCACCCCCCGGTTCAGGCTTTCCACAAGCCGTGCAGGTTGCAGTACTCGCGGGCGCTCACCCGGGCGGCCTGGATGCAGAAGACGGCCTCCGGCGCCTGCCCCGGCTTGAGGTGCTGCCGGTAGACCTTGCCGTCGACGATCAGCTCGATCCACTCGATCCAGTGCTTCTCCTCCATCGGGTGAGCGACGCTGCCGACCTTCACCTTGTAGCCGTCGGCGGTCTTCTCGATCACCGGCACGTGCTTTTCCTTGGAAGCATCGACCGTGTTCTCGGTGAAGCGCTTCATCGGCTGGCCGCAGCAGACCAGCTCCCCCTTGCCTCCGTGGACGACCTCGACGATGTTGCCGCAGACGTCACACTTGTAGATTTCGAGCAGTTCCGGCATGTGCATCTCCTTTCGTTCGTGTTCCGCGCTTGTTGGCGTCGGGGGACGGAAGCGGCAGGCACGCCCCCGCCCCCTTCATTCAGGTCATGGCGTTTCGCCCGGCTCCCCGGTCCACCAGCCTTTGCGGATGTGTCGTTCCCGCTCGGCCTCGGCCAGACGCCGGATCTTGCAACCCGCGTCCCGGAGCACGCCGAAGAGAATGCCGCATCCGCTGTCTTCGCGATCGTTTTCGCCGCGGTCCGCGAGGCGGATCATCTCCTCGGCGATGCGCAGCGTTTCCAGAATATGGCGATTGCACGGCCTCACGACCCTTCCCCCGGCTCCGGCAGGCGAACCGGAACCGGAAACAAGCATGATTCGTGCCGGCAGGCGGACCGGGGTCCAGGGCGGATCGTTCGCCTATGATTTCGTTCGCCTATGATTTCGACGGATTGTTCATGGGGCGGCCCATCGGGCGCATCGGGCGTCTCACACGATGGAAACGCACCGGGGATCCGCCGATCGGGGATCGACGACAGAACGTCTCCATATCACGGGGGAAAAACCATTGCAATCCCATCCCGGGCGGGATTGTGAGACGCAGATGTCCCGCGGGACGCCGCGCGGGCGGAGCCGGCGGGGCGGGGCTTTCGAAAGCGTCAGGCGGCGGGTTTGCGCTCCAGGATCTTGCCGCGCACGCTGATCACCACTTCCTCGAGCGGGATCTCCGCCCCGGAGCGCTTCAGGCCCTGCCGCACGATCTGCGGCAACCCCCCGCAACAGGGAACCTCCATCGTGACACAGGTGACGCGGCGGATGCCGGCTTCGCGGAAGACACGGCTGAACTTCTCGACATAGGCTTCGCGGTCGTCGAACTTCGGGCAGCCGATCATGACCCGGCGCCCGCGGAGCAGGTCGCGGTGCAGCGAGGGAAAGGCGACCGGCACGCAATCGGCCATCACCAGGAGATCGGCTCCCCGGAGGAAAGGGGCTTCGGGGGGGACGAGCAGGATCTGGACCGGCCAGTGGCTGAGGGCCGATTCCTCGCCCCCGGAGCCGGCCGCCTCCCCGGCCTCGGGGGCCGCGGCGGAGGCGGTATCGAAGGCGCGCACCATGCGCCGCGAGGGGCAGCCCTCCCCCGCGAGCGGAAAGATGCGGCCTGCCGGCGCCGCGGGGGGGGCTTCGGCCCCGGACCGCGCGGCAAGTCGCTTCTCGACCGCATGCTCGTCGAACTCCTCGGCCTCGCGCTCGACGAGGGCGAGCGCCCCCCTGGGGCACTCCCCGAGACAGGCGCCGAGACCGTCGCAGTAGATGTCGGCGACCACACGCGCCTTGCCGTCCACGATTTCGATCGCCCCCTCGGCACAGGCGGGAACGCAGTTGCCGCAGCCGTCGCAAAGCGCTTCGTCGATCTGGATGATCTTGCGGATGACTTTCATGGGTCTTTCCCTCCCAGAGGTTCCGGGCCGGATGTTTCCTCGGCCGCGTCTCGGCCGGCTGCGGTGAGCAGGGCGGCGCGGGATGCGCCCCCCGTCCCGTCCCCCCCGCCGGTTTCCCGGGTCTCGAGCCGCCAGGCGTCGTGGAGCACGCGCCACTCGAGGGGATCATCCGGCCCCGCCGTCGCGAACCCGGCGACCGCTTGCGCCGTGCGGGCCGCCAGCGCGGGCTCGGCCCCCAGATCCGCGAGCAGACCGCTCACCTCGGCCGCCGGGTCGGCGCCTCCGATCTCGTGGAGAAGCGCCGCGCAGAGCACCACCGCGAGATCGGCCCGCTCCGCGCGGCCGAGGCGCTCGGCCCGGCGCGCCACCCGCCCGGCGCGGCCGATGCGGCCGAAGTCCTTGCCGTAGCGGCGCTTCATGGCCACGGCGACCCGCTCCCGCAGAAGCTCGCGGCGCCGCTCGGCCAACCCCTCGGGCAGGGTGCCGAGGCACTGGGCCGCATGCGGGCACCAGGCGGCGCAGCCGAAATCCATCCGGGGGTTCACGAAGCGGAAGCCGCATCCACCGCAGGTCCGCGCCGGGTCGTCCTTGAAGAACTCGACCGGACGGCCGCAGCGCGGGCAGCCCGCTTCGAAGATGGCCCCGGGTTTCCAGTATTGCGTGTCCTGTCCCGGGCAACGCATGGGATCCTCTCCCTGGAGGAGGAAATGGTCTTGACCGACATCTTGCCTGGGGGGGGCGCGGATGTCCTTGACCTGGGTCAAGCCTTCGGGTTTTTATGGACGCCGCAAATCGACCCCTTCGACCGCTTGCGGAGGCCCGCCTCGTGGAACGAATCCTCGCCGCCCTGAACCGGATACCCCTCTTCGGCGGCCTGAGCCGCGAAGAGCTTCTGCGCTTCCGGGAGATCGCCCAGGAGAAAAGCTTCGGCCGCGCGGAGTGGATCTTCAGCGAAGGGGACGAGGGGGAAGGCTTCTACGTCATCCTCGAAGGCAGGGTCAAGATCTTCAAGCTCTCGCCCTCCGGCAAGGAGCAGATCCTGCATCTCTTCGGCCCGGGGGACTCCTTCGGCGAGGTGGCCGTCTTCGAGGGCGGCTCGTTTCCGGCGAACGCGCAGGCTCTGCAGGATACCCGCGCCCTCTTCTTCCCGCGCGCGGCCTTCCGCGCGCTCTTGCGCAACCACCCGGACTTCGCCCTCAAGCTCCTCGCCGACCTCTCGCGCAAGCTGCGCGAATTCACGATGCAGATCGAAAGCCTCGCCTTGAAGGAGATCCCCGCGCGGCTCGCCTCCTACCTGCTCTATCTCGCCCGCGAACAGCCGGGGGACGGCAACGTGGTGACGCTCGCCATCTCCAAGGGGGAGCTTGCGCGCCTTCTGGGGACGATCCCCGAGACGCTTTCGCGCATCTTCGCCCGGCTCTCGGGGCAGGGCCTGATCCGGGTCACGGGCCGCCGCATCGCGCTGCTCGACCGCGCCGGTCTGGAGGCCCTGGCCCGCGAGGGCAGAATCCCCTGACGCCGCAGGCGCGGAGCGGGGGCCTCAGTCGACCGCCTGGGAGCCCACGGCGAGCACCGGGCAAGGGGCGCGGCGCACCACCCGATCGGTCGTCGACCCAAGGAGAAGCGACTTCACCAGGCCGTAGCCCCGGACGCCGAGCACGATCATGTCCATCTCGTGGGCCACGGCGTAGGCGATGAGCTCCTCGTAGGGCTGGCCGCGCAGCACGGTCACCCGCGGCGTGCACCACAACCGGGCCTCTTCCGGAACCAGCGCCTCGAGCTTTTCCCTGACCACGTCCACCTGCAGGAGGTCCTGGGTCTGCTCGGAGGGGGTGAGGAATTCCGGGTAGACGGGCGGCTCCATGACGTGGAGCATGTGTACCTCGGCCTCGAACTCCTGGGCGAGGCTCAGGCCGTAGCGCAGGGCGTTTCGGGAATCGGCGGAAAAGTCGATCCCGACGAGAAGCCGCTGGAGGCGGATCCCGCCCCGCTCGGGATCGATGAGGCCCTCGGGGGGGCTCTGCACGGCGAGCACCGGGCAGGGAAGCGTGCGGATCAGCCGCTGGGTCACCGAGCCGAGGATCAGCCGCTTCAACCCCGAGTGCCCGCGCGTCGCGGCGATGACCAGGTCGAGATCCTTTTCCTCGACGAGCCGCGCGATCTCCCCCGCGGGGTGGCCGAAGCGGATCACCGGCTCCCAGGCGACGTCCTGCAGGCCCGGCGTCCTTTGCAGGAGCTCCCGGGCCTGGCGCTCGATCCGCTCCTGCTGGCCGACCGGGTCGAGCTGGAACTCCCCGTAAATCGCCACCGCGGAGAGATCGACCACGTGGGCGACGAAGAGCTTCGCGCCGAACTCCCGCGCGATCGCGACACCGTAAGGGATCGTGCGGTTGGCATGTTCCGAGAAATCGGTCGCACAGAGGATGTTTCGGAATTGCACGCGCATCGGTCCACCTCCTCCCTTGCGGCGCCCGCGGGGCGCCGCCGCCGGGCTGCGGCTCAGCCCTTCACGACCGCCAGCGGGACGAGCCGGGCGACCCGCCGGGCGATCCCCGCGCCGTGGACGATGTCGACCACGCGGTCGACGTCCTTGTACGCCGAAGGGGCCTCCTCGGCAAGCCCGGCCAGGCTGCCGGCGCGGACCCGGATGCCCTCCTCCTCGAGCGCGCGCCGGAGTCCCGCCCCCTGGACGTTGCGCTTGGCCTGATGCCGGCTGAGCATCCGGCCGGCGCCGTGGCAACTCGAGCCGAAGGTCTGCCGCATGGCGTCGGCGGTGCCGACGAGAACCCAGCTCGAGGTGCCCATCGAGCCCGGCACGAGCACGGGCTGTCCCAGGTCGCGGAAAGCGGCGGGAAGCTCCGGAGAGCCGGGTCCGAAGGCGCGGGTGGCCCCCTTGCGGTGGACGCAAAGCGTCCGCCGGCGGCCCTCGATCTCGTGCGTCTCCATCTTGGCGATGTTGTGGGCGATGTCGTAGAGTTGGAAGAGCTGAAACGGAATCCCCGCCGGGGCGAGCACGCGCTCGAAGCTGCCGCGGATGCGGTGCGCGAGCACTTGGCGGTTGGCGAAGGCATAGTTGGCCGCCGCCTTCATGGCGGCGAGGTAGGCCCGGCCCTCGGGACTCTCGACCGGCGCGCAGACGAGTTCCCGGTCCGGCAGGCGGTAGCCGAAGGAACGGGCGGCCTTTTGCAACCGGTTCACCGCGTCGGTGCAGACCTGGTGCCCCAGGCCCCGCGAGCCGCAGTGGATCTGGACCACGATCTGGTCGGGAAAGAGGCCGAAGCGGCGGGCGAGCGCCTCGTCCTCGACCCGCTCGACGCGGTCGACCTCGATGAAGTGGTTGCCCGCCCCGAGCGTGCCCATCTGGTCGCGGCCGCGGGAACGGGCCCGCTCGCTCACCTCGGCGGGATCGGCGCCCTCGAGGCATCCGCCCTCTTCGGTGTGCTCGAGGTCCTCCGGCAAGCCCAACCCGCGCCGCACGGCCCAGCGGGCGCCCTCGACCATCACCCGGTCGAGCTCGGCGCCCGACAGCCGCAGATCCCCGCCCCGGCCGACTCCGCTCGGGCAATCGGTGAAGAGAGCGGAGGCGAGCGCCTCGAGGTGATCCGAAACCTCCCGCGCCGTCATCCGCCCGGCGAGCAGCCGCACCCCGCAGTTGATGTCGTAGCCGACCCCGCCGGGGGAAATCACCCCCTCGGGCGGCTCGGTCGCCACGACCCCGCCGATCGGGAACCCGTACCCCTGGTGCATGTCGGGCATGGCCAGGACGTATCCGACGACCCCCGGCAGGGTGGCCGTGTTGATCAGCTGCTCGAGGCTGCGGTCGGCCCGCACCGCCGCGGCGAGCGCCTCGTCGGCGTAAAAACGGGCGGGAACGCGCATGTCGGCGCGTTGGCTGCGCGGGATCTCGAAGAGAAACGGGGCGATCTGCCGAATTTCCATGGTTCGGCTCCCTTTTCCTCCCGGCGTGCCGGGCGTCAGACGTCGAAGACGATCGTCGCCGTGAACTCCCCGCCTTCGCTACGGATGGCGAGGTCGTGATAGGTGACGGCCTTGACGGCCTTTTCCATCTCCGCCGCCTTCCGCCCGAAGGCCGCGGCCGAAAGTGCGGTCGGCGAAAAGCGTTCGAATTCGAAGCGCTCGAAGCCGACGGATTCGGTTTCCGCGTAGTAGGCCAGTTCGCTCAGCCAGCAAACGAGCAGGCTCTCGGCGTCGATGGCTTCGAGGTCGATGCGCTTGACCTGCATTTCGCCCCCGGGCGCGGGGCGGAAACCGAGGATGCGGTTCATGCCGAAGGCGGCGTTCTCGAAGAGTTCCTGCAGGCTCCGCCCCCGCACGACCAGGGCACGATCGGCGGTGTGATCGACTTCCTCGAAAGCCGGCGGCCGCATGGGTCCCCTCGACGGCATGGGCGGCTCCCCGGGGAGGCGGGGTTCTTTCTTGCGGCAGGCGGAAAAAGCCGCTACGCTTGTCTGACCGTAAGGTCGGGTTCCGTTTTGTCAAGAAAACCGAACGGTTCACAAGAGGAGCGGAGGCCGGGGGAAGGGCCTCCGTTTCAGCCGTCTCTCTGAGGAGCAAGCGCCATGAAAGCCGTCTATTTCGAAACCCATGGGGAAAGCGAGGTTCTGCGTTACGGCGAGGTGCCCGATCCCCAGGCCGGCCCGGGCGAGGTGGTGGTCCGGGTCCGGGCCTGCGCCCTCAACTACCTCGACATCTGGGTGCGACGCGGCTGGCCGGGGCTCGAGCTGTCGATGCCTCACTGGTGCGGCGCGGACGTCGCTGGCGAGGTCGCCGCGACCGGCCCCGGCGTCGAAGGCTGGCCGGTCGGGACCCGCGTGGTCGTCGACCCGGGGATCAGCCTGACCGAAGACGAGTTCACGCGTCGCGGCGAAGATTCGGTCAGCCCCGGCTACCACATCCTGGGGGAGCATCGCCGCGGCGGGGCGGCGGAATTCGTCGCCGTTCCTGCACGCAACCTGCACCGGCTGCCCGAGGGCGTGGGCTATGCCGAGGCCGCGGCCCCGCTGCTCGTCGGTCTGACCGCCTGGCGTATGCTGATCCACCGCGCCGCGCTGCGACCGGCCGAGAGCGTGCTGGTCGTCGGCGCGGGCGGCGGGGTGAACACGATGGCGATTCAGATCGCGCGCCTCGCCGGCGCGCGCGTCTTCGTGGTCGCGGGCTCGGCCGACAAGGCGGCGGCCGCACGCGGACTCGGGGCCGAGGAGGTGTTCGACCGCACCCAGGGGGACTGGGTGCGGGAAGTGCTCGCGCGGACGGGGAAGCGCGGTGTGGACGTGGTCGTCGACAACGTGGGACGGGCGACGCTCGCCTCGAGTCTCAAGGCCGTGGCCCGCGGCGGAAGGGTCGTCATCGTCGGCAACACGAGCGGGCCGCTGACCGAGATCGATCTGCGCTTTCTCTTCGCCAAGCAGGTGAGCCTGATCGGCAGCACCATGGGCAGTCACGAGGACTTCCGCGTCGTGACCGGCCTGCTGTGGGCCGGCAAGCTCCGCCCGGTGATCGACCGCACCTTTCCCTTGCGCGAGGGGGTCGCGGCCTACCGCCGCCTGGAGGAGGGCCGGCATTTCGGGAAAATCGTCCTCCTGCCCGGGTGAGGCCTGCGGCGTCAAGGCTCCTCAATCCCCGCCCCCCCGAGGGCCTCGCGGAAGATCACCCATTTCTGCACGTCCTGGGTCCCCTCCCCGAGGGAGGCGGCCCAGGCGTCGAGCGGGAAGGGGTGAATCGGGTGGTTCCGCAGAATGGAGGCCGCCCCGAAGAGATCCGCCGCCCAATGCGTCACCCGCCGCGCCGCATCGACCGCAAGGTACTTCGCCGCGGCCGCCGCCGCCCGGGACTCCGCCTCCCGGTCCGCCTCCCAGGCGGCCCGCCACACCATCATCCGGGCCGCCTCCAGGCGGGCATGGAGGTCGGCGGCCTCGAAGGCCTTGGCCTGGAAATCGAGCAGCCGAACCCCGAAGGCCCGCCGGCGCCGGCCGTGAGCCAGCGCGAGATCGAAGGCTCCCTGCGCCGTGCCCACGGCGATGGCGGCGATCGGCACCCGTGAGGCGGTGAAGACGGACAGCACCTGGGCCAGGCCGCGGCCGCACTCCCCGAGCAAGTGGTCCGCCGGAACGCGGACGGCGTCGAACTCGAGCCGGGTCAGGTCCGAGGGCGACCAGGCGGACTTGGCGAGCGGCCGGCGGCGGACCCCCGGCGCGTTCAAGTCCACGAGGAACATGGAGAGGCCCCGTTTGCGCGGGGCCCCGGGGTCGGTGACCGCGGTCACGACCGCGAAATCGGCGATCGCGCCGTTGGTCACGTAAGCCTTGGCGCCCGAGAGCCGGAAACCCCCGCTCTCCGGCTCCGCCACCAGGCGGATCGCCGCGGCGTCGCTCCCGGCGTGCGCCTCGGTGTTCGCCAGGCAGAGAACCGTCCCCCCGGCGGCCGCCGCCGGCCCGTAGCGTTTCTGCAGCCGTGGGGACCCGAAACGCGACAGCGCCGTGAGGGCGAGGCCCGCGTGGGCGAGTGCCGCGATCGCCGCCCCTGCGGCGACCCGCGCGAACTCCTCGAAGAGCACGCACTCGCGCAGCGCCCCCCGACGCACGAGCCGGCCCCCCTCCCACCCATACGCATAGGCCCCCGCTTCGCCCAGGTGGGCGAAGAAACGGCGATCGAGAAGACCCGCCGACCGCCAGGCCGCAAGGGCCTGCGCGAAAGGGCCGCGGGTGAGGAAGCGGCGGAAACGATCCCGCTCGCGGGCCAGATCTTCCGGCAGTGCGAAATCCATACATCCCCCTCTCCGCGCTCCGGGACGAGGCGGCTCCGCCCGGGTCCGCGCCCCCGTCTTCCGGCCGGCTCGGCGCATCCGCGGGCGGTTTCGCACCCCTGTAGAGCACCGGCGCTGAAAACACAAGAATTGATGAACGGCGTTCCGAAAATGGGTGTGCCTTGAACTCGGCGCCGACCTGGGCTAATCTGCAAGTCGCCGGCCTGCGACAGCCGCGATGAGGGCGGGGAGACCCCGCGCAGCGTCGCCCGCGCCGGCCGGCAACCGGCGACCTGCGGAACGGAAGCGCTTACGGAAGGGGGAGACGCCATGAAAGAGCTGATCGAGTACATCGCCAAGGCCCTGGTCGACCACCCGGAGCAGGTGAGCGTGCATGTTCTCGAGGGCAGCCAGGCGACCGTTCTCGAGCTGAGCGTCGCCAAGGCGGACCTCGGCAAGGTCATCGGCAAGCAGGGCAGAACCGCCAAGGCCATCCGCACCATCCTCGGGGCGGCGGCGGCGAAGGAAAAAAAACGCGCCGTCCTGGAAATCGTGGAGTAGAATGGAGCAAAAGGCCCCGTTCACGCTCCGGCGCACCCTCGACTCGGCCGTACCCTCCGCAGGCGATCTCTCCGCCGTCCCTTGACGGGGCGGAAGGCGGTCCCATATTCACCGCACGGCGCGGCACGCCGCCCGCTGGGAATCTCGATCCCGTCCGCCAAAGGAGGGCCGATGCCCCGAGCCCGGATCGAACTGCCCGAAACGATCGCCTCCCTCACCATCCTCGACGAGGAGGGCCGTCTCGACCGCGAGCTCGAGCCGCGCATTGACGAGGGTCTTCTCCTCCGCCTGCACCGGGCGATGCTGCTCGCCCGCCGCTTCGACGAGCGCCTTCTCAGCCTCCAGCGCCAGGGCCGCATCGGGACCTTTCCCCCGAGCTCGGGCCAGGAGGCCGCCCATCTCGGAGCCGCGGCGGTGCTCGATCCGCAGGACTGGATGGTGCCCGCTTTCCGCGAGCTCGCCGCGGAGATCTGGCGCGGGCGGAGCCTCGAGAGCATCCTGCTCTACAACGCCGGGTTCAACGAGGGGGCGCGCATCCCGCCGGAGCGGAACGATCTGCCGATCTCCATCCCCGTCGGCTCGCAGATCCTGCACGCCGTCGGCATCGCCTGGGCCCTGCGTTACCGCCGGACCGACCGGTTGGCGATGGTCTTCTTCGGCGACGGGGCGACCTCCCAGGGCGACTTTCACGAGGGGCTCAACTTCGCCGGGGTCTTTTCGCTTCCGGTCGTGTTCGTCTGCCAGAACAACCAGTGGGCGATCTCCGTTCCCCGCTCCCGCCAGACCCGATCCCGCACGCTCGCCCAGAAGGCTCTGGCTTACGGGATCCACGGCATCCAGGTCGACGGCAACGACCTGCTCGCCGTGTACGCCGCCGCCGCGGAAGCGGTTGCGCGAGCCCGTGCCGGGGGGGGCGCGACCCTGATCGAGTGCGTCACCTACCGCCTCTCCGTGCACACCACCGCCGACGACCCCCGCCGCTACCGCACCGAGGAAGAGGTCGAAGCCTGGCGCCGGCGGGACCCGCTTTCCCGCTTTCAGAAGTATCTCGTCGACCGGGGGCTCCTTTCCGAGGAGAAGATCCGCGAAAGCGAAGAGGAGATCGCGCGCGAGATCCAGCGAGCGGTCGAGCACGCCGAGGAAGAGATGAAGAAGCTCGGGGACCCCCTCGCCCTCTTCGACCACCTCTGGGCCGAAATGCCCGACTCGCTCCGCGAACAGCGCGAGGAGTTCATCGCCCATCTGGCGGCCCGCAAGGGGGAGAACGCCCATGGCTAAGCTGAACATGGTCCAGGCCCTGAACCTCGCCCTCCGGCAGGAGATGGAGCGGGACGACCGGGTCATCGTGCTCGGGGAGGATGTCGGCCGCGACGGCGGGGTCTTCCGCGTGACCGAGGGGCTGATCGAGCGCTTCGGCGAGGAGCGCGTCGTGGACACGCCGCTCGCCGAGTCGGCGATCGTCGGCGCTTCGATCGGCATGGCCGTGGCCGGGCTGCGCCCGGTCTGCGAGATCCAGTTCGACGGCTTCACCTACTACGCCATGCACCAGATCGAGTCCCACGCGACCCGCCTGCGCTGGCGCTCCCAGGGCCGCTTCGCGGTTCCCCTGGTCGTCCGGGCGCCTTACGGCGGCGGCGTGCGCGCTCTCGAACACCACTCGGAGAGCCGCGAAGCCCTCTGGGCCCACCTGCCCGGGCTGAAGACGGTGATCCCCTCGGGACCCCGCAACGCGCGCGCCCTGCTGCTGAGCGCGATCCGCGACCCCGACCCCGTGATGTTCTTCGAGCCCAAGGCCCTCTACCGCGCCTTCCGCGAGGAGGTCCCCGAGGAAGAGGAAACCTTTCCCCTCGGCCGCTCGCGGATCGCCCGCGAAGGCTCCGACCTCACCCTCGTCGCCTACGGGGCGATGCTGCGCCCGACGCTCGAGGCGGCCGAGGAACTCAAGCGCTCGCGGGGCGCCGAGGCCGAGGTGATCGATCTGCTCACGATCTCGCCCCTGGACGACGCGCTGCTCGTCGCCTCCGCCCGCAAGACGGGACGGGTGGCCGTGGTGCACGAAGCCCCCCGGAGCTTCGGGCCGGGAGCCGAGATCGTGGCCCGTCTCGTGGAAAAGGCCTTCTATCACCTCGAGGCGCCCGTTGCGCGGGTGACGGGCTACGACGTGATCATCCCCCTCTTCAGCCGCGAGCGCTATTACCTGCCCGATGTCCCGCGCATCCTGCAGGCGGCGCAAAGGCTCCTGGAAGCGCCCTGAACCGGAAGAAAGGAGAAAGCGCCGGCGCCATGATCCGCGAATTCAAACTGCCCGACCTCGGCGAAGGTGTCCACGAGGGGGAAATCCTCGCCGTCCGCGTGGCCGTGGGACAGGCCGTGCGCGAGGGGGATATTCTCCTCGAGGTCGAAACCGACAAGGCGGCCGTCGAGATTCCCTCCCCGTTCACCGGCACGGTGGCCGAGATCCGGGTCCGGGCGGGCCAGACGGTGCGCGTGGGCGAGGTCCTGGTCACCGTCGAGACCGGGGAGGCGCCGGCGCGGGGCGAACCGGCGCCGCCGGCCGCCGGGGAGAAAACCCTGGAGAGGCCCGCGGCGTCCACCGCCGCGCCCGCGGGCCCCCGCCGCGGACCGGTGCCCGCCTCGCCGGCGACACGGCGGCTCGCCCGGGAACTCGGGGTCGATCTCGCGCAGGTCCCCGCGAGCGGGCCGGCCGGCCTGGTCACGGCGGAAGACGTGCGCCGATTTGCCGCGCAGCGCCGGCCCGACACGGCGCCGCCCGGAGTCGAACGGCCTGCGCCCCCCCCCGCCCCCCCCGCTTCCGCCGAACAGGAGGATGTCCTGCCGGACTTCTCCCGCTGGGGGCCGGTCGAGCACATCCCCTTCCGCTCGCTCCGGCGGGCGACGGCGCGCCGGATGTCGCTCTCCTGGTCGCGCATCCCCCACGTGACGAGCCTCGAGATGGTCGATGTGACCCGGCTGGAGGCCTTCCGCAAAAAGCACAAGGCTCAGGTGGAGGCTTTCGGCGGCCGGCTCACGCTCACCGTCTTCGCCCTCAAGGCGGCCGCATCCGTGCTCAAGAGCCACCCGCGGATCAACGCCTCGCTCGACGAGGCGGCCGGGGAGATCGTGCTCAAGAAGCACTACCACCTGGGGGTCGCCGTCAACACGGAGGAGGGGCTCGTCGTCCCCGTGGTGCGCGATGTCGACAACAAGAGCCTCAAGGAGATCGCCGTCGAACTGAAGGGGCTCGTCGAGCGCGCCCACGCCCGCAAGCTCACGCGCGAGGAACTCCAGGGCGGGACCTTCACCCTGACCAACGCCGGAGCCCTCGGCGGCTGGAGTTTCACCCCGCTCATCCAGTATCCCCAGGCGGCGATCCTCGGGCTGGGCGAGGCGCGCCTCGAGCCCGTGGTCGTCTCCGGGGGCGAACGCCCGCGCCTGGCGGCCAGGCTCCGGATGCCCGTCGTGCTGAGCATCGACCACCGGCTGCTCGACGGCGCCGACGCCGCGGGCTTCCTGAAGGACTTCCGGCGGATCCTCGAGGACCCCGACGAACTGCTGCTCTCGCTCGTCTAACCGCGTCATCCGCAACGAAAGGGGACCGCGCATGGTCATGGGGGAGTTGAGCCAGGAGACGGAAGTTCTGGTGATCGGGGGCGGACCCGGGGGCTACGCGGCGGCCTTCCGCGCGGCCGATCTCGGCCTCGAGGTGACGCTCGTGGACACGGCGCCCCGGCCGGGAGGGGTTTGCCTCTACCGGGGCTGCATCCCCTCGAAGACCTTTCTGCACCTGGCCGAACTCGTCCTGGACGCGGCCGCCGCCGCCGGCCGGGGGGTCACCTTCGGCGCCCCGAAAATCGACCTCGAGGGGCTCAGGCGTTGGAAATCCCGGGTGATCGAAAAAATGGCCGGGGGGCTCGCCGCCCTCGCCCAGCGCCGCAACGTGCAGCTCATCCAGGGGCGCGCGGAGTTCGAATCCTCGGAGTCCGTGATCCTGCACGAGGCCGAAATCCGCCGCATCCGCTTCCGCCACGCGGTGATCGCCGTTGGGTCGCGGCCGATCGCGCTGCCGGGGGCGGAGTTCCGGCCCGGAGGCCGGATCATGAGCTCGACCGGGGCGCTCGCCCTGGCCGACATCCCCGAATCGCTCCTCGTGATCGGCGGCGGCTACGTCGGGCTCGAGCTGGGGATGGTCTACGCCGCCTTCGGCTCCCGCGTGACGCTCGTCGAGCAGCACGAGCGGATCCTCCCCGGGATCGACCGCGATCTCGTCGAACCGCTTCTCGAGCGGTTGCAGAAGCTGTTCGCCGCGCTGCACTTCCGGACCCGGGTGCTCGAACTCGGGGAGGACGACCACGGCGTGCGGGCGCGTCTGGCGGGGGAAGCCGGGGAGTTCGCAGAGCGCTTTTCGCGCGCCCTCGTCGCCGTCGGGCGCCGACCGGCCACCGACGGGCTGGGGCTGGAGAGGACCCGGGTCGAGCGCGACGCGCGCGGCTTCATCGTCGTCGATGCGCGGATGGCGACCGCCGACCCGCGGATCTCGGCCGTGGGCGATGCCGTCGGGGGCCAGATGCTCGCCCACAAGGCGAGTGCCGAAGGCAAGGTGGCCGCCGAGGCGATCGCGGGGAAGCCCGCACGCTTCGACGCCCGCGCCGTGCCGGCCGTCGTCTACACCGACCCGCAGGTCGCCTGGTGCGGGCTGACCGAGGAAGAGGCCCGCCGCCTCGGCATCGAGGTGCGCGTGACCCGCTTCCCGTGGCGTTTCTCCGGCCGCGCCGTGACCCTGGGGGCCCCCGAGGGGGTGACCAAGCTGATCGCCGAGCCCGGATCCGGCCGCATTCTCGGCATGGGCGTCTGCGGCCGCCAGGCCGAGGGGCTGATCGCCGAAGGCGTGCTGGCCGTCGAGATGGGGGCGCTCGCCGAGGATCTCGCCGCCATCCTGCACCCCCACCCGACGCTTTCCGAAACCGAGGGCGAGGCGGCGGAGCTCTTTTTCGGCAACGCGATCCACCTGCTCGCGAAAACGCCGTCCCCTCCCCCTTGAACCCGCTGCGGCATCAGCGCAGGTAGCGCGCGATCCAGGCGTCGTTCACCTGCACCGCCGTCACCTCGCCGCGGGCGCATTCCTCCCCCGCAGCCGACAGGCGGATCTCGATCACCGCCCGGCGCCCCTCGAGCGCCTTCACCCGGCCCCGCAGCTCGAGCTCGGCCTCGAGCGGCGTGGGTCGGAGGTAATCGACGCGCAGGGAGGCGGTGACGAAGCGCACCGGGGGATCGGAGCCCGGCGGGCGCCCCTCCGCCTTGAGTTTCGCCGCCGCGGCCGTTCCCGTGCCGTGGCAGTCGATCAGGGAGGCGATCAGCCCCCCGTAGACATAGCCCGGCAACGCCGTGTGGTAGGGCTGCGGCCGGAAGCGGCACACGCTCTCCTCGCCCTCCCAGAAGCTGCGGATCTTCAGCCCCCGGGGGTTGAGTCGGCCGCAGCCGTAACAGTGGCTGAACGCCTCGGAGTAGAAATCCTGGAACGCCTGGGGTTCTTCCGGCACGGCCGGCTCAATCCTCCTTCTGGTACTTGAAGGAAAGGCTGACGCGGGCGCGGTAGGCGACGACCTTTCCTTTCTCGATTTTCATGTCGAGCTTGGTGATCTCGGCCACGCGCAGGTCGCGAAGCGAGCGCGAGGCGGTCTCGACCGCTTGACGGGCGGCATCCTCCCAGGAAGTGGGGCTCGTTCCGACGAGTTCGATGATCTTGTAGACGCTCTCGGCCATGGGGTCCTCCTTTCCCGAAACGACTCGGGGGTGCGAGGGGTTGGGGGAGTAACCGCGCTCAGCCGGGGACGGCGGCGCGGGGAAAGGCCGAAAATCGTCTGCCGGCCGCTTGCACCTCCCGCGAGCCCGGCCGCGGGGGGAAGGGGGCCGCTATCCGGCGCATAGCGGAAAGCGGCCCGGCGAGTCAAGCCGGCGCCGTCAGGAGAGAAAATAGGTGTGCGTCGGGCACAGCAGGTGAGGCCGCGCCTTCGTGGGGCGATTGGTCGTGCACCGGCTGCGCTTCATGTTCCGCAGGCGGTGGGAGTCGAAGAAATAGATCTCCTTTTCGCTGATCGCATGCGAGACGGTCCAGTGGTCCCAGTAGCGTCCCCCCACGCCGATCAGGACCGCGCGCTTTTCCCCCTCGGCGAGGAAGGCCATGGCCTCGTTCCAGAAATCGTCGAGGGAGGTCTCCGGGCGGTGCTTGAAGGGCATGGTGCGCTCGGGGATATGGCTGCCGGCGACCTCCCGCAGGATGCTGCCCACGGTGTTCAGCGTGATGCCCTCGGTGAGGACCTTGGCCAGGTCCTCGTTTTCGTCCAGCCAGGCCAGGATCTCGCCGAAAAGCCGCTTGGCCTCCTCGGCGCTCAGGTCCGAGATGATGCGCGCGGCGTTGACGATGCTGTAGACGGCGCAAAGGCCGTCCAGCGCGCCCTGATGAAACGGCTTCAACTCCTTGCCCCGGATGTAGAGGGCTCCCTTGCGCCGGTTCGAACGGGAGCAGAGGTTCGACGAGGTCGTCGAGGTCGTCAGAGGCATCGCACGTGTACTCCCTGGCGGAATTTTTCCCTGCGGTCGAACGGGGATCGCCTGAAAGCGGCAAAAGGCCCCGCGGGGGCCCTTGAGGATTCACCTGCCGGTTTTCGCCCCGCCGCCCTCCGGGATCTCTCTCGCCCGCTGAGCAGCCGGCGGCGGAATTCGATCGCCCGGGAAGCGATCGACGAAGCGATTATAGCGCAACCCGGGGGAAAAGCAAGCGCTTCGGGATAACAAATAATCTTGATATTCCAATTGGTTAATTTTTAATGAGGCTTTCCCCGCCCTTCGGGATTGAGCTTTCGGCCGATCCCCGCTATGAGAGTCGCTTCCCGTTCCCTTGGCGGGGTCGGGGCGCCAGGAGGCGTGCTGTGGAGTCCAGATCGTGGCGGGCAGGCCAGGAAGCCGAATTCGAGATCGAGCGCCCGGCGGCGGCGATCGCGGCCATGCAGCGGCCGGACGGCGATATCCCCTGGAGCCCCGGCATGAAAACCGACCCTTGGGACCTCGTCGAGTCGGCCATGGGTCTTGCCGTGGCCGGCCGCATCGATCTCTCCCGCAGAGCCTACCGCTGGTTGGCGGGCCGCCAACTCGCCGACGGGAGCTGGTACAGCGCCTACCTGGGAGGCGTCCCCCTCGACCGCACCCGGGAGGCCCATTTCGCCGCCTACCTGGCGGTCGGGTTGTACCAGGACTACCTGCTCACCTCCGACCGCGGTTTCCTGGCGGAGATGTGGCCGACGGCCGCGGCCGGCATCGAGTTCGCGCTGCGCCTGCAGGCCCCGACGGGGGAGATCCGCTGGGCGATCAGCCCCGAAGGACGGATCGACCCCATGGCTCTGCTCACGGCCTCCAGTTCGGTCTTCTTCAGCCTGCGCTGCGCGATCGCCGTCGGCGGGCTGCTCGGGGAACGCCGGCCGGCGTGGGTTTCCGCGCTCCGGCGGCTGGGGGAGGCCATCCGTTTCCGGCCGCGCCTGTTCAATGTCGCCAAGGCCCGCTATTCCATGGACTGGTTCTATCCCGTGCTGGCCGGGGTGCGGACCGGCGCGGAGGCGGAGCGGCACATCGCGCGGGGCTGGCGGAAATTCGTCGTCGAGGGTCTCGGGGTGCGCTGCGTCGCCGACCGCCCCTGGGTCACGATCGCCGAGACCTCGGAGCTGGCGCTCGCCCTGGCGGCGATGGGCCGCCTCGACCGGGCGCGCGTGGTCTTCGGCTGGATCGCCGAGCGCCGCTTCCCCGACGGCTCTTACGTCGCCGGCTTCACTTTCCCCGACATGACGGTCTGGCCCACGGAGGCGTTCTCCTGGACCAACGCCGGCGTGCTGCTCGCCGCCGACGCCCTCTTCGGCCTCACGGCCGCCTCGAGCCTGTTCCATCCCCGCCCCTGGACGGAGGAGCCGCCGCACTGAACCGCCGCCCCCGAAGCCCCTCGCCTGAAACAGCCCGAAGAGAATTCCCCCGGCGAGCGCGATCCAGGCGCTGACCGCAAAGAGGCCGAACGACCCGATCCGGGCGAAGAGCGCCCCCTGCAGGAAAAACCCCGCCATCAACCCCAGGCCGTACGTGAGGGCGTTGTTGAGCGCCTGGCCCAGGTTCTTGCCCCCCGGCGGGGCGAGCCGATCCATGTAAAGGATGCTCGCCATGTGGAAGGCGCCGTAGGTCAGCGCGTGCAGGAGCTGTGAAACGAGCAGGGCCGCCGTGGAAACGGTCACGGAGAGGATCCCCCAGCGCAGCACGGCGGCGGCGAAGGCGGCGAGCAGCACCCGCTCCAGGGAGAAGCGCCGGAACAAGGCGGGGGAGGCGGTCATGGCCGCGATTTCGGCCGCCGAGGCGAGCGCCCAGGCGGCGCCGATCAAAGTCGTCGAGCGGCCCTGGGCGGCGAGATGAATCGAGAAGAAGCCGTAGTAGGCCCCGTGGCTGGCGAGCATGAGAAAGGCGGCCGACAGGAACACGAGCGGCTCGCCGCGCAGCAGCCGCCGGACGGCGTCGCGCGGGGCCGGGGGCCGCCGCGGGCTCTCCCGCGGCAGTCCGAGGGCGGCGAGCGCCATGGCGAGAGAACCCCAGGCGATGGCGACGACGACGATGCGCTCCGTGGAGGCGTCGACCAGCAGGCCGAAGAGCAGGACCGTGGCGATGAAGCTGATCGACCCCCACAGGCGGACCCGGCCGTAGGCGCTCTTTTCCCGGCCGAGCACCTCGAGGCTCGCCGCCTCGAGAAAGGAGATGATGGGGGCGTAAAACATGGCGTGGAGGACCATGAGGCAGGCCATGGGGACGAAGCGCTCGGTGAAGAGAAAGCCCGTCCAGGCCGCCGTGCTCGCCCCGTGGCACAGGAGCACGATCGCCCGGCGGCGTCCCGTCCGGTCGGCGAGCGCGCCCCAGGCGAGCGGAAAGAGCACCCAGGCGACGGAGCGCAGGGAAGAAAGGACGCCGACTTCGAAACCGGAAAGCCCGAGGTGATAGCCGTACAGGTTGAAGTAGGGGAGGTAGATCCCCATCACCCCGAAGTAGAGGAAGTATTGCAGGCCGAGAACCGCCTTGCGGCGGGCGGCCTTTTCCCGGCGCGGGGAGGGGTTCGGGTTCAAGGCCGGGCCTTCCGTTCGCGGCCCCGGCCGTTCGGCGGGACCGGGCGTGCGCCTCCGCCGGCGGGGTCGACGGGAAACGTAAGCGGACGTTTACAGCAAGCGGACGGCATGGTAGATTTCCAAATTGAGCCGACAGACGCCTGCAAGCGTCTTTCCGGCCATCTCCGTCATGCAAAGGACCGCCATGACCGGAGCATTCGGCTGTGGCCGCCGCCCCGGCTTCGCCGGGGGGATCCTCGTTCTCGGCCTGCTGATCGCCCTGAGCGGCTGCTCCCGCCGCGCCTCGCTTCCCCCTCCCCCGCCCGAGGAGAAGGGGGCCGCCCCCTCGATCCAGGCCCCGCCCCCGGCGACTCCGCCCGGCATGCCGCGCCCCTACCGGGTCTTCGGCCGCTGGTATGTCCCGCTCGCCGACGCCCGCGGGTTCCGGCAGAAGGGGATCGCCTCCTGGTACGGGCCCGAATTCCACGGCAAACGCGCCTCGAGCGGGGAGACCTACAACATGCACGAGATGACGGCCGCCCACAAGACCCTGCCGCTGGGGACGCTCGTCCGCGTGCGCAACCTGCAGAACCAGCGCACGGTGGAGGTGCGCATCAACGACCGCGGCCCCTTCGTGGGGGAGCGCATCCTCGATCTCTCCTATGAGGCCGCCCGCCGTCTGGAGATTCTCGGCCCGGGGACCGCGCCCGTGGAAATCGAGGCCGTCGCCGTCCCCGAGGGCGTTTCCGGCGACCTTTATTCCGGGGTTTTCACCTTCCAGGTCGGCGCCTTCACGCGGCGGGAAAACGCGGAGCGTCTGCGGATGGAGCTCGAGCCGCGCTACGGCAACGCCCGCATCGTCGAGACCGAGCTGGGGGGCACCCGCTTCTTCCGCCTGCGCGTCGGCCGCTGCACCCATCTCGACGAGGCCGCGTCCTGGGAGGCCCGGCTGCGCGCCGACGGGTTCCCCGACGCGTTCGTGGTCGCCGAGTGAGCGGAGGGGAACCGCGATGCGCCGCCGGGTCGTCTTTCTCGACCGCGACGGGGTGATCAACCGCGATTTCCCCGAGGCCGTCACCCGGCCCGAGGACTTCGAGTTTCTCCCCGGGAGCCTGGACGCCCTGCGGCGCCTTGCGGAGGGAGGCTTCGCCTGCGTCGTCGTCACCAACCAGTCGGCCGTGGGGCGGGGGCGGCTCTCCCCGGAAACCCTGGCCGAGATCCACCGACGCATGGCCGATGGGATCCGCGCCGCCGGGGGAGACCTGCTCGACGTTCTCGCCTGCCCGCACGCGCCCGATACGGGCTGCGCCTGCCGCAAGCCTGCCCCCGGCATGCTCTTCGAGGCGGCCCGGCGGCATGGGATCGAACTGTCCACGGCGGGTTTGGTCGGGGACCGGGCGGGCGACATCCTGAGCGCCCGGCGCGCGGGGCTGGCCTATGCCCTTCTCGTGCGGACGGGCCAGGGCGAGGCGGCGCTCGCGGAGCTTTCCGCGGCCGGGGTTGAACCCGACGCCGTGGTCGCGGATCTCGCCGCCGCGGCCGAATGGATCCTCGCGCGGGCGGGGCGGGGGGTTCAGGAATCGGCTTCGGGCGAGGGGGGAAGCGGCACCTTGAGAAAGGGCACCCCTTCCTCGACCAGCAGCCGCTCTTCCTGCGGGGTGCTCACCCCGCGGATGTTCCGCGGCTCCGAGACCCCGTAGTGGATCTTCAGGGCCTCCTTGGCGAAATCGCTCCCCACGTCCTCGAAATGGGCCTGCACGTAAGCGGCGATGCGCCGCTGCAGGCGGCTGAGCAGCCGCTGCGGATCGGAGCCTTCCGTCTCCTCCGAAGGGCTCTGGGAAGCGCGGATCGCAAAGCGTGAGGGCAGCCGCTCGATCGCGGTGTCGGAGCACACCGGACAGGCGATGAGGCCGCGGCGTTGCTGATCGAGAAAGGCCTGGGCATCTTCGAACCAGCCCTCGAAGCCATGCCCGTTCCCGCAGATGAGGTCGTAGGCGATCATGCCCCGCCGCGCTCTTGCCTCTGGATTCCCGAAATCAATTGCGCTATGGGACAGGATAAACGATCCGATCCGCTCCGTCAAACCGCACAGGCGGGTTCGCATGATGGTTTCCCGAATTCGGGGAGGTTTCTTCGCCTTCGCGCTGCTGGCGGCCGCTTCCGGCGGTCTCCACGCCGAGACGACCGCCTTCATCACCGACTCCCTGCGCCTCGCGCTGCGGGCGGGCCCGGCGGCCGACCAAAAGTCCCTGGGGGTGGTGGAGAGCGGCCAAACGGTGGAAATCGTGAAGACGGGAGAGGAATGGACCCTCGTCCGCTCCCCCGCCGGCGTGGAAGGCTGGGTGCAGACGCGCTTTCTCACCGAGCAGCCCCCGCCGAAGCTCCTGGCCGCCCGCCTGCTGGAGAAGAGCCGCGAACTCGAGGCGCGGGCGGCGGCGCTGACCGCGGAAAACGCTCGTCTCCGGGAGGAGAACAGTTCCTGCGCGGCGCGCTTCGCCTCCCTTGAGGAGGAGTTCGAATCGTTCCGGCGCGATGCGGCGGAGGTGGAGAGCCTGCGGGCCCGCCTGGAGAGCCTCCAACACGAGCTCGCCGCCAGGGACGACACGCTCCGGCGCTTAGGAAATCTGCCGGCGGAGTTTCTGCGCCCGGAGACGCTTTATGCCTTTCTCGCCGGCGCGGGGGTTCTGCTGGCGGGATTCTTCCTCGGCCTCTACGTGCGGCGCAAACGCCGCTGGTCCTCGCTCGGATAATTCCTGAACAGACAAGGGGAGCCCGCCGGCGGCTTTCCCCGGCCGGGTCATCGGGTCGGCTGCCGCAAACAGGCTTCTGCCCCCCCCCACGGGGGCCTGGATCGCCGGGTGCAGGAAGCGTCCCCCGGGGGAGAGGGGCGGGCTCGCCTTGCCTGGGTTTCGGCGGGTGAAACTGAAGGCCGCCCCCCTCCCGAGGATTCCCTGCCGGAGGAGGGGGCTACTTCACGGCGTCTTTCAAGGCTTTGCCGGCGACGAATTTGGGGGCTTTGGAGGCGCTGATCTTGATCTCGGCCCCGGTCTGGGGATTGCGGCCTTTGCGGGCCTTGCGCTTGACCACCTTGAACGTGCCGAAGCCGACGAGGGTCACGGGCTGGCCCTTTTTGAGCGACTTGGTGATCGACTCGAGGACGCAGTCGACCGCAGCCTGGGCCTCTTTCTTGGTGCTGACCACCTTGGCGACTTCCTGGATCAAATCCGCTTTGTTCATTGTAGGGCTCCTTTCTGCGCTCGGTTTGAACGGTTCGCTGTGCTCAGATGCTGTCCCGGCAACTCTGGCAGTACTTGCGGGGAATCCCTCGTCCGATCCAGTGAAAGTTCATGATGTGCTTCTTGCCGCACTTGGGGCAGAGGCATTCCACCTTGCTCTTGTCGTGGTCGAACAGCGCCTCGCACTCGTCCGGTGCGTTTTCCTTGGCGGGCCGCTTGGCGGCCCCGGCGGGTTCACGGCGTTTGGCGGACGGCATGGGTCAAGACTCCTGGCAGCGGCTCCATCCCCGGGGAAGACGGCCTCCGGCCCGGCCTTTCAGGTGCCCGTCTGCTTCTCGCGGGCTTCCAGCTGGGTCTTGCAGCGGATGCAATGGCGGGTGACCGGACGGGCCTTCAGTCGTTCGATCGCGATCTCCTCCCCGCAGGATTCGCAGATCCCGTAGACCCCTTCCTCGATATCCTCGAGGGAGCGGCGGATCTTGTTGATGAGCATAGTTTCCCGGTCGCGGATGCGCAAGGTGAAATTGCGCTCGGAGTCGAACACGGCGCGGTCGAGCGGATCCGGCGGCAGGTCATCGCCTTCGCGAAGCCCGATGCGGGTCCGATCCGCGTGGGTGAGCAGCTCGTTCAGCCAGCGGGTGAGCAGTTGCTTGAAGTATTGGCGGTCCTTTTCTTTCATCTTCCGTGGGCCTCACGCTCATCCCCCGAGCCGGGCTTGCCCTTCCCGCGCCGTTTCCGGCGGCAACGGGAAACCCTTTATTCCCGATGCCGTTTTTTTTTTCAAGAGCTTTTTTCGCGGCCGCAACGTGCCCGGAATCACGCCGCAATTGACATCTCGCGCCGAGCCGCTTAGAGTGGTCCCACTGGAGTACGGCTCATGTCCCCGCTGACCGAGAAACGCCGCGAACCCCGCCGCGCGTGCGACGCCTCCGTGGAGTGGGCGTTTTTCAACCGCCTCGAATTCCATCCCGCCCGGCTGCGGAACGTGAGCCCGGCCGGCGGATATTTCGAGTGCGGCCAGCGCCTGGCGCAGGGGGTCACGCTCCAGCTCCGCCTGCGGGAGTGCCTCTCGCCCGCGCCCGAAAACGGCTGTCTGAGCGTGCGCACCAACGTCCTCTGCGAGGTGAAGTGGTGCCGCGAGCTGGGTGCCGGCGGAGCCTTCGGCGTCGGCGTGCGCTATCACTTCCCGGTTTGAAGCATCCGCCCCATGCCCCTTCGCCCCGCTTTCGTGCGCAAGTTCACCGCAAACGCCCTCCTGATCGTCTCCGGCGCCCTGCTCTGCGCCTATGCGATCCAGGCGATCCTCGTCCCCAGCCGCTTCCTGGCCGGCGGGATCGGCGGGTTGAGCCTGTTTCTCCACTACCTCGTCCCCGCCCTGCCGATCGGCGTGCTCTATTTCCTCCTGAACATCCCGCTCTTCGCCGTGGGCTGGAAGTATGTCGGCCGCCGCTTCTTCGGCTACAGCCTCTTCGGCATGGGCATGCTCTCCGCGTTGCTCCTGATCCCCTTTTCCCCCTGCCCCGTTTCGGAACCGATGCTCCAGGCGATCGCCGCGGGCATCCTGTCCGGGGTGGGCAGCGGCCTGATGCTGCGTTCCTACGGTTCGGGGGGCGGCCTCGACATCCTGTCGGTGATCCTGCTCAAGACCTGGTCCGTGCGCATCGGCACCACGGTCATGGCCTTCAACACGCTGCTGCTGCTCGCGGCGCTGTTCCGCTTTCCGCTTGAGATCGTGCTCTACACCCTGATCTATTTCTTCGTCACCTCCCAGCTGATCAACCTCGTGGTGACGGGCCTCAACCAGCGCAAGGCCGTCATGGTGATCTCCTCCCGCTGGGAGGAGATCGCCCGGGAGATCATGGAATCGATGCACCGCGGGGTGACCATCGTGAACGGGCAGGGGGGCTACACGGGGCAGCCGCTCAAGATCCTCTACGCCGTGATCACCTTCCAGGAACTCTCCCGCTTCAAGGACATGGTGCGCTCCCATGACCCCGGCGCTTTCCTCGTGGTCAGCGAAACCCTCGAGGTCATGGGCAAGGGGATCGGCAATCAACCGCACTGGTAGCGCCCCCCGCCTCCCCCCGCAGGGCATCCTCGAGGATCCGACCGACCGCCTCCGAGAAGGCGATCCCCGACGCCTCGAGGGCGGCCGCGAAACCGGCGTCCGGGGCGAGACACGGGTTCGCATTGACCTCGAGGATCCACGGATCCCCCCGGCCGTCCACGCGGAAATCGACCCGCGCCCAGCCCTTCAACCCGAAGCCGCGCCAGCAGTCGCGGGCCAGCCCCGAGAGCCGCGCGAGGAGGGTGGCCTCCGCGGCCGGAAAGGCGAAGCGCCGCGGCGTGTGGAGGAACTCGAAGGAGTCCGGGACCCACTTGGCGCGGTAGCCGACGACGGCGGGCGCGTCGGCCGGGTAGCCCTCGAAAAGGATCTCCGCCGGCGCGAGCACCTGCGGCCCCCCCTCGCCGCCCAGCAGGGAGAGGTTGAATTCCCGGCCCGGGATGAAGCGTTCGGCGAAACAGGATCCGCCCAGCGCGGGGGCGCGGCGCAAGAGCTCGCCGCGGGCCTCGTCGGCGCGCCCGCAAAGCGGAAGCCGCCTTTCGTCCAGCCCGATCGAGGCGTGTTCCCAGAGCGACTTGATGAGCCACGGCCCCTGCTCCCGATCCGCGGGGGGGGCGGAGGGGGCGACCCGCGGCGGCCCCGCCGGGACGGGGTCGATCCACGGGGGGGTGGGCAGGCCGAGGAGCACGAGCCGCTCCTTGGCCAGCACCTTGTGCGAGGTGGTGCGCACGGCCTCGGCCGGGGAGCCGGTGAACGGCACCCCCAGGGCCTCGAGCAGCTCGGGGACCCAGTGAATCAGGCAGCCGCGGCCGTCCAGCGACTCGACGAGGTTGAAGACCAGGTCGGGGGCGGCCTCCGCGAGGCGCCGGCGAAAGCGCTCGAGGTCGAGGTCGCACGCCAGGCGGAGCGACGCGTGGCCGAGCTCCCGCAGGGCCCCTTCGACGGCGGCGACCTGGACGAGAACGTCCTGCTCCTCGGGGCCCGCGCCCGCCCTCAGGGCGTTATGGGCGATCGCGATCCGCATCGCGCCGGGGGGCGTCGGCCGTTTCCCCGACCCGCCGCCCGGCCGATTCGAGCACCCAGGAGATCAGGCGCTCGAAGGAGACCCCGGCCAGCCGGCAGAGGATCGGCAGGTCGGAATGCTCGGGGTGCAGACCGGCCAGCGGGTTGACTTCGAGAAAGCAAGGCCTTCCCCGGCGGTCGCAGCGCACGTCGAGACGTCCGGCGTCGCGGCAGCCGAGGACGCGCCAGGCCTCGAGGGCGACCCGCTCGACCTCGCCGATCAGGGGATCTTCCCGGGGGGTGACCCGCCGGTAGCGGACGAGCTCCTCGAAATGCTCCTTGTTGTGGAAGGAATAGACCGCCTCCTCGGCGCCGGCGAGCAGCAGGACCTCGACGGTGGCGATCACGCGCGCCTCGCGGCCGGTTCCGGCCAGGCCCACCGTGAATTCGCGGCCCGGCAGAAAGGCTTCGACGAGCGCGGGCTGGCGGTAGTCGCGGATCAGGCGGCCGCAGGCCTCGGGAAGATCCCGCCGCCTGCGGACCACGGAGCGCGCCGTGACGCCTTTCCCGGTCCCCTCGGCCACGGGCTTGACGAAATAGGGCCCCCCGAAGCGCACCCGGGCGGCCTCGTCGGGTTCCTCCACGACCGCAAAGGGCGCCGTCGGGATCCGCGCGTCGCGCACCACCCGCTTGGCCATCGCCTTGTGCAGGGTCAGGCTGAGCACCAGGGGGTCGGAGAAGGTGTAGGGGATGCGGTAGGCGTCGAGCAGCGCGGGCACCTGGGCCTCCCGCCCCACGCCGTGGAGCCCCTCGGCGATGTTGAAGACGAGATCCCAGCGGCGTCCCGCGGCAAGCCGCTCGACCAGCCGCCGGATGTTGCCGATGCGCTCGGTCTCGTGGCCCAGCTCCTGCAGGGTGCGCTCGATCGCCTCGATCGTCTCCTCGCGGTCGAACTCGGCGACCTCTTCCTCCCCGAAGCCGAGCGCCCGGTACTCCGAGCGCAGATCGTAGGTGAGCCCGATGCGCACGGTGCGGTTCAGTTCTCCGGGGCCCCGAACACGTCCGGGTAGCGGCAGGTGTGGCCGCGGAAGTTGCGCAGCAGCAGATCCCGCCCTTCGCGGCCCTCGACGGCGTTCGGCATGAGGGGGATCTTGCCGCCGCCGCCCGGGGCGTCGACGACGAAGGAGGGGACCGCGTAGCCCGAAGTGTGGCCGCGCAACCCCTCCAGGATCTCGAGCCCCCGGTGAACGGGGGTGCGGAAGTGCGCCGACCCCGTGATCGGGTCGCACTGGTAGAGGTAGTAGGGCCGCACCCGCATGCGGAGCAGCCGGTGGCAGAGTTCCTTCATCACCGGCACGCTGTCGTTGATGCCCTTGAGCAGCACGGTCTGCGAGCCGAGCGGGATGCCGGCGTTGGCGAGCCGTTCGCAGGCGCGCGTCGCCTCCGGCGTACACTCGGCGGGGTGCGTGAAATGCAGGCTCATCCACAGCGGATGGTAGTGGCGCAGCATGCGCACGAGCGCCGGCGTGATGCGCTGGGGCAGGACGGCGGGGATCTTGGTCCCGATGCGGATGATCTCGACATGCGGCACGGCGCGCAGCCGCGAGAGCAGCCACGCCAGGCGCTCGTCGTTCAGCGTGAGCGGGTCGCCCCCGGAGATCAGCACATCGCGCACGGTGGGCGTGCGGCGGATGTACTCGATCGCCTGCTCGAGGCGCGAGCGGCTGGGGTAGATGGCCCCGTGGCCGACGATCCGTGACCGGGTGCAGTAGCGGCAGTAGGTGGAACAGAAATCGAGCACCAGCAGCAGCACGCGGTCGGGATACCGATGCACCAGACCGCGCACCGGGCTCTGGCTCTCCTCGCCCAGGGGGTCGTCGGCCTCTCCGGGGGAAGAGACGAATTCCTCGAGCGTCGGGATCACCGTCCGCCGCAGCGGGTCGTTCGGGTCTTCGCGCGAGATCAGGCTCATGAAATAGGGGGTGATCCCCAGAGGCAGCTTGGCCTGGGCCTGCAAGACGGCGCGGCGCTCGGAGTCGGAGAGGGCGATCATCCGTTCGAGTTGCTCGAGGCTGCGGATGCGGTTGCGTACCTGCCACTGCCAGTCGTTCCATTCCTTTTCGGTCGCCGCGGGGAAAAAGGCGCGGCGGAAGGCCGTCGCCCGCGGGGACGACGGGGTGCGCGAGCGGAAAAGGGGAACGACGGTCAGCCGGGGCGTCGGGCTCGAAAGCGGGGGCGAGGAAGGCGGGGGTTGGGCGGAGACCGGTGAACCCGGAGGCTCTTCATCGTTTTCGGAGCCAGCCTCGTTGCGGGATGCGGGCGGGGAGGGCAAGGTGTTGTGGCGCATTTTCGCGGCGTCGGGTTTCATGGAAACCTGCATTCTCCTTTCCGGCGTTGGATCGTGGTCGGCGACTCCGCTCTTTGACGTCAGTTCAGCGAACGGCGATTACACCGGCGTTCACTTTCTCTCGGGAAAGCCGGCGCCCATGCGGCTCATGGGCAAATATGCAACCGAAAAAGCATACTTTATATGTTTGGCACCCTTCATCTTGTGTTTTTTGGGGCCAGATAATACAACAAATCGTGGTTGTCAACAAGAAAAAGCGCCTTTGTACATTTGAAATATGTCATACTATTCATTGCTTAGACGGAATTATACCCTTTCCCGGCGAAAAAGCAATGCCATTTTGGCAGATAAAAATTTTTTTTGCGGCAGCAACCGCAGGCGATATGTATCAAAATAGATACATCGAGCCGCGTGAGGAGCGGCGCCAAAATCACCTGATGTCTTGGAGCGAGGGGGGTCCCGAATCAGGGCTTCCGCCCTGCGGCCAGGCGGCGCGCCAAGCGCGTGCAGAGAGGATCGAGATCGGCGACGCAATCGATGACGAAATGGGCCCCGGCTTGCCGCAACGCGCGCCGGGCTTCCCGGATGGCCGTCCGCCGAGTGGCCGCCGGCAGGTGCGAGGCTTCCTCCTCGCTCCAGCCGACGAGGTTGCCGGTGGCCGCGACCCCGACCGACCAACAGCCGGCGTTCCGCCCCGCGACCACGTCCGGGATCGTGTCCCCCACCGCCGCGGCCGCGGCGGGCGGCCAGACGGAAAGCCGCTCCAGGCACCGGAAAATCATCCACGGGGCGGGGCGGCCTGCGGGGACGTCCTCGACGCAGACCGCGGCCTCGGCGTGAAACCCCTGGCGGGCGGCCTCGCCGAGCACGACGTTCATCATCGCCCGGTTGTAGCCGGTCGTGACGCCGACCCGCACGCCCGCGGCCCGCAGCTTCTCCACGGCCTCGACCGTCCCCGGAATCAGCCGGCTCGACCGGGTCAGCACCTCGATCTGCAGCGGCACGAATTCCCCGTAGAGGGCCTCGACGTCCCCGGCCCCCGGCTCTCCGCCGTGAACCGCACGCCAGCGGTCCGCGACTTCGGGCCGGGCGAGCAGCGCCGCGATGTGCTCGCGCTTTCCCAGCCCCATCGGTTCGCGGGCGCACGCGAAGTCGACCGTCACCCCCCGGCGCCGGAAGAGTTCGACCAGGGCCTCGACCGGGGCCCGGCTGCCGTAGTCGACGCAGGTCCCCGCCAGATCGAGGATGACGGCCCGCAGTTCGATTTTCGATTGCATCCTTCCCCCTTTTCCCGTATTCGGGACGGCTGTGCTGGAAAGGGTCTTTATACCCCCTTCCGGCGGCAGGGTGCAAACCGCGCCCGTCCGCATCCGGTTCGTCGGCGGCTGGTTTCCGCCGCAGACTTGTCAGACTCGTCGCCGCCCGCAACGAAGCCTGCGGCCCGCTGCGATTCCGAGCCCATGCACGATCGGCACGTTCTCGAAAAACTCCAGGCGGTGAACCCGCAGGCCGAAATCTGGTGGGACTCGGCCCCGATGGTCTACGCCGCATGGGCTGCGCGCGTGGTCGCCGCCGCCCCGCCCGAAAAGCGCCTCCGCTGGCGTGACCAGCTCGCGCGGCTCTTCAACCCCGAGGCGCCCGAGCGCAACCTCTTCCGCGGTGTCACCACGAACCCGCCGCTCAGCCTCGCCGCCCTGCGCCAGGACCTCTCCCGCTGGACCGGGATCGTGCGCGCCTTCATCCGTGAAGACCCCGCGCAGGGCGTGGAGGCGGTCTACTGGCGGACCTACCGCGAAATCATCCGTCAGGGCGCGCAGTTTATGCGTCCCCTCTGGGAGACGAGCGGTGGGCGTTTCGGCTTTCTCTGCGCCCAGGTCGATCCGCGGGACTGCTTCGACGCCGAACGCATGCTCGCCCAGGGGCTCGATCTGGCCGCCCTCGCCCCGAACCTCCTGATCAAGGTCCCGGGGACCCGTGAAGGCTACCGCGTCATCGAAGAACTCGCCGCCCGCGGCATCGGGGTGAATAACACCCTCTCCTTCACCGTACCCCAGTTCGCGGCCTGCCTCGACGCCCTCGAGAACGGCCTCGCCCGCGCCCGAAGAAGCGGCGTCGACCTCTCTCGCTTCCGCTCCGTCATCACCCACATGTCGGGCCGCTACGGTCGGCTGGGCGACCTCGCCGCCCAGGCCGAGGCCCGGGGGATCCCGCTCGAGGAGGCCGATCTGCGCTGGGCCGAAATCACGATCTTCCAGCGCGCCTACCGCCTGGTCCGCGCGCGGGGCCTGCCCGTCAAGCTTCTGATCAGCAGCATGTGCATCGGGCCCTGCACCGGCCCGGGCGCCGGCGCGAGCTGGCACATCGAGAAAACCGCCGGTGCAGACGTCGTCTACGCCTGCCCGCCGCCGTTCATCGAGGCCCTCATGGCGATCGAGGACGAGCTGGGGCCCTTCCGCCCCGACGCGATCGAGGAGGAGGCTCCCGCAGGGACCCTCGCGAAACTGCGCCGCCTGCCCTATTTCCGGGAGGCCTGCGAGCCGGACGGGCTGCAACCCGACCAGTTCAACCGGCACGCCGCCCTGGTCGCCACGGCGGCGGAATTCGCCCGCGCGACCCGTCACACCGTGGACTTCATCGCCCAGCAGTTCGAGGCGCTGCGCTCCCGCTGAGGCGTGGGCGCCTCGAACCGCCAGCGCCCGGAAGACCGGAGGAAAGGATGGGATCATGTCAGGACACCGCGCCAAGATCGACACCCTCTGCATCCACACGATCCGCACCCTGGCGATGGACATGGTGGAGGCGGCCCGTTCCGGGCACCCCGGAGCGCCGATGGGCCTCGCCGCCGCGGGCTACGTGCTCTTCACGCGCCTGCTGCGCCACGACCCCGCCGATCCCTCCTGGCCCGACCGCGACCGCTTCATCCTCTCGAACGGCCATGCCTCGGCCTTGCTCTACAGCCTGCTCCACCTCTGCGGCTACGCCCTCTCCCTGGAGGATCTGCGGCAGTTCCGTCAGTGGGGAAGCCGGACCCCGGGCCACCCGGAGTACGGGCACACCCCCGGCGTCGAGACGACGACCGGTCCGCTGGGGCAGGGCATCGCGAACGCAGTAGGCCTGGCGATCGCCGAGCGGCACCTCGCCGCGCGCTTCAACCGCGGCCGGGACCGGGTCGTCGACCACTTCACCTACGTCTTTTGCGGCGACGGCGATCTGATGGAAGGGGTGGCCGCAGAAGCGGCATCGCTCGCCGGCCATCTCGGCCTGGGGCGGCTGATCTGCCTCTACGACGACAACCGCGTCACCATCGACGGCCCGACCGAACTCGCCTTCACCGAGGATGTCGCCCGCCGTTTCCGCGCCTACGGCTGGCAGGTGCTGCGCGTGCGCGACGGAAACGATCCGCAGGCGATCCTGGCGGCCTTCCGCGCCGCCCGGGCGGACGGGGAGCGCCCTTCGCTCATCGCCTGCCGCACGCGGATCGCCTGGGGCAGCCCGAACAAGGAAGGCTCGAGCGAGGCCCACGGCGCGCCCCTCGGGGCCGAGGAAGTGCGCCTGACCAAGCAGCGCCTGGGATTTCCCCCCGAGCGTTCCTTCTTCGTGCCCGAGGACGCCCTGCGCCGTTTCCGCACCTGCATCGCCCGCGGCGCCGAGCTCCACGCCGCCTGGAGGCGCCGCTTCGAGGCCTGGTCGCGCCGCCACCCGGCGCTCGCCGCCGCGTGGGAGGAGGCGCTCGCGGGGCGGCTCCCCGCGGGGTGGGATGCGCAATGGCCGGACTTCTCCGGCTCCCCCCCGATCGCCACCCGGAGCGCTTTCGGCCGGGTGCTGGCGGCCGCCGCCCCGCGCGTTCCCTCCCTGATCGGCGGCTCGGCCGACCTCACCCCGTCGAACAACACGCGCTATCCCGGGGCGGTCGACTTCCAGCGCGCCAGCCCCGGGGGACGGTACCTCCGCTTCGGGGTGCGCGAGCACGCCATGGGCGCGGTCCTCTCGGGGCTCGCCCTGCACGGGGGCCTTCGGCCGTACGGCGGCACCTTCCTCGTCTTCGCCGACTACCTGAGGCCGGCGATCCGCCTGGCCGCCCTGATGCGCCTCCCCGTCCTCTACGTCTTCACCCACGACAGCCTCGCCGTAGGCGAGGACGGCCCCACCCACCAGCCCGTCGAGCACGTGGCCTCGCTGCGGATCATCCCCGGCCTCGTCGTGCTGCGGCCGGCCGACGCGACCGAGACGGCCGAGGCCTTCCGCCTCGCCCTGGAGCGAACCGAGGGCCCCACGGCCCTGATCCTGAGCCGGCAGAACCTGCCGGTGCTCGACCGCACGCGGCTGGCACCGGCGCGGGGTTTGCGCCAGGGGGCCTATGTGCTCTCCCCCGAGGGGGGTGCGCTCGAGGCCGTGCTCATCGCGAGCGGCTCCGAGGTCCACACGGCGCTTGCGGCCCAGGAGCTCCTCGGCCGCCGCGGCCGCTCCGTCCGGGTGGTCAGCATGCCGAGCCGGGAGCTCTTCGAGGCCGCCCCCCCCGAGCGGCGCGCCGCCGTCTTGCCCCCCGCCGTGACCGCGCGGGTCGCCGTCGAAGCCGGGGTCCCCTTCGGCTGGGAACGCTACGTGGGACCGCACGGCCGCGTCATCGGCGTCGACCGCTTCGGGGCCTCGGCGCCGGGCGCCGTGGTGATGGAGCGCTACGGCTTCACGGCCGAGCGGGTGGCCGCGGCCGTCGAGGAGCTTCTCCGCCGGGATGCCCCCTGAGCCCGACGAGGAAAAACCGGTTCGGCTCCTCCGGCCGGGGCGGCGGCCGGCCGCCGGGGTGCTCGCCGCCGGCGGGGCGTTCGCCCTCTGGGGCGCCAGCCCCCTCTATTGGAAGGCGCTCGGGGAGGTGCCCGCCCTCGAGATCGTGGCCCACCGCGTGCTCTGGTCCGCGCTCCTTCTGCTCGGTCTGTGCGCCCTCACGGGTCGGCTGGGCGAGACCTTCGCCGCCCTGCGCCACCGAAGGTTGCTCGGCACGTTCGCCCTCACGACCCTGCTCTTGAGCGGGAACTGGGTCCTCTACATCTGGGCCGTGAATCACGGCTTCATCCTCCAGGGGAGCCTCGGCTACTACATCAACCCCCTGGTGAACGTCGTGCTGGGCGTGATTTTCCTCCGCGAGCGGCTGCGCGGCACCCAGATTTTCGCCGTGGCGCTCGCCCTGCTCGCCGTCCTCCTGCGCACCCTTTCGCTCGGCGAGCCGCCCTGGATCGCGCTCTTCCTCGGGATCACCTTCGGCCTCTACGGGCTGCTGCGCAAGACCGCCGCGGCGGGCGCCCTCGTCGGATTGACCGTGGAGACGCTCCTGCTCTCCCCGGCCTGTCTCGTCTACCTCGCGGCTCTCGAGATCCGCGGGACGGCGGCCTTTCTCCACGGCAGCCCCGCCGGCGATCTCTTGCTCGCCGGGACCGGCGCCTTCACCACGGTCCCGTTGCTGCTCTTCGTGGCCGGCGCGCGGCGGGTCACCCTGTCGACCCTCGGCCTGATGCAGTACCTCGCGCCGAGCGGCATGTTCCTCCTCGCCGTGCTCCATTACGGGGAGCCCTTTTCGCCGGCCCAGGGCTTCGCCTTTGCATTGATCTGGGTTGCGCTCGCCCTCTACAGCCTGGATGCCCTCCGGGCCCAAAGGCGGGTGGCCGGCCGGGTTTGATTTTTCGCGCCCGGCGGCGATAATGGAACGGGTGCCGCCCGACGGGCCGCCGGCCCGGCGCGGGTCGCACCGCCCCCCGCTTCTCCGGTGGGAGCGCACCATGGCCCTCCCCGATCCGCAACGCGATCTCGAGCGGGAGCTCTGGAAGCTCCAGGCCGGCGACCACCTCTGCGCCCTCTACGAGTCCGCCGCCGAACGCGATCTCGTGCGCACGACCTTCATCCGCCAGGGGCTGGAGCGTCACGAGGCGGTGCTCGTGCTGACGGAGGAAGGCGGGGAAGAAACCGTCGAGCGCGGTCTTCAGGAGCAGGGGGTCGATCCGGCCCCCCGGCGCAAGCGCCGCCAACTCGAGATCCGCCGGGCCCTGGACTTCCCCCCGGCGGGCCCCCCGAGCGACGCGGAGGCGTTGCTCGGCGCCTTGCGCCGCATCGCCGGCCTTCGGATCGCAGAAGGCTACGCGGCGCTGCGCATCTCGGCGGACATCGGCCCCGGCCTGCTGGCCGCGATCCAGCCCCCGAAACTGCTGCGCTGGGGGTCGGGGCTCAACCCGCACCTCTCCGTGCTGCCGGCGCTGCTGGTCTGCCACTACGACCAACGGCGGACACCGGCCGCTTTCCTGCTCGAAGCCTTCGCCATTCACCCCCGGGTCCTGATCGGGACGGAACTCTATGACAACTTCTACTTTCTGCCCCCCGCCGAGGCCGACGGTTCGGATCCCGCCGCCGCGCGGCTCGCGCGCTGGATTCGACATCTGCAGGAACGGAAGCGCTCCGAGACCCAGATCCGCTCCCTCACCCGCAAGCTCATGAAGACCCAGGAAGACGAGCGGCGCATGATCTCCCGCGAACTCCACGACCGCCTCGGCCAGGATCTGAGCGGCATCAAAATCGCGCTCCAAACGCTCCCCGACCGTCACCCCTCGGCCCCGCCCGCCCTGCAGGAAGACCTGCACCGCTTGAGTCGGATCCTGGAACGTGCCATTCTCACGGTGCGGGACCTCGCCTACGAACTGCGCCCGCCCGGTCTGGAGGAGATGGGGCTCGTGCAGGCGATGGCCATGTTCTGCCGGGAATTCGCGGAAAAGACGGGCCTCGCCGTGGAGTTCCGGGCCGTCGGCGTGGATCGCCTGCAGCTCGATTTCCAGGTCCAGATCCAGCTCTACCGGATGGTCCAGGAGGCCTTGAACAACGTCCACAAGCACGCCCGCGCCTCCCGCGCCGTCGTCAAGCTGGCGGCGGTCCGCCCGCACCTGCTGTTGCGGGTCGAGGACGACGGCCAGGGCTTCGACGTCGCCGAACGGGCCCGCGCGATCGACGCCGAGAAGCGCATGGGGCTGCGGAGCCTTCAGGAGCGCGCCGAGGTCCTGGGCGGGGTCCTGCTCGTGACCTCCGCACCCGGGCGGGGAACCAAGATCCTCGCCAAATTGCCCTGCCCGGAGTAAACGCCGCCATGGGGAAAAAACGGACGATCCTGCTGGTGGACGACCACACGCTGTTCCGGGAGGGACTCAAGGCCATCATCCGGCGCCACCCCGACTACGAGGTGGTCGCCGAGGCCGGCCGCGGGGATGCGGCCCTGCGCCTGGCGCGCGAACTGCGCCCCCACCTGGCCCTCATCGACATCTCGCTTCCGGATCAGAGCGGCATCGACGTCACCCTGCAACTGAAGCGCGCCGTTCCCCGCACGGCGGTCCTGATCGTCACCATGCACTCCAAGATCGACTACATCGTGAGCGCCTTCCGCGCCGGTGCCACGGGTTTCGTGACCAAGGACTCCGCCCCGGAGCGGCTGCTGCAGGCGATCGAGATCGTGCTGCAGGGGGAAACGTTCCTCGACTCCGCCGTTTCCCAGCAGGTGCTCGCGCGCCTGACCGGGGTCGTCGCCGCGCCCGGCACCCGGCCGGATGCCGCTTACGAGACCCTCACCCCCCGCGAGCAGGAGATCTTCGCGCTGCTCGCCGAGGGGCATCCCGCCCGGCACATCGCCGAGCGGCTCTTCATCAGCCCCAAGACGGTCGAAAACCACCGCACCCGCATCCTGCAGAAGCTCGGCCTGCGAAACAGCCTCGAGCTCATCCGTTACGCCGCCCGCGTGGGCGTCATCGACCTCGACCTCTGGAAGGAGTGAGCCGCCCCCGCTTCCGGGGCGCTGCGGGCCGGACGGGAAAAGTTCCCGTCCGTGGGACCTTGTCCCGGCGAAATGAGGCCCCACCCCTATAGACAGGGCCGGGCGATACCTCCATCATGATCCTGGGGTGAGAAGGGGAGTCTGGGCCCTTTTTTTCGCGGCGGGCATCGGTCGGGGGCCTCCGGGGGAACCCCGGCGGGGCGGAAGCGGCGGGGCCTTTCCCGTCGGGCGCGAGTTCGGCGCTCAGGGCCGCGACCCCGGAGGACTCCGAAGGCCTTGAAAAACACTGTGGCGGCGACGACGCCGGGAAAGGAGGAGACCATGTTCCGACACATTCTGCTCCCCACGGATGGTTCGGCACTCTCCCAAACCGCAGCCAAAACAGGCATCCGCTTCGCCCGGAGCCTCGGGGCCGTGGTGACCGCGCTCTTCGTCGTTCCGGACACCTTCCGCCTCTACGACGGCGGTGACAGCCCGTTGGAATTCCGCGAACAGCTCCGGACCCGCTGGCGGGATCGCGGGGAAAAGGCCCTCGAAGAGCTGCGGGCGGCCGCCGCGGCGGAGGGGGTGTCCGGTGAGACCCTGCTGGCCACAAACGATCAACCCTGGCGGGCCATCATCGAGACGGCGACGAGCCGGGGCTGCGACCTCATCCTGATGGCCTCGCACGGGCGCCGGGGCGTCAGCGCACTGCTTCTGGGGAGCGAGACCCAGAAAGTGCTCACCCATTCCACCCTCCCCGTCCTGGTGTACCGTTGAGGCGGAAAACGCACGGGTGGACGCCTCGGGCGGAAAAGGGCCCGCGGACGCCGCCGGGGGGCTCGGACTCCCCGGCGGACGAAAGGAGCCCGAGCATGGAAAAACGTTCCACCCTGCGACGCCGGATCTCCAGCGCGATCGTCTGCTCGCGCCTGCGGTCCCATCCCCGGGCCGAGGAGATCGAGGGAATCCTCCGCAACTGCTGCGAGAACGGTTTCGCGGCCGAACTGCGCGCGCCGGTCCCCCCCGGAACGATCCTTCTCGTCCGGTCCGCCGGCCGCGCGGAATCGCCGACCCCCGCGCGCACCATGGCCCTGGCGGAAGTCCGCTGGCTGAAGATCCGTCCCCGCGGAAACGAGATCTGGTACGAAGCGGGCTTGCGCTACCTGCCCTCCGACTGAGGCCGAGGGGCGCCCTGCTCCGCCTTCAGCGGGGAGGGGACGTAGAGCTCCGGGCGCCGGCGGGGCAGGAAGTAGCGCAGCGGGTGGTTGCGGACCTCGGCGAGGCGGCGCTCCTCGAAAGCGAAAACCATCATCCCCTCCCCTCCCCCATGCTCCGCGAGCAGGCGGCCGTCCGGCCCGATCGCGAGGGCGACGCCGGGAAAATGCAGGCCGGCGCCGTTTTCCCCGTGAGGGTTGCAGGCGACGACATAGAGGCCGTTGTCGAAGGCCCGCGCCGGGAGATGCCGCATCCAGGAGGCGCGCTTTTCCCCGGGGGTGCCGTGAGGCGAGGCGTGCGGGATGAAGAGGAGTTCGGCGCCCTCGAGCGCCATGCGCGTGGCGAGCTCCGGGAAATGGGCGTCGTAGCAGAGCTGGATCCCGAAACGAATGCCGCCGGCCGAAAAGAGCGGCACGGCGTCTCCGGGGCGGAAGAGGGCTTCCTCCGGGGGGGCGACGTGCAGCTTGCGATAGGAACCGACCACGCCCCCCGGGCCGGTTACGAGATGGGTGGCATACAGGCCGCCGCCGGGCGCGCGTTCCGCAAAACCGGCGAGCACGACCATGCCGTGACGTGCGGCCATCGCCGCAAGCCGCGCCGGGATGGCGGCGCCGCAGGCTTCGATTTCGGCCGCGAAGCCGGGATCGACGCCGTAGCCGGTGACGCCCATCTCGGGGAAGCAGACCACGGCGGCCCCTTCGCGACGCGCCGCCGCAACCCAGCCGTCCATCCGTTCCAGGGTTTCCGCCGCCCGGCGACGCGGCGCGGCGTGGACGACGGCGGCGATGCGCACCGTCTTGAACGGGCGGTCCTCAGACATCGAACTGGGCGCGGATCTTGAAGACCCGCGTGGCGGGGAGGTTCAGGATTTCCGTCACCCCCGTCTCCGTGCGGAGGCGCTCGAGCTTCTCCTCGATGTCCGCCATGGTCGGGGCGATGAAGGTGAACCAGACGTTCCAGGCGTTCTCGCGCAGGTAGTTGTGGGTGACGCCGGGGTGACGGTTGACGGCCTCGATGAAGGCGGGCAGCCGGTCGGCGGGGACGCGGGCGGCGCAGAGGGTGCTGACATAGCCCAGCCGGTCGGGCACGAAATTGCCGCCGATGCGGCGGATCAGTCCTTTGGCCTTCAGCCGCCGGACGCGCCGGATCATCTCCTCCTCGGAGAGGCCCAGCTCGGCGCCGAGAACGAGGTAGGGCCGGGGGTCGGTCGGGAAATCCGACTGGATCCGGTTGAGGATCCGACGGTCGATCTCGTCCCAGTCGGTTTCCGGGCCGGGCATCATCGGCCTCGCCGCGGGCTCTCCCCGCCTTCCACCGCGAGCAGGCGCAGATGCACGCGCCGCTCCCGGGGGCCGTCGAACTCGCAGAGAAACACCCCTTGCCAGGTCCCGAGGGCGAGTCGCCCCTCCTCGATCGCCACGAGCTGGGAGCAGCCCGTGAGCAGGGCCTTGACGTGGGCCGGCGCATTGCCCTCGCGGTGGCGCCAGCCCGCCTCCGCAGGCGCGATCCGCTCGAGCGCGGCGAGCAGATCGTGGGCGACGTCGGGGTCGGCGTTCTCGTTGATCGTCAGCCCCGCGGTGGTGTGGGGGACGAAGAGCAGGCCGATCCCCTCGCGCAGCCCGCGCCCGGCGATCAGGCGGTTGAGCGCCGCGGTGATGTCCACGAGTTCGACCTTGCGGCGCGTGCGGACGGTGAGCACCATCGCGTTTTCGAGCCCTGCCAAGCGCAAAGCCCCGCCGCGGGGATCGGCGGGGCTTTGCCGGGTCGGAAACGTTGCGCGGATGCGGACGGCTTACACGCAGCCCGTCGGCTTGGGCAGGCCCGCCATCTTGCAGGCTCCCTTGCCCGGCCCGGAGGGGAACAGCTCGTAGATCTGCTTCAGCTTGAAGCCGGTGACCTTGGAGAGCACGCGCACCATGGGGGCGATGCCGTTCTTCTCGTAGTAGTCCCGCAGCACCTCGATGATCTTCTTGTGATCCTCGGTGAGCTCCTCGATTCCCTCCTGGCTCTTCACGTACTGGACCCATTCCGGGCACCAGTTCGCGTAGGAGTCGATGAAGCCGTCTTCATCCACGTTGAAGGTCTTCCCCATCCATTCGACTGTCGGCATGAAACTTGTCCTCCTTTGCTGGATTTTGGACGTTGAACAAGGCGGTCGGCCCGAGGCGCCGGATGCAAGGGTTCAATCGGTATTCTGTAGAAGATCGACCCTTTCCTGTCAAGAGCCCGGCCCCCCGCAGGCGGCGGCCTACCCGGAAAAGCAGCGGCGGGGATCAATACTCGCGCGGCGTCCGGTTGAGCTGCTCCAGGGTGAAGACCGGCCCGTCCTTGCAGACGAACTCCTTGCCGATGTTGCAGCGGCCGCACATCCCGATGCCGCATTTCATCCGGTTCTCGAGGGACATGATGATGCGGTCGTTCGGGTAGCCCAGCTTTTCCAGAACCGGCAGGGTGAACTTGATCATGATCGGGGGGCCGCAGATGATGGCGTAGGTGTCCTCGCCCGCCGGCGGCGCCTTTTTCTCCGTGATCGCGGGGACGAAGCCCACGTTGTACTTCCAGCCGGGGTCGCTCGTCGCATCCACCGTGATGTGCATGTGGATGTCGTCCCGCCGCTCCCAGGCGGCGAGTTCCTCGCGGTAGAGGAGCATTCCCGGCGTGCGCGCGCCGTAGATGACGTGGATCTCCCCGAACCGGCTGCGGTTGGCGGGGTCGAGCATGTAGACGATCGAGGAGCGCAGCGTCGTGAAGGCGAAGCCCCCGCCGATGATGACGACGTTTTTGCCCTCCATCCGCTCCCAGGGATACCAGTTCCCCAGGGGGCCGCGGATGCCCATCACGTCGCCGGGCTTCATGCTGTGGAGGTGCGAGGAGACCAGGCCGACCTTGTTCACGGTGAACATGACGAAGCCCTTCTCGGTCGGCGAGGAGGCGATCCCGATCGGGATCTCGCCCTTGCCGGCGATCGACAGCTCCGCGAACTGGCCCGCCCGGTAGGCGAAGCGTTCCTCGTCCCCCGGGTCGAGGAACGTGAAGCGGAAGGTCTTCAGGTTGCGGTCCTCGGTTTCGACCGTGACGGCGTCGATGCGCACCGGGTAGGGTTGATACGGGTTTCGCACGGCAGGCTCTCCTGGAAGCTCAGGGAATCGCGCAGGCTTCGCCGGAGACGGCGAAGCCGTTCATCATGTTGCAGACGCGGCGGATGTCGATGTTCACCGGGCACAGCCGCACGCAGCGCCCGCAGCCGACGCACTGGATCCCGCGGTCGTACTTCTCGACGAAGTACTTGAGCTTGTGCATGAAACGCTGGCGCACCCGGTGGAGCTTCGTCCCGCGCGGGTTGTGCCCCGAGCCGTGCAGGGTGAAGAGCGGGTACATGCAGGAGTCCCAGAGCTTCATGCGCACGCCGGCCTTGCCGCGGGTCTCGTCCTGGATGTCGAAGCACCAGCAAGTGGGGCACGAATAGGTGCAGGTGCCGCAGTTGATGCAGGCGAAGGAGACCTCTTCCCAGAAGGGGGCGTTGTAGAGGTCGTTCACGGGGATGGATTTCAGGTGCTCGGTCTGGACGAACGAGGTGATCTTGCCCTCGGCCGCGCGGGCGAGTCCCTGGAGGGCCTCCTCCGCCCCCGCCGGGGCCGTCTTCGACCAGCCGGCCGCGCGGGCGAAGGCCTCGCCCTTGGGGGTGAGCACCTTCGCGATGAACCCCTCGGCCGTCTCGGCGAGCAGGATGTCCAGCCCCTCCTCGTGAAAGGGCCCGCAGCCCGCCGTGGTGCAGAAACAGCTGCTGCAGGGGGCGTGGCAGCCCAGCCCGATGAAGGTCGTCGCCTCGTAGGCCCGGAGCCAGTAGGGGTCTTGGACGTCGGGGGTGTCGAAGTTGAGCCGCACCAGCACGAAGGCCTTCGCGTCGCAGGGCCGGATGCCCACGACCGCCCGCGGCGGGATGTCCCGGGCGACCTCCCGAAGGAGGTGGCGGTCCTCGCGGGTCTCGTCGAGCGTGTAGGTGAACATCGGCTCGGTCTGGGGGTAGACGATGTGCTTGGGGGAAAGCCGACTGTTCTGGAAGGCGAAATCGGGCAGCTGCCCCTCTTCCAGCGGCCGGAAGCTGTGAAATTCCTTTTCCTTGACCGGCCCGATCAGCCGGTAGCCCCCGGCGGCCCGTTTCAGCCCCTCCTCCCAGGCCCGGCGGTCGATCAGCAGCATCCTCATGGCGGATTCCTTTGCAACGACGACGTCAGCGGATGAAATCGTTCGGGTCGTTCGGCCGGTACTGGTCGAGCGCCGGCCGCGCCTCGAGGCTCAGCCCGGCTTCCCAGCCGAAGAGCTCCAGGCAGTCCTTCTCGAGCTTCTTCGTGAACAGGCGCATGTTGATTCCCACGGGGCAAGCGCGCTCGCAGGCGCCGCAGTCCGTGCACCGGCCGGCACAGTGGTAGGCCCGGAGGAAATGGAAGGTGCGCACGTCGACCGGATCCTGGCCCTTGCCCACCCATTGGGGGCGCGACTCGTCCACGAAGCAGGTCGGGCAGTAGCACAGGGGACAGGCGTTGCGGCAGGCGTAACAGCGGATGCAGGGGGCGAGCAGATCCTCGAAGTACTTCCAGCGCTGCTCGGGGGTCATGGCCTCGACGGCGCGCACGTCGGCGTACCGGTCCACCCCCTGCTGCTCCTCGACGAGATCCCCGGCCAGCTCGTCGTAGATCACCGGGTTGCGGTGGATGCAAAGGCTGCAGTTGTGCTGGAGCACATCGGCCTTCTCGAAAGTCCGGCTGAACCCCTCGCCCTCGGCGGTGATCGCGGATGCGGTCTCGCTCACCCGGGTGATTTCGCCGGGGCACTTCATCGCGATCTTGCGCTTGTCGACCATCCCCCGGCAAGGGACCCCGATCACGACGAGCTGCTCGCGCCGGATCTTGTTCTCCAGGATGTGCGTCACGATGTTCCGCGAGTCGCACCCCTTGGCGACGATCCCGATCTTTTCCTTGCGGTCGGTCAGGTAATTGGCGAGGTTGATGCCGCAATGGCTGTCCCAGACGAGATGCCCCACCTCGGCCGGCGTGCGCACGAAGCAGGGCTCGTTCATCATCGGGATCGTTCCCGGCCGGAAACCGATCACCATCTCCACCGCGCCGCTGGAAAGCAGCCGCGCGGCGATTTCGCGGAGGATTGCGGTTGTGCTCGTCATGTCAGGCGACCTCGGCCAGCGGCGGCTGCATGAACCGCCTGTTCGGGCCGAGCGCGCGGACCGCCTCGGTGACCTGGGTGGCGACGGTGACGAATTTCGTCGACTCCGCCGAGGAGATCCAGGAGAACTGCAGGCGTCCGGGCTCGACCCCCATGTGCTCCATCAGGTTCTTGAACAGCGCGAATTTGCGACGGGCGTAGTAATTACCTTCCAGGTAATGGCATTCCCCGGGGTGTCACCCGGAGACCCAGACCCCGTCGGCCCCCTCCCGCAGGGCGGCCAGGAAAAACTTCGGGCTCATGCGGCCGGTGCAGGGGATGCGGATGACGCGGATGTGGGGGGGGTACTCCATGCGGCCGACCCCGGCCAGGTCCGCGGCCCCATAGCTGCACCAGTTGCACAGAAACGCGACGATCTTGGGTTCCCAGTCCGACATCGTGCCGTCTCCTCTCATACCGCTTCGCGCAGGCTGAAGATCTGGGCGAAGATCTGGTCGTTGTCGAATCCTTTCAGGTGAATGGCCCCCGAGCGGCAGGAGGCGACACAGAGGCCGCAGCCCTTGCAGAGGACCGGGTTGATCTGCGCGCGCTCGGCGAAGGGCCCCTTCTCGATCCAGGAGGGGGCCGAGTAGGGGCAGACCGAAACGCACACCCCGCAACGGCTGCACATCCGGGGGTCCACCTCGGCCACGGTCCCGCTCGTGTAGAGCGTCTTGCGCGCAAGCAGGGTGACCGCCCGGGAGGCCGCGGCCTGCCCCTGAGCGATCGCCTCGTCGATCGGTTTCGGGTAGTGGGCGAGCCCGCAGAGGAAGACGCCGTCGGTGGCGAATTCCGAAGGGCCGAGCTTCGCATGCCGCTCGACGAAGAAGCCGTCGGCGTTGAGCGGCACCTTGAAGAACTGGGCGAGCGCCCCGTTGTCCTGCGGCAGGATCGCGGTCGCGAGCGTCACCAGATCGGCCTCGAGCTCGAGCGCGCGGCCGAGGATGGGATCGAAGACACCGACGAGGAGGCGTCCGCCCTCGACGCGCACCTCGGGTTTGCGCTCGCGGGAGAAGCGCACGAAGATCACGCCCAGCTCGCGCGCCTTCTTGTAGAGGAGCTCGCGCTCGCCGTAGGTGCGCATGTCCCGGTAGAGGACGAAGACGTTCATCTCCGGGTTCCGTTGTTTCAGGTGGATCGCGTTGTCCACGGCATGGGTGCAGCACACCCGCGAACAGTAGGGCCGCTCGGGCTCGCGGGAGCCCACGCATTGGATGAAGACCGCGCTCGAGAGCTTTCCGAGCGCCGGGTCCCCGTCGAGGATGCGGCGGTCGAGTTCGAGCGCGGTGAGAATCCGCGGGTCGGTCCCGTAGCCGTACTCGCTCGGCCGGTAGGGCCGCCCGCCGGTGGCGAGAATGGCGACCCCGTGTTCGATCACCCGGGGGCCGTCCCGGCCCTCGAGCGTCGTCTTGAAGTTGCCGACGAAGCCCTCCACCCGCGTGATCTCGACCCCGAGGTGCACCTGGATCCGGGGATCGGCCTCGACGGCGGCGATCATGGAGGAGAGCAGCTCCGGGACCTTCTCCCCGCGCGCGGTGCGGTAGAGGTTCCAGGCCTGTCCGCCGAGGCGCGCCTCCTTTTCGACGAGGTGGACCGCATAGCCCTGCCGCGCCAGGCTGCGGGCGGCGGCCATGCCCGAGAGCCCCCCGCCCACGACGAGGGCGCTCTGATGGATTTCGAGCTCCGCCTCCTTGAGCGGCGCGAGCAGCGCCGCCTTCTCGACCGCCATGCGCACGAGGTCCTTCGCCTTGCGCGTGGCGAGTTCCGGGCTGCTCTTGTGCACCCAGGAGTCCTGGTTTCGGATGTTCGCCATCTCGAAGAGGTACTTGTTCAACCCGGCGTTGACGAGGGTCTCCTGGAAGAGCGGCTCGTGGGTCTTCGGCGTGCAGGCCGCCACCACGACCCGGTTCAGGTTCTTCTCGCGGATGATCTTGGAAATGGTCTCCTGGGTGTCCTGGGAACAGGAATAGAGGTTGTCGGCGGCGAACTCGACGTAGGGCAGGGACTTCGCGTACTCGGCGACCGCGGGGACGTCGACGACACCGGCGATGTTCGTGCCGCAACGGCAGACGAACACCCCGATCCGCGGCCGCTCGTTCGCCACGTTCACCTCGGGGACCTTCTCCTTCGTGCGCGTCCGGCTGCCGCGGGCGGGGGCGAGGATCTCGCCCGCGGCCATCGCCGCGGCGCTCGCGTCGATCACCGACTGCGGGATGTCCTTGGGGCCCTGGAAGGCGCCGCAGACGTAAATGCCCTCGCGCGAGGAGGCGACGGGGGTGAGGCTCGCGGTGCGGCAGAACCGGCCCGGGGTGAGCTCGAGGCCCAGGCGTCGGGCGAGGTCGAGCACCGCCGGAGAGACCTCCATCCCGATCGACAGCACGACGAGGTCGAAGACCTCGGTGTGGAGGCTTCCGTCCTCGGCGATGTAGCGCACCTCGAGGTCGTCGCTCGTCCCCACCGGCGTCACCGAGTGCACGCGGCTGCGGATGAAGCGCACGCCGTGGCGCTCTCGGGCGTCGTCGTAGAAGCGCTCGAACTCCTTGCCGTGGGTGCGCATGTCCATGAAGAAGACCGCACAGTCGAGCCCGGGGCCCACGTGCTCCTTGGCGATCACCGCCTCCTTGACCGCGTACATGCAGCAGACGGCGGAGCAGTAGGCGTTGTCGCAGCGGTTCAGATCGCGCGAGCCCACGCACTGGAACCAGGCGATCTTCTTCGGGTCCCGGCCGTCCTTGGAGAGCCGCTTGACGTGGCCCTGGGTGGGCCCCGAAGCGGAGAGCATGCGCTCGAACTCCATGGCGGTCATCACGTTGGGCAACTTCGCATACTGGTAGTTGTCGTAGCGCGCCGGGTCGAAAGGCACGAATCCCGGCGCGAGGACCACCGCGCCCACGCGCACCGTGGAGACCGCCGGCTTCTGGTCGAAATCCACGGCCCCCGTCGGGCAGATCTTCTTGCAGGCGCCGCATTTGCCTTTCTGCAGGAAGATGCACTCGTCCGGGTTGATCGCGTACTTGAGCGGGACCGCCTGGGGATACTCCACATAGGCCGCCTTGCGCTTGGCGAGCCCCATGTTGTAGGTGTCCACCGTCTTCTTCGGGCATTTCTCGGCGCAGGCGCCGCAGCCGATGCACTTTTCCACGTCGATGTAACGGGGGTGCTGCAGGAGCTCGACTTCGAAGTCCCCCGCCTCGCCGCGGATGTCCTTCACCTCGGTGAGCGTCTTCAGCTCGATGTTCAGATGCCGGCCGACCTCGACCAGTTTGGGCGAGATGATTCACATCGCGCAGTCGCAGGTGGGAAAGGTCTTGTCCAGCTGCGACATGACGCCCCCGATGGAGGGCCCTTTCTCGACGAGGTAGACGGAGTATCCCGCGTCGGCGAGATCGAGCGCCGCTTGCATGCCGGCGATCCCGCCGCCGACCACCATGGCCGAACCGATGACTTCTCGCGACATCTTCGTTCTTCCCTCCTTGAACAGGGGACGCGCCCTCCCGCTTCGCCGCGGGATGGCGCAAGGACCCGCCTCGCGGGGCACGCCGTGACGGGGCAAGCCGCCGGATCCGGGCCGGCCGTCGCCGGCGGGCGGAGCCGCTTCGGTATCCGCAGGCACCAAGGGGTCTTCTCTACGCGGAGCGATCGGGATTGTCAATAGAGATCGGTGGCTTCCCCGCCCGTTGAGGGGCCGCGAGCCCCGTGGTATGCGGGGGAAAGACCCATGACCGCCTCCCCCCCGCCCTCCGCCGCGCCCGGGCGTGCGTGCGACCGCGCCGCCCCCTTCGTGGTCGTCCTCTGCGGCCCGACCGCCGCCGGGAAGACCGCGGTCGGCATCCGTCTCGCCCGCGAGCTGGACGGCGAGATCGTGAGCGCGGACGCCCTGCAGGTCTACCGCCGCCTGAATCTCGGAACGGCCAAGCCGACCCCGGAGGAACGCGCGCTCGTCGCCCACCACCTGATCGACGTCGTGGAACCCGACGAGCCCTTCGACGCCGCCCGCTACGTCGCCCTCGCGCGCCCGGCCGTGGCGGACATCCTGCGCCGCGGGAAGATCCCGCTGGTCGTGGGGGGGACGGGGCTCTACATCCGGGCGCTCCTCCACGGGCTCTTCCCGGCGCCGGCGGTCGACCCGGCGGTGCGCGTGCGGCTGGCGGCCGAGCTCACGGCCCGGGGGGCGGAGGCGCTGCACGCGCGGCTCGCGCAGTGCGACCCCGAGACCGCCCGCCGCCTCCACCCGCGCGACACCGCGCGCATCCTGCGCGCCCTCGAGGTCTTCGAGGCGACCGGCCGGCCGATCTCCGTCCTCCAGCGGGCCCACCGCTTCGCCGACTCCCCCTACGCCTCCCGGGTCTTCGGCCTGCGGCTCGAGCGCGCGGCCCTCTACGCCCGCATCGACCGGCGGGTCGAGGAGATGCTGGCCGCGGGGCTCGAAGACGAGGTGCGCGGGCTGCTCGCCGCCGGCTTCTCGCCCGCCCTGAAGCCGATGCAGGCGCTCGGCTACCGCCACATCGTCGCCTGGCTGGAAGGGCGGATCCCCCGCGAGGAGGCCGTGCGCACCATGAAGCGCGACACGCGGCGCTACGCCAAGCGCCAGTTGACCTGGTTCCGCGCCACGCCGGGGATCCGCTGGTTTTCCCCGGAGGATCTCCCCGCGATCCTCGCCGCCTGCCGGGAGTTCCTCGCCTCCCTCCGGCCGTCCCGGCCGCACCCGCAGGCCTAATCGAGCAGCAGCGACCCCGCCTCGTCGAAAGGAAGCGGTCCGGCCTCGAGGACCTCGGCCTGCGGCAGCGCGGCGAGCTCGGGGGCGAGCGCCGCGCTCGCCCACCACTCACCGAGATGCAGCGTGTCGCGCAGGATCACGGCGCGCACGGCCTCGGGGGGCACCGGGCCGAGGGTCGTGAAGCAGGCCTGGATCGCCTTGCGGTCGTTGGGCAGGCGGACGGGGATGAAGGCCTTGTGCAGGGAGAGGCTGGTCAGCGCGTTCATGACCGTCGCCTCGTAGTCCATGGCGCGGAAGACGGCCTCGGTGATGAAGTCGGCGTTGCCCAGCCCGATCGCGTTTCCCCCCGTCGCGGGAGAGAGCCTCAGGACCGCGACCCGCGTGGCCCGCAGGATGTCCGAAAAGTCGCTTTCCATGAGGTCGAAGGCCCGGCCGGTGACGTTCGGGTCCATCCCCGCCCCGCTGATGTCCTTGCCGATCCGACCGATCACCAGGGCATCGAGCGTGCGGAAGGGGAGCCGGGGGATGAGCTCGTTGGCGAGGGCGTTCAACCGGGTTTCGTCCTCGAGCAGCCGCGCGGCGGAGACGGCCTCGATCCGCGCCGGCTCGTCGTAGGCGTCCTCGACCACGGCGATCCCGAAGCGGAAGTTGACGGCCCGGGCGAGCGCCGTTCCCATCTCGCGGAGCAGCGGGAAAAAGCCGTGTTTCATCGCAAAACGGTGGAAGGCGAGCGCCCCCTCGTGCTTGCCCAGCCCGACGCAGAGCATCTTGAGGATGCCCGACTCGGCCGGCCCGCGGAACTTGGAATGGGGCTTGATCCGGTTGAGCGCGATCGCGTGGTCGAGCGCAAGGGCATCCTCGCTGTAGTAGAGGGGAACCTCGCCGAAGACGGTCCCGACTTGACGCACGGCGAGCGAGGAGACGACCGGCGCCCCGCAGGACGCCTCGCTCACGCCCAGGCGCCGGAGCACCGCCGTCTGCCCCTCGGCGGTCGCCCCCCCGTGGCTGCCCATGGCGGGGAGGATCACCGGGCGGGCCCCCTGCTCCCGCAGCACGCGGCAGATCTCGCCGACGTAAGAGGGCAGATGGCGGATCCCGCGGCTGCCGACCCCGATCCCCACCCGGTCTCCGGCGCGGACGCCGGCGGCGGCCAGCGCCGGCCACAGCACCCGGCGGAGCTCGCCCACGGGGTCGGGGAGCGCCCGGTGCGGAAAGTGCAGGCGCACGCGGTGAAAGGGCGGGAAAGGGAAATCGTTCTCGATGAAGGGCGGGTAGCGCATGGCGGGCTCTCCTGCGACGCGCGCCGAAAAGGGGCGTGGCCGCCTCAAGGGGTCGGAGGCTCCTCCGCGAGCAGCCGGAGGCGGGAGACGAAGCTCTCGAAGTCGGGCTCCCCGACCGGCTCCCAGGGCCGACTCGGCAGGAACTGCAGAAAGGAGGAGGTTCCGGGGGTGAAGACCTTCCCCGATTGGATGCGCGGCGCCGGCATCCGGTACTTGAAGCCCTCGCCCAGGTCGAGCCACAGCTCGAGATCCTCCCCCTCCTCGAGGAGCTCGACCAGCAGCAGCGGGCGAAGGCGGCCGCGGCCCGAGAGGGTCCGCCGGCCCGAGCGGCCTTCGGCCACTTCGAGCACGGCCTCCTCGAGAGGAACGCCCACCGGCTCGGAGGCGCGCACGAGAAAGGCGCGGGCGATCGCGTAACGGCCCTCGGCGAAAGGAATCCAGTCCATTTCCCCTCCCTCCCCGGCGGCGGGCCGCGCGGGAGCGCCCGGTCCGCCGCGCGGTTCTTGTACGCCGATTCCCGCCGCCGGATCAAGCGACCTCCCCCCTTGCGGAACGGGCGGATTCGCTGATAGGGTTCCGGGGCGGCCAGCGGACCCGGAACCGTCCGCGGAACGTTCGAACCCACGGGAGGTGCGTCATGTACGGCTGGTGCGGCAGGATTCTGCGGGTGGATCTCACGCGCGGGCGGGTCACGCCCGAGGCGCTCGACGCCGGAACCGCCCGCGACTGGATCGGCGGGCGGGGCTTCGGCATCCATTTCCTGCGGAAGGAAGTGCCGCCGGGGTGCGACCCGCTCGGCCCGGAGAACAAGGTGGTCCTCGCCACGGGCCCGCTCACCGGAACGGCGGCGCCGACAGGCGCGCGCTACGTGGTGACGACCCGCTCGCCGCTCACGGGGGCGATCACCTGCTCCAACTCCGGCGGCTATTTCCCGGCGGAGCTCAAGAAAGGCGGCTGGGACGCCCTGATCGTGGAGGGCAGCTCCCCCGAGCCCGTCTACCTCTGGATCGACGGCGAACGGGCCGAGCTGCGGCCCGCGGGGCACCTCTGGGGGAAGACCACCCACGAAACCGACGATCTCCTGCGGGCGGAAACCCACGCCGAGGCCCGAACGGCGGTCATCGGCCCGGCGGGCGAACGCCGCGTGCGCTTCGCCGCGATCATGAACGACCGCGACCGGGCCGCCGGCCGCGCGGGGGTCGGCGCCGTCCTGGGCGCGAAGAACCTGAAGGGGATCGCCGTCCGCGGCGAGGGCGAGGTCGCGCTCGCCGACCCGGCGGCCTTCAAGGCCGCCAACGCCAAGTACCGCGGCCGCTTCAAGGAGAAGACCCGCGACAACCCGCCCCCCCTCCGCCTCCACGGGACGGCGATCACCGTCGTCGGCACCCAGAGCCACGGGGTCTTCCCGACGCGCAATTTCCGGGAGGGCCAGTTCGAGGGTTGGGAAGCGATCTACGGCGAGACCCTCACCCGCCGCTTCCTCGTCCGCCCCAAGGCCTGCTTCAGCTGCCCGATCGCCTGCGGCCGGGTGACCCGCATCCCGGAGGGACCCTACCGGGGCGAAGGCGAGGGCCCGGAGTACGAAACGGTCTACGCGCTCGGATCGAACTGCGGCGTGGACGACCTCGCCGCCCTCACCAAGGCGAACTACCTCTGCAACGAGCTCGGCCTGGACACGATCAGCATGGGCGGGGCGATCGCCTGCGCCATGGAGCTCTTCGAGCGCGGGCTGCTGCCGGAGGCCGAGGCGGGGATGCCGCTGCGCTGGGGCGACGGGGCCGCCCTCGTCGAGCTGACCCGCCGGACGGGGTGGCGCGAGGGGTTCGGGGACCGGCTCGCCGAGGGCAGCCTGCGGCTGGCCGCCCGTTACGGGGCCCCGGAGCTCGCCATGGTGGCCAAGGGGCTCGACTTCGCCGGCTACGACCCGCGCGGCGAGCAGGGCATGGGGCTCGCCTACGCGACCTCGCCGATCGGGGGCTCGCACATGCGCGGGGACCCCGCCTACTTCGAGCTCCTGGGGGTCCCGGTTTCGGCCGACCCCCACAGCTGGGAGGACAAACCCCCCGTGATCGCCAAATGGCAGGACGTCTTCTGCGTCATCGACGCCGCCGGCCTGTGCGTCTTCTTCAGCGTGCGCTACCTCGTCGAGCCGGATCTCATGATCCGGCCGGTCGGCATCACCGAGCTCCTGAACGGGGCGACCGGGGCGGGCTACACCCCGGAGGAGGTGGAGCGGGTCGGCGAGCGCATCTTCAACGCCGAGCGTCTCTATCTCCTCGCCGCCGGTTTCAGCGCGAAGGACGACACCCTGCCGCCGCGGATGCTGAAGGAGCCCATGCCTTCCGGTCCGGCGAAGGGGATGGTCTGCCGTCTCGCGGAGATGCTCGGCCCCTATTACCGCGTGCGCGGCTGGAGCCCCGAGGGGGTTCCGACGCGCGAGAAACTCGCGGCGCTCGGCTTGCTCTAAGGCGTGGACGGCGGGGGGGCGATGGAAGTCTCCGTTCAGGCCTTCGCCAACCTCAAGGCCTATGCGCCCGGCGGCGCCGGGGAGGGGGTGTCGACCCTGCCCGAGGGGGCCACCCTGCAGGAGCTGCTCGAGCGGCTCGGCATCCCCCCCGCGGTCGAAGTCGTGGCGCTCGTGAACGGCAAGCGCGCCACGGCGGCGACGGTCCTCGCCCCCGGCGACCGCGTAACCCTCTTTCCGCCGATGGAGGGGGGCTGAAAAGGCCGGTCAGGCGGCGGGCTCCGGCGGGGGCCCGAGCGAGAGGATGCGGCGGGCCTCGTCCGGGGTGGCCACCTCGCGGCCGAACTCGGCCGCCAGGCGCACCATCCGCTCCACGAACCGCTCGTTCGGCGCGAGTTCCCCTTTGCGGAAGTAGATGTTGTCCTCGAGGCCGACACGCACGTGCCCGCCCATGAGCAGGGCGTGCACGTTCATCGGAAGCTGGGCGGCGCCGATCCCCGCCGCGGTCCAGGTCGACCCCGGGGGGATCGTGTTCTTCAGGTGGACGAGGTTTTCGATCGTGGCCGGGATCGCCCCCTTCAGGCCCAGGACGAAGTCGAAGTGCAGCGGCGGGTCGGCGAGCCCTCGCTCGGCCAGCTCGACCGCGTTGCGGATCATGCTGACATCGAAGATCTCCATCTCGGGCTTGATGCCGTACGCCTTCATGTCGCGGGCGAGCCGTTCGATCAGCTCGGGGGAGTTCGCGTACACGGAATCCGGAAAATTGACCGAGCCGGTGGTGAGGCTCGCCATCTCCGGGCGCAGGGCGAGCCGGTCGGAGCGCTGCTCGTAGGCCATCCCGGCGCGACCGCCGGTGGAGATCTGGACAATGAGCCGCGTCTTCTCCCGCAGCCCCTGATAGATCTCCTCGAAGAGGCGGAAATCCGTCGAGGGCGACTCGTCCCGGGGGTTGCGGGCGTGGACGTGGATCACGGCCGCGCCGGCCTGCTCGCAGCGCACCCCGGCCGCGACGATCTCCTCGGGGGTGATCGGCACATGGGGCGTCTTCTTGCGCGTGGGCAGTGAACCGGTGACCGCGACCGTGATGACCAGCTTTTCCATAAAGCCTCCTGGAACCGGGTTGGCGGCCGGTGCGGCCGCATGCGGGGGCGCACTATAGCCGCCCGCTCCCGATCGCGTCAACCGGCCCCGCGGGGTCGGGGAATTGACAGGCGGCTCCGAATCGGGCAGGCTACGCCCCTTTTCTCCGCTGCGCTTCGGATTCCGAATCCCCCCCACCGGCCCGGGGAGACGACGAAACGGCCGGGAAAACCGTTCAGCCGAAAGGAGGAACCATGAAGAGACACGGCAAAGGGATCGCCATCGGGCTCGTGCTGGCGCTCGCGTTCTGCGGCGCCGCCTGGGCCCAGGACACGATCAAGATCGGGGTCGTCGGCCCCCGCACGGGCCCTGCGGCGGCGACCGGCGCGGCCTTCGACGAGGGGATCAAGCTCGCCGTCGAGTACGTGAACGGCAAGGGCGGGGTTCTCGGCAAGAAACTCGAAGTGGCCTTCGAAGACACCGCGGGCGCCCCGGACAAGGCGGCCTCGGGCTTCGAGCGCCTGGTCACCCGCGACAAGGTCGTCATGGTCCTCGGGGAAAGCCACTCCTCCTCGGCGCTCGCCGAGATCGAGGTGGCCAACCGCTTGAAGATCCCCTTCATCGTGGTCGAGGCCTGGGCCGACGAGATCACGGCCAAGAACTACCCCTACGTCTTCCGCGCCGGCCCCTCGAACTCCGGGGTCGTCAACCAGACGATCGCCCAGTGGGTCAAGGCCGAAAACTTCAAGCGCGCCTTCGTGATCGCCGAGAACACCGACTGGGGCATCGGCATCGGGAAGTTGACCGAGAACGCCCTCGCCAAGGCGGGGATCCCCTTCGAGTCGATGATCACCGAGAGAAACAGCCAGGACCACTATGTCGAGCTGACCAAGATCAAGGCCTTCAAGCCCGACGTGGTGCTCGCCTACATCTACGGGGTGGGCCTGCACTACTTCGTCGCCCAGGCCGGCGAAACCGGCGTGAGCCCCAAGGCGGTCGTCCTCGACGGCGCCGGCCCCCCCAGCCTGTGGCCCGACTACTGGAAGAACGTCGGCGACTACGGCGACCTCGAGTGCTTCGTCTCCTCGATGCATGAAAAGGTCGAACTCACCCCGCTGGCGAAATACTTCCGCGAGGCCTACACGAAGAAGTTCGGCAAGGCGCCGACCGACTACAAGTCGCGCTCCATCTTCGACGGCATCCTGATCGCCGCCGATGCGATCAACCGCGCCAAGGCGACCGACGCCCAAAAGCTCGTCGAGGCCCTGGAGAAGACGAACCTCGAGACCACCCGCGGCACGGCGAAGTTCAACCTGACCAAGGGCGGCCCCGACTACCACCAGTGGATGCCGCCGATGCTCGTCATCCAGTGGCAGAACAAGCAGCAGGTCGTACTCTTCCCGCCGCAGGCGGCGACGGGGAAGTTGAAGCGGTAATCCCGCGTCGGAAAGGCCGGATCGGGGCGGGGCGGGCCCGGAAACGGGGCGCCCCCGCCCCGAAGCCGGGGATCGCACGGGGGTTCTCGAGGAAGGAGTCCCGCACATGCTCGCCATCTCGGTGATGAACGGCCTGGTCATGGGCGTGATCTACGCGCTGGCGGCCCTGGGGGTCTCGCTCGTCGTCGGCATCATGAACGTGATCAACTTCGCCCACGGGGAGCTCTACATCCTGGCGGGCTATTTCAGCTATCTCTTCGCGTCCACCCTCGGCATGCACTTCGCTCCCGCGATGGGACTCGCGGTCGGCCTGGTCTTCCTCTTCGGGCTCCTGATCGAACGGCTGCTCATCCGGCCGACCTACGGCAACGACATGTACTCGCTGATCCTCACCTTCATCCTCTCGATCGTGCTGCAGAACGCCTTTCTTTTGATCTTCGGGCCCTACCCGAACAAGCCGCCGCTCTGGGTGCGGGGGGCGAGCGAGATCTTCGGGCTGTTCTCCTACGGCAACCAGCGGCTCGCCGCCCTGGCGAGCGGTGCGGCGCTGATCGCGCTCGTCTTTCTCGTCATCCAGAAGACCTGGTTCGGCCGGATCATCCGTGCGACCAGCCAGGACCGCGAGATGGCCGAGTGGAACGGCGTGAACACGACGCGCCTCAACATGCTGAGTTTCGGGCTGGGCTGTGCGCTCGCCGCCGCCGCGGGTGTGATCCTGAGCCCCGTCTTCCCCGTGACGCCGACGGCGGGGGTACCGATCGCGCTCACCGCCTTCGTCGTCGTCGTCCTCGGCGGAATGGGGTCGATGTGGGGTTGCGTCGTGGGCGGGCTTCTCCTCGGGCTGGTCGAAAACCTGGGCGCGGCGTTCATCTCCTCGGGCTACAAGAACGTCTTCGGCTTCATCATTCTCATCCTGGTGCTGCTCGTCCGGCCTGCCGGGCTCTTCGGCCGGGCGAAGCTGTGAGCGGGCAAGACCTCCCAAACAGGATGCCGCCATGACAACGTCGGTGAAATGGATCTGGCCCGCGGTGCTCGTGGGCATGTGCCTCCTGCCGCTGGGGGTCGGCATCTACCCCCAGCACGTCCTGATCGTGAGCCTCTTCTACGTCATGATGGCCGCCAGCTGGAACCTGCTGGCGGGGTACACCGGGCAGGTCTCCTTCGGCCATGCGGCCATGGCCGGCATCGGCGCCTACACCTCGGGCATCCTCGCCGCCAAGGCGGGGGTGAACCCCTGGATCGGGGTCGCCGCCGGCACGCTCCTCGCCGCGCTCCTCGGCTTCGGCCTCGGGGCGCTGTGCCTCAAGATGGGGGGCATCTACCTCTCGCTCACGACGCTCGCCTTCTCGCAGATCCTGCACATCCTCATCGTGAACGAATACGAGGTCACCCGCGGCACCATGGGGCTGCAGGTCCCCGGCCTCCTCCCCGAGTACTCGAAGCTCGCCTATTACTACATCCTGCTCGCCGCCGCCGTGCTCGTGCTCCTCATCCTGTACCGCATGATCCACTCCAACCTCGGGCTGAACTTCCGCGCGGTGCAGAACGACGAGACGGCGGCGCGGGCGGTGGGCGTGCGGGTGCTGCACCTGCGGGTGCTCGCCTTCACGGCGGCGAGCGCCATGGCGGGGTTCGCCGGGGCGATCTACGGGCACTACCTGCTGCTCATCACCCCCGAGATCCCCTCGCTCGATCTGCAGTTCTACGTGCTCGCCATGACCGTGATCGGCGGCATGGGCTCCTTCGTCGGGCCGGTCCTCGGGGCCTTCGCGATCAACATCCTCGCGGAAAAGATCCGCGACTACGGAGAGTACCACGTGCTGGTCTTCGGGCTGGTGGCCCTGATCGTGGCGCGCTTCGCCCCCGAGGGGCTGACCGGCGTGTGGCGCTCGCTTCGCCGCGGGAGAGCCCGCTGACGGGCCCGCACGCGCGGGGGAGAGACGGCAACGGCGGTCGGGGGAAACGGAGATGCTGCTGGAAGGACAAAAAATTTCGAGGCGCTTCGGGGGGGTCCAGGCGTTGAGCGAGGTGGACTTCCACGTGGAGGCGGGATCGATCACGGGCCTGATCGGGCCGAACGGCGCGGGCAAGACCACCCTCTTCAGCATCGTCGCCGGCTCGCTCAAGCCCACCTCGGGGCGGATCTTCTTCGAAGGAAAGGAGATCACCGGGTTGCCGGCCGACGAGATCTGCCGCCGCGGGATCGCCCGCACCTTCCAGATCGTGCGGCCGTTCGGCACGATGACCTGCCTGGAAAACGTGCTCGTCGCGGCCGTCAACCGCCACCCGCGGCGCCCGCGCGCCGCGCTCGAGGCCGCGGCGCGCGAGCTCCTCGGCCAGGTGGGGCTCGCCGAGCTCGCCGACCAGGAGGCGCGGCACCTGAACGTCATCCAGAAGAAGCGCCTCGAACTCGCCCGCGCCCTCGCCACCGAGCCGCGGCTGCTCCTGCTCGACGAGGTGCTGGGGGGGCTGAACACCCAGGAGATCCAGGAGGCGGTGGACGACATCCGCGAACTGCGCGACCGCCGGGGGATCACGATCCTGTGGATCGAGCACGTCATGGGGGCCATCATGCAGGCCGCCGACCGGGTCATCGTGCTCGACCAGGGCCGGGTGCTGACCGCAGCCCCGCCGCGCGAGGTGGTGAGCGACCCGCGGGTCGTCCAGGCCTACTTGGGGGAATAGAGCGATGAGCGCCTGTCTGGAAGTGGAGCGTGTGGACGTGTTCCGGGGGGAAACCCAGATCCTCTGGGGAGTCGAGCTCACCCTCGAAGCCGGCGAGCGGGTCGCCCTCCTGGGGAGCAACGGGGCGGGCAAATCGACCCTGATCGCCGCGATCACCGGGGCGCTCCCGTTCGCCGCGGGCGACATCCGCCTCTTCGGGCGCAGCCTGCGCGGCCTGAAAGCCCACGAGGTGAGCGGGCTGGGCATCGCGCTCGTCCCGGAGGGCCGGCGGGTCTACCGCGACATGACCGTCCGCGAAAACCTGGAAATGGGCGCCTACCCGAAGCCCGCCCGCAGCCGCCTGCGCGCGACCCTCGAGGAGGTCTTCGCCCTCTTCCCCAAGCTCGCCGAGCGCCGCGACCAGCGCGCCGGCACCCTCTCGGGCGGCGAGCAGCAGATGCTGGCGATCGGCCGCGCCCTGATGGGCCGCCCCCGGCTGCTCCTCGTGGACGAGCTCTCCCTCGGGCTCGCCCCGCTGATCACGCGGAACATCTACCAGAGCCTCGCGGGACTCGACCGCGAACTCACCATCCTGCTCGTCGAGCAGAGCATCGAGCAGGCGCTCCACTTCTCGCAGCGCGCCTACGTCCTCGAAAACGGCCGGATCGCCCGCAGCGGACCCGCCGGGGAGCTCCTGCAGGATCCCGAGATCCGCCGCGCCTACCTCGGCCTGTAAGTTCGGTCCGTCGGCGCAGCCGTTGCTTCATCGCCGCTCCTTCGGATAGGATACCTCGGGGCCCCCTCCCGCGGGCCCGGGGAGGAGCCGTGACCCAGAGCAGCCGCACCGAAGACCTCCTGCGGGCGCACGCGCTCCGTCAGGAAGCGATCGCCCGGCTGGGACAGAAAGCGCTCGGGCCGACCGGCCTGCCGGAGCTGTTCGCGGAGGCCGTGGCGGTCGTGGGGCGCATTCTCGGCGTCGATTACTGCGAGGTGCTCGAGCTCCTGCCGTCCCGGGACCGGCTCTGCATCCGCGCCGGCCTGACCGGCGTCGAAGCCTGGATCGGCAAGCCGGTGATCGACACCGGCCAGGGCTCGCAGGCAGGCTACACCCTCGGCTGCCGGCGTCCCGTGGTGATGGCCGACGTCGCCACGGAGACGCGCTTCACCCCCCATGCGCTCATGCGCGCCCACGGCATCGTGAGCGGGGTGAGCGTCGTGATCGAAGGGCGGGGGCCCCCCTTCGGGGTGCTGAACGCGAGCAGCGTCCGTCGCCGCGATTTCTCGGAGCCCGAGGTCCACTTTCTCACCGCCGTCGCCAACGTGCTGGCCTCGGCCGTTGAACGCCGCGAGGTCGAGGAAGCCCTGCACCGCAGCCGGCGGGCGGCCCGCCGGGCGGCGCGGCGCCAGGCCGTGCTCGCGCGGATCGGCCGCACCGTGGGTTCGACGCTCGCGATCGAGGAGGTCTACGAGCGTTTCGCCCGCCAGGTCTCCCGCATCCTCCCCTTCGACCGCATCACCCTGACGCGGATCCACCGCGGGCCGGGGATCGTGGAAATCCTCTTTTCCGCGGGCCCCCCGGTCCACGACCGGCGCCTGCGGCAGACGTACCCCCTGGCGGGGACGATCTCCGAGCGCCTCCTCGCCGTCCGCCGCGGGATCCGCTTCTGCCCGCAGTCGCTCGCGGAGCTGGAGCGCCGCTACCCCGCCGTGCGCCCGATGTGGGAAGCGGGGTTCCGCTCGTTCCTCCTCGCCCCCCTCTTCCACGGCGATGCGGTCACCGGCGCGCTCGTCCTCTCCCGTCGCAAGCCCCGGGCCTACGGTCCCGAGGAGCTGCGGACGGCGGAGCACGTCGCCCTGCAGGTGAGCGGCGCAGTCGCCAACGCCCTGTTGCACGCGGAGTTGCAGAAAACCGCCCTCACCCTGGAGGAACGCGAAGCGGCGCTCCAGAGGATTTTGCAGGTCGCCCCGATCGGCATCGGGGTGATCCGGGACCGGATGCTCGTGCAGGCGAATGCCTGGATCGCGGAACTCCTCGGCATCCCCGAGGAGGAACTCCTCGGGGGGAGCTTCGGCCGCCTCTTCGAGGACGCCGAGGAATTCGAGCAGATCGCCCGCGAGGTGTACTGGCGAACCCGCGAGGGAGGCGAGAGCACGGTCGAAACCCGCTGGCGGCACCGGGATGGATCCCCCGTCGAGGTGCGCCTGAGCTTCACCGCCCTCGACCCGGAGGAGTGGAGCCGCGGGGTGATGTTCACCGCCCTCGACCTGACCGCCGCACGACGCGCCGAGGCCGAGAGGCTCCGGCTCGAGGCCCAGCTCCGCCAGGCCCAGAAGATGGAGGCCATCGGAACGCTCGCCGGCGGCATCGCGCACGATTTCAACAACATCCTGGCCGCGATCCTCGGTTTCTCGGAGCTCGCCCGCATCGCCGCCGCCGAGGGCGAAGACGCCGGCCCCCACATTCTCGAAATCCTGAAAGCCTCCTATCGCGCCCGGGACCTCGTACGCCAGATCCTGGCCTTCAGCCGGCGCACCGAGTCCGCCTTCGCCCCCGTCGCACTCCGGCCGATCGTGAACGAGACCTTGAAGCTGCTGCGGGCGACCCTGCCCGCCACGATCCGCCTCCGCCCGCGGCTCGACGCGGAAGGCCGGATCCTCGGGGACCCGACGCAAATCCACCAGGTGGTGATGAACCTGTGCACCAACGCCTTCCAGGCGATGCAGGAGGAGGGGGGAGAGCTGGAGGTCACCCTGGACGAAGTGAACCCGCCCCCGGATGCCGCGGGGCGATGGTTGCGCCTGCGCGTGCGCGACACCGGCACAGGCATCGAGCCCGCGATCCTGAACCGCATTTTCGACCCCTACTTCACGACCAAGGAAACGGGCAAAGGAACGGGTCTGGGGCTCGCCGTGGTGCACGGGATCGTCAAACAGCACCGCGGCCGGATCGAAGTCACCAGCCGTCCCGGCGAGGGGGCGACCTTCGATGTCTATCTCCCGCGACTCGAAGAAGCCCCCCCGGGGCAAGCGCAGGGAGCCGGCGAATGGGTGCCGTCCGGAGGCGGCGAGCGCATTCTCTTCATCGACGACGAGCCCGCCCTCGCCGGCGCCGCCGAGGCCCTGCTCGTCGGCCTGGGCTACCGCGTGATCGCCTCCTCGGACCCTCAGGCGGCGCTCGACCTCTTCCGTTCCGACCCCCACGGATTCGATCTCGCCATCACCGACATGACCATGCCGCAGCTCACCGGCGACCGGCTCGCACGGGAAATGCTCCGTCTGCGCCCGGGTTTTCCCGTGATCCTCTGCACGGGCTACAGCGAACGCATTACCGAGGAGGGCGCCCGGAGCCTCGGGGCGGCCGGTCTGCTGCTGAAGCCGTTTCTCCGCCGGGAACTCGCCGATGCCGTGCACCGCGCACTGGGCGGGGCGAAGCCCGAGGCGGCCGAGCGTGTTGACAGCCGGCCCGCGCCGTGTCTATGAGGGCCTGCGGCGGGCATTGCCGGGGACAACCCCGCCGGGCACCGCGATCCTGCCGCACGCCTGGAAGAAAGGATGATCCGATGGCCACGCAAAAAATTCTGCTGCCGTACAATTTCACCCCGCTCGACGGCCGCGCGTTGAAATTCGTGAGCGAGGCCTTCGCCCACAACCGGGAGGCCGAGGTCACCCTCTTCCACGTCTATCCCCCCCCGCCGCGGGTGGAGACGATGGACAGCCTGGTCACCGTCAAGCTCAAGGGCAGCCTCGCGCAGATCTCGCAGCAGGTCGCCCAGCTCGAATCGCGGCTCGAGGAAGTGCGCGGCATGCTCACGGAACGCGGCTTCACCCCCGAGCGGGTGAAGGTCGTCTTCGCCCCGCGCCGCAAGGACATCGCCGAGGAAATCATCGAGCTGGTCGCCCGCGGTCATTTCGACGTGGTCGTCCTGAACCGGCGGGCGGGACGGGTCACCCGCTTTTTCTCCGGCAGCGTTTCCCAGAAAGTTCTGGCCGCGTTGAGCGACACCACGGTCTGCATCGTCTGCTGACCCGATCGCGCCGCCGCAGAGGAGGTCTTCGCATGGAACTCCAGAAAAAAATCGACTTTGGCGTCTTCAAACTCGTTTTCCGCGCCATGGCGGAATCGGACGACCTCGAGATCATGGCCAACCATTTCGCGCAGCTGTTGGTGGCCACGCTCGACATCAAGGGCAGCGCCATCTTCGTCTTGAACCCGCAGACGAGCGAACTGGAGCATCTGGCCAGCTTCGGGCTCAGCATGAATTACCTCCACAAGGGGCCGGTCAAGCGCGACCGCAGTCTGGCCGAGAGCATCCACGGCAAGCCTACGGTCATCCGCGACACCCAAGAATCCGACCGGCTCCAATACCCCGAGGATGCGAAGAAGGAAGGCATCCGCGCCATCGTCTCCATCCCCATCCGTTTCGCCGACAAGGTCATCGGAGCCTTGCGCCTCTACCACCGCGAGGTCTGGGACATCCCCGAGGAGGATCTCGATTCGCTCATGGTGCTCGCCGAGGGTCTCGGGCTCGCCATGACGTACACGCGAACCGCGAGCGCCCTCAAGACCATCCGCCAGACCGTTCTCGACCTCCACGGGGTCTGGATGATGGAGCCGGAGTGACCCCCCGGGGTCTCGCCCCCTCGCGGCGATCCGCCATTGACACGCCGAGGCGAGGTGAATTAAGTACATGCTCTTTTCGTCGCTCCCCGGCGATGATGGAGGAAGCCTTTTTGCGTCCTAAGGAATTCTGCCCATGGGATCTGCCAGAATGCGCGGCGGGGTCGACCTGCCGTTGGCCGCTGAGGGATTCTCCCGCCCCTTCGAACCGCTGCCTCTGCCCCCCCGGCTGATCCTGCCCTTGATCCAGGACGAGGGGGGGCTCCTCGAGCCGAAGGTCAAGAAAAACGAAACCGTCCGGGCCGGGCAGGTCATCGCCGAGAACCCCCGTCCGCACATGGCCTCCCTCCACGCCCCGGCGGCGGGGAAGGTGGTGGAGATCGCCACCGCCTTCCGGGATACCCTGGGCCGGGTCGTCCCGGCCGTCGTGATCGAACCCGACGGATCCACGGGACAGCCCGAGCCTCCGCCCGCGACCGATCCGGCTTCCCGGGTGGCGGCGCAAGGCCTCGTCGACTTCGACCGCCGGGCCCAACCGCTCGCCGCCAAACTGCAAGACGCCGCGGGCCGTCAGATCGAGACCCTGATCGTGAACGCGCTCGACCAGGAGCCTTTCCTCTTCAGCCGCAGCCGGTTGATCCAGGAGGAGGGGCGGGCCCTCCTGCAGGGAATCGAATCGCTGCAAAAGACGCTCTCTCCCGGGAAGACCGTCGTCGTCGTCGAATCGCGCGCCCCGGAGGTGCGCCGAGCGGCCGCGGCTCTCACCGGCGGTACGACCCATGTCTTTCCGCTCGCGAACCGCTATCCGCAGGCGGCTCCGCGCATGCTCGCCCGCGCCGTCCTCGGCGCCGAGATCCCCTACACGGCGGGGGTCACCGTGGCCGACATCGGCGGGCTGATCGTGGATGTGGAGGCGGCCGTGGCGGCAGGCCGTGGGGGGCCGCTGACGGAGCGTTATCTCACCGTGAGCGACGGGCGGGGAAACCGTCACAACGTCCGGGTCGCTCTCGGCACCCCGATCGGTTTCATCCTCGAGCGCTGCGGCATCGCCCTCGAGCCCGGCGGGAAGATCGTCGCCGGCGGACCGATGAGCGGGCCGGCGGTCGCCGACCCGGGTCTCCCGGTCACCAAGGAGACCGCCGGCATCTTCGTCCAAGGCGCTCCCGAGGTGACCCGGCCCGCGGAGGCCGTTTGCATCAAGTGCGGCCTTTGCGTCGAAAAGTGCCCCATGCGGTTGATGCCGTTTCTGATCGCGGGGTTCGCCGAGAAATGCCGCTTCGACGAAGCCGAACGCTACGATCTCTTCGCCTGCATCGAGTGCGGCTGCTGTGCCTACCTCTGCCCGGCAGGCATCCCGCTCCTGCAGTTCATCCGCTTCGGCAAGCAGCAGATCCTCGGCCGGAGGAAGGGCGCATGAACGCCACCGAATTCGTCGTCTCCGCCCCGCCGCACATCCACAGCGTCTACTCGGTGCGGCGGCTGATGCTCGGCCTCTTCGCCTCGCTGCTTCCGGTCCTCGCCGCCGCGTTCTGGGCCTTCGGGCTCGACGCGCTGCGGGTGGCCGGGATCGCCCTGGTCTCGGCCGCCGTCTGGGAGCTCCTGCTGCAGCGCGTCTTCGGCAAACCCTTCTCCCTCACCGACGGCAGCGCCTTCGCCTACGGGCTGCTCTTCGCCATGCTCCTCCCCGCGACAGCGCCCTGGTGGCTCATCGCCGTGGGGACGCTCCTCCTCCTGCTGCTCGGGAAACACCTCTACGGCGGCCTCGGGTGCAATCCCTTCAACGGCATCCTGATCGCCTATGCCGCCCTGATGCTCTCCTATCCGGGGCTCATGCAGGACTTCCCCGCGCCCACGGCAGAGGACATCATGACCGAGTCCCCGCCCCTCGTCGAGCTCAAGGACAAGGGGCCGGAGGATGCGGCGGAGGCTTTCCCGCTGGCGGAACTCTTTTTCGGCTCGCACAAGGTGACCGGTGCGCTCGGCGAAGTCTCCCCCCTGGCGGTTTTGGTGGGCGGGATCTTTCTGATCGCCACGCGGACGATCCCTTGGGTCGTCCCCGCCGCCTTTCTCGCCGGCCTGACCGCCCTCGCGGGCCTGTTCCGGGTCCTCGACCCCGAAACCTACGCTTCCCCGGTGTTCCACCTCTTGGCAGGAGGGGCCTTTCTCGCGGCGTTCATGATCGCCCCGGACTGGCCGACCTCCCCGGTGACGCGGCCGGGCCGGATCGTCTACGGGTTGATCGGGGGAGCCCTGGCGTTTGCCATTCGGGCCTGGTCGCAGTGGCCCGAAGGGGCTTACTTCGGCGTATTCCTCGCCAGTCTGGCGACCCCCCTGCTCGACCGCCTGCGGCCGACCGTCTTCGGTGCGCGGTTCACCCGCCGACGGCCGGTACGGCACCGGCCCACGGGGGTCTGAAGGCGGCGGGCAGGACGAAAGCCTTAGCGACGGCAAACCCACAGCCGGAGGAAAGATCGCCGTGACCCTGCGCGAGATGATCCGCATGATCGTGGTCCTGACCTGCGTGACCGGGATCTGTGCCGGCAGCCTGGCCGCCGTACGCCTGGCCACGCGGGAGCAGATCGACTACCAGCAGATCAAGTTCATCAAGGAGCCGGCCCTCAAGAAAGTCCTCGCCGATTACGAAAACGACCCCGTGGCCGATCGCATCCAGATCGAAACCGGCAAGGACGCCCGCGGCCGACCGGTGTACACGACCCTCTTCCCGGCGAAAAAAGGCGGCCGGGTGGTCACGGTGGTGCTCGAGGCGAGCGCGCCGGGCTACAAGGGGCCGATCGGGGTCATGGTGGCGATCGACCCGCAAAACGACCGGCTGCAAGGCATCGCCGTCACGACCCAGTCGGAAACCCCCGGCCTCGGCACCAAGATCATCGACGAGCCCTCCTTCGGCGCCCAGTTCGTCGGCAAGTCCCTCGGCGCCAATTTCCAGCTCGCCTCGGCCGGGGGCGAAATCCAGGCCATTTCCGGGGCCACGGTCTCGAGCGCCGGCGTGAGCCAGGCCGTCATCCGCGCCGTGGGGATCTATCAGGGGATCAAGCCGGAGCTGAAGTTCTGAAACGGACGCGGGGGGGGGAAAGGAATCATGGCCGCACGCATCGTGCAGGAATTCACCAAGGGGCTCTGGAAGGAAATCGCCCCGCTGCGCTTCGCCTTGGGCATCTGTTCGGCCCTCGCGGTCTCGACCCGCGTGGACAACGCCCTGGGCTTGGGGGTCGCCGTCGTCTTCGTGACCTGCATGAGCAACGTGCTCATTTCGCTGGTTCGCGACGTCATCCCCGACAAGGTCCGCATCGCCGTGTTCATCAGCATCATCGCCACCGCGGTCGTGATCGTGGAACTCTTGATGCAGGCCTACTTCTACCCGCTGTTCCTCGTGCTCGGCATCTGGATCCCGCTCATCGTGGTCAACTGCATCGTGCTCGGCCGCGCCGAGGCTTTCGCCCGAAAAAACCCGGTCGGGCTCTCCTTGGCGGACGGGCTGGGCATGGGCCTGGGGTTCACCCTCTCGCTGCTCGTGATCGCCAGCATCCGCGAGGTGCTGGGAAGCGGAACCTGGCTGGGGATCCCCGTGCTCCCGGCCGGTTATCCGGGATTCGGGTTTCTCCTGCGGCCGCCGGGGGCGTTTGTGATCTTCGGCGTGCTGCTCGCCGCCATGAACATCATTTCCAGACATCTCGAGAAACGATAACCGGGGGGAAACCGCCGTGCAGGATTACTTTCTGCTGATCATCGCCGCGATGTTCGTGAACAACATCGTCCTGATCCAGTTTCTCGGAAACTGCCCGCTGGTCGGCGTCACCAGCTCCATGGAAAGCGCCTTCGGGATGGGGGCCGCCGTCGTCTTCGTCACCACGCTCGCGGGGACCTCCTGCTGGATCGTGCAACGGTTCGTCCTCGAGCCGCTCGCGCTCGAGTACCTCCAGACCCTCGTCTTCATCCTGATCATCGCCAGCCTCGTCCAGTTCGTGGAAATCGTTCTCCAGAAGGTGGCGCCGCCCCTGTATCGAACGCTCGGCATCTTTCTGCCTCTGATCACCACCAACTGCATGGTGTTCGGTGCCGCCATCCTGAGCATCAAGCACGACTACACCTTCCTGCAGACCCTCGTGTTCTGCCTGGCCGCGGCCGTAGGCTTCGGGCTGGTGCTGGTGTTCATGGCCGGCCTCCGGGAGCGCATGGAGGTTTCCGGGAGGGTTCCCGCGGCGCTGCAGGGGGTCCCCATCACCATGATCACGGCCGGGATGATGGGGCTGAGTTTCGCGGGCCTGCTCGGCATGGCCAAGTAACGCCCAAGGAGCGTCTCATGGAATCCGTCCTCACCGCCGTGCTCACGTTAGGCGCACTGGCCTTCGCCGCGGGCCTGCTGCTCAGTGTCGCCGCCAAGGTCTTCTATGTGCCGGTCGACCCGCGCGTGGGCCAGATCGGCGATCTGCTGCCCGGGGCGAACTGCGGCGGCTGCGGCTTCGCGGGCTGCCTCGATCTCGCCGGGGCGATCGCCGGCGGGCAAGTCCCCCCCAACGCCTGCCGCTGCGCTTCGGAGGAGGCGAACCGCCGGATCGCCGCATTGATCGGCGCGGCCCTCGAGGAAAAGGAGCGCGAGGTCGCCTGCATCTTCTGCAAGGGGGATGCGGCCCACGCACGGCGGCGGTTTCGCTACCGCGGCATCGCCGACTGCCGGGCGGCCGAACTCGTGGCCGGCGGCGACAAGGCCTGCTCCTACGGCTGCCTGGGGCTGGGCACCTGTATCCAGGCCTGCATCTTCGGCGCCCTGAAGATGGGGGAGGATGGGCTCCCGGTCGTCAATCCCGACCGCTGCACCGCCTGCGGGGCCTGCGTGCGCATCTGCCCGCGGCACATCCCGCGACTGGTCCCCGTCTCCCAGAAGGCGATCGCTTTCTGCACCTCCCACGACCCGGGCAAGGTGGTCAAGGAGGTCTGCGAGGTGGGCTGCATCGCCTGCGGACTGTGCAAGAAGGTCTGCCCCGAAAAGGCGATCGAGATCGTCTCGCTTCTGGCCGTCGTGGACCCGGCGAAATGCACCGGCTGCGGCAAGTGCTTCGAGAAATGCCCGACCGGCATCATCCGCCCCCCCTCGGGCGAGGCCCCCGTCCGGCAGCCGGCGGCCGCCTGAGGGGACGCATCGGGACGGAACCATGGGCGCTTTCCCCTCCGGGGTCTCCCCCCCCGCGCCGCGAAAACAGGGGGAGGTGATCGCCCTCGAGGGGGCGGGCGCCCGCGTGAAAATCCGGCGCGGGGGGGAGTGCGCCGCGTGCTCCTGCGCCGCCTTGTGCAGCCCCTTCGGACGCGACTGGATGGTGCTGAGCGCCGAAAACCCCCTTCGCGCGGGGGTCGGCGACGAGGTCGAAATCTCCTACCGCGCGGCGGGCAGAACGCGCGCCGTCGCCCTGCTCTACCTTCTGCCGCTTGGCGCCCTTCTCGCCGGCGCCGTCCTCGGTCAAGCGAGCGCCTTCCTCCGAGACCCGGACCTCTCGGCCGCGGTGGGCGGCCTCACCGCCACCGGCGCCTGTTTTCTCCTGCTGCGCCTCTATTCCCGCCGGCGGCTCGAATCGAACCCCGCCTTGCGCCCCGTCATCGTGGGCATCCTCAAGACCGCCGCCGGGGACCGAGCGCGCCCCGCGGGGTGAAAAGGCCTTCCACCGCCGTTCCGAGAAATCGCGCCAGCGCCGCGTAGTCGGGGGTGAGCGCCCCGCGGTGGACGATGACGGCCCGCTTGAGCTCGGGGGGCAGCCCCCAGGAGGCGAAATCCCCGCCGGAGCCGCCTTGCACCAGGGCGGGGAGCAGTCCGCGCAAGACCCGGCTGAAATCGGTCGAGGATTCGCGGGGGATCTCCGCCGGCAGGATGTCGACGGCCATGATCACCGGGCCGCGGCCCTCGACCCCCTCGCGCACGGCGCCGGTTTCGGGCTCGTAGACGTAGAGGGGGTTTCCGGGGTCGGTCGCGCGGAGCGTGCATTCGACCGAGCCGGTCACATCGCAACTGATATCGCCGATCACGCGCAGCCGCGGAGCGGCCTCCCCCGTCCAGTGTCTGCGGCAGCCCTCGCGGGTGAGCAGCCGGGGATAGCGCGCGTCCCAGTAGACCCCGTTCACCCAGACGACGAGCTGCGGGAGAAAGGACTCGAAGACGCTCGCGTACCCCTCGGCCCCCCGGCGGTAGTAGTCGGCAAGATCGAACCGCTCTCCGGCCTTCCGCGGCACGAAGAGGTCTTCCTCGGCGAACACCGCCTTGTAGATCCGACGGGGGTCGGCGAACCGCCCCGGGTCGCCAGCAAGAAGCTCCCGCGGCCGGACCTCCGTGACGGGAAAGAGATCGAGGATCTCCTGCGCCCCGCGGGAGACGTTTCCGGTCCCGGTGAAGCCCACGACCAGCGGGTGCACCGCGGGGGGCACGCCGCGCGAGGCGACGGCCTGCGCGGCCGCCTCCAGGTCCCGTTTCGCCGCGGCGAGGTCCGGATAGGTGCGCGCCTGCCGCAGCCCGGCGAAGGGCGAGGGGATCCCCTCCGCCGCCAGCCGCAGCCCGAGCGCCCAGAGGGTGTTGATCATCCCCGCCAGGCCGGCATGGCGGCCGAAAAAGATGAGGCGCCGGTTCTCGCCGTCCACGATGCGCTCGTAGTCGATCAGGGTGGCCCGCTGCTCGAGGATGCGGCGCAGCATGGGCATGTTGGCGGCCTGCCCTTTGATGACGTGCGGGAAGAAGAGGTAGGTCTTGCCCGCCTCGATCTTCTCCGGCGGGATCTCCTTGATGCCGACGATCACCTCGCAATCGGCGAGCGTCTCCTGGACCGGCACCCCCGCCGCCCGGTACTCCGCGTCGGAAAACGCCCGGCGGGCGCTCGACTGCACGACCAGATCCAGTCCCGCCGCCCGGAGCCGGGCGGCGTCCGCGGGAACGAGCGGCGTCCTCCTCTCCCACCGGCCCTTGTCTTCACGGCGGATTCCGATTTTCATGCTGGCTCTCCCCCCCTCCGGGCGTCCTCCGCGTCGGGAGGAGCGGACAAGCGTTCGGCGGCGGCCGCCGCCCCCTCACGCGGGACCGCCTGCAGCGCGGCGAGAACCGCATCCTGCGTGGCGGGCGCAAAGCAGCCGCGGGCGAGAAGGCGGAATTTCGCGACCAGCGCCGTGCGGTCCATCGGCCGCACGGGGTCGCCGGCGGGATGGCGGCAGAAGGCGGCGTGGGCCCGGCCGCGGGCACGCACCACGACCCGGGCGGCGGTCTCGGCCGGGAACCCCCGGTCGAGCTCGGGGTCGACCGCGAGCGTCACGCGGGCGGCCAGCGCGACCGCCCCGGGGTGGTGGAGGCTCGCGGGGCGGATCGGCAGCAGGGCCTCTCTTCCCTCCACGGCGAGCAGACCGAGGCAGAAGGGCAGGCTGTACTGAGCCGCCTCGACCGAGTCGGGATCGGTCTCGTTGGTCAGCCGCAGGGCGCGCTCGAAGGTGAGGACCTCGATCGCCTCGATCTCCCCGGCGGCGAGCCCCTCCCCGCGCAGGATCGTCTCCAGGGCCTCGAGCGCCGCGTGCGCCCAGCGGCAGCAACCGTACGGTTTGAAATAGACGCTTTCGAGGGTGAAGCCCCGACCCAGGCCCTCGCGGATGCGGCGGGCGTCATGGTAGGCCGGGTGATCCAGGATGTCGAGCGGGCCGGTGAAGCCGGAGGCGGCGAGCTCCGTCGCCCACATGCCCGTCAGCACCGCCCAGGGGATGCCTTCCTTGGCCTGGTTTCCCATGCGCCGGCTGTAGCCCGCGGCGGAGAGTCCCGGCGAGAGGACCCCGGCCACGGAAAGGGCCTCGGCCGTGCGGCGCCGGTCGAGGCCGCGCAGGCGGCTGGCGGCCGCGGCGACGCCGTAGGCGCACCAGCGGCCGGTCGAAAGCGTGTCGAGCCGGGCGAAATCGCGCGCCGCCGCGATGCGCACCCCGACCTCATAGCCGGCCGCGATCGCGGCGAGGAGGTCGGCGGCCGGTGGGGCGTTCTCCTGGGCGAGGGCGATCACGGCCGGCAGCACGGCCGCTCCGGGGTGCCCGCCTGCGGCGCGGTGGCCGTCGTCGAGGTCGAGGGCGCTCGCCGCGGCGCTGTTCGCGAAGGCGGCGGCGAAAGCCCGACGGCTTCCGCCGCCGAACCACAGGCCGGCCGGACCCGGCGCGCCGAGGTGCGCCGCGGCGCGCCGGGCGATTTCCGCCGCCGGCGCCTGCCGGCCCGCCGCCGAGGCCCCCGCGAGATCGATCAGGCAGTCGACGATCTTTTCGCCGACCGCCGCGGGCAAATCCTCCCCCCGCAGCGAAAGGGCCCAATCGGCGAGGAACTCCGTCGTCCAGCCGCCCCGCCCCCCTGCCCCCGTCGCATCCTTCCCGCCGGGGTTCATTCGACCCGCCTCTCGAAGCGCATGCCGTGCGCCTCGAGCTCCCGCAGCACCTCGCGGGCGGGCACGTCGCGCGCCGGGCTGAGGACGCCCGCACCCGCGATCCGGCCCTCGAGGATCATCCGCGCGGCGACGGCGGTCGTGAACCCCACGGTGCGGTTCATGGCGAAAAGCCCCGTCGCGAGGTCCCGGGTGTCGATCAGCTGGTAAACCACGCGCCGCGGCCGGCCCTCCCGGGTCCCCCGGACCTCCACGCGCAGGATGACGATGTCGCGTTCGTTTTCGCGGAACTGCAGCCGGGGGGCCAGGTGCTCGGCGACGAAGCGTCGCGGGGAGATCGCCCTTCCGGCGATCGTCTCCGGCGCCTCGTCGAGAAAGCCGAGCTCGGCCATGACCCACCAGAAATCGTTGTGCCCCGGCCAGCGCATGGCGAAGCGGCCCATCTCGATGAGCCCCGGCCCCAGGCCGAAGAGGCCGATGTAGCGCAGCGCATCTCCGTTGTAATAGGCGTCGAGCTCGCCCACCCCTTCCACGACCAGGCGGTGCCGGTTCTCGGGCCGCAGCACCTGTCCGGCGGGGATCGCGCCCTCGCTCCCGTCGCGCAGGAAGCGCGCGGGGCGCATGTAGGCCTTGAGCACCCCCTCGAAGGTCCAGCTGATCTTGTAGCCGATCGGGTTGTCGCGGGCGCAGGCGGGCTCGGGGAGCCCGGCCCCGTAGGAGCGCATGCCGTGGACGCTGTCGAGTTCCTCCACGGCGAGCCTCCCCAGCAAGAGATCGATCCCCGGGTCCATCCCCATCTCCGGCAAGAGGAGAACCCCCCGCCGGCGCGCCTCGGCATCGAGCTCCACGAGCGCCCCGGTGTAGCTCGAACTCGTGTAGGGCACCCCCGCCTCGAGCGCCGCCGCGGCGACCGCGGGCTGGAAATCGGGGGGCAGCATGTTGACCACGACCCCCGGCCGGACCTCCCGGATCAGCCGCCGCAGGGCCGCACCGTCCGCGGCATCCAGGGCGACGACCCGGGTGCGGCGGAATCCCCGCCGCGCCGCGTGCTCGCGCGCTTGCTCGCAGGCCGCCTCGGCGACGACGATGCGCACCGGGGCGTCCCAGTGTTCGAGATCTTCGACGACGGCCTTTCCCTGCAGGCCCATTCCCAGGACGAGCACGGCCGGTTCCATGGCGGTGTCCGACTCCTTTCCGTCAGCGGGGGATGTTTCTCAGCCGCGGATCGAGGGCGTCCCGCAAGCCGTCCCCCAGAAGGTTGATCGCGAGGATCGTGAGCATGATCGCCAGACCCGGCAGGGTGACCAGCCACCAGGCGTCGGTGATGTAGACCCGCCCTTCGGCGAGCATGCGACCCCAGGTCGGCATCGGGGGCGGCACCCCCATGCCGAGAAACGACAGCCCGCTCTCCCAGATGATGATGTTCGCGATCCGCACCGTCCCCAGGACGAGCACGGGGGAGAGGACGTTCGGGAAAATGTGGCGCCGCAGAATCACCGGGTCGCGCGTCCCCACGCTGCGCGCGGCGGTGACGAATTCCTTCTCCTTGATGCTCAGGACACTGCCCCGCACCGTGCGGGCGTAGGTCACCCAATCGGAGAGCCCCAGGACGAGGATCAGGTTGAAGATCGAGTTGCCGAGGACGGCGATCACGGAGATCGTGAGCAGCATGAAAGGGTAGGCCATGAAGACGTCGGCCACGCGCATGATCAGGCTGTCGATCCGCCCGCCGTAGTACCCCGACAGCAGCCCGAGCAGGATCCCCGCCCCGCAGGCGACCAGCACCGCGGCGAAGCCGACGAAGAGGCTCACCCGGCCGCCGTAGAGGATGCGCACGAGAACGTCGCGGCCGAGGTTGTCGGTGCCGAGCGGGTGCGCGAGACTGCCGCCCTCCTGCCAGAAGGGGGGCGAAAGCCGCGCGAGGAGATCCTGGGAGAGCGGGTCGGCGTCGGTGAACCCGGGGAAGGCGAGGCTCGTGCCGAGGATGGCGAAGAGCAGCACCCCGCCGATCACCGCGCCGGGCGAGCGGCCGAGCGCCCGGAGCGTCTCCCCCCACAGCCGCAGGGCGTCGCCCCGGCCGGAGAGCCGATTCGCCGCGGCGATCATCGTTCGCCCCCGTAACTGATCTGCGGGTCGAGAAACACGTAGAGCAGGTCGACCAGCAGGTTGATCAGCACGAAGATCACGGCGAGGACCAGCACCGCCGCCTGGACCAGGGGGTAGTCCCGGCTGAAGATCGCCTGCACGACGAGCCGCCCCACCCCCGGCCAGGCGAAGACGGTCTCGATGATCACCGTGCCGCCGATCAGGAAGCCGAACTGCATCCCGGCCACGGTGACGAGCGGGATGAGGGCGTTCTTCAGCGCATGCTTGCCGATCACGATCCGCTCGCGCAACCCCTTGGCGCGTGCGGTGCGCACGTAGTCCTGCCCGAGCACCTCGAGCATGACCGAGCGCGTGAGCCGCGCGAACATCGCCAGCAGGCTCAAGCCCAGCGCGAGTGCCGGGAGCACGAGCTGGGAGAAGCTCCCGCGCCCCGAGGTGGGAAACCACCCGAGATGCACGGAAAAGAGGAGCACCAGCATGATCCCCAGCCAGAAGTGGGGCATGGACAGCCCGAAGAGCGCGGCCAGCATGGAGCCGAGATCGAAGAGCGAGCCCCGCCGCACGGCGGCGAGGATGCCGAGCGGGACGGCGGCCGCGAGCGCAAAGAGCATCGCCGCCCCGGCGAGTTCCAGGCTCGCGGGCAGCCGCTCGAGGATCAGGTCCAGGGCGGGCGTGCGGTGGACGAGCGACACCCCCAGGTCCCCGCGCAGGGCGTGGCCCGCGAAGCGCAGGTACTGGACGACGAGGGGGTCGTTGAAACCGAGTTGCTCGCGCAGGGCCTCGACCTCCGCCTTGGAGGCGTCCGGCGGCAGCATGAGCATGACCGGGTCCCCGGAGAGGTGGATGAAGAAGAAGCTGATGATCGAGATGCCGACGGCCACGTAAACCGTGTGCCAGAGGCGTTTCAGGATGTAGCGGGCCATGCGGGGGCTTCCGTTCCCGGGGCGGGGACCGACCCCGCCCCGGATGCGTCGGTGTTCACTTGCGCGGCTTCGCCGTGTTCATGATGAGGTAGCCGTCCCGCAGGCCCTTGTACTCCACGGCGTTCGAGACCGCATAGACCTCGGGGATGACGTAGAGGTAGACCCAGGGCGCCTCCGCGTAGAGGAAACGGTCGAGCTCGTTGTAGACCTTGGCGCGCTCCACGGGATCGAGCGTCGTGCGCCCCTGTTCGAGCAGTCGGTCGACCTTTTCGTTCTTGTAGTAGTAGTCCCGGCTCTTGGAGTGGAAGAGCGAGTACATGTAGCGGTCGGGCTCGGGCGCATCGTCCCAGAAATAGATGAACATCTGGTGCTGCCGGTTCTTGTAACGCTCCCACATCACCGCGCGCTCGTAGGGCTCGAGCTTGACGCGGATGCCGATCTTCCCCAGGTCGGCGGCGATGGCCTCGGCCTGCTCCTGGATCTGGGACATGTAGGTCCCGTAGGCGAGCCGCGCCTCGAAGCCGTTCGGGTATCCCGCCTCGGCGAGGAGCTTCTTCGCCTTCTCGGGATCGTAGGGGTAGGGCTTGAGCGCGGGGTCGGCGCCGAAGGTGCGCGGGCTGATCGGGCCGCGGCACAGGATGGCCTTGCCCTGGAAGAGCGCCTGGTTGATGAGCTCGCGGTTCACGCCGTGGTTGACCGCCTGGCGTACGCGCACGTCGTCGAAGGGCTTCTCGTAGGTGTTCAGCCCGAGGTAGTTCATGGAGCCCATCTGGTCGGTGAGATAGGCCTTGCCCGAGGCGAGGATCTTCTGGCGCTGGTGCACGGGAATCCCGCTCACGACGTCGGCCTCGCCCGTGAGCAGGGCGGCGATGCGCGAGGCCTCCTCGGGCACCCCGCGGAAGATCAGCCGCTTGTAGGCGGGCTTCGGGCCGTAGTAGTTCTCGTAGGCGGTCATGACGACTTCCTGCCCCTTGACCCATTTTTCGAGCTTGTAGGGTCCGCAGCCCACGGGTTTCAGGTTGTACTCGGCATCCCCCACCTGCCGGACGTACTTCGGCGGCACGATGAAGAAGTACTGCGCGAGCATGTAGAGCCCGGGGGCGTAGGGCTCGGTGGTGGACATGGTGAAGGTCCGCTCGTCGATCACCTCGACCCCCTTGAAGAGGTTGAGCTTGCCGCGATGCGGGCTCTTCAGGGCGTCGCTCATCAGCCGCTCGAAGGAAAACTTCACCGCCGCGGCGTCGATCGGCTCGCCGTTGTGGAAGGTCGCCCCCTTGACGAGGGTGAACTTCCAGGTGAGGTCGTTCACCTTTTCCCACTTCTCGACCAGACCCGGCTTGACGGTCGCATCCTCCTGGGGTTTGAGGATCGTGTCGTGGAGGTTGTAGCCCACGCTCATCGTGGTCTGGATCGAGCTCTGCATGATGTCCAGCCCGACGGGCTCGGCCTCCTGGACCACGACGAGGGTGTTCGGGTCCTTGGCGGCCGCGGGCTGCACGGCCAGGACCACGGCCCAAAGAACCGCCATCGCGATTGCCGTCTTGCGCATCATGTCCTCCTCTCCTGGATGGTGGGGGTTGAGGCGCCGGTTGCGGGCGCCGGGGGCGGAGGATCCCCGGGCGGGGATCCGTCGTAGAGATGACAGCAGACGATGCGGCCGGCGGCCGGCCGCCGCGGCCGGGGCTCCTCCTCGCGGCAGACGGCCGTCGCCTCCGGGCAGCAGGGGTGGAAACGGCAGCCCGGGGGCGGGTCGATCGGCGAGGGGACATCCCCCGGGAGCAGGATCCGTCGCCGCTTGCGCCGCGGGTCGGGAACGGGGACGGCCGAGAGCAGGGCGCGCGTGTAGGGATGAAGCGGGCTCTCGTAGAGTTCCCGCACCGGCGCCGTCTCCACGATCCGGCCGAGATACATCACCCCCACCCGGTGGCTCACGTAGCGGACGACCGCGAGATCGTGGGAGATGAAGAGCATCGAGATCCCGAAGCGCCGCTGGAGCTTCACGAGGAGATTCAGGATCTGGGCGCGCACGGAGACATCGAGCGCCGAGACCGGCTCGTCGCCCACGACGAGACGCGGCCGCAGCATGAGCGCGCGGGCGATCCCGATCCGCTGGCGCTGGCCGCCCGAGAACTCGTGGGGAAAGCGGCCCCGGTGTTCGGGCAGGAGCCCCACCACTTCGAGCATCTCCGCGACCCGCTCGCGCCGCTCGGCCGCGCTCAGCCGCTCGTGGTTCAAAAGCGGCTCCTCGAGGGTGCGCTCGACCGTGAGCCGCGGGTTGAGCGAGCCGAAGGGGTCCTGGAAGACGATCTGCATCTCGCGGCGCCGCCGGCGCAGGCCTTCGGGGTCGAGGGCGAGAACGTTTTCCCCGCGGAACCAGACTCGGCCGGCCGTGGGCTCGATCAGCCGCAGGATGCTCAATCCCGTGGTCGACTTGCCGCAGCCCGATTCGCCGACGAGGGCGAAGGTCTCGTTTTCCGCGATCTCGAAGCTCACCCCGTCCAGGGCATGCACCCGCGCCCCGCGTCCGCCGCCGCGGCGCACGCGGTAGTGCTTGACGAGCCCTTCCACCCGCAGCAGTTCAGCCATCGCCCGGCCTCCAGCAGGCGACCCGGTGCCCCGGCAGGAGCTCCTCCAGAGCGGGGACCTCGCGGCGGCAGAGGTCGACCGCCCGCGGGCAACGGGGGGCGAAATGGCAGCCGGGCGGGAGGGCGAAGGCGCTCGGCACGACCCCGGGGATCTCGTTCAGGCTCTCGGTCCGGAACCAGGCGTCGGCGCGCGGGATCGATCCCAGAAGCCCCCGGGTGTAGGGGTGAAGGGGGGAGGCGAAGAGACCCGCCGTGGGGGCCTCCTCCACGAGGCGACCGGTGTACATCACGGCGACCCGCCGGGTGACCTCGGCCACGACGGCGAGATCATGGGTGATCAGCAGAATCGCCGTGTTCAGCTCGGCGTTCAGGGAGATCATGAGATCGAGGATCTGCGCCTGGATGCTCACGTCGAGGGCGGTGGTCGGCTCGTCGGCGAGGAGGAGCGCCGGCCGGCAGGCGAGGGCGATCGCGATCATCACCCGCTGACGCATGCCGCCGGAGAGCTGGAAGGGGTATTCGCGCACGCGCCGCGTCGGGGCGGGCACGCCCACGCGGGCGAGCATTTCGACGGCGCTCGCCAGGGCCTGGGAGCGGCTCTGCCCGCGGTGGACGCGGTAGACCTCGGCCAGCTGGTCGCCGACCGTGAAGACGGGGTTGAGCGCGGTCATCGGCTCCTGGAAGACCATGCTGATCCGGTTGCCGCGAAGGGAGAGGATCTCCCGCGGGTCGGCCTGGAGGAGATCGCGGCCCTCGAAGCGGATCTCGCCGCCGGCGAAGAGGGCCGGCGGTACGGGCAGGAGCTTGAGCACCGACAGGGCGAGCACACTCTTGCCGCAGCCCGACTCACCGACGAGCCCCACGATCTCGCCCGCGGCGATGTCGAGGCTGACGCGGTCGACGGCGACCGCCCGGCCCTGAGGGGTGCGGAAGTGGACCTCGAGCCCGCGGATCGAGAGCAGGGGCGTCTCCGGTTCAGGGGAAGCAGCCGCAGCGTTCACGGTTCGAGCTCCGCAGGCATCGCGCATGGAATTTCCTAACCGAGACGGCGGGAATCGTCAAACCGTTTCGCGGTGCCGGAAACGCTCGTTTTCAGCCGCGTCGGGGGGGCGGCGAGAAGGCGAGGCGGAAGCCGAGACCGGCCCCGTAGTAGTCCTCGGGAAAGCCGAAGCGGCGGCTGCAGCGCGCGCTCCAGTCGTCGAGGCTCCAGGAGCCGCCGCGGATGACGCGCTCGGTCACCCCGCGCCGCGCGGTGCGCGCCTGCGGCGCGACACCGACCGCACCCGGGATGTAAACGTCCGCGCACCACTCCCAGACGTTTCCGCTCATGTCGTGGAGGCCCAGGCCGTTCGGCGCCTTGCGTCCGACCGGCTGGGTCGTGCCGCCGCTGTTTTCGGCGTACCAGGCGAGGCGGTCGATCTCGTCGCCGCCGGCGTAGAGCTCGCGCTTCCCCCCGCTGCGCGCGGCGTATTCCCACTCGGCCTCCGTCGGCAGCCGGAACTCGCCGAAGCCGGGGGAGCGCTCGCGCAGCCGGCGGATGAACTCCTGGACGTCCGCCCAGCTCACCTGTTCCACGGGGTAATCCTCCCCGAGGCGGAAATGGGAGGGGTTCTCGGGCATGATCTTCGACCACTGCCCCTGGGTCACGGGGGTCTTCGCGATGTAGAAATCCTCGATGACCACCTCGCGCGGCGGGGTCTCGTTGTCCCAGCCGACCTCGAAGAGATCGCCCATGGAAAAGGCGCCGCCCTTCACGAAGACGAACTCCATGCCCGTCACCGGTTCGATGCAGGGCCCTTCGCCGCGGCCGCCGGGGGAGGCCGCAAGGCAGTCGGGGCAGTCGGCCGCGCCGGGCGGCAGCCTGCGGCCGCAGGCGGAACAGGCAAGACGCCTGCCGCACGCGGGGCAGCGCTTCCAGTGCGGCTTGACCGCACCGCCGCACCCGGGGCAGCGGGCCTCGGCCAGCGGTCGCTCGCAGGCCGGGCAGAAGCTCCATTCCGGCTCGACGGGTTCGCCGCAACCGGGGCAAAGCAGGGTTTCGGCCATCGGCGGATCTCCTCCCCCCCCCCGGCGCCCTGACGGGCACCGTTTTGGAAAATCTAAGCAAAAGGGGGGGGGAATTCAAACGCGAAACGGGAGGGTTTGCCGCTCAGACGACGGGGGAGAGGGCCTCGAGCAGGGCGACGGGCGGATCGGCCGGGCCCTTGCCGATGATCGTGACGAACCGCTCGGGGACGTCCGGCCGGGGGAACGGGGCGATCTCGTAGCGGCCGCAGACGTATTGGAGGGTGTGGACGCCGGGTGCGTCCGTGAAGGACACCAGCCCCTTCGCCCGGAAGACCTGGGGGGGAAGCCCCCCCAGCGCCCGCAACAGGGCCTCGCGATCGCAGGGGCCGGCAAGCCGCAGCGTTCGGCTCCACAGCCCGGAGGTGTGGTGGGTCAGCCCCGCGCGGGGGGGCCGCTTGCCGGCCCCCCCGCGCGGGCCCGCAGGCTCGAAGTCGAGGATCCAGGCCGGGTTCAGATCCCCGCGGACGGCCGGGAAGCGCAGCGCTCGGGGGTTGATTCCGGCGAGCAGCCGGTCCACCTCCGCCAGACGCGCCTCGTCCACGAGATCACGCTTGTTCATGACGAGGATGTCGGCCGCCCGGACCTGGTCGACGGCGAGCGGCTCCCCGGAAAGCAGCCGCGAGGCGTTCGCCGCGTCGACGAGGGTCACGGTGCAGTCGTAGCGCACGAGCTCCCCCCAGTCGGGCTCTTCCTCGAGCAGGTGGAGCGGGTTGGCGAGCCCAGAGGTCTCGAGGATCACGCAGTCGGGGGAGAAGCGGGCCCGGATCTCCTGGAGGGCGCGTTTCAGGTTCCCCGCGAGGGTGCAGCAGACGCAGCCCTCGTCGATCTCGGTGACCTCGTAGTCGAGGAGTTTGCCGTCCAGGCCGACCTCGCCGATCTCGTTCTGGATGACGGCGACGAAGCGATGCCTCCGGCTCTGGTATTCGAGGAAATGCCGGAGGAAACTCGTCTTGCCCGCCCCCAGAAAACCGGTCAGGAGAATGAAGGGCGGCCGCTCGTCGACGCCGAGCATCCGCTTCTCGATGCACTTGCCCGGCTTGAGGCCGTGCGCGCGCCACCAGAGGCGCTCCCGGTATTCTGCCGGCGTTCCCTCCGGCCCCTCCGCCTCGAACTTGGCGCTCACCGGCTCCGGCTCGCCCAGCGCGGGGCTCTCGAAGGGAGCCTCCGCTCCAAAGTCGCCGAAATCCAGGCGGAGCAGGCGGGTCCGCAGGTCGGCCGCCGGCCGGAAAGGCTCTCCACCCGCTGCGGAAGCGACGATTTCACAGGCCGGGTGCTGCGATTCCCGCAGCCGGTCGGGGGGGCGACCGAGATGGAAGACAAGCGATGCCGCCAGCGTCTCGAAAAAGGGGAGAGCCGTCTCCCAGGCGGGGAAATCCTCGTCCACCCCGCCCGGGGCGACGAGCCAGCGCTCCTCTCCGCCGGCGGCGAGGCGAATGCCTTCCGGAGCAAGGACGCGCAGCCGCTCCGGCGCCTCGAGCGCAAGCGAGGCCGCCCCCCGGTCGCGGCGCAGCCCCAGGCGGATCAGGGCGACGCCGAAGAGATCGGCGAAACCCTCCTCCGCGGTGAAGCGGCGTACCCGTTCGCGGTAGCCCGGGCGCTGGGTTTCGGCTGCGGCGCGGACGGAGAACGCCTCCACCCGCTCCTCTTCCGGGTCCGGGAAGTAGCACAGGCCGAAGCGGCCCGCGATCCACCCCCCCGGGGCATTCTCCACCTCCTGAAAGAAGACCCCGAAGACGCCGGCGGCGGCGGCGATCTTCGCCGTCCAGGCTTCCGCCGCGCCCGGGGCGACGCTCAGGCCGCGCCACCCCAGCGCATGCCGCACCGCGGGGACGAAGTGAGCACGCACGAGGAGCGACCGCAGGAACGCAGGCACGACGCCCTCCGCCGCGGCGTCGAGGTCGAGGTTGGCGACCTCCTCGAGGGGAAGTGCTGCGGGCATGGCGAAGGATTCCGCCGGGATCAGTACTCGACCTTCCCGCCTTTGGGGCCGCCCCAGGCGAAGCTCTGGATCCGGCCGTCTTTCCAGCCGAGGGAGAAGATCCGGATCGTCCCCTTGGCCGCAGGCGAATCCGGGCACTCCTCGACCCGGGACTCGACGGTGTAAACGGTCAGCCCCTGCTTCTCCTCGGTCTTTTGGATCACGGGCTTGGCCATCTGGCACTTGGTGAGCTCGGGGGGCACCACCCCCGGGTCGCCGTATTTCTCCAGCACCGCCGCCCGCTTGGCGCGGTCGGCGAAGGCATCGATCACTTCCTGCATCTGGGGAATGGGTTTCTTCCCCAGGAGTGCGGCCACAAACGGCAGCAGGGCGAAAACGACCCAAAACCGCGCCCACGCCCATCGGCTTCGTTTCATGGAACCTCCTCTGAAGGGCGGCGGGGGAGGCAGGCCGCCCTCCGCCGCCGCTGGGTTTCGCGTGCCTTCCGCCCGGCTTTCAGACCTCGGTCCCGTAACCGATCTTGTCCCCGTTTCCGAGGTAGGCCGTGTCCTTCGAGCGGTTGCGGGCCGTGCCCTTGACGACCGGGTAGCCCGCCTCGATGAACTTCTTCGCGCAGAGGATCCCCGTGCAGTGGTTGCAGCCGATCCTCTGAAAACCGTACTTGCCGAGCGAGAGCACGAGGTCGTCGTACTTGGGGTCCCAGTCCTCGAAGGGCGAGATGTGGAGCCCCCCGTAGATCCCGTAGAGCTGGTCCTTCTCGTACTTGATCTCCCGGAAGGCGGTCTCGGAGAACTGGATGATGCCGAAGTGGCAGCAGCCGGTGATGCTGACGAGGCCGTGGTCCTTCACGTTTACATAGATCGACTGCTCGCCGTAGACGCGGCAGATGATCGGCACCGGGAAATTGTAGGTGGCGAGGCCGGGGATGAGGCGGTTCAGCTCCCCCGATTTCACCTCGACCAGCTTTCCCTTGTGGCCCGCGTCCTTCAGGTACTGCAGCCCCTCGGGGTAAAAGCCCTGTGGGTAGTAGGTGGTGATGGTCGGGTCGTACTTGTAGACGACCGGGATGCCCCAGAAGTGGTCGAAGTGCTCGTGCGAGATGATGAAGGCCTCGATCTCTTTGTTTTTCAGCATCTGGTCGATCCCCTCGCGCTTGAAGCACTCGTCCATCCACTTGTAGGACCAGCCGGAATCGAGGAGGAATTTCCGCTTGCGGCCGTCCAGTTCCTCGATCTCGATCAGAGCGGCGAAGCCGCCGGCGTTCTGCGGGCTGACCGAGAGTTTTTCGGTCACCGCCCAGGCCTCCTCCAGGTTGTTCGGCAGGAGGTGCTTGATTTTGGCGATGCCCTTCTCGTAGCTGCCCTTGCCGAGGCCCGTCCCGTCGCCGAAGGGCGGCCAGTTGTAGCTGTACTGGTTGACGAGCAGGCCGCCCGCCTCCTTGATGTCCTTCATGAGGACGGCGTTCTCGAACCAGCTCGTCTCGGAGATGTTCGTCACCTTGACGGATTTGCAAACGCCGATGTCGGCGAGCTTGCGCTTGACCTCCGGGAAATAGGATTTCCGCCAGGGGGAATACGAATACACCCCCATCCCCAGGATCGTTCCTCCCATCACGCCCATCGCGGCGCCCTTGAGGAAGCCGCGGCGGCTGATCGTGGTCTTCTCCTCGGACATGTCTCCTCCTTGTCGGGGCACGGTCACTTCGGGATGACCGTGATGTTCTTGTAGGCCCACGGCAGGACGCTCAGGGCGATGAAGTAGACCGCGAGGCCGCAGAGCGCCCCGGCCCCCAGCCCCCAGCCGAGCGCCGGGTTCCAGCGGAGATCGGCCAGTTGAGCCTTCTCGGCGGCATGATCGGCGGCGATCTCCTCGGCGGTCTTGGGCACCATCTTCCAGGCCGGCCAGTTGTCCATGAACCAGTGGTGCACGAGCCAGATGTTGATCAGCCAGATGGTCGGGATCATGGGGAACTGCTGCTCGTGCATGAACCCTTTCTGAGTCCCGAGATAATCATGGGAGGTCTTGTAGTAGAAGACGTAGAGCGCGATCGCCGCGGCGAGCGTGATCACCGTCCGTACAAACACGTTCACCGGCAGGCTGAAACGGCGCGGCCAGTTGTTGCAGTAGAAGGTGAGGAAGAGGGCCGGGACGAGGAAGAAGACCGCCATCTCCCCCACGTGCAGCCAGCGCCAGTCGGGGGCGTTGATGAGGCGCGTGCCGCGGATCGCCGGCCCCCAGGTCAGCTCCTGGGCGAAGTAGAGGAAGAAGTGCATCGCCCAGGCGATGGCGATGATGCCGAAGAAGGCGACCACCCGCCGCAGCCAGTTCGTGCGGATCAGCTTGAAGGGGAAGCGCTCCCAGATCGTCTCGACCAGCCAGACCGTGACCGTGCAGCACATGATCCAGGCCACATGGAAGTTCCCCGACACCGTGTTCGCGAACTTCTCCCAGTAGGGCGGGGCGATGGCGGTGAAGTACTGCCAGGGGTAATACAGGATGCCCATGTGGGAGTGCATGGTCATGAAGTAGATGAGCGTGCTCAAGAAGAACGTGAAGACGAGGATGCTGATCCCCTTGGCCGGCTGGCTCATGTTCTGCCAAGGCACCTCCTCGCAGGCGACCACCCAGGCCGGGCTCAGCCAGGAGGCGATGGCGGCGAACATGAGACAAGCGAGCGAGGCGTACTCGAGGGCGAAGAACTCGGTCATGCGCGGCAGCTTCATCAGCCGCTCGGGGTTGAAATAGGCGATGCCGAAGTTTCCGAGCACCGACTCGAAGAAGCCCTTGATCAGGACCCACAGGATCACGACCGAGATCGCCGTGAGCACCGCCCCCTTCACCAGCGGGTGCGAGTTCTCGAGCCAGCTCCGCTTGAAGGGCCAGTAGTTGAAGATGTAGACCATCCAGATCAGCATGATCAGCCACCAGCGGGTGTACATGTAGCCCACGTAAGGGGTGTACATCCGCAGCCAGCCCCGCGGATCCTGGAAGATCCACCAGCTCGCATAGAACACGGCGAGCGTCACCCCCAGGGCGACGATCGCCGCGATCGGCTGCGGCCAGCGTGGAATGAGCTTTCTTTCTTCCAGATAACCGGTCCCGTATCGCTCCATGAATATCCCCCTTTCCGATCGGGTTGTTGGGGTGAACCGCCGACTGCCGCGGCGGGTGTTTTACCGGTCCGGATCCGTCCCCCCGCCCGGGGTCCGGACGTCACCGCCCGCTTCCGGGGGGCGAGGCGTGCAGCAGCTCGCCAGTTCCCGACAGATCAACCGCCGCAGCTCCCCGGGATCGGTCCCCTGAAGGGATAGACCGCGGCATTCGGCTTCGAGCGCGAGGAGCGCCGGGCTGAGTTCGGTCTCAGCCACGCCGAAGGCTGAAGGTCTGCAGGAAACCGGCGGGAGATCTCCGGCGACGGATAAATCCCTCCCCATCCGGATGCCCCGGAGCAGGAGATCTCTGAAGAACTCTTTGCGCGAGAGCATACGAATTCCCTCAGCAATTGCGGTGCCATTTCGAAGATCAAGCGAAGAGCCCATCAGCATACCGATTTCATGAACTTTTCTTCATCAGCCGCCGTTCAGGAAATCAGGGTTGGTCTCATGAGGGAACAAAACGCACCTAAAAATGCGGCTTGAAGCGGCAAATTGTCCCCTGGGGTCAGGCTTCTTTGAACCCGGGCATGCGGAATCGCTCGTCGTTCAGCCGCCCGTTCAAGTAGGCCTCAAGCACTTCGCGGACCTCGCCGCTGACACCGCTGATCAACCGGATCTTCCCCGCTTCGAGGAGGTTGGCCAACGCCTCGCTCAGGGCGCCGCAGATTACCGTGCCCACCCCGAGGCGCTGCAATTCGCGGACCCGCTCGGCAAGCGAGACTCCCTCACAGGACACCGTGCGCGGCTCCCGATGGTCCCGGGTCCCAGGGTCGATCAGCGCCATGCGATGGCAGGTGTCGAGGACCGGCGATACCCGGTCGCGGAAAACCGGCACGGCGACCCACCCGGGGGTCCGCGGCGGATGGGCGGGGGGAAGCGGAAACATGCCCGGTCCCGTTCCCTGCCGGCTCCATGCGCGGGGGCAGAAGATGCAGGGATGTTTCGCCATGGGCGATCCCCACGCCGTCGGCGACCGTCGCGATCCGATCGGTTGCAACGCGTTCGCTTCGCGGTTCCAGGGCAAACCGGATCTGCATTCAAGCAATAAACGTTCCGGAGCCAAAAGCCGTATCTTCCCCACGAGAAAACCATTTTCAATCAGGGAGCTATTCGGCTTCCGACGGGAGGCGATGACATCCGGCCGTGCGGTCTCAGGGTTGACAAGGGAATTCGGAGGGAACAGAATGCACCCACTCGATCGCCCGACAGCCCGGAGACCCGGCACGGCCGACATGAAAACGAAAGCCGAAGAGATCGAGTTGCGCCACCACGAGCTGATCCTGGACAGCATCCAGGAGGGGGTCTTCACGGTCGACCTGGAGTGGCGCATCACCTCTTTCAACCGCGCCGCCGAGGTGATCACCGGCGTGCCGCGGGCCGAGGCGTTAGGGCGTCGCTGCTTCGAGGTGTTCCGGGCCGACGTCTGCGAAACCGGCTGCATGCTGCGGCGCACGATCGAGAGCGGCACGCCGCTCCCAAACGCTTTGGTCCACGTCTACCGCGCCGACAAGAAGCGCATCCCCATCCGCATCAGCACCGCCCTGCTGCGCGACCCCGCCGGACGCCCCGTCGGGGGGGTGGAGACCTTCCAGGATGTGAGCGCCCTCCAGGAACTGCAACGGGCGCTCCGGAAACAGCACCGCTTCGAGGACATCGTCAGCAAGAACCCGCGCATGCTGAAGATCTTCGCCATGCTGCCCCAGGTGGCCGCCAGCGGCAGCACGGTGCTGATCGAGGGGGCGAGCGGGACGGGCAAGGAGCTCGTGGCGCGGGCGATCCATCACCACAGCCCCCAGCGCAAGGGGCCGTTCGTCGCCGTGAACTGCGGGGCGCTCCCCGACACGCTGATCGAAGCCGAGCTCTTCGGCTACAAGGCAGGGGCCTTCACCGACGCGCGGCGGGACAAGCCCGGCCGCTTCGCGCTCGCCCAGAACGGGACGATCTTCTTGGACGAGATCGGCGACATCTCCCCCGCGCTCCAGGTGCGCCTGCTGCGCGTGCTGCAGGAGCGCACCTACGAGCCGCTCGGTTCGGGAAAGCCCGTCCCGACGAACGCGCGGGTGATCGCCGCCACCCACCGCGACCTGGGCCGGCTCGTGCGCGAGGAGAAGTTCCGCGAGGATCTCTATTTCCGCGTCAACGTGTTCCGGATCGCGCTGCCGCCCCTTGCCGAGCGCCGCGGGGACATCCCGCTTCTCGTCGAGCACTTCATCGAGCGCTTCAACCGCCTGCGCGGGCGGGCGGTGGCCGGGCTCTCGCGGGAGGCGATGGAGGCGCTGCTGCACCACGACTGGCCGGGAAACGTGCGCGAGCTCGAAAACGCGATCGAGCACGCCTTCGTCCTCTGCCGCGACGACACGATCGGCCTCGAGGACCTCCCGGAGCACCTGCGCTCCTCCCCCCCGCCGTGCCGTCCGGCGTCCTCCGGGAATCTGCGCGAGATCGAACGGGCGGCGATCCTGCAGGCCCTCGAGCGCCACGGCGGACGAAAGCTCGCCGCCGCCCGCGAACTCGGGATCGACAAGAACACGCTGCGCCGCAAGATGATCCGCCTCGGCCTGCGCCCGCCGCCCGCGAGCCCGGGGCGCCGCGGCTGACCGCGGGGGGGGGGTCCGCTCCGCTACGCGGCTTGCGTCCCGGCCGCCTCGTGCCGCTTCTCGAGAAAATAGAGGATGGGGACGGTCATGCGCGAAAAGAGCAGCGAGGCGACCTCGCCCGCCATGAGGGAGATCGCCAGCCCCTGGAAGATCGGGTCGAAGAGGATCACCGCCGCACCCACGACGACCGCCGCCGCGGTGAGCATCATGGGGCGGAAGCGCACGGCGCCGGCGTCGATCACCGCCTGGTCGAGCGGCATCCCCTGGTTCCGACGCAGCTCGATGAAATCGACGAGGATGATCGAGTTGCGGACCACGATCCCCGCACCGGCGATGAAGCCGATCATGGACGTCGCGGTGAAGAAGGCCCCGAGCGCCCCGTGGGCGGGGAGGATCCCGATCAGCGAAAAGGGGATCGCGGCCATGATCGTGAGCGGGGTCGTGAAGGACTGGAACCACCCCACGACGAGAACGTAGATCAGGACGAGCACCGCGCCGAAGGCGATCCCGAGATCACGGAAGACCTCGTAGGTGATGTGCCACTCGCCGTCCCACTTGACGGCGAAGCGCCGGTCGCTTGCCGGAAGCGAGGCCGTGTACTGAGCGATCGGCCCCCCGCCGCCCGGCGGGGAAAGTGCGGCGACCCGCCGCCAGAGCTCGAGGATGGCGTAGACCGGGCTCTCCTTTTCCCCGGCGACGTCGCCGATCACGTAGACCACGGGCATCAGGTTCTTGTGGTAGATGCTCTTTTCGGCCCGGCCGGGCTCGACGGTCACGAGCTCCGAGAGCGCAACCGTCCCGCCCCCCGCCGCGGGCAGCCGCACCGCGAGCAGCCGCTCCAGGCCCGCCCGGTGCGCAAGCGGCACCCGCAGCACGATCGGCACATCCTCCTTCTCGGCGGGCGAGCGCAGGAGCCCGGCCGGCGCCCCCGCCATCACCTGCCGGAGCGCCTCGGCCGCATCCGCCGCGCGGATGCCGTGGCGAGCCGCCTTTTCGCCGTCCACGGCGAGGACGTAGCGGACTTGGTCCTCCTCCATGTACCAGTCCACATCCACGACCCCCTCGGTCTCCTCGAAGAGATCGCGGATCGCGGCCGCCAGCCCGCGCTGCCGTTCGTAGTCCGGGCCGTAGACCTCGGCGACGAGGGTCGAGAGCACGGGCGGCCCGGGCGGCACCTCGGCCAGTTTCAGGCGCCCGCCGTGCCGGCGGGCGATCGCCTGGAGATCCGGCCGCAGGCGTTTCACGATCTCGTGGCTCTGGGCGCTCCGCCGCGACTTGGGGGCGAGGTTCACCTGGAGATCGGCCATGTTGGGCCCGCGGCGAAGGTAGTAGTGGCGCACCAGGCCGTTGAAGTTGAAGGGCGCGGCCAGGCCCACGTACACCTGGATGTCGCTCACCTCGTTCACGGTCTTGAGGAAGGCCGCCAGTTCGAGCGCGGCTGCGGCCGTGTCCTCGAGGGTGGCGCTCTCCGGCAGATCGAGGATCGCCTGAAACTCGCTCTTGTTGTCGAAGGGGAGCATCTTGACCTTGACCCAACCCACGGCGACGAGGGCCAGGGAGGCAACCAGCAGGAAGGCCACGGCGGCGAGAAAGAGGGCGCGCCGGCCGCGGCGGTGGATCAGCCCCTCCATGACCCGGCGGTAGAGCCGGGTCATCCGGTCCTCGGGTTCCCCCTCCCCGCCGTGCCCGGGCCCTGCCGCGCCTCCGAGCAGGCGCAGCGCCGCCCAGGGGGTCACGACGAAGGCGACGATCAGCGAAAAGAGCATCGCCGCCGAGGCGCCGACCGGGATGGGACGCATGTAGGGGCCCATCAGGCCGCCCACGAAGGCCATGGGCAAAATCGCGGCGATCACGGTCAGGGTCGCGAGAATCGTGGGGTTTCCGACCTCGGCCACGGCCTCGACGGCGACCGCCGCGGCGGGCCGCCCGCGGTTTTCGGGCAGGCGGAAATGGCGTACGAGGTTCTCCACGACGACGATCGCGTCGTCGACGAGGATCCCGATCGAGAAGATGAGCGCAAAGAGCGTGATGCGGTTCAGGGTGTAGCCGGAGAGGGTGAAGACCGTGAGGGTGAGCGCAAGCGTGACCGGGATGGCGAGCGCCACGACCCCCGACTCCCGCCATCCCAAAACGACCCCGATCAGCAGGCTCACCGAGACGACGGCGACCCCCATGTGCAGCAGGAGCTCGTCGGACTTCTCCTTCGCCGTCTCCCCGTAATCGCGGGTCACGGTCACCCGGACGTCTGCCGGCAGCATGCGGCCGCGCGCGTCCTCGAGGCGGGCGAGCACGCGCCGGGTGACCGCGGTCGCGTTCGCCCCTTTTCTCTTGGCCACGGTGAGGGTCACCGCCTCCTCGACGCCGAGCGGCGAGCGCACCTCCGGGATCCCGCGCTCCGCCCCGGCCGGGCCGCGGGCGAAGAAGACGTAATGGTCGGGCTCGGAAGGCCCGTCGACCACCTCGGCGACATCGCGCACGCGGACCGGCTTTCCCTCGTGCACGGCGAGCACCACCGCGCCGACCTCCGCCGCGTCGCGCAGCCAGCCGCCGGCCTGCACGAGAACCTGCCCCTCCCGGGCGGGGAAGCCCGCCGGCGGGGCGGCCTGGTTCGCCTGGAAGAGCGCGGCCGCCGCCCGGCCGGGGTCGACCCCGTGAGCCGCGAGCCGGAGCGGGTCGAAGCGCACCTCCACCCGCCGGGGCTCGCCCCCGATCAGCTGGGTGAGCGAGACGTCGGGTTCGCGCTTGACATGGTCCTCGACCTCGGCTGCGACCCGGCGCAACGCGAGGGCGTCCAACCCCCCGCCCCAGAAGTTGAGCGCGAGCACGGGGACGTCGTCGATGTAGCGCGGCTTGATGAGCGGCGTCGAGACGCAGCAGGGGATGCGGTCCATGTTCGCCGCGAGCTTGGACTGCAGGCGGACGATCGCCTCCTCCTCGTCCTCGCCCACGTAGAAGCGCACCACGGCGAGGCTCATCCCCGGCGAGGAGGTGGAGTAGATGTACTCGACCCCGGGGATCTCCCAGAGGAGTTTTTCTATCGGCCGGGTGACGCGGCTTTCCACCTCTTCGGCCGAGGCTCCGGGCATGCGGACGAAGATGTCGATCATCGGGACGATGATCTGGGGCTCCTCCTCGCGCGGCAGGACGGCCACCGCCCCGACGCCGGCGAGCAGGGAGGCGAGGATGAGGAGCGGGGTGAGCTTGGAGCCGAGAAACGCCCGGGCGATGCGCCCGGCCGGGCCGAGACCGGAGGGGATCATGACGCAGGCTCCACGCGCATCCCGTCGGCGAGGCCCTCCGGCGGTGCGGCCACGTAACGCGCGCCCTCCGGGAGACCCGAAAGCACGACCGCCCGGTCTTCCCGGCGGGGGCCGGTGCGGACCAGGCGAAAACGGGCGATCCCGGCATCGTCGATCACGAAGAGGCCGGTCAGCTGCCCCTGCCGCAGCAGGGCGCTCTCCGGAACGGCGATGCGGGGCGCCTCGCCCACGGGGAGGGCGACGAGAACCGCGGACCCGGGCAGGAGCGCCGCCTCCCCCGGCAGCCGGATCTTGAGGAGCACCGTGCGGCTCGCGGGATCCGCCGCGGGCGCGATACGCTCGATCACGCCGCGGCGGCTCCTGCCCCCCGCCTCCACGCGCACGGCCGTCCCCGGCGCGACGGCGGCGGCCGCCGACTCCGGGGCGTGAACCTCGACGAGAAGCCCTCCCTCTTTCTCCAGGCGCAGCAGCGGCCTTCCGGGCGCGGCGAGCTCGCCCGGCTCGACGAGGCGGGCGGCGACCCGAGCGTCGTACGGGGCCGTCAGGCGCGCGTCGTCCGCCGCCGCACGGGCCTGGGCGAGCGCCGCCACGGCCCGTTCCACCCCCGCGGCGGCCGCGGACGCGGCCTCCTCGGCCCGGCGCCGCTCGGCCTCGGCCTGCTGCCACCGCGCCTCGACCTCGTCGTATTCCTGGCGGCTCGTCGCCTCCCGGGCGAAAAGCTCGCGGTAGCGCTTTTCGGTCGCCGCGGCGAGCGCCGCCGCGCTGGCGGCGGCGTCGCGTCCGGCCCGGGCCGCATCCGCCGCCCGGCGCGCCGCGGCGAGCGCCGCCTCGGCCTCGCGCAGCCGGGCATCGGCCTGCCGGGGGTCGACGACCACGAGCAGATCCCCCCCGCGCACGCGGTCCCCCTCGCGCACCCGGACTTCGATCACGGCGCCCAGCGTCTTCGCCGCGATCAGGCCGGAGACCTCGGACTGCACGGTCCCGGCGACCTCCATCTCGATCGGCGCGGCGACGGCCCGGGCCACGGCGACGGGGGCCCGGACGGCCGCCGGTTTTCCCTCCACGCGGCCGGGCTCGATACGCTCGCCGCAGCCCACGACACAGAGCAACACCCCCAGCACTCCCGAGAGGATCTTCATCGGACCTCCCCGCCCGGTGGGTTCTTCCCTCGTAGGCCTTCGTTCTCCCCGCTCGCAAGCACACCCGCCGCCCGCTCGAGTTCGACCCGGCCGAGCACGAGGTCGTGACGGGCCTGGAGGTGGAGGCGCCGGGCGTCCTGGAGCGCCGCCTCGGCCGAGAGCAGATCGGCCATGGTCACCAGACCCGCGGCGTAGCGCTCGGCCGTGATCCGGAGCGCCTCTTCGGCCTCGGAAACCGCATCCGCCGCCACCTCCACGCGCCGGGCGGCGCTCTCGGCCGCCGCGTGCGCGCGGCGGATCTCGAGCAGGGCGCGGTCCTCGACGCGCCGCCTCTCGGCCTGGGCCTGCCGCAGCCGGGCATAGGCCTCGCTCACGGAGGCCGATACGGCATAGCCCGCAAAGAGGGGCAGGTGGACGAGAGCGCCGAAGGCGTAGTGTTCCCCGGAGCCGGCGAGGTCCTCCGAGTGGGCCTGGAGATCCCCCGCGAGTTCGAGCCGCGGCAGGTGCCCCGCGCGGGCGCGCTCCACGCGCTCGCGGGCCATCTCCTCCTGCAGGGCCATTTCCGCGAGATCGGCCCGGTGAGTGCGGGCGCGGGCCAGCCATTCGTCCACGGGCTCCGCCCGGCGGCGGAGCCGTTCCTCGGCCAGCTCCGGCAACGTGTCGGCGGGCGGCCCCGGCATCCCCCGCCGCAGCCCCATGGCCGCGGCCAGCGCGGCGCGCGCCGTTTCGCGACGGCTTTCGGCGTCGAGCCGCTGCTGCTCGAGATCGGCCGCGCGGACCCGCGCGCGCAGGAGGTCGGACTTGACGGTCAGGCCGGCGGCATGACGGCTCTCGGCCAAGCGCATGTGGGCCCGCGCCGCGGCGAGCGCCGCCTCGACGACGGCGACCTGTTCGCGGGCAAGCAGCCAGCCGGCGTAGGCCGCGGTCACCTCGGCGATCACCGCCTGCCGGGTGCGCTCGAGCGCGGACTCGGCCGCCCGGCGGCCGAGTGCGGCCTCTTTCCAGGCATGCCAGGTCCGGCCGCCGTCGTAGAGAGTCCAGGAGGCGCTCAAGGAGGCCCCGAAATCGCAGATCGCATCCGGCCGGTTGAGGCGGTCGACGTCGAAGTCCGCGGCGGCAAAGCGTTCCTGGTTGAGCTTGCTCGCGAAGACCTCGGGGGGGTGGGTGGTGCGGCGGAAGGATCCCTGGGCGTCGAGCCGCGGCAGAAAGCCTGCGCGCTCGCGGGCCACGCCCTCCTCCGCGGCCTCGGCCCCGGCGCGCGCCGCGGCGATCGCAGGGTGCTCTTGCAGGGCGATCGCAATCGCGCGGGAGAGCGCAAGCGCGGCCTCTGCGCCATCCCCGGGATCCCCCGGCGACCCGACGGTAGGAAGGCCCATGGCGAGCAGCAGTGCAAAGGCAAACGCCTGCTTCCTGCCCATCTGTACCCTCCGGAAAGACGTCTTGCCTCCCTTAGCCGATCACACGGCGGGGATCAACCGCCCCGGCGGCCGGTTCCGGTGCGGCGTGAAGCCTCGAGCGAGGAGCCCTTCGACGCCGGCTGCCCCGCATCCCGGGTGGAATCGCCTCCGGGCGTTTGCCGATCTGTAAAGTCCGTTGTAAAAATGGAGCCCGGCGACCCGCCGGGAGTATGCCGCTGCGGCGGGCGATCTCAAAAACAGGGAAGGTGCGGCCGTGAAAGAGGAATCCTTTGATTTCTTCCAGGATCATTCCGCGGTCTTTCTGGAAATGGCTTTCCGCGCCGATCGGATGGAACCCCTCCCGAACCCGGACGCGGAGGGCCGCAACCGGGGGGATTGCGGCGACACGGTGACGATCTGGCTCAAAACCGAGGGGGAGGAAATCCGTCAGGCCGCGCTGCGGGTCGAGGGCTGCCTGCACACCGTCGCCTGCGCGAACGCCGTGGCCGAGCTCGTGGAGGGAAAGCCGGTCGCGGAGGCCTGGAAGCTCACCGCCGAGGGGGTGACCGCGTTCCTCGAAACCCTGCCCCCCGGTCATTACCACTGCGCGGAGCTCGCCGTCGGGGCGCTCTACCGCGCGCTCGCCGATCTCCAGAGCCGGCGGCGCGAGCCCTGGAAGAGCCCCTACCGCAGGAGCCGTCCGGAACCCGGCGGTCCGGCTTCTTCGGGAAGCGAGGCGGCGTAGAGCTCGACGGGGTGGCGGACGGCGATCGCATCGCCCGCCTGGGAGAGCATGTCCGAGATCTGGAGCATGCAGGCGGGGCAGCCGGTCGCCACCACCTCGCAGCCGGTTGCGGCGATGCGCTCGCGCTTCAGGCGCCCGATGGCCTTGGAAAGGTCGTAGTGTGCGAGGTTGAAGCTCCCCCCCATGCCGCAGCAGTCGTCGGGGGCCTCCATTTCCCGGAGGGTCCAGCCGCCCGCGGCGGCGATCAGCTCCCGCGGCTCGAGAAAGACCCCCAGCGACTTCCTGAGGTGGCAGGGGTCGTGCACGGTGACGACCCGACCCCCGACGCCCGCCCCCGACGCCACTCCCAGGTGCCGCACGAGAAACTGGGAGATGTCCATCGTCTTTTCCGCCAGCGCGCGGGCGCGGGGGAGATGCTTCTCCCCGGAGAGGGCCGGCCAGAGTTTCTTGAGGGTCGAGGTGCAGGTCGCGCAGCAGGTGACGAGGGCGTCGAAACGAGCGGGGTCGAAGAGCGCGAGGTTCAGGTCGACCAGCCGGTGAAAACTTTCGAGGTCCCCCCCGGAGAGGGCCGGGATGCCGCAGCAGCCCTGCCCCGCCGGGAGAAAGATCCCCGCCCCGTGGTGATCGAGCACGCGCAGCGCCGCCTCGGCGACCGAGGGGAAGATCTTGTCGATCAGGCAGCCGGTGAAGAAGGCGACACGCGGCCCGGCGCCGCGGGGGGGCGTCTCCCGCGAGGGGCAACGGCGGTGGAAGGGGACGGCGGCGAGCGGCCGGAAGTGCCTGCCCGCCAGGAGCGGCGCCTGGATGCGGCTGCACGAGGTGCCCACGATCTCGTTCACCGGCCGGGCCAGAAGCTTCTGGAAGACGGAGGCGAACTCGAGGGCCCGGTCCAGCAGCCGGGGGTGGGCGAGCAGGCGGCGGAAGATCGCCTTCTTCGCGGGGGGAAGGCCGAGGTAGCCCGCAAGAATCGCCCGCGCCTTGAGAAAGATGCCGAGCACGTTCACCCCGCTCGGGCAGTTGGCGGCGCAGCTGCCGCAGAGGAGGCAGCGCTCCAGGCGGTCGCGCACGCCCTCGGGGTCGGCGATCATCGCCTGCAGCAGCCCGTCGAGCAGGGCGAGTTTCCCCCGGGCGACGTCGGCCTCGCGGCCGGTTCGGGCGAAGACGGGGCAGACGGCCTGGCACATGCCGCAGCGCATGCAGACGACGAGTTCCTCTTCCAGCCGGCGCAGGAGGTTGCGCAACGCCGCGAGGTCGGCCATGGCGATGGATTCCTTCCGCAGGGATCCGGCCGGACGCGTTCAGGCCGGGGCCGGGATGATCTTCCCGGGGTTCAGGATGTTGCCGGGGTCGAGCGCCTTCTTGATGCGCTGCGAGTAAAGGATCGTGGCCGCGGTCGTCTCGCGGTCGAGAAAGCACGCCTTCGCGATCCCCGTGCCGTGCTCCCCGGAGAGGGTCCCCCCGAGGTCGAGCGCCCGGTCGAAGATGGCGGCGATCGCCTGCTCCACGCGCCCCCACTCCTCGCGGTCGCGCTTGTCGGTGAGAATCGTCGGGTGGAGGTTCCCGTCGCCCGCGTGGCCGAAGGTCCCGATCGACAGGCGATATTCGCGGGCGATTTCCCCGATCGCCCGCACCATGTCGGGGATCCGGCTGCGCGGGACGGTCGCATCCTCGAGGACGAGCGTGGGTTTGAGCTTGGCGAGCGCGGAGAGGGCGCTCCGGCGGGCCTCCCAGACCTTGGTGCGCTCGGTTGCGTCGCGGGCGACGCGCAGGGACTTCGCGCCGTGCCGGCGGCAGAGTTCCTCCACGCGCGCGGCATCCTCGGCCACCTGGGCGGGGTGGCCGTCCACCTCGATCAGGAGCATGGCGGCCGCCTCGACCGGGAGCCCCGCGTGGCTGTAATCCTCGATCGCGCGGATCGTGAAATTGTCCATGAACTCGAGGGTCGCCGGCACGATGCGCGCGGCGATGATCGCGGCCACCGTCTCCGAGGCGCCCTCCGGGCGGTCGAAGACGGCCATCATCGCCTGCTGGGCCGCGGGAAGCGGGATCAGCTTGAGCGTGATGCGGTGAAAGACGCCGAGCGTCCCCTCCGAGCCGACGAGCAGTCCGGCCAGGTTGTAGCCGGTGGCGCACTTCACGGTGCGCGATCCGGTCTTGATCGTCTCGCCGCGGGCGTCGAAGAACTCGAGCCCCATCACGTAGTCGCGCGTGACCCCGTACTTCAGGCCCCGCAGGCCGCCCGCGTTCTCGGCGACGTTTCCCCCGAGGGTGGAGACGGCCTGGCTGCCGGGGTCGGGGGGGTAGAACAGGCCGCGCGCCTGGACGGCGGCGGCGAACCGGGCGGTGACCACGCCGGGCTCGACCACGGCGTAGAGATCCTCCTCGTGCAGCTCGAGGATGCGGTTCAGGCCGTTCGTCACGATCACCACCCCACCGGGCAGGGGGACGGTCCCCCCGCTCAGGTTGGTCCCCGCCCCGCGCACGGTCAGGGGGATCCCGTTTTCGCCGCACAGGCGCACGGCGGCGGCGAGCGCCTCGCCCGAGGTCGGCCGCACGACGAGGCCGGGCAGGACCGGCTCGAGGGGGGCGGCGTCGTAAGCGTAGGTCAGCCGGTCGGCCTCCGCTGCCAACACGGCTTCCTTCCCCAGCCGGGCCTCGAATTCGCGGATCAGGGTTTGCGGGATCACGGAACGGTCCTTTCGGGGGGTCACAGCGGGTGGTCGAAGGTGACCTGGACGCTCTCGGCCCCCGCGAGGGCGGCGAGCGCCTGGACCTTCTCGACGAGTTTCGGCTTTTCCTGGAGCAGCGTGTGCACGGAGAAGCCGGTCACGAGGTGGACGCGGGCGGCGCCCTGCTCCACGGTGACCGTGAAGCGCGGGAACTCCTCGATCAGGTAGGATTCGACCTGGGCCTCGAGCACGCGGTCGTTCAACAGCCGCTTGGCCTCCGGGGTCATCTGAAAGGAAGGAAGGGCGGCCGCCTCCGCGAGAATACGGGCCGCATCCTCGATGCCGAGCGTCCCGATGTGCAGCAGCAGATCGTAGAGCGCCGGGTCCGCGGGGTCCATGCCGTAGAGGCTGAGCGCCCAGCGGCGCCGCTCCTCGTCGTCGCGGAGCACCCGCTCGCGGGCTTTTTCCGCCGTCGCCCCCGACTGCGCCATTTCTTCCTGGATGCGCTCCTCGAGATCGGCGAAGATGCGGACCTTGAGGACGGACGGGATGCCGCGCAGGAAGAAATGGCCGGCATAGCCGTGGTAAATCACGTTGTCCTTCTGCACCTCGCGCAGGAGCGCGGTGCGGATGAAGGAGATGTACTTGCGGCGGTCGCGGCCGAGGCGCTCGAGGAGCGAGGGCGCCTCCTCGATCGCGCGCACCAGGCGCAGCTCCGGGATGTCGAAGATCTTCGAGGCCTCGAGCAGCACCTCGCGCGAAAGGCAGGCGTAGCCGAGGAGGCGCGCGGCCCGCTCGGCGACCTCGCTGCCGCGCCGGTAACAGCCGCGGGAAACGATGACGATGGCCATCCCCGCCTCCTTTCCCGTGGCCAAGGCTTTTCTCGGCCACTTTTTCGGGTTCGCTTTTTGCTTATACAGCAGCCGTGGGCTGTTTGGGAAGCCCCGAAAGGGGGCCGGCCCAGGTAAAAAATTGGCGCCGGCCTGTAACCTGCGAAGGTTTTCCCGGATCCTACCGTCGAAGCCGCGCAGGCCCGTCTGCCCGAAGCTGTTTCAAGGAGGACCCCATGCCGATCTACGAGTACGAGTGCCGCACCTGCGGCAGCGATTTCGAAAAGCTCCATCTCTCCGCGGAAAGGCCGGAAGAGGTGAGCTGCCCGTGCTGCGGCGGGAAAGACGTCCACCGACGCATCAGCTGTGCCAGCACCCTCTCGGGCGGCGGCCGCGGCCTCTGCGGAGGCTCCGGCGGACCCCGATTTTCCTGAGCCCGTTGACCGCCTCTTCCGGCGGGCCGCCGGAACGACGACACCCCCTGCTCTCGGGAGAACCGGCTCATGGCCGCCTGTGACCGCCATCCGGATCGCGAAACCCCCTTCCGCTGCATGAAGCACGGGGTCGCCCTGTGCGAGGAATGCCTCGCCTGCCGCGACCCCGAGCTCTACTGCAAACACCGCTCGGCCTGCCCCATCTGGTTCATCGAGAAGCGCCGCAAGCGCCTGAAGCAGGAAGAAGAGGAGTCCGCCGCCCGGCCCCGGATCCGGGTGCGGTTCGAGCCTGGAGCGCGCATGTCCGAGGTCCCGCGGGGGGCCACCTTGCTCGATGCCGCCCGCGCCGGGGGCCTCTACTTGAACGCCTCATGCAACGGCAAGGGGTTGTGCGGCAAATGCAAGCTGATCGTGGAGTCGGGCGCCGTCGAGGCTGCGCCGAACCCGCTGCTCAGCGACGCCGAAAAAGCGCGGGGCATGGTGCTCGCCTGCCAGGCCCGGGTTCTCGGCGAGGTGAGGGTCCGCATCCCGGAAGAAAGCCTCCACCGCAGGCTACAGGTCGTCGGCATGGGAGAGGAGGCGACCGCGCGGCTGGCCGGCCGTGTCATGCGGATCGAGCCCCTCGCGCGCGAGGTGGCGGTCGAGCTCTCCCCGCCCACGTTGGAGGATGCGGTCAGCGACCTCGACCGCCTGCAGCGCGGCCTCAAGCGGGCGGGATGCGAGGTCGAGCGCCTCACCGTGGGGCTTTCCGTGCTGCGCGACTTGGCGAACATCATGCGGCAGAGCCGCTGGCAGGTGAGCGTTACGGTACTGCGGCGCCGGTTCTTCCCGGAGGTGCTCGAGGTCCGGCCCGCGGAACCCCGTGAGCCGTCCCTGGGGCTCGCGGTCGACCTCGGCACCACCACCATCGTCGTTTATCTGGTGGACATGGCCGACGGACGCATCCTCGCCGCCTCCTCGGGGCACAACCGCCAGGCGGCCTGCGGCGACGACGTCATCAACCGCATCGTCTGCGCCGAAAAGGACGGGGTGCGCAAGTTGAGCGAAATGGCCCTCGCCACCGTTAACGGCCTGATCGGAGAAACGCTCGAGGCCGCCGGGGCCCGGGCGCACCAGGTCAAGAACGCCGTGATCGCCGGCAACACGATCATGACCCACCTGCTGCTGGCGATCGAGCCGCGCTGGATCCGCCGGGCCCCCTACATCCCCGTCGCCTCCGAGTACCCGGTGCTGAAAGCGGCGGAAATCGGGCTCACCGCCCACCCGGGGGCGGCCGTCTTCCTGATGCCCGGGCCGGCGAGCTACGTGGGCGGCGACATCGTGGCCGGAATCCTCTTCTCCGGCCTGCACCGCGAAGACCCCCTCACCCTGTTCATCGACGTGGGCACCAACGGTGAAATCGTCCTCGGAAACCGGGAATGGATGATGACCGCCGCTTGCAGCGCGGGGCCGGCCTTCGAAGGCGGGGGCATCCGCTGGGGCATGCGCGCCGAGGCGGGGGCGATCGAGGCCGTGCGCATCCACCCGCAAACCTGGGAGCCGGAGATCCGCACCGTCGGCGGGGAGCCCCCGCGGGGGATTTGCGGCTCGGGGATGATCGAGCTGATGGCGGAAATGCTCGCCGCGGGGATCGTCGACCGCAGCGGGGCCTTTGCCGCCGACCGGCCCCACCCGCGCCTGCGCCGGCTCCGGGACGAGTGGGTCTACGTCCTCGTTCCCGCCGCCGAATCGCCGCTCGAGGAAGACCTCACCTTCAGCGCCTCCGACCTGAGGAACCTTCTCTACAGCAAGGCCGCCGTCTACGCCGGTCTGCGCACGCTGCTGCGCGAAGCCGGTCTGGAGGCGAGCGCGGTGGAACGCTTCTGGATCGCCGGCGGCTTCGGGCAATTTCTGGACGTCGACAAAGCGATCCGGATCGGGTTGCTCCCCGACCTCGACCGCGGGCGCTTCCAGTACCTCGGGAACAGTTCCATCGCCGGGGCTTACCTGGCCCTCCTCTCCGAAGACAGCCGCCGCGAGGCGCGGGATATCAGTCGCGCGATGACCTATCTCGATCTCTCGAGCCATGCCGGCTATATGGAAGAGTTCACCTCGGCGCTCTTCCTGCCGCACACCCACCTGGAAACCTTCCCCAGCGCCGCCCGCCCCAGGCCCTGAGCCCCCCCTGGGCCTCGCGGCCGACCCCGCCCCGTTGAGGGGCTCCGTGCACGTCGCCGGGTTTCCGTCGAACCGGCTCGGCCGGGGAAAAAGGAGCCGGGCCTTTTGCGCCGCGCCGGCCGACTTCGGCTCCACGGCATGGCCTCCGCCGCGCGCAGCGGCGAGCGAGCCCCGCTCGGGGGAGGCACCCTCCGGCGCGGCGCGAAGCGATCTTCATCTGCCGAACCGGCGTTCGAGGGTGGACCCGCAGCGAGGACAGCGCCACTTGAAGCACGGAAGCCCCCGGTCTTCCGCGGTCTGGTAGCCGCAGCGCACGCAAAAGCAGCAGCCGGTCGCGCTGCGGGAAGGTGAGGGTGCGGCGGAGGGAGGGCCGGGATCGCCGGCGGCGGGGTTGCGGTCGCGGAAGGGCGCGGGCCGGTGATCCCGGATCGCCCCCCGGCATCCTTCCCGGATCGCGATCCCGGCCGCCTCGAGAACGGCCCGGGCTTTCGGGCCGACGCTTCCGGTCAGGACGCGATCCACCCCGGCGGCGACCAGCGTCTCGGCCGCCCGGGTGCCCGCACCGCCGAAGGCGGCGGCGCCCGGGTTCGGCTCGACGCGGAAGGATCCCCTTTCGTCATCCACGATCAAAAAATTCCGGCAGCGACCGAACGCCGGTTCGATGAGGTCCTCGGGGCTGCTCCCCTGGGTGGAAAAGGCGATCTTCACTTTGCCCGCTCCCGGGTGTGTGGGTTCCCTGGATGGCCGGCCCGCGGGCCCTCCCGGGTTCGGACGCCTCGGGGAGCCCTGTGGATCTGGGCATGACAGTTGTGGCAGCCGGCGATGCAATACTGCGCGCCGGTCGCCCGGGTCTGTTGGTCCTTGAGTCGACCGAACTCCAGACGCTGGGCCTTGAGCCCCGACTGGAGAAACCCCCCGCCGCCGCCGCAGCAATAGTTGTTGGAGCGGTTGGGCTGCATGTCGACGAAGTTTTCCTCCCCCACCGCCGCCTTGACGACAAAGCGCAGGTCCTCGGCGATCGGATCGCCGTAGCTCTTGCGCACGATCTGGCGGGGGTCCTGGACCGCAAACTTGATCTTCAGGTCCCGGTTCCAGTCGGCGTTGACCCGGAGGCGGCCTTCGCGGATCCAGCGGGCGTAGTACTCGTAGATGTTCTTGACCACGAACTTGTGCTCGATCTTGAATTTTTTCAGTCCCTCCAGGACCGAGAAGGTCACGTGGCCTCACTCGGTGTTGAGAAAGACCCTGCAGCCCCGATCGTCGGCCTGCTTCGCCGCCGTCGCCGTGATGTGCTTCCAGGCCGCATCGTCGCCCAGAAACATGCAGTCATTCTCGCCACCCCGGCCCTTGGACCCGTAGGTCCAGTCCGCACCGGCCGGATGCGACAGCTTCCACAGGGGCACCATTTCGTCGGGCTCGGTCACCGGCTCGCGCGAGTTCTGGTTGAGAAAGAACTCGGCGCCCGCCTTGTCGATCGGCGCCTCCATCGCGGCGAACTGCGGCTGCGCCTCGCGGTACTCCTGCAGCACGTCCTCGACGACGAAACGGAAATCCTCGGGCGAAGCCCCCATGGCGCTGCAGCTCTCATTGCGCAGGGCCATGTCGCAGGACCCGAGGATCCCCTTCGGCCGCTTCTCCCGCGGCCAGGCGGCGCGCACGTTGTAGACGAGACGCGGGATGTCGATCTTCATGGGGCAGACGTGGATGCATCGCCGGCACCGGGTGCACATCCAGACCCAATTCGTGGCCAGGATTTCCTCGTCCAGCCCCAGGGCGGCCAGGCGCAGGAACTTGCGCGGGTCCAGCCCCTCCACCCCCGTGGCCGGGCACCCGGAGGAACAGGCGCCGCAGGTGAGGCACAAGTTGAGATTGACGCCCTCTCTGGGAGGATCTCCCGGACCTTCTCCAGGAACGTGGTGCCTCGTTTTCCGCCCAGGCGGATGACCGTCTCCTCCATTGGCGCTCCTCCTTGTCGTGGCGACGGAATCGGGCAACGCACCGGGCGGGTTGCCGAGAAGGGCCGCCTTCTCTCGATCCCGGAGCCGGTGCCTTCCCAAAGAAGAAGCAAGACACATGCCAGCCCACCGCTCGACGGGCGGTGAGGCAACACGCCGGGTCGGCGGGGAAACCTTTTTCGGGGGCGAGCGGAGACCGGTGCCGCCGCACGGCGGTTGCAGACCTCCCCCCTTGCAAAATGCAAGGTTACCGTTTTCTTTTCCGGCCTTCGGTTTCGGGGACGGCGATGCCGAAGCGGCGGATCTTGCGATAGAGGGTGCTCGGGTCGATGCCCAGCGCACGGGCGGACTGCATGCGGTTTCCACGAAAGCGACGCAGGGTGTCGGCGATGAGGAGCTTTTCGAGATCGCGGAGGTTCGTGGCGGGAAGCGTTTCCGCGGAGGCGGGGACGCCGGGCCTCAGTTCGGGAGGCAAATGGTGCAGATCGATGAACTCGCCCCGGCACAGCACGAAGGCCTGTTCGATGATGTTCTCGAGCTCGCGCACGTTTCCGGGAAAATCGTGCTCCATCAGACGCGCCGTCGCCTCCAAGGTGAGCCCGGCGATGTCCTTCCCCTGGAGCCGGTTGAACCGGGAGACGATGTGCTCGACGAGAAGCGGAAGGTCCTCGCGGCGTTCCCGGAGCGGGGGAATGCGCAGGTGCACGACGCGCAGCCGGTAGTAGAGGTCGTCACGGAATGAGCCCGCGCGGACGAGCCGGGCCAGGTCGCGGTGCGTGGCGGCGACGACCCGGACGTCCACGGCGACGGGCTCCACCGCCCCGAGCGGCTCGACCCGCTGCTCCTGCAAGACCCGCAGCAGCCGGACCTGCATCGCCGGGGAGACATCGCCGATTTCATCCAGGAAGATCGTCCCCCCGTCGGCCAGCATGAAGCGGCCCGGCTTGTCGCGACGGGCGTCGGTGAAGGCCCCCGCCTTGTATCCGAACAACTCGCTTTCGAGGAGCGTGTCGGGAAGCGCGGCGCAGTTCACGGCCACGAAGGGTTTGCGGCTCCGCGGGGAGAGGTTGTGGATGGCGCGTGCAAAGAGTTCTTTTCCCGTACCGCTCGGCCCCTCGATCAGAACGCTGCTGCGGCTCGCGGCGACCTGGGGCAGAATGTCGAACAGACGCTGCATGACCGGGCTTGCGCCCACGATGTCTTCGAAGGTGTAGCGGCTGCGGAGCTCCTTCTGCAGCTGTTCGACCTCGCTGAGGTCGCGGAACGTCTCCACCCCGCCGATCACCCGCCCGCGGGCGTCTTTGAGGAGGGCTGTGGATAGGCGGATCGGAATGCGTCGCCCTTTGCGGTCGATGATGTGCGCGGTCGCGTTCACGATCGGTTTTCCGTTATCGAGGGTCCGGCGCAGCGCGCAGTTCTGCTCGCAGAGGGTCGCGTGGAACACATCGCAGCAGGCACGGCCGAGCGCCCGGTTTCGCGGCACCCCCGTGATCCGCTCCGCCCCGCGGTTGAACGAGGTGATGCGCCAGGCGGCATCGACCGTGAAAACCCCCTCGTTGATTGAATCGAGAATGACGCTCTCCCGGGTTTCTTTGCCTTTTCCGCCCATCGAGCCTCCTCGAGTCGGGGGGATGACGCAGGGTCGTGCAAAATGCAATTTCGCCTTTTATCGATTATTGCATTATGCAATATCGCAAGCAACCCCCCGGCCGGCCCGCCATGCCGCCTCCGGGAAATGCCCTTCCTTGTTTTCTGGGAGAGCAGTGGCATCGGCCTTGCATGACAAGGGGTCATGCGTGTGGGGGTCGCCTACTGGCAGGGCCGGGTTTCTCCGGTGTTCGACGAAGCGCGCCACCTGGTCGTGGTCACGATCGCCGCCGGCCGGGAGATCGGGCGCGACCGGTTGCTGCTCCAGACCCGGAATCTCTGGGATCGGGTGCGGATCCTCTCCGAGCAGGGCGTCGACGTCCTGCTCTGCGGAGCGATCTCCTCGCCCTTGGAAAAAGCCCTGGAAGCCTCGGGCATCCGGGTCTTCGGCTTTCTCACCGGGGAATGGGAGCCGATTTTGGCCTCCTTTCTCGACGCCCGGGGACCAGCCGCTTTCCCTGAACCCGCCGATGCAAAACGCCGCCCCGTTCGGAGGATAAAGGCCGGGGCAGCCCGTCCCCGTCCGCCCCTCCGCCGACGGCCCCCGCAGAACCCTCCATCCCGGGAAAACAAACCATGAAAATCGCAATCAGCGCCAGCCGTCCCTCCCTCGAAGCCCCCCTGGAGCCCCGCTTCGGCCGTGCCCCGTGGTTTCTGATCCTCGACCCCGATGCCCAAACGGTGGAGGAGCTTGCCAATCCGGCCTCTTCCGCCGGCGGTACGGGAATCGAAACGGCCCGGAGGATCGCGGAACGGGGGGCGACCCATGTTCTCACGGGCCGCTGCGGCCCGAATGCGGCCGGGGTATTGTCCGCGGCGGGCGTCGTCCTGGTCGAGGGCTGCTCCGGAACGGTCCGCGAGGCCCTCGAGAGGTTCCTCACCGCGGGTGCCCCGGAGGCAAGCGCCGTGCCGCCTTCCGGCGATACCGCCGCGAGAGGCCTGCCGCCGTCGGGCGGCTCCGGGCTGTCCGGCCCCCGCCTCTTTGCCGGCGGCGGAGGTCGGAGGGGGTGCGGGCGGATGGCCGGGGGTCGGGGCGGGTCCCGAAGATCCGGGGGCGCCGCCTCCGGTCGCCCCTCGGAAGCCGTGAGCCTCGAGGAAGAAGCCGAGCGGCTCCGCCGGCGGCTTGCGGAAATCGAGGCGCGTCTCGGGAAGCGGGACCCGCGCTTTCGCCGGTGAGCGGCCGGAACATGACCGAAAGCGCCGTCGCCCCTCGCAGAACGGGACCCCTCTACGGGCCGGTGCCCTCGCGGCGCCTGGGGCGTTCGCTCGGGGTGGACCTCGTTCCCTACAAGACGTGCAGCTACGACTGCATCTACTGCCAGCTCGGCCGGACGACGTGCCAGACCCTCGAGCGCGCGGAATACGTGCCCACGGGTCAAGTGCTCGAAGCCTTGGAAAGGTCCCTCCGCCGCGGCTCCGTGGTTGATTTCATCGGCGTCGCCGGCTCGGGGGAGCCGACCCTGCACGCCGGGATCGGGGAGGTGATCGCCGGCATCCGCCGGCGAACCCGGATCCCGGTGGCCGTGCTGACCAACGGCTCGCTGCTCGGGGATGCGGAGCTCCGGCGGGACCTCGCCCGCGCCCAGGTGGTGATTCCTTCGCTCGACGCCGGCGAAGCCCGGACCTTCCGCCGCGTCAACCGCCCCCACCCCGACCTGTCCTTTGAGGGGATGGTGGAGGGGCTCGCCGCATTCGCCGCGGATTTTCGGGGGGAGATCTGGTTGGAGATCATGTTCGTGGCCGGGATCAACACCTCGCCGCAGGAGGTCCATCGCATCGCCCGCCGGGTGGAGGGCATCGGCCCGCAGCGGATTCAGCTGAACACCGTCGTGCGGCCTCCCGCCGAGCGCTTTGCCAAACCCGTTTCGCGGACGAAGCTCCAGGAATTGGCCCGACGGCTGGGGGAAAAAGCGGAATGCATCGCCGATTTCCCCTCGAGCGCGCCCGGGGCCGCGCGGGCCGACCGCGCGGTCGATCGGGACATCTTGGAGCTTCTCGCCCGGCGGCCCTGCACCGTCGCGGATCTCGCCGCCGGCCTCGTCATCCACCCTCAGGAGGCCGTGAAACACCTGGAACATCTCCTCCGCCGGGGTCTCCTCGCCGCAGAGCAGGCCCCGGGCGGCGAGCGCTATTTCCGCTGCAAACGGGCCCGCCCCGCGCGGATCCGTCACAAGGCGCAGGAAAGGAACCTCTCGTGACCCGGAAACCGAACTCCTCGTCCTCCTCTTGCGGCACGTGCAACCGTTCGGACTGCGCGGCCCGGGCTCCCCGCCCGGGGGAAAGCGAGGCCGAATTCGCCGAGCGCCGCCAGCTCGAGGCGCGCCTGTGCCGTATTCGGCACCGCATCGTCGTCCTCTCGGGCAAGGGCGGCGTGGGGAAAAGCACGGTGGCCGTCAACCTGGCCGTGGGCCTGCTGCAGGAAGGCTATGCCGTGGGCCTGCTCGACGCCGACATCCACGGCCCCAGCATTCCCACGATGCTCGGTCTGGAGCAGCACCGCCTCGGCGGCACCGGACACGAGATCCTCCCCGCAGAGGTCGGGGGGCTCAAGGTCATCTCGATCGGCCTGTTTCTTTCCTCGCCCGACGACGCCGTGATCTGGCGCGGACCGCTGAAAATGGGGGCCATCAAGCAGTTCCTGAAGGACGTGGCCTGGGGCGATCTCGATTTCCTGGTGATCGACTCCCCGCCGGGAACGGGGGACGAGCCGCTTTCGGTCTGCCAGCTGATCGGGCGCCTGGACGGCGCCGTGATCGTGACCACCCCGCAGCGGGTAGCGGCCGTCGACGTGCGCAAATCGATCACCTTCTGCCGGCATCTCCAGGTGCCCGTGCTGGGGGTCGTGGAGAACATGAGCGGTTTCGTCTGCCCGATGTGCGGGGAGGTGACGCACATCTTCCGCACCGGCGGAGGCTCCCGGATCGCCGCGGATATGGGGGTCCCGTTTCTCGGATCGATCCCCCTCGATCCGGCGTTGGCCGATTCCGGCGACGGGGGGGAAGCCTTTCTGCAGCGCCACGCCGCCTCGCCCACGGCGGAGCGTCTGCGGCAGTGGATCCGCCCCATCGCCCGGCTCGCCGCGCCGGAGGACGAGCCCGCCTGAGACGGGAGCGGGCGCGTCTCTTCACGGCGGCGCCGGCTCAGCGCCCGCCGCCGGCAGGCTGACCACGAAGAGGCTTCCGCGGCCCGGGGAGGAGGAGACGTGGATCTCCCCGCCGTGCTGTTCCACGATCTGGCGCGTGATGAAGAGCCCCAATCCCGTGCCCCGGTCCCCTTTGGAAGAGAAAAACGGCGTGAACAGCTTGCGCCGGGTTTCCTCGTCCATTCCCGCGCCGTTGTCGAGCACGGTGAACTCGATGCGGTTTTTCCGGCAGCGCAGTCCGAAGACGATGCGGCCGGGCCCCCGCGCCCCGGGGGCGCGGCAGGCATCGAGGGCGTTTTCCAGCAGATGGGTCAGGGCCGCCTGGAGATACGCCGGGGCGGCCTGAAGCCCGCCGCAGCGGGTTTCGAACTCGGTGCTGAACTGAACCCCCGCCGCCGCCATCTTTTCCATCACCGCGGCGGCGGTTTCTTCGGCAAGACCGAGCGCGTCCACCGGCTCGAGCTTGAGCTCGCGCTTTTTCGAGTAATAGAGAATATCCAAGACGACGCGACGGATCCGTTCCAGCCGCTGCTTGACGACCTCCCAGCCTTCGACGATCTGCTCCCGGCGATCCCGGGATAGCCCCTGGTCCACCAGGTAAACGCCCGCGTCCAAGCCGGTCAGCAATCCCTTGAGGGCATGAGAGATCGAGCCGAGCATCAGGCCGAGGGTGGAGAGGTGGCTTTGGAGCTCGCTCTTCTCTGCGACCAGCCGCTCCAGGCGGTGGAGATATTCCCGGAGTTTCTCCCGGGTCTGGATCTTCTCGACCGCTCGCCGCAGGGCGATGTCCAACACGTCGATGTGGATGGGCTTGGTGATGAAGTCGGTCGCCTCGTGCTTCAGGCTGCGGACCGCGAGATCCAGGTCGCCGTGACCGGTGATCATGATCACCTCGGTTTCCGGCCAGCGGCTCTTGATGCGGCGCAAAAGCTCGATGCCGTCCATGCCCGGCATCTTGATGTCGGTGAGCACGAGGGGCGGCTGTGCGGCGGCGAACCGCTCAAGGGCCTCTTCACCGCTTTCGGCCTCGAGCACCTCGAAGCCCCGATCCTGGAGCGGCAGGCGCAACACCTCGCGGATGTCCCGCTCGTCGTCGACCAGCAGCACCCGTTTATCCATGCTCCTTCTCCGGCAGGGGGAATTCGATCACAAAGCAGGCCCCTCCCTCGGGGGCGGGCTTGACCCGAATCGTGCCGCGGCAGTCCTTGATGATCCCGTAGCTGATCGAAAGCCCCAGGCCGGTCCCTTCCCCGGCCTGCTTGGTGGTGAAGAACGGCTCGAAGATCCGTTCGGCAAGATGCGGCGGCACCCCCGGCCCCGTATCGCGGATTTCACAGACCACGCTCCGGCCGCTGCGGTAGGCGGCGATATGGATGCGTTTGGCCCCCGCCTCCGCTTCCCGACCGGCCCAGCGCTCCTCGATCGCATCCCGCGCGTTGATCAGGAGATTGATGAACACCTGCTCCAGCCGGCCGGGGTCGGCGTCGATCTTCGGCAGGTCGGGATCGGTCTCCCAGGCCACCTCGATCTGGCGCAGCTTGAGCTGCTGGCTGAACACGTCGAAGGCCGCCCGCAGAACGTCGTTGACCTGGATGCGCTCGAGCTTGAGCTCGGACTTGCGCGCGAACTGGCGCAGGTGGTTGATGATGCGCGCGGCCCGATCGACGTTGGCGTCGATCTTGCGGAGCATCGCCGCCAGCGTCGCCTCGTCGATCGTCTGGCGTTCATCGAGTTTGCGGACGAAAAAACTGCTCGCCGTCTTGATGACGGAAAGCGGCTGGTTGAGTTCATGGGCGATCCCGGTCGCCATTTCCCCGAGCGTGGCCATCTTGCTCGCCTGGATCAGCTGCTGCTCGGTTTCGAGCCGTTTGGTGATGTCGCTCGTCGTCACGAGCAGCACCTCCCGGCCGGGAAACTCCCCCGGCGAGAGGCGGATGTTCACGAAAATCCGCTCGCCCCCGGCGCGGCGGTGCTTGACCTGGTTGAGTTCGGCGACCCGCGGCAGCAGCTCCCGGTAGGATTCCCTCTCTTCCGGGAAAAAGAAGTCCAGAAACGACCGTCGCAGCACTTCCTCCCGCGTGTGCCCGTAAACGGTCGTCACGCTGCGGTTGCAATCGATCACCTCGAACGTGCGGGCGTCCAGGACGAAGACGGGGTTGGGGATGTGATTGAAGATTTCATGGTATTTTTTTTCGGAGCGGGCAAGCTGCTCCTCGAGCTGCTTGCGCTCGGTGATGTCCAGGCTCATCTCGAGCGCGGCGACCACCTCTCCCCGCCGGTTGTGGATCGGGGTCGTCCGGAAGATCCAATGGGCCACGCTGCCGTCCTTGTTCACCCCGCTCTCCTCGCCCTGATGCGGCAGCCCGTCCTCGAAGGTGAGCGCGACCGGGCACCGCGGGCAGGGTTCCTCCCGCCCCTTGTAGGCCCGATAGCAGGTGTCGTCCTCGCGTGGGGCAAAGCGCTTGGCAAACTCGCGGTTGAATCGCAACAGGCGGAAGTTTCGGTCCTGGAGCGTGATCAAGCAGGGGACGTTTTCGAAAAGGGTCTGGTATTCCTCGCGTTGGGCGGTGAGTTCCCCCTGTTTCTGGGCGATCTCGAGGCTCATCGTTTCGATCGCGCGGGCGAGCTGGCCCATCTCGTCCTTGCGGTGAACCGGGATGGGACCGGGGGGCAACCCCTCGGCGATCCGTCGCGTCCCGGCGATCAGGCTCTGGACGGGACGGTTGACGAAGACGACCAGCATCACGGCAAGCAGGACCGAGGTGAGCAGGAAGACCGCCGCGGTGAGCCCGACCACGGCCCTCTTGCCGAGCGCCAGCTCGCGGTCCGTATCGCTCAGCGAGACCACGACATCCAGGGCGCCGAGAATCTTCTTGCCCTCGGGATGAATGTGGCAGGCGCCCGAGGAGCACCCCGGTTCGTTGTAGATTGGGCTGATGATGCCGAGCCGGCGCGGCTCGCCGGGGCCCTGCAGGATGCGCGTGCGGGAGGAGAGATCCAGATCGACGAGCGGCGGTACGGTGCGGTGGCAGATGTCGCAGGCCTCGGCTTTGATGTTGGTTCGGGTGTCCACCTCGGCGAGGCGGTTCGAAAACTTGATCTCCCCCTGTTTATTGTAGATGCGGATGTTGCGGATCTCGGGTTGGGTGCCGATATTGGAGATGATCTGCGTGATGTCGTCGCGGGAGTTCAACATCATCGCGTAATGCGTCCCCAGGCGGATGGTGTTGGTGAGGCGGTCGGTCGAGGCGATCACACTCTCCATGAGCCTGTGCTCCTGGTAGTTCGTGTTGAAATAGGCCCAGGTGGCGATGGAAACGAAGAGGGTCACCCCGACCGCCGAGATCAGCCGCACCACGAGACGGTGCGGCAGCGCCCGCACTCCCCGCAGACCCCCTCGTTCCTCGGGCTTCGTCTTCATCGGCGCCCCCCCCCTTTTTGCGCCCCGCCCCGCAGCGGGACGCCTGCCCACCGTTCCGCCGAAAACGCCAGATTCTCCTGCAGGCCGAGCGCCTTCTCCGCCATGCCCATCGCCAAGCCGATGACCTGGGGCAGGTAGAGGACGTCGCAGGTGAGGTCGCCTCCGGCATGCCTGCCCGCCGCCTCCTGGAAGGCCTCGAGATTCATCTGGCACATCGGGCAGACCGTGGCCACGGCGTCCGCCCCGCGGGCATCCTCCAGGATGGAAGCGATCCGGGACAGACCGGCCGCGCGCCGCGTGGCGGAGAGCGAGGCGCCGCAGCACGATCCGCCCGACCGCCAGCGGAACACCTCGGCGCCGAGCGCCCGGATCAGCGGCTCCATCGAGATCGGCTGTTCGGGATCGTCGAAATCCGCATACGGGCGCAGGCACTGGCAACCGTAGTAGGGCGCGATGCGCATCCCCCGCAGCGGCCGCTCGACGCGCGAGGCCAGGCGCTCCGCTCCCACGTCGAAGGCGAGCACATCGAGGAGGTGCCGCACGCGTGTCCGCCCCCTCGGGTGGAGATCCTCCACCCGGAGCACTTCCCGGATGCGGGCCGCCTCCTCGGGCCTCGCGCGCATCGCCTGGACGGCATGGCGCAGGTTGAGGTAGCAGGCGCTGCAGGGCGCCAGGATCTCCAGGTCCGGATCCCTTCGTTCCGCGAGGGCCAGATTCCTTGCCGGCAGGGTCAGGGCGAGCAGCGGCCCGGCGGCCCCGGCGGCGGATGCACCGCAGCAGGTCCAATCGGGGATCTCGAGCAGCTCCAACCCCAACGCGTCCAGCACCGCGCGGCTCGAACGATCGTAGGCGCGCGCGGTCCCCTCGAGCGAACACCCCGGATAGTAGTGGTACCTCATGGGGATGCCTCCACCTCCGCCGCGCGGGCGAAGAGGGCCGCCAGAGACCGGGCGCGGGAGGCCGGGCGGCCGAGCGGCAGCCTGCCGCGGGCCGCCAGGCGCAGGCCGAGCGCCGCATGCCGCAACACGAGAAGCGGATCTTTGACGGCGGCGAAGTAGTGCATGAGGAAAGCCGGCTCGTTAACCCTGCCTTCCCGCCGAATGCTCTCGAGAAAATGATGATGAAAGGCGGCGGCCGTGCGGTGGCGCTTGGACCGCGCCCGATGGGCGGCCTGCTCCAGCGCGTGCATGGCTTCGGTCAGCGGCAGACCCCGCGGGCAGCGCAAGGTGCAGGTGTAACAGGCCGAGCAGAGGGTGAAGGTGCGGCTGCGGAAGATCTCCTCCCCGCGGTCGAGCATGACCAGCCGCCAGAGGTGACGCGGCGTGAAATCCATGGCCGCGGCGTTCGGGCAGGAACCCGAACAGGTGCCGCATTGCAGGCAGGCTTGGATCATCCGTCGCACCCGGGAGAGGTCCGGGCGGGCCGCCCGGGGAGGGAAATCGATCACCGCTGACCGGCTCATGAACCGCCTCCTCCTTCACGCCGCGGCGGCGGAAAGGACTTCGGCGTTGCCCCTGCGGTGCGGGGAATCCGACCGGTCTCGCAGGGCTTCTCAGCCGAGCGCCGCCTCCAGGATGGAAAACATCTGCGGGGGCGGGAAGCCTTCCAGGATCGCGGCGTCGTTCGGGCAGACCGCGGCACAGGTCCCGCACCCCTGGCATCGGACCGGATGAACGATCACCCGGCCGAGTTCTTCGTCCAGGCGACGCGCCCCGCAGGGGCAGGCCGCGATGCACTGTTCGCAGCGGCTGCACAGGCTGTGGCGGACGCGCGCCACGATCCGGCTGGCGAAAAGCCGCTCGCGGCCGAGAAGACCGAGCGCCCGCATGGCGGCGGCCTCCGCCGTCGCTATGGCCTCCGGGATCGTGCGCGGGGAGAGCGCCAGACCGCAGGCGAAGACCCCTTCCGCCATCCCGTCCACCGGCCGCCATTTCGCGTCGGCCGGCTGGAAGAAACCGTCCTCATCCAGCCGGCCGCCGAAGGCCTCCACCAGCTCCCGCGAAAGGGCTGGAACGATGCCCGTCGCCAAGACCACGAGCTGGGCCTCGATTTCGAGAGGCCGCCCGAGGATCGGTTCCTCCACCGCCACTACGGCCCCGGCGCCGGTCGGCCGGACCGCCGGGGGGCGGTCGGAGGGATAAGGGATGAACAGGACGCCCGAACCCCGCGCGCGGGTGTAGGCCGCCTCGGCGAAACCGGTCGTCATCAGATCGCGGTAGAGAACGACGGCGCGGAGCTCGGGGCGGCGCTCTCGGAAAGCTTCGATCAGCCGCAGCGAGGCGGGGCAGCAGATGCGGCTGCAGTAGTTGCGCGGCTCCCGACGCGATCCGGCGCACTGGATCGTCACCACCGTATCCAGCGCCCCGACTGGCAGCGTCCCGTCGGACAAACGGCGCTCCACCTCGGCCTGGGTCGCCACCGCCGGGCTTTCGCCGTAACCGAACCCCAGGGCGGGGGCCTCGCGACCGCCGGTCGCGAAGAGGACGACCCCGTGTTCCAGGCGCCGCACCTCCCCGTCCGGGCCCTCGATGAACGAGACGAACGACCCCACCTCGCCCTCGGCGTGGACGATCCGCGCGCCTTTGTGTACCCGGATGCGGGGATGTCCTTCGACCCGCCGCACGAGATCGTCCCGCAAGGCTCGAGGGTCGGCGCCTTCGATCGTGCGGGTGAGCCAGGTCAGGTTTCCCCCCAGCCGCTCGGAGGTCTCCACCAGCTCGACCGGCGCGCCGTGATCGGCGATGACCAGCGCGGCGGTCATGCCGGCGACTCCGCCCCCGAGAACGAGCGCCGCGGGGGCGACAGGGATCGGCCTTGCGGCGGGCGGCTCCGACCGCTTGAGCCGGGCGAGTCCGCTTCGCAGGGCAAACAGCGCCGCCTGGGCGTCCGGGGGCGTCCGGGCGGAGCAGAGCGCGAGATCCGCTGTTTCCACCTGGCCCGCCGTCAGGCCGCCGTCGCGCGCGATGTCCCGGAGGCGTGCCGGTTGCTGCAGCAGACGGCAAGCGCCGATCAACAGGCGGTTCGCCCCCGCCCGCGCCCGGATCGCCGCCAGGGTCCGCCGGCCTTCCGGCGTGCACAACGCGTCCGCGGTTTCGACGGTCGCCACCTCCGGATCGCGGCCCAGCGCAAACAAAACCGGCTCCGGCGTCTCCGCGGGCGGACTCGACCACCGACAACGGCACATCACGGCGGCCACCCGCGGCAGTTCGCGAAGAACCGAGTCGGAAAGTTCGGCGGGGCGCTCTTCCGCACCCTGCCCCCCTCCCGCCGCCTGGAGGCACCGCGAGGCTTCCGCGGCAGCGGCCGACGCCTGAATCACCGTTTCGGCGATGTCCACCATCCCGCCGCAGGTTCCCCCGATCACCACGCCGGGTCGTGCGGTGCGGCAGCGGGAAAAAGGCACGGCAGCGATGAAGCCCCAAGGGTTGAGCGGCAGCCCGAGCCGCTCCGCCAAGGCCGTCATCCCCGCGGCCGGGCGACGACCCGTGGCCAGAACGACGAGGTCGAAGTTCTCCTCGCGGCTTTCCCCTCCGGCCTCCACCCAGCGGATCCGGAGACCCTCCCCTCCGGGCGCCGGGGTCAGCGAATGCGGCCGCGCCCGGATGAAGCGCACGCCGTGGCGTTCCTCCGCCTGATCCCGGTACCGCTGAAAGGATTTTCCGGCGGTCCTCAGATCCATATGGAAGATCGTGGCCTCGAGGTCTCCGCCGCCGAGGGCCTTGGCGAGCAGCGCCTCCTTGATCGAGGCCATGCAGCAGACGCTCGAGCAGAAATCGGCTTCCTCCCCGGCGTCACGGGAGCCCACGCATTGGATCCAGGCGATGCGGCGCACGGCCCCCCGGCCGTCAGGCCGCAGCAGCCGCCCCCCCGTCGGGCCGGTTGCGCTCGTCAGGCGCTCGAATTCGACCTGGGTCAGCACGCCGGGGAAGACCCCGTAGCCGTAAGGGTTCTTCCCCGAAAGCGGGTCGTAGCCTTCCGAGCCGCCGCAGAGCACGACCGCGCCGACGGTGAGCGGCGGGTCTTCCGCCGCGGCGAAACGCTCGAAGCGTTCCACCGCTTTCGGGATCAGGTCGGCGACATCGAAGGGTTTGATGAGGTAATCGAGGGCTCCGATCTTCATGGCCTCCACGGCGGTTTCCACCGTGGCGTAGGCGGTCATCATCACGACATCCAGGCCGGGGGAAATCTGCTTCGCCCGCTCCAGGACCTCGACCCCGTCCATCCCGGGCATCTTGATGTCGAGCAGCATGAGCTGGAAGGCTTTCTCGCGGAGGGCGGCGAGGGCCTCGGGTCCCGAGGCCGCCATCGCCGTGGAGAACCCCTCGGCTTCGAGCCATTCCTTGAGCGAATCGCGCACCGACCATTCGTCATCGACCAGAAGAATCCGGAAGGACCGACGCTCGGCCCCCGGCAGCCGGATGGCCCCGGTCGGGCAAACTTCCCGGCAGGCCCCGCAGCGCGTGCAGGCCGAGGGGTCGAGCGCGTAGGCGTGGGGAAAACACTGGGGAGCGGGCAGATCGACGGCTTTGCGCATCGTGAGGCCCGCGTTGAACTCGTCGGGGACCTCCACGGGGCACACCGCAGCGCAACGCCCGCAGCCGGCGCAGCGTTCCGGGTCGACCCCGCCCGAAGGCCGGCGCAACCTCACCCGCAGCCTGCCGGCCTCGCCTTCGATGCCCGCGACCTCGGTGTTCAGCCGGAGATCGATCCGTTCGTGGAAGAGACCCCGCCGCAGGCAGTCCGCCGAGGCGGCGTCCCGCTCGACGCGGGGCAGCAGGCGGCACATGCCGCATCGATCCGTGGGGAACTGGCGGTCGAGCTGCCCCAAGAGGCCGGACGGACGCGGCGCCCGTTCCACCAGGACGACGCTGTAGCCGTACTCGGCCAGATCCAGGGCGGCGCGAATGCCGGCGATCCCCGCCCCGACCACCAACGCTTTTCCGATCCTGGCGTTCATCCGCATCCCTCCGATCCCGTCGGACCCGATCGGGTCCCCCCTCTGTCTTCTCATCCGCCGGCGGGACGGGGATCGAGCCCGACGGCTTCCGGAAACTCCTCCTCCCGGAAGACGGAAAGGGGCGGCGGCTCCTCGAGACTCCGGCCGGCTTCATAGCCGAAGGCCTGCTGGGTGCGGCGCCCGACGGTGCGGAAGACTTCCATCACGGCGATCCCCTGGGGGCAGGCGTTCGAGCATTGCCCGCAGCCGACGCAGGCCGTGCTCATGTGCGCCAGGCGGGTCAGGTGGAAAAACAGGGTGTCGGTCGGCAATTTGAGCACCCCCCCCCGCTCGGCCCAGAGGAGGATCTGGAAGGGGTCGTGTTCGAAGACGTCGGTGGCAAACACGCATTCCCGGCAGTAACACAGGGGGCAGGCCACCCGGCAGTTGGTACAGAGGACGCAGTCGGCGAAATAGGCCGCCGCGCCCTCGATCGTCGCGACGGCCGCCTCCGTGCGGGCGAACAACGCGTCGCGGTAAGCCGCGCGGCGGCCGATCCATCCGCGGAGCGCCGCCTCTCGGGAGTCGGGCGCCTCGGCGGGCGGCAGTTTCGCGGCCGCGATCAGCTCCTGGCCGGCGGGGGTACGGCCCTCGACCGCCAGCCACGACCCGCCGTCCGTGCCGAGCAGGCCGATATGCACGTCGCAGGAAGGAGGCACCGGGTGTTCGCAGGCCCGACAGGCGTGCGCCAGCTCCGGGCCGGTCGCCTCGCCCGAAAAGGCTTCCCGCAGAAACCGCTCCGTGCTTTCCGCCGTCTCCGCGCCCGGCGATCGGAGGAACTCCCGGGTCGGCAGCGCGCCCGGGCAGTCGAAGCTGATCAGCACGATCTCTTCGGTTCCGGCCTGCTTGAGCTTCACCAACTCGACAAAGGCCCGGACTTCGCAGGGACGCATCAGCGCCGCCCAGCGCACCCCCATGGACCGCCGACTCAGGCGGGCGGCCATCCGGGCGGCGTTGAGGGCAAAGCAGGGCGAGAAGGGATCGATCCCTTCCAGCCGGTGCGGATCGGTCACGAGAGCCGGCATCCGCAGAACCTTCCGCGGGAGTCGCTGCGCGACCATCACGGCGCCGACTGCCCGGCTTTCGAGCAGTCCGTGCAGAAAACCGCGGATCGCCGCCGTGCAGCCCCCCTCCTTCACCTCGAGTCGCGCCACGGTCCCCATGGCGGCCCCCTTCCCCGGCCGGCCCGGCGCCTCAGCAGAGCGCCGTCACCTCCGCGGCCCGGTTGGGGCCGAGTTGCCGGATTTTGTCCACGAGCTCGCGCGTGATCTGCGCGAAGCGGATCCCGTCGCTCGCCCCGATCCAGGTTAACCGCAGACGCTCGGCTTCGATCCCGAAGCAAGGAAGGATCTCCTGCAACAGTTTGATGCGCCGGCGGGCCTTGTAGTTCCCGTTCCGGTAGTGGCAGTCCCCCGGGTGGCAACCGCTCACGAGCACCCCGTCGGCACCGTGCAGGAGCGCCTTGAGGATATACTGCGGGTCGACCATCCCGGTGCACATCACCCGGATCAACCGCAGGTTTTTGGGAACCGACAGCCGCGAGGTTCCGGCCAGATCGGCCGCCGTGTAGGTGCACCAGTTGCAAACGAAGGCGATGAGAATGGGCTCGAAGTCCGGCATCGTGTCCTCCGCGCCGTCCGCCTCGGGGGCGGCGGCGTTCAGATTCCGACCGCACGCACGGCGTTCAAGAGACCGTCGCACTCGGCGAAGATCTGCTCCTTGCGGAAATGGCTCACCCGCGCCGCCCCGCTCGGGCATCCGGCGGCGCAGCTGCCGCATCCCTTGCACAGCGCCTCGTTGACCCCGCAGACGCGGCGCCGCTCGTCGAATTCGATGGCCGAGCAGGGACACAGCCCGATACAGGTCTGGCACCCCGCGCACAGGTCGGGGTCGATCGTCGAAACCGCCGAGGGAATTGCCACCGCTCCCCGACCGGCGAGGGCGAGCGCCTTCGCCGCCGCCCCCGAGGCCTGCGCGACCGTATCGGGAATGTCCTTGGGCCCCTGGCAGGCGCCCGCGAGAAAGACGCCGTCGGTCGCCGTGTTGAGCGGACCCAGCTTGGGGTGCTCCTCGAGGAAGAAGCCGTCGGCCCCGCGGTTGACCCCGAAGATTCGCCCCACCTCGGCCGCATCCCGCCGCGATTCCATGGCCGGGCAAAGAATCACCAGATCCACGGGGACCCGAAGCAGCATTCCGGAGAGCGTATCCTCGGCGACCGCCACCAGCCGACCGGCTTCGGAGGGGTCGACAGCGCGGTCGGTGATCTCCGCCACCCGCCCCCGGATGAATACGGTCCCCTCCTCCTGGCAGCGTCGATAGAACTCCTCGTAGCCTTTCCCGTAACAGCGCTGGTCGATGTAGAAATCGTAGACGGGCGTCGACGGCCCGACCTTTTCGTGGAGCAGGTGGCTGTACTTGAGGGCGGCCATGCAGCAGACGCGCGAGCAGTAAGCATGGGCGTTCACGTCCCGGCTGCCGACGCAGTGCACGATGGCCGCGCTTCGGGGGGGGCGGGTGAAGCGGCCGGTTTCGTCGCGCAGCAGGAGCCGCCCGCCCGTCGGGCCCGTCGCGTTGCTCAGCCGCTCGAACTCCAGGCTGGTGATGACATTGGGATAGCGGCCGTAGCCGAACGCCTTCAGGGGGGAGGGGTCCATCACGTCGTAGCCCGTGGCGAGCACGATGCTGCCGACCTGCACCTGGATCTCCTCGGCGGCCATCCCGTGGTCGATCGCCCGGGGCTCGCAGACCCGCACGCACTCCAGGCACTCGCAGCAAGCGCCGCAGTTGAGGCAGCGGCCGGCCTCGGCGCGCGCCTGCTCTTCGGTCACTTCGAGCTCCACCTCCGCGAAACCCTCGCAGCGCTCCGCCGGCCCCCGGTGCGGCGGATGGAGCCGCTCGCGGCGGCGAACGGCGGTGGGGATCGGCGTCCATTCGCCGGTGGCCGGGAATCGCCTTCCCGCCTCCGCTTCGAGCCCGGCGGGATCCTCGCCCTGCAGAAAGCGGTCGATCGCCTCCACCGCACGGTGGCCGGCGGCGACCGCCTCGATGACGCTCGCCGGCCCGGTGACGGCATCGCCCCCGGCGAACACCCACGGCAGCGCCGTCTGCAGCGAGCGGGGATCCACGGCCAGCGTGCCCCGGGGGGTCGTCGGCAACTCTCCCCACCCCTCCAGGTCGACCCCTTGACCGACGGCCGCAAGGACGGCATCGCATTCGATGACGAACTCGGAACCCGCCACGGGCACGGGCCGGCGCCTCCCCCGCTCATCGGGAGGGCCGGGCTCGGTGCGCAGGCATTCCAGGCCGTACGTTCGGCCCCGCCGGGAGAGCACGCGCCGGGGGGCCGTCAGGAAACGGAACCCGATGCCCTCGGCCAGCGCCTCCTCGACTTCCTCGGCATAGGCCGGCATCTCCTCCCGGGTCCGGCGGTAGACGATTTCCACCTCCGGGCTGCCCAGGCGGCGCGCCGCCCGCGCGGCATCGACGGCAACGTTCCCTCCCCCGATGACCGCCACCCGCGGCCCCAACGGGGAGCGCTCCCCCAGGTTGACCCGTCGCAGCCAGTCGACGGCGTTGACCACCAAGCCGCTCTCCTCTCCGCCGATGCCCGCCTGCAGCCCGCGGTGGGCGCCGATCGCCACGAAAACCGCGGCGTAGCCCTCCGCTTTCAGATCTTCCAGGCGAAAATCGCGTCCAAGACGCACGCCGGTCCGCAATTCGATGCCCGTCCGCAGGATCCGGGCGATATCGCGGTCGAGCACTTCCGGGGGCAGACGGTAGTCGGGGATGCCGACCCGCAACATCCCTCCCGGGCGTTCCAGCGCCTCGAACATCGTCACCCCGTAGCCGCGCAAGCGCAGATCGTAGGCCGCCGTAAGGCCGGCCGGCCCGGAGCCGACGACCGCCACCCGCTGCGGCCGTTCGGCGATCGGCGGCGGAGGCAGGTCGTCAGGCCCGATCCGGTCCGCCGCGAAACGTTTGAGCGCGCGGATGGCCACCGGCGCGTCGACCTCGCCCCGGCGGCATCGTTCTTCGCAGGGGTGGGGACACACCCGGCCCAGAACGCCCGGCAGCGGAAGCCGCTCCAGGATCAGCCGGACCGCTTCGCGGATTTTCCCTTCCCGGATGAGCTGGACATATCCCTGGACGTTGATCCCCGCGGGGCAGGCGGCTTGGCAGGGAGCCCGGTCCTTTTTCACGATATCGAAGGTGATGGGGATCGCCTGGGGAAAAGCGCGGCCGATGGCCCGCCGGGAGCCGAGCCCGGCGTCCCAGGGGTTCGGCAGTTCGACGGGGCAGACCTTGGCGCATTCGCCGCAGCCCGTGCAGACGCCTTCCTTCACGTAGCGGGGATGGCGCCGGAGGGTGACGGTGTAATTGCCGATGAACCCGCTCACCGCACGGACTTCGGTCCCCGTGTAGAGGGTGATCTCCGGATGCTGGGCCACCTCCACCATTTTGGGGGTTCCGATGCAGGCCGCGCAGTCGAGCGTGGGAAAGGTCTTGTCGAACTGCAGCATGTGCCCGCCGATGGTGGTCTGCTTCTCGACGAGAAAAACCCGGTGGCCGCCGTTGGCGATATCGAGCGCCGCCTGCATGCCGGCGATCCCCCCCCCGACGACCAGCACATCGGGGTGGACTTTCACTTCCCGGGTTTCGAGGGCGTGATGGCGGCGCACGCGCTGGACGGCCGCCGCTGCCAGCGTCTTCGCTTTGCGCGTGGCGGACTCCTCATCGTCGGTCACCCAGGAGACCTGCTCGCGCACCGAGGTCATCTGGAAGAAATACGCATTGAGGCCGGCGCGCCGGCAGGCGGCCTGGAAAGTTTTCTCGTGCAGCCGCGGCGAGCAGGAGGCGACCACGACGCGGTCCAGCCTCAGGCGGCGGATGTCGTTTTCGATCATCTCCTGACCGGGGTCGGAGCACAGGAATTTGGAGTCGCGCGCCACGACCACGCCCGGCAGCCGCCGTGCGAATTCCGCGACTTCCGCCACCCGGACCCGGGAGGCGATGTTGACCCCGCAGTGGCAGATGTAAAAGCCGATGCGCATCGTCATGGCCCTCGACGGCCCCCGGGTCGGGCGGAACGCTTCCCGCGGCTCGCGGTGAGCGCCCGCACCCGGCCGAGAAGTTCCTCGGTGACGAGCGGTTTTTTCAGGATCACCAGCGCGGCGCCGCGCCCTGCCCCGACCTTCGCGGCGCTCCGCGCGGGAGGGAACACCCGGTGCGGATCGACGCTCGTCACGCAAATCACCGGCACATGGTGCAGCCGGAGGTCGCGGCCCAACCCCCGGAGCAGCCCGTGGCCCGCGAGATCCGGCACCGCCAAATCCATCACGATCAGATCCGGGGGCTCGAGGCGGGCGAGGCGCAACCCATCGCGCACACTGTCGGCGGCCAAGGGTCGGCAGCCGCCGGCCGCCAGCAGGTTGCAGATCAAGGTGCGGTCGTCCGCCTCCTCATGGATCACGAGCACCCTGATCGGCTTTTCCATGCGCGCAAGTCCTCGAGGGGATCTCGGAGAGCGGCGTCCCCCCGCGAGGAGAACACGAAGCGTGCCAGACCGCATTTTCTTCAACAGGCTGATATTCCAAGGGGTTGTTGGATCGGCGCAGGAGGGGGATCTTGTGCGCGGGAAATTTTCGTTGCAATCAATGCAACGGTAAAAGGCACTGTTGATTAAATTCTTCTGGAAATAAAACGTTGCAAATTAGGCTACGTTTTTGCAACGTCCGCTAGGCAGCGATTCCGAGTCGTCGGAGTTTGCGCCAGAGGGTGCTACGGTCCATGCCGAGAAGCCGTGCCGCCTGGGCCTTGTTCCCGCCGGAGCGCCGGAGCGCCGCCAGGATCCGGCCGCGCTCGGCGTTCCTGCCGTGCTGAACCGCCGGGCCCTCTTCCAGCGGCGGCGCTTTTCTTTCGAGCAGATATTCCGGGAGGTGGCGTCGGCGGAGCACCCCTTCGGGGCACAGGATCAGTGCGTGTTCGAGGATGTTCTCCAGTTCCCGAATGTTTCCGGGATAGCGGTAGTTGAGCAAGAGATGGAGAGCGTTTTCGGAGACCTCCGGCACGGGGATGCCGCGGGATGCGCAAAGCCGGCGCAGGATGTGCCGGATGAGAAGGGGAAGGTCCTCCTGGCGCTCCCGGAGCGGCGGTAGCTCGATCCGGAACACGTTCAGCCGATAATAGAGATCCTCGCGGAACTTGCGGCGTGCGACGAGCCGGGCCAGGCTCTGGTTGGAGGCGGCGAGAATGCGCACGTCCACACGTGTCGTTCGCGGGGAGCCCAGGCGGAAGAAAGCCTTTTCCTCGATCACCCGCAACAGCTTGACCTGCAGGCCGAGCGGCAGATCCCCGATTTCGTCGAGAAAGATCGTCCCCCCCTCGGCCGCCTGAAACCTGCCGACGCGATCCTCGACAGCCCCGGTGAAAGCCCCCTTGACGTAGCCGAACATCTCGGACTCGAGCAGCGTTTCCGGGATGGCCGCGCAGTTGACCTTGACGAAGGGGCGCGCGCGGCGGGGGCTCATTTCGTGGATGACCCGCGCCAGCACGTCCTTGCCGGTTCCGGTCGGCCCTTCGATCAGCACGGTGGCGTCGGTCGGGGAGACGATGCGCACGTTTTCGAAGATGCGCTGCATGACCGGCGACTTCCCGACGAGGTCGTGAAAGCGGGTGCGGTCCTGGAGCGCTTCGTCCAAGCGCCGCACGAGGGTGAGATCGCTGAAGGTCGCCAGCCCGCCGACGACGGTTCCCTTCTCGTCGCGCAGGGGGAGATGGCGTATGCGGATCGGCACGCGGATCCCGCCGGGGGTGATCAGACAGCTTTCGACCCCTTCGTGCGGCTCTCCCCGGGAAATGGTTTCCCGCAGCAACTCCCCATTGTGGGAGGCCTCGCCGCGAAACAGTTCCCCACAGGGCCGGCCGAGAACCTCCCCCCGGCCGATCTCCGCGATCTTCTCCGCGGCGGTGTTGAAAAAGGTGACGATCCCCCCCCGATCGACGGTCAGGATGCCGACCTCGAGGCTGTCGAGGATGTGCCGGAGGCTCCTCTCTTCGTGGTGGATCCGCTGCACGAGCCCGGCGATCGGCCGCAGGTCCTGCAGCACGGTCAGGCATCCGGCGGGTCGGCGGCGGGCATCGAACACCGGCACGGCCACCCTCGTCACCAGAAAGCCGCTCGCCCCCTCGCCGTTCCGGATCCCCCGCTCCCCTTTGCCGCCGGTGGCGTCTTCGGCCGCGGCGAAGGGGCATGCGGCCAGGCAGGGAACCCCGAGGAAGACCTCCCGGCAATCCCGGCCGAGGACCTCCTCGACGCTCACCTCGATGATCGCCCGGGCCGTGGTGTTGATCGCCTCGATGCGGCGCCGCCGGTCGACCAGGAAAGCTCCGATTCCCAGATCATCGAGGATATCGAGCCAGGAAGAACAGCCGATGGTCCAGCCGCGCAATTTCGCCGCCGGTTCCATGAGGGGATCCTTTCGACCCGCTCAGGGGGAGACGACCGGCAAAACGATCGTGAAGCAGGCCCCTCCCGCGGAGCGGTTTTCGACTTCGATCTTTCCCCCGTGACGCTCGATGATGCCCCAGGCCGTGGCCAAACCCAGCCCCAGTCCGCAGCCTTCCTTTTTGGTCGAGAAGAAGGGCTCGAAGAGCCGCGGCAGATGCTCCGGGGGGATGCCGGGGCCCGTATCGGCCACCCGGACCCGCACCGTGCGGCCGCCCGGATCGGCCTGCACCTCCAGCTCGAGCTCCCCTCCTCCGGGCATGGCGTCGACGGCGTTGAAGATCAGGTTGATCAAGCATTGCTGCAACTGGTTGGGGTCCCCGCGGACGGGGGGGAGGACGGTGGGCAAGACGCTTTGCACGCGAATGCCGCTCAGCTCGAGCTTGTGGCGGCTGAGCAGCAGGCAGCGCCGCACGACGTCGGCCAGGTCGACCGCTTGGAGCTTCGGCTCCGAGCGGCGGGAAAAACCGAGCAGACCGGCCACGATCTGCGCACAACGCCCGATTTCGCCTTCCGCGATCTCAAGATAGCGTTTGAACTTTTCCAGCTGTTCTCCGCCGAGGGGTTTCTGCTGCAGCATGCGCTGCATCAACTGCAGGTAGTTGCGGACACCGGAGAGGGGGTTGTTGATCTCGTGGACGACGCTCGCCGCCAGGCGCCCGAGCGACATCATCTTGTCTTGGTGGAGAATGCGGGCCTGGTCGGCCAGTTCCCGTTCGAGCCGGCGGACCTTGCGCAAGTCGCGGAAGAACCCCACCAAGCCCTCCCCGCCTTCGACGGCGACGGCGGAGGCCGATATTTGCACGGGAACATCGCCTTCGGTCACGTGGCGCAAGAGAGCTTCGTAGAGAAAGAGCCTGTTCCTCCCCCCGTAACGGTCGCTGCGGAAGGCTTCGAGAAACCGTTCGAATTCCCCCGGCGCGAAAATCTCCGCGAACGGCATCCGGTGCAGGGCCTCCTCCCGGCTGACGCCCGTCAGCTCCACCATGCTTCGGTTGATGACCACGATCCGCATCCGCCCGTCCGCCCCGAGGATGCCGTCCATGGAGTGCTCGATCAGGCTGCGCTGGAAGGCGAGCGAGGCCAGGAGCTGTTGGCTGGTTTGGGCCTTTTCCGCCTCGAGCAGCTGCAGGTATTCCTTCAGGCGTTGGCGGGAGGTGAAGCGCTCCCGGGCACGCTGCAGCGCCATGCGAAGGGCCTCCTCGCCGATCGGCTTGGTGATGAAGTCCGAAGCGTCGAGCTGCAGGGCGCGCACGGCGAGGTCGATCTCGCCGAACGCGGTGGCGACGATGACCTCGGTCTCGGGATGCCGACGCTTGATCTGCTCGAGGACTTGGAGGCCGTCCATCCCGGGCATGCGGATGTCGGTGATCACGATCTGCGGGGGGGCTTCGCGGCAGAGTCGCAGGCCGGTTTCTCCGTCCCCCGCGGTGCGCACGGCATACCCCGCATCGGAGAGGGCGATGGCGGTCACCTCGCGGATGTCCTCTTCGTCGTCGATCAGAACGATGTCCCAGCGCTCGGGCATGGGGCGGGTCCTCGGCTTTCGCAAGATGTGGAGCGGGGAAAACGCCGCGGCGAAGGCGAAGAGGGGCAATCGGGCGTATGCGACGGAGGCCCGCTTCTTTATACCATGTCATCCGAGGAAAGGAAAACGGTGCCGCAGCGGCCGGCCCCATCGAAACGGCCTGCGGCCGGCGGCGTGGGATCTGCTACCGCAGGCGATCGATCACCCTCTGCCCCGCCCGCCTTCCCCGGCGCAAGCGGCGGGGAAGCGCTCAGGGGCCGGTTGGTTATGAAAATATGTCCAAAAAAAATATTGACAAGAAAAAATTATGGCGATATTGTTGTGAACAAAAGTTCATTATGGAAGTTTCCCATGCCTCGACCGCGTTGTTCCCGTTGGATCCGCCATCAGCCCCCGGTGCGGGCCTATTTCCCGCAACAGCCCCCGCCGGGGCCGCTGCGCGGGGTCACGCTGACCTTGGATGGGCTCGAGGCCCTGCGCCTGGTCGATGCCGAAGGCTACGAGCAGGAGTCCGCCGCCCGCTTCATGGGGGTCTCGCGGCCCACCCTTTCCCGGATGCTGGCCGAGGCCCGGGAAATCGTCGCCCGCGCCCTGGTCAACGGCTGGGCGATCCGCATCGAAGGGGGAAATGCGTTTTTCACCACGGAGCCGCCCCCGGTGATCGGCGGCGGTCGGCGCCGCCGACGGCGGGGGGCTGGCCCATGAGGCCCGGGGACGGTTCCGGCCCGGCCCCGGGAAAACAATGAAATGAAAGGAGGAACATCATGCCCGGATTCGATCGCACGGGACCCTGGGGAGAGGGTTCGAGGACCGGTTGGGGACAGGGGCTCTGCGCACCATCGCCTCCGGAGGCCGACCCGCGGGAATTCCGTCGCGGACGACAGCGCGGTTTTCGGCGGGGGTTCTGTTTCTTCGGCCGCGGACGCGGCGGATGGGGATACCGGTGGGTCGGCCCCCCGCAACGGCCGGGAACCGCGACCGCCCAGGCGGATCCGGCGGAGGGGAGCGACTTCCTCGCCCGGCTGGACGAACGCTTGTCGCGCATCGAGGCGCGGCTCTTTGGCACCGGCGGAGATCCAGGGAGGGACCAGGAAAGGCCAGAGTCGGTTACAAGCGAATGATTAAAAAAGATCTTGACTCGAAAATCGTTTCGTCTTAAGTAAAAGAGCAAATGATCATATGGAGGCCGCGTGCCCCGGCCGCGCAAGTGCCGACTCATTGATGGCGTCCCCGCCGCCCGGCTCTTCAAGCCGCAGGGTATCCCCGCCCGCCAGCTCGAGGAGGTCTACCTGTCGCTCGAGGGATTCGAGGCCCTGCGGCTGGCCGACCTCGAAGGGCTGCGTCAGGAACAGGCGGCCGCGCGGATGGGGGTTTCGCGGCAGACATTCGGCCGCTTGCTGGCCGAGGCCCGACGCGCGGTGGCCGAGGCCGTCGTCAAGGGGATCTGCCTCCGGATCGAGGGCGACCCCGGAGCCGCCGCCCCCCCGTATGCTCGGAGGCGAGGGAATGCGGACGCCGTCTTGGAGCCCCAAACGATTCCGGGCAAAGGATCAGACGGAATGAAAGAACGCATCGCGGTCAGCAGCGAAGGGCGGGATCTCGACAGCCAGGTCGATCCCCGGTTCGGCCGCGCCGCAGGGTTTCTCCTCGTCGACCCGGAAACCCTGTCCGCCGTGTATCTCGACAACGGCGGCGCCCGGGCGATGGGCCAGGGCGCCGGCATCCAAGCGGCGGAGATGCTGGTGCGGCACGGGGTGACCGTCGTCCTGACCGGCTATGTCGGCCCGAAAGCCTTCCAGGCGCTCTCCGCCGCCGGGATCCGCGTCGGCCAGAATCTCGAGGACTGCACCGTGCGCGAGGCGGTCGAACGCTACCGGGAAGGGCGGGTGACATTGGCGGGCGGACCCAATCGCCCTGCGGGCGGGGGCCGGCCGTGATCGTCGCCATCGCCAGCGGCAAGGGAGGGACCGGAAAGACCACCGTCGCCGCCTCCCTCGCTTGGGTGTGGAAGCGGCCCGTGGTCGCCGTCGATCTCGACGTCGAGGAGCCGAATTTGCATCTTTTCCTACGCCCCCGCTTCGAGGGCCGCCGGCCGGCGAGCCTCGAGGTACCCATCGCCGACGAGGCCCGGTGCAACCGCTGCGGGGCCTGCGCCGAGCTCTGCCAGTTCAAGGCGATCGCCGTCCTCGGCACCGTGCTGCTCACCTTCCCGGAGATGTGCCACGGCTGCGGGGGCTGCCTTGCGGTTTGTCCGGAAGGCGCCCTCGCCCCCGGCGGCCGCGAGCTGGGCGAAGTGCTCTGGGGACCTGTGGACGGCGGCCGCATCGGCTTTTGCATGGGACGGTTGCGTGTCGGCGAGGCGCTCAGCCCGCCGCTCATGCGCGCGGTCATCGCCCAAGCCCGCGAGCTTGCTCTGCGGGACGAAGCCGACCTCATCATCGACGCCCCTCCGGGAACGAGCTGCCCGGCGATTCAGGCGGTTTCGCCCGCCGACCTGATCGTTCTGGTCACCGAACCGACCCCCTTCGGCTTCCACGATTTCCGGCTCGCCCACGAGGCGTTCCTCCCGCTGGGCAAGCCGATGGCCGTCGTCGTGAACCGCGCGGACCTGGGCGAAGAAGACACCCGCGGCTACTGCCGACGCTCGCGCCTGCCGATCCTCGCCGAAATTCCGCACGACCGGCGCATCGCCCGCGCCTATGCGCAAGGGGCGGTGGTCGCCGCCGAGCTTTCCGAACGGAGAGACCTCTTCGACCGCCTGGCGACCGAGATCCTCCGCCGTGGAGACGTCCCCCGCCCTTTGCCGAAGGACCCCTCCCATGCGTGAAATCCTGGTCATCAGCGGCAAGGGGGGAACGGGCAAGACTTCTCTCACGGCGGCCTTCGCGCATCTGGCCCGGGAAGCGGTCCTTTGCGATCTCGATGTGGACGCCCCCGACCTGCACATTCTCCTGTCGCCGACGATCGAGACCTGCGAAGACTTCATCGCCGGCCGCGAGGCCGTGATCGATCCCCGCCGCTGCACAGGGTGCGGGGAATGCCTCGCGCGGTGTCGCTTCGCGGCGGTGGTTTCCGACAGCGGGGGTTTTCGCATCGATCCGCTGAAGTGTGAAGGCTGCAAGGTCTGCGTGCGGTTCTGCCCCGAAGGGGCGATCGACTTCCCGGAGCGTCGCTCCGGGCAATGGTTGCGCTCGCGCACCCGCTTCGGACCCCTGATCCACGCCCGCCTGCTCCCCGGCGCGGGAAATTCGGGCCGGCTGGTCGCGCTGCTGCGCGAAAAGGCCCGCGAACTCGCCTGCAGCGCGGGGCGTCGCCTCATCCTCTCCGACGGGGCTCCCGGCATCGGCTGCCCGGTCATCAGCTCGCTTTCCGGGGCCGACGCCGCGGTGGTCGTCACCGAGCCCACCCCTTCGGGGATCCACGATCTCGAGCGGGTGCTCTCCCTGTGCCGCCACTTTCGCGTCCCCGCCGGCGTGGTCGTGAACAAGGCCGATCTCGCCCCGGAAAACACCCGGGCCTTGAAGGCGGGATGCCGGGAAAACGGGGCGGCCTGGCTTGGCGAGATCGATTATGATGAGCGCTTCCCGGCCGCCATGACCCGGCGGATGGCGATCACGGAATTCTGTGACGATGGGCCGGCCGTCGCCGTCCGCCGGATCTGGGATGGCGTCGGCGACAGGGTCTCCCGGCCGGCCCGGGCGACCTGAACCAACGACCCGTTTGTGGAAAGGAGCGAACACCCCATGAGCACCATCATCGCCGTACCTTCGGAAGCCCCGGGCGGCCTCGAGGCCGCCATCGGCACCCATTTCGGGCATTGCGAACTCTACACCCTGGTGACGATAGACGACGGTGGGGTGAGCGCCGTGGAAGTTTTGCCCAACGTGCCCCATGAACAGGGCGGATGCATGGCGCCCGTGAGTCATCTCGCCCAGAACCGCGTGCGTGTGCTCCTCGCGGGGGGCATGGGCATGCGGCCCCTCATGGGGTTCCAGCAGGTGGGTATCCAGGTCTTTCATTGCGGCACGGCGCGTACCGTGGGCGAGGCGGTGGCCGCCTTCCGTCAGGGAAAGCTCGAGGAGTTCGGAAACCGCCACACCTGCGGGGGGGGTGGAGGAAGCCATTAGGAAAGGGGGTCCTCGATGCCGATCTACGAAATCCGTTGCCCGCAGTGCGGCTTCCAGGGGGAGCTGCTCGTTCCCACGACCGCCTCGCCCCTGCAATGCCCCTCCTGCGGCGGCGGCAGCCCGGAAAAGCAGATCGCGTTGACGAGTTCTCTGAGCGGGGCGAACCGCCGCGCGGTCCCGGGGCCCCGGGATCACGGTTGCTGCGGGGCCCGCCCCGCCGACGCCGGCTGCGCGGGCCCCGGCTCCTGCTGCGGCAGAGCCGTCTCCCCCCACTGAAAGCGAGGGCGTGCAGCGAATGAAACCCCGGATTCTCTTGGTCTCGTCCGCCCCCGGCGGGCTGGAGGATTTCCGCCGCCTCCTCGAGGAGGAATCCGGCTGCGCGATCCTTTGCGTGCCGGACGGCGAGAGTGCGCTCAGGGAGGTCAGAAAAAAAACGCCTCTGGCGGTGATCCTCGAGGAGGAGCTGCTCGACATGCCCGGGCTCGAGCTGGTGCGCCGGCTGCTCCCGATCCATGCCTTCATCCACACGGCCGTGCTGAGCGACTTGCCCGCCGCCGCCTTTCACCGGCAGGCCGAGGGGCTCGGGATCCTGGCCCAGCTCCCAGCCGCCCCGCAGGCGGAGGACGCGCGCCGGTTTCTCGAGCGCCTGAAGAAACTTTCCGCCCCCCCGCCGGCCCGCGGGGGGGCGCCGGTTTCGGCGGGGAATTTCGAAGGATCTACAAAATGTAAATCGTAACTTGACACTTAATGTTTATCGATCTACATTTCCGCCGCCTGATCGATTACGGCCGGCGCGGCCAGGATGGGGTGCATGGACTCCAGGGCTTCGCAAGCGGCACGGAAAACCGCTTCCCGGCCTTCGGGACGCCTGAAAATGCGCGAACTGGTGCGCGCCGCAGGGGTGCCCAAGTCGACCGTGCACTTCTACCTGGCGGCGGGGCTGCTGCCGCCGCCGGTGCGCACGGGGCCGAACACCGCCTGGTACAACCCGGAATGCGTAGCGCGGATCGAGCTCATCCGAAGGCTCCAGCGCGAGGAACGCCTGCGCCTGGCCGAGATCGCGGAACGATTGCGGGGGCTGGGGAAGGCCGGCCTTCCCCAGCCCCCCCCGACGCCGCGGCAGGGGGGCAAGGATTCGCGGCCGGAGGTTTTCTCCCGCAGGACAGCCTGCGATGCGGAGGGCTTTTCCCGGGAAACGGGCATCTCCCGAGATCAGCTCGCGCGGCTTGTCGAGCGCGGGCTCATTCTCCCGCGCCGGGAAGGGCGCTTCGACGCGGAGGATCTCGCCGCCGGACGGGCGCTCGCCGCACTCTTCGCGGCGGGATTCGATGACGGCGATCTCGGGGAATACGCGGATGCGGCGGAGCGGCTGGCCCTCCGGGAGAGAGGGCTGCTCGAACGGCGGGGCGGCGGCGCGGGAGCGGCGGCGGACCGCCTGGCGGCGCTTCGGCGCTACCTTTTCGTGGAACGACGGGAGCGGCTGGCCGTGCGGAAGGAAAAAAACGCCCCCCTTCGCGGGCCGCAACGGGATCCCGAACCCTGGATCGATTGATTCCGCGCGCGCGGCACCGTGGGGCGCAAGCCCTCACACCGCGCCGCTCGCGCAGCACCGCGGGTAGGGGTTGAGCAGCGCCTCGTAGCAGACGCAACAAAGGCAGATCCCCCGGCCGCCGACGGCGCGATCGGGGTCCTTGAGCACAATGCCGCAAGAGGCGCAGACCGCCGCGCCCTTTTCCGGGGTCGCCTTCTTTTCCATTTCCCGCTCCCTGCTCATGGGGCTCCGTCCTTCCTTTTCCCCGCCGCTGCGGCGGACCCGCGCTTGCGCGGCCCGCCGTCCGGCTGGATCTGCCAGGCAAGCAACCAAAAAGCGTGCCGTCGCCGCCGCGCAGGGTTGCGGGAAATTGGATGGTGTTAGGATCCCAACAAGTTGCCGGACCCGAAGAAGACCCGTCGCGCCCGCGCAGGAAAAATCAATCCATACGATAATGCAATTTGTGCATGGAATTTCATACAAAAATGTCTTTCCTCTTTGACCGGTCCGGGCGGATGGTGTAGGGTGGCGGGCGAGGCCGGGAATCCCCCGAACGCGCGAAACAACCTCACCCAAGGAGGGAGCGATGAGCGTCAAGGCCACCTGGCTCAGCCATGCCTGTTTCCTGATCGAAAGCCCCAAGGCCCGGATTCTGATCGACCCCTTTCTGTCCGGCAACCCGCTCGCACCCGTGAAGGCCGAAGAAGTCGCCGCCGATTACATCCTCGTATCGCACGGCCACGGGGACCACGTGGGCGACACCGTGGCCATCGCCCGGCGCACCGGGGCGACGGTGGTGTCCAATTTCGAAATCCACAATTGGATGGTCGCCCAGGGGGTGAAAAACGTCCATCCCCAGCACATCGGCGGCGGCTTCGATTACCCCTGGGGGCGGCTCAAGCTCACGCTCGCCTTGCACGGCTCGGCCCTGCCCGACGGGGCCTACGGCGGAAACCCCTGCGGCTTTCTGCTCACCCTGGAGGGCCGCCGGGTCTATCACGCCTGTGACACCGGGCTCTTCGGGGACATGGCGCTGATCGGCGAGGAGGGGATCGATCTGGCGATTCTTCCGATCGGCGACAATTTCACCATGGGCCCCGACGACGCTCTGCGCGCGGTCAAGCTGATCCGGCCGAAGCGCGCGGTGCCCATCCACTACGACACCTTCGAAGTGATCCGCCAGGACCCGCATGCCTGGGCGGCGAGGGTGGAAAAAGAAACCGCGACCCGGGTGACGGTGATGAAACCCGGCCAGACGATCGAGATCTGACCGTTCAGGGCCGCCCGCCGCGGCCCTCCGCCTGTTCGCCGCATTCCCAGGCCGGCGCCTGCGCCGCATACTCGCCCGGGTGCGTGAGCAGCAGCCAGCGGCGCTGGAGGAAAACGTCGCCGAAGGCGATCTCCGGCAACTCCTCGGCGCGCCCGGCCATGCGGTCCTGGTAGCTCTCGATTTCCGGCGCGGGAAGACGGGAATCGATGAGGACTCCGTCCAGCTCCTCCGCCGCCCGCAGCTCCTCCGGCTCCGGCAGGGCCGGGCGGCGCCACCAGAGGACCTGCCGCTCCGTCTCGCCCCGGTAGCGCGGTTCGGGATCCTCCGAGACGAGCGTGAACCAGGCCGCCCGGTTCCCCGGCGCGGGGAACTGAAAGCGCAGATCGCCGTCGAGGAAATGCGGCCGCCTCAGATTCAGCGCCGAAAGCAGCTCCCCCGTGGGGGGGATCCCCCGCGGCTCGAAAAAGACGACTTCCAGGGGAACGAAGGGATTCGCCGCGGTGGTCAGGGCGAGCACCCGGCCCACTTCGGCAAACGGCGTCCCCGCGGGCACGAGGACCTGGTAGGGCTGTGTGAGACACCGGGCGAGCCTGCGGATCTCGTCGAGGCGCCTGCCGGGGGAGAGAAGCAGCCGGGCGAGAAAGCGGCCCCCCTCCTCGAAGCGGACCCAGAGATCGCGCGCCTGCGCCGGCTCAAGGCTGGATTCGCCGATCCGCCAGGCGGGATCCAGCTCCGGGAGTGGAAAGAAGCAGGTCTGCAGCCGATCCTCGGCGTAATCCCAGGCGGCGAGCAGCTCCTCGGGGCCGAAGCTCTCCGTGCGGGTTACGGTGTAGGGCGGCTCCGGCGTGTAGTGCAGCCCGAGTTCGCGGCTGCGCGCGCGGAACTCCGTGCCCGGGAGCACCGCGAGCGGAAAGACCTGCACGTCGTCGGTCAGCCCGTGATCGGCGACGAAGTCGACGCTGCGGCGGAAGCCGGGGAGATCATCGCCCGGAAGGCCGACGATGAGATCGAGGCAGGGGGTGATGCCGCGGGACTTGAGCCGCTTGACCCCGCGGAGGAAGCCCTCGAGCCGCGTGGGGCGCCCGATCCGGCGCAGGGCGCGCGGATTCGTGGTCTGCAGGCCGATTTCGAACCAGGTGAAGCCGGCCGCCGCCAGCAGGTCGGCCAGGCCGTCGTCCACGGCCTCGGCGCGGATCTCGCTGAAGAGCGAAACGCGCCTCCCGGCGTTCAGCCGCGCGATGGCCCCGAGCAGGTCGCGCAGGTCGGGTCGGCAGTTGAGGGAAGGGTCGAGAACGTAGATTTCCCCCACCCCCCGGTCGATCGCCCAGGACGCGGCGGCGAGCACGCGCGCCGGCTCGGCGAAGGTCGTCCCCGGGCGCGACTTGTGGTAGAAGCAGAACCCGCAGCGGTAGGGGCAGCCGCGCTGGGTTTCGAGGAGCATGAGGTTCTCGACCCCCGGATCGAGCAGGCCGGCGAGGTAAGGGCTCGGCGCGGAACGGAAGATCGCGGCGGCGGGCTCGCTCCCCTGCCCCCCCTCCCAGGCGTCGGGCTCGGAGAGGAGCCTGCGGAAGATCGCCTCCCCCTCCCCGAACACCAGGAAATCGGCCCTCCCGGCGTAGAAAGGCGCCGCGTCGGGGGTGATCTCCGGCCCGCCCAGGACGATCCGCGCCCCGCAGGCGCGCTTCACCTCGGCCGCGAGGTGAAGCGCGCGGTCCCGGCTCCAGGCGTGCACCGTGAAGCCCAGGACCTCGGGCCTCATCCCCGCAAGGAGCTCGATCAGCGCCGCGTCCCCCAGGTGTGAGGCGAGCCGCTCGGGGAAGATCTCCACCTCCCATCCCGCCGCCCCTCGACCGGCCTGCTTCAGGCAGGCCGCCGCGAGCGGGATGTTCCCGCTGCGTCGGGCGAAGTTTCTCCGGGGGATGGGGAGTTGAAGGAGCACGACGCGCTTCATGGGCGGAATCTCGGCCGTCGCCGCGGAAGGGTCAACCGGTGGGGATCCCCCGCGAAAAGAGCCGCAGGAGCAGCACGATCTCCCAGACGATCACCGCGGCGAAGAGGACCAGAGCGCCGCGCAGGAAATGGCGCGCCCGGATGCCCGAGCCCGGCAGCACCACGGGCGAGACGAGGACGAAAATCGCCACCGCGACGACGGTGAAACAGTACTTGGCGACGACGAACGCCAACGGGCTCCGCCCCAGGAAGTGCGCCATGACGGGGTTCATCTCCCAGGCGCCGTGTTCGACGAGGTAGAGGGTCAGCGCGGCGTCGAGGAGGCTGAGCGCCACGACCCCCAGAGCGGCGGCGAAGGTCCGGGAGGGGTAGTGGTCGAGGAGCGTGAGACGGCGGCGGTCTTCCGCCCGGCGCAACGCCCGGCGGCGGCCGCCCCGCAGCGCCTGCAGCAGCCCGCCTCGGCCGCTCCGCCGGCGATCCCGGCCGGAGCGCCGCTCCACGCGGTCGGCGGCGTTGTCGACCGTCTCCGCGACGGGGGGATCGGGATGGGGGGAAGGCGTCAGGTTCGTCAACGCACACCGAACGCCGCAGTTTGCGGCGGAGAGAAGCCGATGCCGACCGTCCGGCGGCAACCGAGGCCTCCTGCCCGGGGCCCCGTGTTGACAAGGCGGGAGGCTTCGGTTAGGGCCCGATCACCATGGAGCCGATCCCCGTCATCCTCGAAAAAACGGAGACCCTCGCCGAGACGGCCTTTTTGCGCCTGATCCGGGTCTTCTATCACATCCCGGGGCAAAAGGCACGCTCCTGGGTCATGGCCACCCGCCGCCTACGCCCCCTCTGCCTCGGCGGCTCGGCCGCCGCCCCCGATGCCGTGGTGATCGCGGCCTATCACGCCGAGCGCGGGCGCCTCGTCCTCACGCGGGAATACCGCGCGCCCCTGGGAGGATTCGAGTACGGCTTCCCGGCGGGACTGGTCGAATCCGAGGAGTCGATCGAAGAGGCCGTGCGTCGCGAACTCTTCGAGGAAACCGGCCTCGAGGTGACGCGCTTCACGGGAAAGAGCCCGCCTCTTTTCTCCTCGGCCGGCATGACCGACGAGTCGGTGGTCATGGTCGGCGTGGAATGCCGGGGGGAGCCGTTGCGGCGTGGAGGCATCGATTCCGAAATCATCGAGGTGCGGCTCGTTTCGCCCGCGGAAGCCGGCGCCCTCTGCAACGATGCCGCACTCCTCTTCGATGCCAAGGCCTGGCTGGTCGCCCGCCGCTTCGCCGTAAGCGGTCGCGTCGAACTCTGAAATCCACGACCCCTCGGCCGGAGGGGGGGCGAACTTCGCAAGGAGGGAAGAGGGGGGGCAGCCGACCCCCCTCTTCGTGGAGGAGAGAGGTTGGGTTAGAGATCCGGTTCAAAAGGACCGGGTGGGTCCAAAGGAGGTCGAAAAGACCGACCCGTTCGGGGCGTGAGCCCATATCCTCTTGAACCGACAGTATAGATCCCGACCGGCGCAAAAGGTTACACGCGATGAGGCTTGCAGACTCCCAAGCCCCCGACGAGCGCCTGCGGTCGCTGATGCAGAAGGCCCTGCGGCGGGGCCACGTGGATCTCTTGCTCACCGCCTGCGCTTACCTCGAACATTCCGCCCCGCCTCCCCCCTCCTTTTTCCCCGAGCAGGCCGCCCGTGGGGCCTTTTACGAGTGCTGGCCTCTCGCGAACCGGCTGCCTTTCGCCCGGCGGCCGACCGCCGCCGTGGCGTTGCTGTCCCGGATGGCGGCTCTCCACAAGACGCGGGAGGCGGCGGGACTCGGGCTCCTCGCCGACGCCATGGCCCGCGGGGAGCCGGTGTCGGCACCCGGGGAAGAGGAGGAGGGGGGGGAAGGTCTTCGCCGCGTGGCGCAAGCCCTTCGGGCCCCCGAGGATTTCCTCGCCTGGCTCACCGCCCGGGGGCTCGACGCCCAGGCGTTGCTGCAGCACGCCGGTATCCGCCGGGTCCCGCAGTCCCGCGGGCGGCCCCACGACCGGGCGGTGGCCTTCGCCGCGCTCTACCTGCTCGGCACCCGTCCCGACACCCCTCCGCCCCCACCGGCACCGCCCCCGGATGAGGCGTTTCCGTTCTGGGTGGTCTTCGACCGTCACACCGCGGCCGGCAGGCTCGCCCTGCGCGACGTCGCCCGCGACCTGAAGATCCCGCAGGCGCAGCTCGAATGGTGTTACGCCCTGTTCGAGGGGCTCCGCCTCCAGGCCGAGATCCCCTCCCCTTGGTGGCGTCGCTACTGCCGCAACCGCTTCGACCGGATCGGTCTGCCGCTCGAGGAGGCCCACCTGCTCTGGGAGCCGGCGAAAACCCAGTTGTACGAGGCGCTCGCCGCCGAGGGACGCGCTCTCCAGGGCGAACTCTACCGCTGGAAGCTCGAGCACGGCGAGCGCGTCGAAAACCTGCGCAACGCCGTCGCCGCATTCTGGAAACGCTTGGAGGAACTCCCCAAGGAGCAGCGGCCCCTTTTCGGATAGGAAGGAATCGGCCGGGGAGGGGCCGAAAAGAGACCCCGCCGGCTGCGCAAACGGAGGAACGGATGCCGCCGATCGTGAACGACGCCGAGGATTGCTTTCGCCGCCTGGTCCCCGCAACCGACCCCCTGCTCTCGGAGCTCGAAGCCGAGGCCGCCGCCGAAGGCATCCCCATCGTCGGCCCGCTGGTCGGAGCCCTGCTCGAGGTCCTGGCGGCCGGGGCCGCAAACGTGCTCGAGCTGGGGGCGGCCGCGGGCTACGCGACGATCCATCTCGCCCGCGGCTGCCGCGGCCGGGTCACGGCGGTCGAGCGGGATGCCGGCCTGGCCGCCCGCGCCCGCCGGAACCTCGTGCGCGCCGGCTTCGCGGACCGGGTGGAGGTGGTCTGCGCCGAGGCCCTTTCCTGGCTGGGCGAGTGCCGCACGGCCTTCGATTTCGTCTTCTTCGACATCGAGAAGGCGGACTACGCGCCAGCTCTGGCGGCCTGCAGCCCCCTCGTGCGGCCCGGCGGGCTGCTCGTCGCCGACAACACCGCCTTCCCCGAGGCCGCCCTCTTCAACGAGGCCGTGCACGGCGACCCGGCCTGGAAAGCGGTCTCGCTTCTTTGCTTCCTTCCGGGCCACTCGCCGGAAAAGGACGGCCTGTGCATCGCCCGCAGACGCTGAGCGGAAAGACTCGCGGGGTGCGCTCTCAGCGGCGGGGGTTCGACCCTGCCGCCGCCTCCTCGGGAGGAGGATTCGTGCCGCGGGCCGATGGAGGCTTGGAGCCGCCGGGATCCTTGGACGGAGCCGCACGCGGCGGTCTGGGCGGCGGGCCGGGAGGCGGGCGCGGCTTTTCCGGCTCCCGACAATAGATGCTGTTGTTTTCGCGGTACCAGTCGCGGCACTCATCCGGCCGCGGAGGCCGGCCGTGGATGATCACCCGGCGCACGGGGGGAGAGACCACGAACCCCTCGCAGCTCCCGTAGCGCAAGAACCAGTCCCGGTCGCAGTCGTCGGGTGTCGCGCGGCGGGCCCGCTCCTCGATCCTTTGCGCCTCCTCGAGCCTCCGTTCCGCCTCCTCGATCCGACGACGCGCCTCCCGCTCCCGCTCGAGGGCCCGACGCTTCTGTTCTTCGAGCTCGCGGCGCTCGAAGTCCTCGAGCACCCGCTGTTCGGAGTCGCGGCGTTCGCGGTCCGCCGCCGGGTCATGGGGGGTTTCCTCGATCCGCTCGAGGACCCGCACCCCTTGCGGCGGGGGTTGGTTGCTGAAGTGCATGACCCCCTGGGCGTCCCGCCAGCGGTAGATGTCGGCCCGCGCCGTCACGTCGAGAACAAAGAACAGGAAGACGAAGACGAGCGGCGCAGCGCATCGGTGAAGCATGGGCGGCTCCCTGAAAAACGGGACGATCCTGCCCGGCCCGCGGCAGCCCGGGGCGCTCATTTCGGGCTCAACGGCTCGGGGTCGATTGCTTTCTTTTTTTTTGGACGGTGGTCGTCCCATCTCGGTTTACTTGCCTGACCCGTTGACCGCACGGTCCGCCTCGGCCCGGCGGATGATCTCCCAGGCCTCCTCGGCGGACTCGACGAAGGTCATGAGGTCGAGGTCGCCGGGGGCGATCATGCCCTCGGCGACCAGGAACTCGAAATCGACCAGCCGTTTCCAGAACTCCCGCCCGAAGAGCAACACCGGGATGCGCCGCACCTTGCCGGTTTGAATGAGGGTCAACGTTTCGAAGAGCTCATCGAGCGTCCCGAAACCGCCGGGGAAGACGACCAGCGCGCGGGCGCGCATGAGCAGATGCATCTTGCGGATCGCGAAGTAGTGGAACTGGAAGTTGAGCTCCGGCTGGATGTAGGGATTGGGGAGCTGCTCGTGGGGCAGAACGATGTTCATGCCGACGCTCCCCCCGCCCGCCTCACGCGCCCCCCGGTTCGCCGCCTCCATGATCCCGGGCCCGCCGCCCGTCATGACCACCAGCCGGGGATGCCCGGCGGAGTTCGCCGCCAGGGCCCCCAGGCGGCGGGCCTCCGCGTAGAATCGGCTGAGTTCGACCCGGCGGCGGCTGATCTGCAGGGCCCGCTCGAGCGCGGGGTCGCCGGGGCGGCGCCGCAGCTCATCCTCCGCTCGGCGCAGGGCTTTCTCCGCCTCTTGCGGCTCCGGGATGCGGGCGCTTCCAAACACGACGACCGCGGCGTCGATCCCGTGTTCCTGGAGGATGAGCTCGGGCTTGAGCAACTCGAGCTGCAGGCGCACCGGGCGCAGTTCATCGCGCAGCAGGAATTCGGGGTCTTGGAAGGCCAGGCGGTAGGAGGGCGACTGGCAGTGCGGCGCGCGCGGGGGGCGGCCGGCCACCTCGGCCGAGACGTGAGCCGAGGGGAAGATCCGCTTGCGGGCGTTTTTCTGGGCCAAGGGGCACCTCCGGCGAATCGGTTTGGACCCACTCTACCAGAATCGCCGCTTTCCCGCCAAAGGCCGCCGCGCGGCGCGAACGAAAAAGCTTCCCGTGATGCCGTTGTTCCCGACGGTGCCTCCTCTCCAAGGTCGGGTTTGCAGGAGCCCGTCGCAGAAGATGCACGCGCAACCGAGAAGCCGATAACCGGAGAACCAAAATCCGTGCCACCTGTCCCGGCAAGCTGCGATTGCCCGACTTTTCAACTCCTTCTCCGCGCCACCGCGTCCTGGCGCTCCCGATCCTCGCCTTTTCCCCGTCATCCTCTCAACGCTTCGCCGTCAAGCGGGCGGCGGTTGCGCGGGGGTCGAGGCGGTGGTAGAGGGCGACTCCATGGGATTCGAGCTCGCCACCCCGCGCATTCTCTTCGGCCCGGGAACGGCCGGCCGCATCGCGGCCGAAGCGGCGGCCCTGGGAAAGCGGGCCTTGATCTTCACCGGCTCCGATCCCCAGCGGGCGGCCTTCCTGCGGCAGCCCCTGGAGGAGGAGGGTCACAGCGTGAAGACGTGGGTCGTCCGCGGCGAGCCGACCCTCGAGACGCTCGCACAGGCGCTGGAAGAGGCGCGAGGCTTCGCCCCGGAGGTTCTGATCGCCCTGGGCGGCGGCTCGGTGCTCGATACGGCCAAGGCCGTCTCGGGGCTGCTCAGGAATCCCGGGGACCCGCTCGATTACCTGGAGGTGATCGGGCGCGGGAGGCCTCTTGTGCACCCCGGCCCCCCCTGCATCGCCGTCCCCACGACGGCGGGCAGCGGGGCGGAGGCGACCCGCAACGCGGTGATCGGCTCCCCCGCCCACCGCGTCAAGGCGAGCCTGCGCAGCCCGCACCTCTTGCCGCGGCTGGCCGTGGTGGATCCCGAGCTGGCCCTCGGCCTGCCCCCCGCCGTCACGGCCGCCACCGGCATGGACGCGCTCGCGCAGCTGATCGAGGCCTTCGTCGGCCGCAAGGCGAACCCCCTGACCGACCCCCTCTGCCGTGAGGGGATCCGCCGCGCCGCCCGGGCGCTTCCGGCCGCGGTGGCCGACGGGTCCGACCGGCGCAGCCGCGAGGAGATGGCGATCGCAAGCCTCTTCGGCGGGATCGCGCTGGCGAACGCCGGGCTGGGGGCCGCCCACGGCCTGGCCGCCCCCCTGGGGGGCATGACGGCCGCGCCCCACGGCGTCCTGTGCGGGAGACTGTTGCCCGCGGTGACGGCGGCCAACGTGGCCGCGCTTCGCCGCCGGGACCCCGCGAACCCGGCGCTTCGGAGGTATGCCGAAGTCGCGCGCCTGCTCACGGGAAGGGCGGACGCCGCCCCGGAAGACGCCGTTTGCTGGCTGTCCGAACGCGTGCGGGAGTTCGATCTGCCAACGCTCGCGGCCTGCGGCCTCTCCCCGGCCGACGCCCCCGAGCTGATCGCCCGCGCCCGTCGCGCGAGCAGCATGCGCGGAAACCCCGTCGAGCTCACCGAGGAGGAACTCGACGCCATCCTGAGAGAGAGCCTCTGAGGCGATCCGGAGAAAGAGACCCCATGGGCGACCCTTCCGAATTCCACGAGCTTCCCCGCAGCGGCAACCACAACTGCTTCGGCTGCAGCCCGGTCAACCCGGTGGGTTTGCGCATGCGTTTTTTCAGCGACGGCAAAAGCGTCCTTTCCCGGCTCGTCGTCCCCGAGCACCTCTGCGGCTGGAGCCGCATCGTGCACGGCGGTGTCCTGGGGACGATTCTCGACGAGGTCATGAGCTGGGCCGCGATCCACCTGCTCCAGCGGATCGCCCTCACCCGCAGCCTGACCGTGGAGTATGTGAAACCGGCGACGGTCGGGACCGAACTCGAAGCCCGCGCCTGGGTCCGCGAGACCCAGGGAAACGACGCCGCGACCGAGGCCGAAATCCGCGACGCGGGCGGCGATCTCTGCGCCCGCGCCCAGGCCCTCTTCAAGGTCTTCTCCCCCGCCGTCGCCCGCAGGCTGCAGATCGCCGACGAAGCCTCGATCGCCTGGTTCGAGCGGCTCTTCGGTCGGGGTTGAGGCAGGCGAATAGGGCAAGCCTCAGCGATCGCCCTTTCCCCGGATCCCCTGTCGGGATTTTGGCTTTCTTCGCCTCCGCGCCCCCCTTGCCGGCCTTCCGCGTTTTCTGTTTTACTCACATTCCGGCGAGTTACCGCCTGCGACGCCCGATCCGATCTACGGCATGCTATTTGCGTGAACCTTCGCCGACGGGCATGGATCCGTCAGTCCCGCCATGCCTGCCGCCGCGGATCGTTTCCCACGAAATATCAAACGATTCGTTGATGTCCAGCGATGGGGGGGGGTGATGCGTCCCCGGGTATGTAACATGGAAAAAGGCGCAAACGATTTACTCAAAAAACGAACTTTTCGGAAACAGGAGGTAACTTCGTATGAGACGCTTTCTTCTCGGGGCCATCCTTCTCGCGTGCGCTTTCGGCGTGACGGCCTGTTTCGAGACGGTCACCAGCACCATCGCCAACCTGGCCCCCACGCCCAAGGCGGAAGCAGACCCCCTGTCGGCGAAGCTGAGCCAGATCAACAGCGAACTCGCGAACATCGAAAGCAAGATCCAGCAGCTCCAAAGCGACCGGGTCACGGCCGAGACGCAACGCAATGAATCCTTCCTCGAACTCGCCAAGGCGATGGGTACCGGGCCGAAGCCCCCGGCGATGATGGATTTCGGGTCCGAAACCCTGGCCGCCGACCCCGGCATGCTGATCTCGATGCACAACGCCAATGTGACAGCCGCCCGGGAGCGGATGAAGGAGATCGACGCCGAAACGGCCGCCCTGAACGCGAAGGCCTCCCAGCTCAAGGCCGAGCGGGCCCAGCTCGAGCAGGCGATCGCCGCGAGCCAGAAATCCGCCTTTCCCGGCCCCGGCGCCTGCTTCACCCCCGACACGCGGATCCTGCTGCCGGAGGGGACCCGCAGCATCGTCGCCGCCGCCGCCGGCGAGGAGATCACCGCCTACGACGAGAACAGCGGCGAACTCACCCGCCGTCCCATCCTGCAGACCTTCCGCGGCCGCGAGGACCATTACTTCCTGATCAACGCCGAGGTGCGCGTGACCGCCATGCACCGCTTCCTGACCGACCGCGGCTGGGTGCGGGCGAAAGATTTGGAGCCGGGCGTGCTCCTCAAGACCGCCGAGGGCTGGACCCCGCTTTTGAGCAAGAAGCTCATCGAGGCCGACGTCGAGGTCTTCAACATGGAGGTCGCCGCCGACCACGACTTCTTCGTCGTGGGCGATCGCCATGCCTACCTCGTCCACAACACCGGCGGCGGCGGCGGCGGCAAATAGGTCGGGCCTGACTCCTTTGCCTCGACACCACATTCTGAATCAGGAGGGACAAGAGATCATGATACGCAAGAAACGATGGGGGTGGGGAGGGGTGCTGATGCTGCTCGCGGTCGTCCTCTCCGGAACAGCCTCGGCCGCCTCGGACCCCGGCGGCTTCCAGGGGTTGCCCTGGGCCCGAAGCGCAGACGAATGCATCAAGGCCGGGGTCTGCACCGGCAAAGTCCTAACCGCAGAAAACACCCTCCCCGGCAAGGAAAAATTCCTGGCCGGGCGCATGGCCGAGTTCCGGGGCCTGCCGGTGCGGGATTCCACGCTCGGCTTCCACGAGGGCCGCTTCTATTCCGCCAGCGTATTCTTCAACCCCCAAAAGGCGCCCTACGAGCGGATCCTCGAGGCGCTGACGAAGCAGCACGGGGCCCCCAAGTCGACCGACGCCCGCGGCGCCTTCTGGCAGCTCGGCAACACGCGGGTGCTGCTCTACCAGGGGCAGCACTTCCACGGGCTGACCTACGCCTACGCCCCGGAGATGGCCAAGGTCGCCAAGGCCAAGGGCTACCCCCAGCCGGCGGCCGCCGTTGCGCCCGCCGCTCCGGCGAAGAAAAAGAAGTAACCTCACCGGCGGGGCGCCCGGGAGCCCCCGGCGCCCCGCCCTGCCTGGAGCCCCCCCCGTTTTCCGTCGCCTGCTCTCCCTCCCCCGTCTCCCCGGCGAACGAAAAACATTGGACGGCGGCTCTGCCGATGTCTAGAGTCCCAACCGACGCCCCCCCGACCGCCTGGCGCATATCCGGAGGGCACGGTCATCGATGGACTGGAATGCCGAACACGGAATCGTTCTCGGCCTCTGGGCCCTCTGGTGCCTCCTGCACAGCGTGCTCGTGGACCCGGCGGTCACCTCGCGGCTCGAAAAGAGGCGGGGAGACCTCTTCGCCTTCTACCGCCCGGCCTACAACCTCTTTTCCCTGCTGACCGTGCTCCCGCTGGCGGGCTGGACGCTGGCGATCGATTCCGCGCCGGTCCTGCGCTGGAGCGGGCCGTTGCGCCTCGTTCAGGCCTGCCTGCTCGCCGCCGCGGTTTTTCTCTTCGCCGCCGGGGCGCGGGAGTACCCGCTCCGGGACTTTCTGGGGATCCCCGGGGGGCCGCGCAAGGAAAAAGAGGGGCGGAGGCTCGCCACCCGCGGCATCCTGGGCGCGATCCGGCATCCCTGGTACGCGGGGGGCATCCTGCTGCTCTGGGCGCGGGAGGCGGGCGTCTTCGGGCTGGCCTGGAACCTGCTTCTCAGCGCCTACTTCGTCGCCGGCGCCTTTCACGAGGAACACACGCTTCTCGAGCTACACGGGGAGGCCTACCGCCGCTACCGCGGGGAGGTCTCCATGTTCTTTCCGTGGAAATGGCTTCGCCGCAGGATGAAACGCAACGCCGGCACCGGCGCCTGAACCCCGCGGCCGTGCTTCCCCGGCGCGTCGCTCAACGCCGGCGCGCCGCCGAGCGGCGGCGCAGCGCCTTCTCCGCGCCCACGACCAGGCTCACAACGAGGCTGCAGCCGAGGACGAGCAGCCAGTCGGAGAGGCCCATGGGGCGGGTACCGAAGATGCGGTTCAGGATCGGCACGCAGGTGAAGGCGACCTGCAGCGCGGACATCGCCAGGACCCCGCCCCAGAACCAGCGGTTCGAGAACCAGCCGAGCTCCCGCACCGGCCGCGTGAGCGAGCGGCAGTTGAAGAGATAGGCCGTCTCGCCGAAGACGATCAGGTTCACGGCGAGCGTGCGCGCGAGCTCCACCTCGTCCCCGCGGAGCACGGCGAGCTTGAAGAGCCCGAAGGCCCCGGCCATCAGGAGCAGGCTCACGATCGCGATGCGCGAAAGCAACGCCGGCCCGAGGATGGGCTCGTCCGCGTCCCGCGGGGGGCGCTGCATGATCCCCGGCTCCTTGGGCTCGAAGGCGAGCGTGAGCCCCAGGAGCACCGCCGTCGTCATGTTGATCCAGAGGACCTGGAGCGGCAGCACGGGGAGATCGAGCCCCAGAAAGACGGCCACCATGAGGGCGAGCGACTCCCCGCCGTTCGTGGGCAGCGTCCAGGTGATGAACTTGGTCAGGTTGTCGAAGACGCCGCGTCCCTCCTCCACGGCGGCCTCGATCGTCGCGAAGTTGTCGTCGGTGAGGATCATGTCCGCCGCCTCCTTGGAGACCTCGGTGCCGTTGATCCCCATGGCGATGCCGATGTCGGCTTTCTTCAAGGCGGGGGCGTCGTTCACGCCGTCGCCGGTCATGGCGACCACGTGGCGCCTGCGTTGCAGCGCCTCGACGAGCCGCAGTTTCTGCTCCGGGGAGACGCGCGCGAAGACCGCGGTGTGCTCGGCCGCCTCGTCGAGCTCGGCGCCGGAGAGCCGGGCGAGTTCCTTCCCCGTCAGCACCTCCCGGTCGTGCAGCGGGCAGGCCGCGCCGCACAGGCCGAGCTGTCGGGCGATCGCCGCCGCCGTCCCGGCGTGATCGCCGGTGATCATCTTCACCCGGATCCCCGCCTCCTGGCACTGCCGCACGGCGCGCGCCGCTTCCGGGCGCGGCGGGTCGATCATGCCGAAGAGCCCCAGGAACTCGAGCCCCTCCTGCAGGTCCTCGTGCCGGATCCGCACGCTGCCCGGCGGCATTTCCTTGCGCGCGCAGGCGAGCACCCGCAGGCCGGAGGCGGCCAGGCGGTCCGCGGCCGCGTGGAGTTCGGCCGGGTCGCCGATCTCGCGCCCGCCGCCCGCACCGCGGCGGGTGCCGCAGTCGAGGCAGAGGCTCTCGACCGAGCCCTTCACGTAGACCACAGGCGGCTTCCCGGGCCCGGCGTCGTGGAGGGTCGCCATGTACTGGCGGGCGGACTCGAAGGGGATCGCGTCGATGCGCGGCAGGTCCCGACCCGTCAGTTCGGGATCGATCCCGGCCTTGCGCGCGGCGACGAGAAGGGCCCCCTCCGTGGGGTCGCCCTCGATCCGGAAACCTTCGGCGGTCTCGAGCAGATGGGCGTCGTTGCAGAGGACGCCCGCGACGAGCAGCTCGGCGAGCGCCCGGTTCTCCGGCGGAGGCGGCGCGCCATCGAGCGCCCGGATCTCGCCCCGCGGGGCGTAGCCGACCCCCGTCACCTCGTAGTCCGCGCCCGCGGCGTAGAGGGCGGTCACGGTCATCTGGTTCCGGGTAAGGGTTCCGGTCTTGTCCGAGCAGATGACCGTCGTGCCGCCCAGGGTCTCGACCGCGGGGAGCTTGCGGATGATCGCGTTGCGCCGCGCCATGCGCGCGACCCCGATGGCGAGCGTGATCGTGAGCGCGGCGGGCAGCCCTTCGGGGATCGCGCTCACGGCGAGGGCGACGGCGGCCATGAACATATCGACCCAGTAGTGCCCGTGGAGGGTGCCGGCGGCGAAGGTGACCGCGGAGAGCCCGAGGATCACCCAAAGGAGCAGGCGGCTGAAACGCTCGATTTTCCGGGTGAGCGGGGTGGCCATGACTTCGGCCGTGGCGATCAGGCGGTTGATGCGGCCGATTTCGGAGCGGTCGCCGGTGGCGACCACGAGCCCCTTCGCCGCTCCGTGGATGACGAGCGTCGAGGAGAACGCCATGGAGTGGCGGTCGCCGAGCACCGTCTCCGCCTCTACGGGCTCCTCCGTCTTGGTGACCGGGAGGCTCTCCCCCGTCAGGGCGCTCTCGTCCACGCGGAACTCGCGGCACTCGAAGAGCCGCAGGTCCGCCGGCACCTTGTCGCCCGACTGCAGCAGGACCACGTCGCCGGGGACGAGCTCCTCGGCGGGGATCCGCCGCTTTTCGCCGGAGCGCACGACGAGCGCGGTCGCCGTCATGGCCCGCTGGAGGGCCTCGATCGCCCGTAGGGCCTTCGACTCCTGGACGAAACCGATGACCGCGTTCACGACGACGACGGCGAGGATCACGGCGGAGTCGAGCCACTCGCCGAGCGCGGCCGTGACCGCCGCGGCCGCGAGCAGGATGAGGACGAGCGGCTGGTGGAACTGCAGGAGAAAGCGCATCAACGGCCCGTGGGTCTTGAACGGGCTCAGCCGGTTGTCCCCGAAGCGCCTCCGGCGCTCCTCGGCCTCCTCAGGGGAGAGCCCCCGTTCCCGGTCGCTCCGCAGTCCCGCTGCGACCTCTTCGATCCTCATGCCGTGCCAGGGTTTTTCCTCGAGCATTCCCCACCTCGTCTTCGCGGAATCGGGCTCGTCTTCGAACGAGCGATGATTACCATCCCCCCATATCAGGCCCGGTGCCGTTCTCAAATACCGGGATCCCCGAAAAAAGGAGGAAGCACCCGATGCGCTTGCAGGGAAAAGAGGTCGCCTTTGTCGTCGCCGAGGGGGTCGAGGACCTCGAGTACTACGTGCCGCTCATGCGGCTCCAGGAAGAAGGGGCGCGGACGGTCACCGCCGCGCTGGAACCGGGGCCCGTGCGCGGGAAAAACGGGCTGATCGTGAAGCCCGAGGCGACGATCGCCGCCCTCGACCCCGGGCGACTGGACGGCCTGGTCGTCCCCGGGGGCTGGGCGCCGGACCGGTTGCGGCGTTTCCCGGAGGTCACCGGGCTCGTGCGCGAACTGGACGCCCGCGGCCGCACGGTCGCCTTCATCTGCCACGGCGGCCAGGTCGCCATTTCGGCCGGCATCCTGCGCGGCCGCAAGGCCGGCGGCACCTCGGCCATCCGCGACGACCTGGTGAACGCCGGGGCGACCTGGGTCGACGCCCCCGCGTTCCGTGACGGAAACCGCGTCTGGGGCCGCGTCGTCGCCGACATTCCGGCCTTCTGCCGCGAACTCGTCGCCGCACTCGCCGGCGCCTGAGCTCGCCGGAAGCCCGCGCGGTAAAGTTTTTCCGGAAAGGGGCCGAAAACAGCTCTGCGAAATCCTGCTCCCGCCGTGCGCCGCACGCCGGGACGAGCCATTCCGGGGAGAGCCTATGAGCGCGGCAACGAGTTGCGGCCAGTGCAAATTCTGGGTGGAGACGGGCGGCACCGACGAGGGGCTGGTCGGCGAGTGCCGTCACCACGCCCCTTCACCCGGGCTAATCGACGGCGCCGGGGGGGGGGCGTTGCGTTTCGCCGTCTGGCCGGTCACCCGCGAAAACGACTGGTGCGGCCGGTTCGAGGAGCGGGGCCTCGCCAACCACGAGATCCTCGAGCGCGTCGCCCTGATCGAAAAGATGGAAGCCGAGCGCAAAGCGCGCGCCCGCTGATTGCTCAAGACGCCTTTCCCGCAGACAGCCCGCCGAGATCGAGCACGCTCGTGAGCTGCGCCGTCAGCGGATGATCCGGGAGGCGGCCGAGGTCGCGGGCGGCCGCGGCGGAAAAGCGCGCCCGCGCGCGCCGCAGCAGGCGCCGGGGGTTTGCGGCCGGCCGTAACGCGACCTGCAGGGCGGTGAAGCTCAACAGCCCGACGAGGACCGTCGCCCAGAAGCCGTGGGTGAAATAATCCCCGGGCAGGATGCGTCCTGCGAAAAACGAGACCACCGTCTCCCCGCCGATCCAGAGGAGCATCCCCACGACCGGCGCATTGAAGAGCGCCTGCACCGGCCAGGCGCTGAAACGCCGCGCGGTCTCGGCGAGGACCTCCTCGAGCACCCCCGGAAAGCGCGCGAGCAGGGGGGCGACGCAGCGCTCCGCCACCTCGTCGGGCAGCCGCGCTTCCCGCGCCGACGGGTCGAAGCCGCCCTCGACGAGGCGGCCGGCGGCCTCCGGCCAGCCCGCGAGCAGCCGTATCCGGAAAATCCTCACGGCTTCCCCCACCGCGGCGGGCGGGTCCCCGAGGGGCGTTCGCGCGGCGCGCCGCCGGGAGGCTGCGAACCGCCACGGCGCCAGGCGGCCGAGAATCCCCTCCCCCGGCCCCGAAAGGCGGGTCCAGAGCAGAAGCAGCCAGCCCAGGGGACCCGACCAGGCGGCGGCGAGCTTCCGCTGCAGCAAGGCCGCCGCCTCGCCGGCGCCGAAACCCTCCCCGCCCTCGAGGGCCGCGAGCGCCGCCTGCAGGCCCTCGCCCTGCGCCCGCTCGAGGGCGGCGCGCGCGGCCGCAAGCGGCTCGCGATGGGCCTCCAGGGCGGCGTTCACCTCGTCGAAGAGGGCATCCCGCAGGCGGGCGGCGTTCTCCCGCCGACGGGCGGCGCGCGCGGGCCCGCCCGCCGCGGCCGCGGCCAGGCGGTTCCGGAGGTCCGCGAAACGGTCGTAGCCGTGACGCGGACCGGCCGCGGGATCCCAGGCCGGGTCCCGCAGGTGCCGCCGGGCGCTGACCGCGAGCGGCTCCCCCGGCGCCCGGCCCCACGAGGCGGAAAGGTGGGCACGGAAATCGGGCAGAACCGTCCGGCGGCAGTCGTCCTCGTCCAGGCGGTCGCACTTGTTCACCACGATCGCCACCGAGAGGCCGTCGAAGCGCCGCACCAGCGGCTCCAAGCGATCGACGGCGTCGCGGCGGCGGGGGTTTTCGGCGTCGAAGACGCACAGGAGGACGTCCGCCTGTTCGACGGCGTTTTCGACGGCGGTCCGGTGTCGGCCGGCACCGACCGAATCCGTGTCCGGGGTGTCGACGAGGATCATCCCGGCGGGGAGCCCGTCGGCGCAGACGACCTCGGCGTCGCCCCCCACGGCAAGGGCGACTTGCTCCGCCTCCTCCCGGGAGGAGCCGAGGACCGTGACGCGCTCCGTGGTCGGCCGCCTCCGTCCCGCGGGGCTGAGCTCCTGCCCGCCGGCGAGGGCGTTCGCCAGCGTGGACTTCCCCGCGCCGCACGGGCCGACCAGCACCACCCGCAGCGGACGCTCCCGCCGCTCCTCGATCGATCGCAGGCGACGCAGCGTCTCCGCGCACCGCTGCGCAAGCGCGATCGCGGGCGACCAGAGGGGGAGCCTTTCCAGCCGCGCCTGGAGGCCCAGGATTTCGGCGGCGATCGCCTCCAGACGGGCGGCGCCCTCGCCGGCGACCGCGCCGGTCGCCTCACGGCCCATCATCGCACCCGGCTCCCGGCCCGCCGCCCGGCGACAGGTCGGCGTCGATCGTGTCGGCCCGAGTCCGCCCCTCTGCGAGGATTTCCCCGAGCCGCCGCAACAGGGAGGCGGTGAGGTGCTCTTCGAGCACGGCCTGCAGCCGGGCGGAGGACTCCTCCAGCCAGCCGGCGGCGATGGGGGAGAGCATCTCCTCGAGCTGCCGGCGGTCGGCCTCCTTCAGGCCGTGGGTCACGGGGATGGCGACCAGCGCGTAGAGGTCCTTCGCCCCGAAGAGCCCCGCGAGCTTCACCTTGAGCGTGGCCCCCCCGACGGCGTCGCCGGTCGTGAGCACCCAGGTCACCGCGGCGGCGGCCGGCAGGACGTTCAGGGAGGCCCAGAAGGTCTGCAGGGTCTTTTCCCGGAGGCCCATGCGCGCACGGAAATGGCGGGCGATCCCCTCGAGGCGGCCCTCGGTTTCCGGCCCCACCCCGCCGATCTCCTCGCGCCGCGCGAGCACCGCGGCGAGCATCTCCCGGAAAGGCTTGCGGGAAAAATCGTCGAGCGCGGGCCGCATCGCGGCCGGCACGGCGATCCTGGCGGCGCTCCCGCCCCCCCCCTCCGCCGCGATCGGGAGAAGCGGCTGGAGGATCTCCTGGTGGAGACCGGTCACGGCCGCCGCGAGATCTTCCTCGAGACGCCGGGCATAGGCCTGTTCCGGGTCCGGTGCGTCCCCTGCGGCGGAGGCCCTGCGTCCGCCGCCCTTGAACAGCCCCAGGACCGCGCGAAAGGGGAATTCGACGACCGCCCCCGCGCGGCGCATGAATTTCACCGCCGGGGGGTCGCCCGCCGCCCAGACGGCGGCGAAGCGCCGCACGACGGTCTCCATGGGAAAATGCGCGAGCGCACGGCGGATCGCCCGCCCCTGGGCCTGCAGGAGGGCCTCGCGGTAGCCCTCGAGCCGCTCGAGCTCCGCCCGCGCCCGGGCCGTGAAATCCGCCGCCTGCCGCTCCACGTCGGCGAGAGTGGCGGCGTGGATCTCGCGGCGCAAGGCACCGGCGTCGATCCGGAGGAGCGTTTCCGCAAGCCCCGGCCCGCCGTCGTCGAGCGCCAAGACCCGGGGGGGGCGCCGCCCTTCGGCCACGCGGTTGTCCTCGTCGAGGCGGAAGCGCCCTGCGATCCAGGGGCCGAAATCCTCCCCATAGAGGTTCCGGGCCACCGTTTGCGCGTGCTCCTCGACCTCCGCCGCCGTGTAACTCGCGTAGCAACGGTAGACGAGCAGACAGCGGCGGCGGCCGATTCCGGTCAGCATGCGGGCGATGAATTCGGTGTTGTCGCGGTTCGCGTAGGTCGCGTTGGTGAAGAGGTAGATCAGCAGGTCGGCGGCCTCGAGGGCCGCCTGGGCGGCCGGACGGTTCACGTATTCGCCCCGGCCGCCGGTGTCGAAGTCGGGGGTGTCGATCAGGATGACGGGAGGGGCGCCCGGGGCGGAGTGGACGAAACGCGGGTCGCCCGGCTCGAACAGTTCTTCCGGGGAGGCAAGCGGCCGGGGGGACGCCCCGAAGGGCTCGCCCAGGGCTTCGAGAAAGCCCCGGGTGGCGGCGAACGGGGGCGGGACGGCGAAGAGCACGCGGCGGTTCATCCCGGCGCGGGCGCCGACGGGCGAAAAGCTCCCGCCGGCGAGCGCATTGAAGAGCGTCGACTTGCCGGCCGAGCCCCCGCCGCAGATGGCCGCGACCAGCGGGAACCGGGGGTCGAAGCGGGCGAGAAGCCGACGGTCGATCGCCCGGCACCAGGGGTCGAGCTCGGCGCCGAGCGCCGGGTCGAGCGCCTCGAGCAGCTGCGGCAAGGTCCGCCGCAGCCGCTCGAGGCGGCGGTGCAAGGCATCCCCCCGCCGGGGGGGATGGCAGAACGATGCAGGGGCGGTCACCTCTTTCCTCCGGAGAGGCATCATAGAACAGCCCGTCGGGCGACGCCACCCCCCCGGCGCGGCGGGGTGCCGGCCGTCATTTGCGGGCTTTCCGGCAACCGTGCTAAAAGGAAGGGACGACTTTTCCGGCGGAGAGGGACTTGCGGTGGATCGTTTCCTGAAGGCGCTCCGGGGGGCGGCGTGCCTGCTCCTGCTTTCTTGCCCCGCCGCCCAGGCTTACGATCTCATCGCCTGGGCCCGGGCCCGCCTGGCCCCGGAGGAGCCGCCGCCGCTTCCCTCCTCCGAGGGGTCCTTCCGGGTGGAGGTGCTGGCCGAGGGCCTGGAGAGCCCGTGGGCCGTCGTTCCCCTGCCGGACGGGCGGATACTCATCACCGAGCGGCCGGGAAGGCTGCGGGTGTTCCGCGACGGCCGCCTCGAGCCCCAACCCCTTGCCGGCGTGCCTGCGGTCGCCTACCGCGGCCAGGGGGGCCTGCTCGACCTCACCCCGCATCCCGACCACCCCCGCACCCGCCGCCTTTTTCTCGCCTACACGGCGCAGGGGCCGGAGGGGATGAGAACGCAGGTCGCCTCCTTCGAGGAGGGAGAGGGCGGCCTGCGGGACATGAAGCTCGTCTTCCCCGGAGCCCCCGGAGGGGAGCAGCCGAAGCACTTCGGCTGCCGCCTCCGTTTCGGACACGACGGCAGGCTCTACATCACCCTCGGCGAGCGCGGCGAGGGCCGACGCGCCCAGGACCTCCGCGACCTGAACGGAAAGACCCTGCGGCTGAACGGGGACGGATCGATCCCGGAGGACAACCCCTTCGTCGGGCGAAGCGGGGCCCGCCCCGAAATCTTCACCTACGGCAACCGCAACAGCCAGGGCATGGCCGTGCACCCCGAAACGGGCTGGATCTTCCAGACGGAACACGGTCCCTCCTGGAACGACGCCCCGGGCGGGGGGGACGAGGTCAATCTCGTGGTCGCCGGCGGCAATTACGGCTGGCCGCTCGTCCACCACCGCGAGCGGCGCGAGGGGACCCTCGCCCCGCTCGTCGAGTACACCCCCGCGCTGGCCCCCGCGGGATGCACTTTCGTTCGGGGCCCCGCCTTTCCGCAATGGAAAGGCGACTTTCTCTTCGCCACGCTCGTCGGTCGGCGGCTGGTCCGCCTCAAACTCGAGGGGCCGCGGCCGGTGGGCCAGGAACACCTCCTGGTCGGCCGTTTCGGCAGGCTCCGGGATGTGGCCTGCGCTCCCGACGGGTCGATCTATGCGCTCACCTCGGATACCGACGCCTACGGCCCCGGGCGTGCAGGGGGCGACCGCCTTTTGCGGCTCGTCCCGGCCCGCTGAGGCTTCCCTCCCGGCCCGGGGAGGAGACCGGAGACGATGGAGGCTTTCGATTTCCGACCGCTCCTGAGACCGCGCCGCATCGCCGTCGCCGGGGTCTCCCTCACCAACGACCGCCACCCGGCGAACGTGATCTACAACAAGATCCGGCTGCGCTACCCGGTCCCCGTCGACGCCGTGAACCCCCGGGGGGGACGCTACCTGCGCGATCCCGTCTACCCGAGCTTCGAGGAGGTCCCCGAGCCCCCCGATCTCGCGGTGATCGCCGTCCGCGCCGAGGCCGTGCCCGAATGCATCGCCCAGTGCATCCGCCGCGGCGTGGGCGGCGCGGTGATCGTCTCCGGGGGCTTCGCCGAAAGCGGCCGCGGCGACCTCCAGGAGCGCATCGCTGACATGGCGCGCGAGGCGCGTTTTCCCTTCATCGGCCCCAACTGCCTCGGCGTCTACGCCCCGGGGCGCTTCGACACCTTCTTCCTGCCCGGCGAGCGCCTGGTGCGGCCCGACCCGGGGGGAGTCGGCTTCGTCAGCCAGAGCGGGGGCGTGCTCGTCGACCAGATGGTCAAGTTCAGCGCCCAGGGGCTCGGCCTCTCGCTCGCCGTGAGCATCGGCAACAAGGCCCTCGTACGCGAGATCGACCTGTTGCGCTACTTCGCGGCCGACCCCGAGACGCGCGTGATCGCCTTCTACGTCGAAGGCTTCGGCCGCAACGAGGGCCGGGCGTTCGTCGAGGAGGCCCGGGCCGCGGGCAAGCCCGTGGTCGTGCTCAAGGCCGGGAAGACCGACGCCGGCCGGCGGGCGGTCGGCAGCCACACGGCCTCGCTCGCCGGCGATCACCGCGTCTTCTCCGATGCGCTCGCCCAGTTCGGCGTCGCGGAGGCGCACGACGAGTTCGAACTCACCTGCTTCTGCGAATCGCTCAGCCACTACCCGCGCGCGATCGAGGGGCGGGTCGGGGTGGTCACGGTGAGCGGGGGCCACGGGGCGCTCGCCACGGACGTCCTGAGCGGGCTCGGCCTCGAGGTCCCGCCCCTGTCGGAAGCGCTGCAGGCCGAGATCCGCGAGGGCCTCTCCGCCAACGTGCGCCCGATCGCCTCCCTCGCAAACCCCGTCGACCTCACGGGCAGCTCGACCGACGAGGATTTCCTCGCCGCCCTGGCCGCCCTGGGGAAGTCGCCCGAGGTGGACTGCATCCTCCTGCTGCTTCTGCCCTACTCGCCGGGGATCAGCGCCGACCTGGGCGCCCGGCTGAGCGAGTCCCACCGCCAGAGCGGGAAACCGCTCGTGGCCTATGTGCCGCACGTGGAAAAATACCGCATCCTGATCGAAGGCTTCGAGCTGAACCGCATCCCGGTCGCCTCCTCGGTGGACGGCGCGGCCTTCATGGTGGAGGCGATGCGGAGGTGCCGGCCGTGTTGAAGGACGATCCGGCGAACCTCTGGGAGCGGGCGCGCGCGCGCGGCGCCGTGCTCGAGCCGGAGGCGATGCGGATTCTCGCGGCGGCCGGCGTGCCCGTCGTACGCCACGGGTTCGCGCGCCGCCTGGAGGAGGCCGAGGAGGCCGCGCGCCGCCTCGGTTACCCCGTGGTCGCCAAGGTGGTCTCGCCGGCCATTCTGCACAAGAGCGACGTGGGCGGGGTGGAAACGGCGGTCGCCGACCCGGCGGGGCTGGCCGCGGCCTGGGCGCGCCTTTCGCGCCTCGAGGGTTTCACCGGGGCGCTGATCGCCGAGCGGCTCTCCGGGCTCGAGCTCATCGTCGGGGCGAAGATCGACTGGCAGTTCGGGCCCGTGATCCTCCTCGGTCTGGGGGGAACGGCGGTCGAGATCTACCGCGACGTCGTGACCCGTCTCGCCCCGCTTCACGAGCGCGACGTCGCCTCCATGGTCTGCTGCCTGCGGGGCGCGCGTCTGCTCACGGGATTCCGCGGCTGCCCGGCGGTCAACCTGCCGAAGCTCACCGCCGTGCTGCTCGCGTTCTCCCGCCTGGTGGTGGAGAATGCGGAGCGCATCGACTCGATCGACCTGAACCCGGTCTTCTGCACCCCCGAGCGCTGCGTCGTCGCCGACGCGCGGATCCTCCTCGCCCCGGCCCCATGAGCCCCGCATCCGCCCGCGGCCCCGGGCTCGCCCCCTACCTCGTGCTCGCGGTCGCCCCGCTCTGCTGGGCCGGAAACATCGTGCTCGCCCGCGGCGTGGCCGACCTCATCGCCCCGGTCGCCTTCGCCTTCTTCCGCTGGACGCTCGCCACCCTCGTGATCCTGCCGCTCGCCCTGCGGCAGGCCGCGCAGGACCGGCGCGAGATCCGTCGCGGCTGGAAGCGGCTGCTGCTGCTGGCGCTCCTCGGGATCGCGGGCTTCAACACGCTGCTCTACGCCGCCGTGCACACCACGACGGCGATCAACGGCGCCCTCATCCAGACGAGCATGCCGGCGGTGATCGTGCTCCTCGGCCTGCTCTTCCACCGCGAAACCGTCTCCCGCCTCCAGCTCGCGGGCGTGCTGCTCTGCGTCGCCGGAGCGGCCGCCATCGTGCTGCGCGGCGATGCGGCGCGGCTCCAGGAGCTCGATGTCGTCCCGGGCGACCTCCTGATGGCGGTCGCGGTCGTCCTTTACGCGCTCTACTCGACCCTGCTCCGGCGCCGCCCGCCGATCCACCCCTTGAGCCTGCTTGCCGCCACGTTCTTTCTCGGCGCGGCCGCCCTCCTGCCCGCCTTTCTGGTGGAGTGCGCGTTCCGGGGCTTCCCGGCGATCGACGGACGCGTCGCCCTGAGCGTCCTCTACGTGGCCCTGTTCCCCTCGATCGTCGCCTATTTCTGCTGGAACCGCGGCGTCGACCGCCTCGGGCCCAGCCGCGCCGGGCTCTTCATCAACCTGATCCCCGTCTTCGCGGCCCTGCTCTCGGTGGGGCTGCTCGGCGAGCGCCTCCAGGGCTTTCATCTCGCCGGGATGGGGCTCATCGCCTGCGGCATGGCCCTCTTCTACCGCCGCGGGGCCCCGGCGGGCGGTCGGCCGGGGTTTGCGGTTTCGCGAAAACCCGAATAGGATCCGGGGACATGAGCACGACCTTCCCCTTCCTCTCGTGCAGCCGGGGCGGCCGGGCCGCGTACGGGGCGGCCCTGCTGCTCGGGCTGATCTTCCTGGCCGGCGCGCCCGCCTTCGCCTCCGCGGGGGAGTCGGCGGGGGCCAACGAAGAAAAAGCGGCCGATGCGCCCGTGATCTCCATCGCCCGGGACATGGACGACGTGCTGCGCAAGGAGGCCGAGCAGGTGGGCGCCGAGCTGCGCCGGCAGGTGCTCGTGCTCTCCCGCTGGACGCCCCTCGGCTGGGATTTCGAGACCCTCCATTACCTCTCGCGCTGGTTCTTCGAGCTGCCGCTGCGCCTGCCGGAGTTCTTGGAGAAGGCCCGGGCCGAGGGCCGCACCCTGGGGATCGCCGGTTCGCTTCTCGTGCTCGTCTTCCTGGCGGCCGTCCTCTACAGCGTCTTCGGGCGCAACCGCGTCATGCGCGGCGTCGCCTCCGCCCTGAGCCCGGAGCGGACGCGCATCCCCGAGCCGTTCTACCCTTATTTCCTCGCCGCCCTGCGGGTGGTGGTCGCCGCGGCGATCCCGCTGCTGCTGCTTGCGCTCTACCGGGCGATCACCGCCGTCGTCATCTACCGCGCCGCCTGGTTCGCCCTCGCCGGGGAGCTGCTCGGCCTCTGGTCGGCGGCCTCGCTCGTCATCGCGCTGTTGCGGGAGCTTCTGACCTCGGGGCTCTTTCCCACCACGGCCGCCCACGGGCGGCGCGTCTTCCGCACCGCGCGCCCGCTGCTGCTCGGCCTGTTCCTGGCGATCGCCTTCACGTGGGCCGCGGAGGCCTTCCGCTTCCGCGCGGACGTGGTCGCCTTCATCCGCTTCGCCGTCTCCGTGGCCTTCGTCTTCCTGTTTCTGCTGCTGATGCTGCAGAAACGGGCGCTGCTCTCCTTCCTGCCGGATCTGCCCTACGCGAGCTACCGCACCTACCTCCGGCTGCTCGACCGCTTCTTCTATCCCCTGGTCGGATTGTCCTTCCTGCTCGCGCTGCTGTGGTGCTTCGGCTTCCGCGAGGCCGGACGGGTGCTGCTCGTCAAGGTCTGGTTCACGGTGGCCGCGCTCGCCCTGCTCACCGGCGTCTACCATGCGCTGCGCATCGCCCTGCAGCGCTGGGCGGAGAAAGTCCCCGCAGGCGACGAGGGGGCCCAGGTCCTCGTGCGCTCGCTCCGGGCGCTGCTCCTCTACGCGGCGGGGATCGCGACCGCCGGCATCGCCCTCAACCTCCTCGGGCTGCTCGACCTCGCCGCACGGATCCTCTCCTTCCCGATCGTCGTGATCGGGGGGGCGCCGATCTCCGTCTGGATTCTCGTCAAGGCGGCGCTGATCGTCTACTTCTTCGTTCTCGGGGCGCGGCTCCTCCAGGCGTTTCTCGACTACAAGGTCTACCCCGTCCTCAGGCTCCACCCCGGGACGGGCTTCGCCCTGAACGCGCTGGTGCGCTATGCCACGATCGGCGCCGGCACCCTCATCGCGCTCGACAGCGTGGGGGTCGACCTGCGGCTGATCCTCGTTTTCGCCGGCGCGATCGGGATCGGCATCGGCCTCGGGCTGCAGAATCTCGCCGCCAACTTCATCGCGGGCTTCATCGTCCTCTTCGGGGGCAAGGTGCGCCGCGGGGACTGGATCGAGGTGGGCGGGACCCTGGGGGAGGTCGTCGACATCTCGCTTCTCGCCACGCGCCTGCGCACCCGGGCGAACGTGGAGTACCTCACGCCCAATTCGAGCCTGCTCTCGAACACGATCGTCAACTACTCGCTCTCCTCGCCGATGGTCTGGGTCGGCCTGAACGTGGGGGTGGCCTACGGGTCCGACCCGCGCCGGGTCGAACGGATCCTCCTCGAGGTGGCCCGCCGCGAGCCGCTCGTCTCGCGGGATCAGCCCCCGCGCGTGCTCTTCACCGAGTTCGCCGACAGCGCGCTCGTCTTCCGGCTGCTCGTCTGGATCGACGTGCGCCGCGTGGCCGAGGGGGTGTTGAAGAGCGCGCTCTACTTCGCGATCTTCGACGAGTTCCGCAAGGCGGGAATCGAAATCCCCTTCCCGCAGCGCGATCTGCACATCCGGAGCCTGCCGTCCGCGCAGGCCGCCGCCGTTCCACTCAATCCCGGAAGCGCCGCAGAAAGCCGCGATCCAGGCGGTCCTTGAGCCGGAAGGCCGCCCGGCCGCCGAAGACCAGCCCCCGCCAGTGGACGAGCGCGCGGCCGTCGCCCAAGTTGAAGGCGAGAAGAAAATGCCGCTGCGGGCGGAAGGCGACCGGCTCCCCGCCGAAAAAGAACGCCCGCAGGTTGGCGAGGAGAACGGGATTCTGCCGCACCGCATACACGCCCACCCGGGAGAGCGGGCGGGGGCTGAAATGGATGCAGTCCCCGCCGCCGAAGATCTCGGGGTGGGAAGGCGACTGCAGGAAGCGGTTCACGCACAGGGCCCCTTCGGCGTCCGTCGGCAGCCCGGAATCGCCGAAGAGCGGCGGGGGCCGCACCCCGACCGCCAGCAGGAGCACCGCGCAGGAAATCCGCCCGCCGGAGGCGAGCACCGCCTCTTCCCCCCGCGCGGCGAGCAGCCGTTCGCCCTCGAGCAGCCGGATCCGCCGGGCGGCGAGCGCCGCCCGCGCCGCGCGCTGCAGCCGCGCGGGGAACCCCGGCAGCAGCCCGCCGCCGGCCGCGAGCGCGACGGCCGCCTCCCGCCCGGCGCGCCGCGCGAGCGCCCGCACCGCACAGGCGATCTCCAGCCCGGCCGGGCCGCCGCCGGCGACCGCAACCGCCGTCTCCCCCGCCGCCAGCCGCGCTTCGATCGCCCGCCGCGCGGCGATCAGGTTCTCGATCGGTTTGACGGGAAAGAGCGCGCCGTGGCCGGCCAGATCGGGGGCGACGGGGACGAGGCTGCCGACGTTGAAGGAGACGGCGTCGTAGGGAAGGGTGCCGCCGCCGGCCAGCTTCAGCCGGCGGGCATCGGGCTCCACGCCGACAACCCGGTCCGCGCGGAATTCCGCCCCGCGGCGGAGCGCCATGTCGCGCACGGGAAAGCGCGTCTCCTCCGGCCGGTAGGTGCCGGCGAGCAGCCCCGGCCCCATCCCGGAGTAGTAGTGCTCGGCCGCCGGGCCGACCACCGTCACGCGGACGCCGCGGGAGGTGAAGTCCTCGAGATGCCTGAGCACGGCGAGATGGGCATGCCCCGCACCCACGAGCACGAGACGGCCGGCCACGGTTTCGGCCTCCTTCGCCGGCCTCAGCGGCGGTCGCGGGCGGCGCCGGCCATCAGGGACTCGATCTCCTCCGCCTCGCGCGGAATCCCCCCGGTGAGGTCGACCGGCCCTCCCGGCGTGATCCAGATGTCGTTTTCGATCCGCACGCCGATGCCTTCCTCCCGCAGGTACAGTCCCGGCTCGCAGGTGACGACCATCCCGGCCTCGAAAGGAGCCGCGGGGTCGACGGCGTCGTGGACATCGAGGCCGAGGCCGTGCGAGACGCCGTGGGGAAACCATTTCTTGTAGAGGGGCCGGTCGGCGGGCTGATCGCCGAGGGCCTCGGCCGTGACCAGGCCCAGGCGCACGAGTTCCTCCTCCACGAGGCGGCGCACCTCCTCCTGGTAGGCCGCCCAGGTGTTCCCCGGCCGCAGGAGGGCGATCGCCCCCTTCTGGATGCGCAGCACGGCCTCGTAGACCTGTCGCTGGCGCGGGCTGAAGCGGCCGCTCACGGGCACGGTGCGCGAGAGGTCCCCCGCGTAATGGGCATACTCGGCGCCGAAATCGAGCAGCACGAGATCCCCCTCGCGGCAGCAGCGGTCGTTTCTCACGTAGTGCAGGACGCAGGCGTTTTCCCCCGAGGCGACGATCGTCTCGAAGGCGGGGCCCCGGGAGCGCCGGCGCAGGAACTCGTGCACGATCTCGGCCTCGATCTCGTACTCCCAGACTCCGGGGCGGATGAACCCGAGCAGGCGGCGGAAGGCGGCCCCGGTGATCTCCGCCGCCTGCCGGATGAGCTCGATTTCGGCCGCGGATTTTACGGAACGCAGCCGCCGCAGGAGCGGGGCGAGGCGCTCGTAGCGGTGCAGGGGGTACTGCCGGCGGCAGCGGCGCGCGAAACGCGCATCGCGCGTTTCGACGGGGCTCGCAGCGCGGGGGTGCTCGTTGGCGTTCAGGTAGATGCGCTCCGCCTCGAGCGCGAGCTGCCGAAAGACGTCTTCGAACTCGGGGGCGGGGTAGACCGTTTCCACCCCCGAGCGCCGGCGCGCCTCGGCGAAGGAAAGCGGGGCCCCTTCCCAGAGCGTCACGCGCTCGTCGGGGGGCCGCACGAAGAGCACTTCGCGGTGCTTCGCCTCGCGGGCCGCGGGGAAGACGACGAGCGTCGTCTCCTCCTGATCGATGCCGCAGAGATACAGCAGGTCGGCCTGCTGCCGGAAGGGGTAAACGCCGTCGCCGCTCGTGGGCATCCGGTCGTTCGAGTGGATCACCGCCAGCGAGTTCGGCGCGAGCTCCGCGGCGAGCCGCCGGCGGTTTTCGACGAAGAAGGCGGAATCGATGGGCGCCGTGCGCATCGCTCGTTTCCCCGGGGCCGTCCGGCGTGCGGGGGTCGTTTGCCAAGCCGGCGGCCGCGGCTTATGTTTGCCCTCGCCATGACACCGAACGCCGTCGTCATCCGGGGCGCCCGGCAGCACAACCTCAAGAACCTGGACCTCGATCTGCCCCTGCACCGGCTGATCGCCGTGACCGGGGTCAGCGGGTCGGGCAAGTCGTCCCTCGCCTTCGACACCCTCTACGCCGAGGGCCAGCGCCGCTACGTCGAGACGTTTTCGCCCTACGCGCGCCAGTTCCTCGAGCGCATGGACCGCCCCCAGGCCGACCGCATCGAGGGGATCCCGCCCGCGATCGCGATCGATCGCAAGGAACCCGTGCGCACCTCCCGCTCCACCGTGGGGACGATGACGGAAATCACCGACTCCGTCAAGCTCCTCTTCGCACGGCGCGGCCGGCTCCACTGCCGCGCCTGCGGGCGGCCGGTCGAGCCCGAGACCCCCGAGCACGTCTGGCGTCGGCTGCAGGGGCTGCCCGCGGGCACGCCCGTGCTGATCTCCTTCCCGTACCCGCGGAACGGGGCCTCGCCGGCGGAGCTGCACGAGATGCTCGCCGCCGCCGGCTTCGACCGCGCCGTCCGGGACGGCCGGGTCCTGCCGCTCACGGAGCTCCCCCCGGAGGCCGGCGAAACGGCCCTCGACGTCCTCGCCGACCGCCTCGCCTTCCAACCCGGGGAGCGCCGCCGCATCCTCGACTCGGTCGAGCTCGCCTTCCGCTTCGGGGCGGGCCGCCTCTCCCTGTGGGTCGCCGGCGGCGGGCGGGAGGACTTCAGCAGCCGCCTGGAGTGCGCCGCCTGCGGCATCGCCTACCCGGCGAGCCAGCCGAACCTCTTCTCCTTCAACAGCCCGCTCGGCGCCTGCCCGACCTGCCGCGGCTTCGGCCGCACGATCGGCATCGATCTCGACCTGATCATCCCCGACCCGGAACGCTCGCTCGCCCAGGGCGCGATCCGCCCGTTCGGGGGGCGGCGGGAAGGCAAGCCGGAATACGCCGATCTGGAACGCTTCTGCCGACGCGAGGGCATCCCCCTCGAGACGCCTTTCGCCTCGCTTCGCGAGGAGCACCGTCGGGCGATCGTGGAGGGGACCGAAGACTACTACGGGATCCGCGGTTACTTCCGCTGGCTGGAGAGCCGCGCCTACAAGATGCACGTGCGCGTGCTCCTTTCGCGCTACCGCGCCTACGATCTCTGCCCGGACTGCCGGGGGTCGCGCTTCCGCGAGGAGAGCCTGCTCTACCGCCTGGGCGGCCGGACGATCGCCGAGATCTACGCCCTGCCCATCGACGAGGCGGCCGCGTTCTTCGAGCGCCTCGAGATCCCGGCCGCCGACGAGGCCGCCCGCCGCATCCTCGACGAGATCCTGCGCCGCCTTTCCATCCTGTGCGAGGTCGGGCTGGGCTACCTCACCCTCGACCGCCAGTCGCGGACCCTCTCGGGCGGGGAGGTCCAGCGCGTGGCCCTGACCGCGGCCCTGGGGTCCTCCCTCGTCAACACCCTCTACGTGCTCGACGAGCCGAGCATCGGGCTGCATCCCCGCGATGTGGGCCGCCTGATCGGCATCCTGAAACGGCTGCGGGATCTCCCCAACACGGTGGTCGTGGTCGAGCACGACCCGCAGATCATCGCCGAGAGCGACTGGATCCTCGACCTCGGTCCGCGCGCCGGGGCGCAGGGCGGCGAGATCCAGTACTTCGGGCCCGCGGCGGGGATCGGGGACACCCTGACCGGACAGTACCTGACGGGCCGGCGGACGCTGCCGCAGCCGGCCCGTCGGCGTCCCCCCGGCCCCCGCTGGCTGGTCGTGCGGGGTGCGGCCGAGCACAACCTGAAGGGGATCGACGTCCGCATCCCCGTGGGCTGCTTCACCTGCCTCACCGGGGTTTCGGGGTCGGGCAAATCGACGCTGCTCGAGGGCGTTCTCCACCCCGCCGTGCAGCGCGCCCTGGGCGAAGCGGGCGAGCGGCCGGGCCGCCATCACGGGCTGGAAGGGGTCGAGGCGATCCAGGCGGTGCGCCTGGTCGACCAGCGGCCGATCGGCCGCACCCCGCGCGCCAACGCCCTCACCTACACCCGGGCCTTCGACGCGGTGCGACGGCTGTTCGCCGCGACCGAGGACGCCCGGCGCGCGGGCTTCGGCCCGGCGCACTTCTCGTTCAACGTCCCCGGAGGCCGCTGCGAGACCTGCCGCGGCGAGGGCTTCGAAATGGTGGAGATGCAGTTTCTCTCCGACGTCCGCCTGCCCTGCCCGGACTGCGGCGGCCGGCGCTTCCGCCCCGAGGTGCTGGCCGTGCGCCTGCGGGACCGCACCGTGGGCGAGATCCTCGAGATGACCGTGGACGAGGCGCTCGCCTTCTTCCGCGAGGAGCCCGCGGTCTGCCGGCCGCTTGCGCCGCTCTCCGCGGTCGGCCTCGGCTACCTCCGGCTCGGCCAGCCCCTGAACACCCTCTCCGGGGGGGAGGCCCAGCGCCTGAAACTCGCCCGCCACCTCCCGGAGAGCGGGGAGGAGGCGCGGCCGACGCTCTTTCTCTTCGACGAGCCCACAACCGGGTTGCACCCGGAGGACGTGCGCCTGCTGCTCGCCTGCCTGCAGCGTCTCGTCGATGCCGGGCACACCGTGCTCGTCGTCGAACACCACCGGGGGGTGATCCGCGCCGCCGACTGGGTGATCGACCTCGGGCCCGAGGGCGGGGAGGCCGGCGGCCGCATCGTGGCCGAGGGCCCCCCGGAGGCGATCGCCGCCGCGCCCGGCTCCCACACCGGCCGCTTCCTGCGCGAAGCCGCTCCGGCGGCGCCGCGCGCCGCC
>JBBFLI020000003.1:0-156455 GCA_037481615.2 Desulfobacterales bacterium
GCCGCCGGTTGACTCGGACCTCTTTTCGTGAAAGGAAGGGACCGCTTTTGCCATCCCCGCGCCGCACCCCGTGGGGGGGGCGGTCCACCGGTTCGACCAGGAGGGCTTGCCATGGCCGGCATCAACAAGGTGATCCTCGTCGGGCGCCTCGGAAACGACCCCGAAGTCCGCTACACCCCGAACGGCTCGGCCGTCGTACGCTTCAGCGTGGCCACCTCCGAGGAGTGGCGGGACAAGAACACCGGCGAGAAGAAGGAGCGCACCGAGTGGCACCGGGTCGTCGCCTGGGACAAGCTGGGCGAGCGCTGCGCCGAATACCTCGCCAAGGGGCGGCAGGTTTATGTGGAGGGCCGGCTGCAGACCCGCTCCTACGAGGACAAGGACGGCGTCAAGCGCTACAGCACCGAGATCGTGGCGAGCGATGTGCAGTTCCTGGGAGGCCGGGAAGGCCAGCCCGGAAAAGCCAACGGCGCCGCCCCCCCTTCCCCCCGCGGATCCGCCGCCGGGCCGGCGCACGAACCGCTTCCGCCGGGGGACGACGACATCCCCTTCTGAACCTCAACGTGGCTCGCAGCTCCGCCGCCGGGAAGCAGGGGCGCGGAGGCCTGTGCGGCGGGAGTCTGCGGCCGCCCAAGGGTTTGCCTCCCCGGAGGATTTCCTCGAAAATCCCGCCGCCGTTGGCATGACGCCGCATTTCTGATACGCTGTTCCCACCAGGGCTGGCATAGGTGGTCCATCGGGACCGCAACCGGTTGTGAGGGGCGAAGAGATTTTTTTGCGGATGAGGTCGATGGGCAACGGTCTTTCGGACTACAACGCAGCCGATCTCGAGGTCTTGCGGGGACTCGACCCCGTGAGGCGGCGGCCGGGCATGTACACCGACACGACGCGGCCCAATCACCTCGCCCACGAGGTGATCGACAATGCCGTGGACGAGGCGATCGCCGGCTTCGCCCGCCGGATCGAGGTCGCCCTTTTCCGCGACGGCTCGCTGCAGGTGAAGGATGACGGCCGCGGCATGCCGGTCGACATCCATCCCGAGGAAAAGGTCTCCGGCGTCGAGGTGATTCTCACCCGGCTGCACGCGGGGGCGAAGTTCGACGGCAAGAACTACCGCTTCTCGGGGGGGCTTCACGGGGTGGGGGTTTCGGTCGTGAACGCCCTTTCGCGGCGCCTCGAGGTCGAGGTCCGCCGCGGCGGGCGCATCTACCGCATGGCCTTCGAGGGCGGGGAGCCCCTTTCCCCCCTGAAGGAAGCGGGCAAGGCCGCCCGCGGCGAGACCGGGACCACGGTGCGCTTCTGGCCCGACCCCGCCTATTTCGAGACGGCGCGTTTCTCGGTCGGCCGGTTGCGGCACACGTTGCGGGCCAAGGCGGTCCTCTGCCCCCGCCTGCAGGTCTCCTTCTTCGATGAGGCGAGCGGTCAGACCGACACCTGGTACTACGAGGACGGCCTGCGGGACTATCTCCTCGAGAGCGTGCGGGACCTCGTGCGGCTGCCCGAGGAGCCCTTCACCGGCCAGGCCGAAGGGGAGGGGGAAGCGGTGAGCTGGGCCGTCCTCTGGCTTCCCGAGGGGGGCGAGGGCATCGCCGAGAGCTACGCGAACCTGATCCCGACCCCGCTCGGCGGCACGCATGTCCTCGGGTTCCGCCAGGGGCTGCTCGCCGCCCTGCGGGACATCGGCGAGTTCCGCGGCTGGGTCCCCCGCGGCGTGAGGCTTGCGGCCGAGGATCTCTGGGAGCGCGCCGCCTATGTGCTCTCGGCGCGGCTGAGCGACTTGCAGTTCACCGGCCAGACCAAGGAGCGGCTGGCGACCCGGGAGTGCACGGCCTTCATCGCGAGCGTCGTCCAGGACGCCTTCGCGCGCTTTCTGAACCAGGAACCGGCCGTGGCCCAGCGTCTCTGCGAGATGGCCGTCGAGAACGCGCGGCGGCGGCTCAAGGAGGCGGCGCGGGTTGTACGCCGCCGCGCGGGGGCCGGGCCGGCGCTTCCGGGGAAGCTGACCGACTGCATCTCCCAAGACCTCGAGCAGACCGAGCTCTTCCTCGTCGAGGGCGACTCCGCGGGGGGGTCCGCCAAGCAGGCGCGGGACAAGCGTTTCCAGGCCGTGCTGCCGCTTCGCGGCAAGATCCTGAACGCCTGGGAAGAGGACCCCGAGGCGATCCTCGGCTCGCGCGAGATCCACGACATCGCGGTGGCGGTCGGGGTGGATCCCCACTCCTCCGACTTCTCGGGCCTGCGCTACGGCAAGGTGATCATCCTGGCCGACGCCGACTCCGACGGGCTGCACATCGCCACCCTCCTGTGCGGGCTCTTCCTCAAGCATTTCCGGCCGCTCGTCGAGGCCGGCCGCGTCCACGTCGCTCTGCCGCCCCTCTACCGGATCGACCAGGGAAGCCGGGTGTTCTACGCCGTGGACGAGCGGGAAAAACAGGCGGTGATCGAACACCTCCGGGCGGAGGCCGGCGGCGGCAAAATCCAGGTTCAGCGTTTCAAGGGGCTGGGCGAGATGAACCCCCTGCAGCTGCGGGAGACGACCATGCACCCGGAGACGCGGCGGCTGGTCCAGCTCACGCTGCCCGACCGCGCCCGCGGCGAGGAGGTCATGGATCTTCTGCTTTCCAAGCGGCGCGTGAAGGACCGCAAGCAGTGGCTCGAGGAGGAGGGGGACCGGGCTGCGGCCGACCTCCTCTAGCGTTTCCGGAGAATGTGCGCGATGGCACGATCGAAACCCGCCGCCCCCCGCCCGGCCGTCGAGCGCCTGCCGCTCGTCGAGTTCGTGCGTCCGGCCTACCTGAACTACGCGATGTACGTCGTCATGGACCGGGCGTTGCCCTTCCTCGGCGACGGCCTGAAACCCGTGCAGCGCCGCATCGTCTACGCCATGAGCGAGCTCGGACTGCGCGCGGCGGCGAAGCCCAAGAAATCCGCCCGCACCGTGGGCGATGTGCTCGGCAAGTATCACCCCCACGGGGACAGCGCCTGCTACGAGGCGATGGTGCTGCTCGCCCAGCCCTTCACCACGCGCTATCCCCTGATCGAGGGCCAGGGCAACTGGGGCTCGGTCGACAACCCCAAGGATTTCGCCGCCATGCGCTACACGGAGGCGCGGCTGTCGCCCTATGCCGATGTGCTTCTGCGCGAGCTCGAGATGGGGACGACGGCGTGGGTTCCCAACTTCGACGGCACCCTGCGCGAGCCGGCGAGCCTCCCGGCGCGGCTGCCCAACGTGCTCCTGAACGGCGCCGCCGGCATCGCCGTCGGGATGACGACCGACATCCCGCCCCACAACCTGCGGGAGGTGGTCGAGGCCTGCATTCACCTGCTCGACCATCCCGGGGCGGGGGTGGAGGAGCTCTGCCGTTTCATCCAGGGCCCCGACTTCCCGACGGGCGCCGAGGTCATCACCCCCCGCCATGAACTGCTCGAAGCCTACCGCAGCGGCCAGGGGACGATCCGCCTGCGGGCGGCCTACGAGTTCGAAAACGGCGATATCGTCGTGACGGCGCTTCCCTACCAGGTCTCGACCGGCCGGGTGATCGAGCAGATCGCCGCCCAGATGACGGCGAAGAAGCTCCCCATGGTCGCCGACGTGCGCGACGAATCCGACCACGAGGAGCCCGTGCGCCTGCGGATCGTTCCGCGCTCGAACCGCGTCGACCGCGAGGCGCTCATGGGGCATCTGCTCGCCACGACCGACCTCGAGAAGAGCTGCCGCCTGAACTTCACGGTGATCGGCCTGAACCGCCGGCCCCAGACGCTCGGGCTGCCCGAGCTGCTGCGGCAGTGGCTCGAGTTCCGCAAAGAGACCGTCGTCCGACGGCTGCAATACCGCCGCGAGCGGATCGCCGAGCGGCTGCACCTCCTCGAGGGGCTCCTCGTCGTCTTCGCGCACCTGGACGAGGTGATCCGCATCATCCGCGGGAGCGAGGAGCCGCGCTCCGAGCTCATGCGGCGCTTCGGCCTGAGCGAGGCGCAGGCGGAGGCCATTCTCCAGATCCGGCTGCGGCAGCTCGCGCGCCTCGAGGAGCTGCGCCTCAAGAAGGAGAAGGCCGAGCTCGAGGCGGAGGCGCGCACGATCGCGGCGACCCTGTCCTCGGAGCGGCGGCTGAAGTCGCTCCTGCAGCAGGAACTGCGCGAGGACGCATCCGCCCACGGGGACTCCCGCCGCACGCGCATCGTCGAGCGCCCGGAGGCGCAGGCGCTGCGCGAGCAGGACCTCGCCCCCGCCGAGCCGGTGACCGTGGTGCTCTCGGTGAACGGCTGGGTGCGCGCGGCGAAGGGCCACGAGCTCGATCCCGCGGGCCTCGCCTTCAAGCCGGGGGACGCCTTTCTCGCCGCGGCCCGCGGCCGCTCGAACCAGCCGGTCCTCTTTCTGGATTCCGCCGGCCGCACCTACAGCCTCGAGGCCCGCCGTCTGCCCTCGGCCCGCGGCTTCGGCGAGCCGCTCGCGGCGCGCTTTCCGCTCCCGGCGGGCGCGCGCTTCGTCTCGGTGGCGATCGGCGGGGAGGAGACGCGCCTCGTGCTGGCGAGCGACTTCGGCTACGGCTTCGTCGCCGCCTTTTCCGAGTTGCTCGCGCGGAACCAGAAGGGGCGGGCGGTCCTGAAGCTCCCGGAAGGCGCCAGCGCCCTGCCGGCGGCGGTTCTCGAAAACCCCGAGGAGGGGCTGCTCGCCGCGGTGACCGATGCGGGCCTGCTGCTCATCCTGGCCGCGCGGGAGCTTCCCGTTCTCGCCCGCGGCAAGGGCAACAAGATCATCCACATTCCGCGCGCCCGGCTCACCTCCGGCGAGGAGCGGCTCGCCCACCTCGTCGCCTTCCGGCCCGGCGAGGCGCTGCGGCTCCATGCCGGCAGGCGCGCCCTGCGCCTCGACCCGGCGGCGCTCGACGCCTACCGCGGGGAGCGCGGCCGGCGCGGGCGGATGTTGCCGCGCGGGTTCCGCCGCGTGGAGAGGATCGAGCGCGAGCCCGCCCCCGAAGAGCACGCGCCGCGGCAGGGACGCTTCGCGGAGTTTTGATTCCCCTCAGATCGGACCCGTCTCTTCGAGGAGCCGGAGCAGTCGGATCAGCCGGCGGTCGCGCTCCCGGAAGACCTCCTCGGGGGTTCTGCCGCCGTAGTCGTAGAAGCCGCCTCCCGCTTTCACCCCCAGCCTCCCCCGGGCGACCAGGGCTTCGATCGCCGCCGCGCGCTCGATCGGCGCGGGCGGGCTGTAGCGGCGGTTCCTCAGGATCGCCTGCTGGAGGTCGAGCCCGGCGAAGTCGAGCCGCTGGATGACCCCGAGAAAGGGGGTGCGCAGGGCGAAGCTCTGCTTGACCGCCTCGTCGAGCTCCTCCGCCGTGGCGTAGCCGTTTTCCAGCAGAAAGAGCGCCTCCTGGGTGAGGGCGGCCTGCAGGCGGTTGGCGAGAAATCCCGGGAGGAACCGGCGCAGCACGACCGGTTTCTTGCCCAGGTCGCAGAGCAGCCGGCGGACGGCCGCGATCGTCTCCGGGGAAGTCTGCGGGCCGCCCACGACCTCGACGAGCGGGATGAGGTGCGGCGGGGAAAACCAGTGGGTGATCAGGACCTTCCTGGGGCGGCCGGTTTCGACGAAGGAAAAGAGGTCGAGGTGCGAGGTGTTGCTCGCGAGGATCGCCTGCGGGGGGGCGAGCCGGTCGAGATCGGCGAAGAGGGCGCGTTTCACCTCCGCCTGCTCGACCACGGCCTCGAGGACGAAATCGGCCCCGGCGCACGCCTCCTCGAGCCGCGTCGTCGTGCGGATGCGGGAGAGGACGGCGGGGATCTCCTCCGGGGCGGCCATCCCTTCCGTGACGAGGGTTTCGAGGGCTGCGGCGATGCGGCGCTTGGCCGTCTCCAGGACGGAGTCGTCGAGGTCGGCAAGGCGGGTCGGAAGGCCGTTTCGGGCGAAGACGAGCGCCAGCCCGTGGCCCATGGTGCCGGCGCCGATCACGGCCGCCTCGCGAATCACGTTCATGGCGGTCTCTGCCAGACCCGAAGGGGCGGCCGGGACGCCGCCCCGCCGCCCCTTCGACGCGGAACCCCGATGGCGGGCCTGGAAGGCCGGGTTTCCGCCTCAGGATTTCTTGGATTCGTCGATCTTTTCCGCGGGTTTCTTCCCCTTCTCGTCTTCCTCGGTCGCGCCCTTGAAATTGCGGATCGCCTTGCCGATCCCGGAGCCGATCTCGGGGAGTTTTCCGGCGCCGAAGATGATCAGGATGATCACCAGGATGATAATCAACTCGGGCATGCCGATTCCGAACATGGAGCCTCCTAAACCTCCGGTCCGGGCGGCTCGAACTCCCGAAGCAGCCGGACGAATTCCCGGGATTTGAGATAACGGTCGAGGCTGCCCTGGTAGTCGATCCACTTGCGCCAGGTGTCGAGCCAGGCCTCGTTGTGCCAGTAGCAGTCCGGGTCGCCGCGTCCCTGGAGCCGTTCGAGGTAGTCGGTGTACTCTTCTTCGCAGGCCTCGCAGAAACGGTAGGGCAGCCGGCGCCCGGGTGCCGTCGCCGGGCGGGGTTCGACCTGCGCGCCGCATTTCTCGCACTTGTGCGCGCAGCCCGTGCACTGCATCGCCCGCCGCACGGCAAGCGCCTTCTGCCGCCGCCGCAAGCCCGCCTTCTTTTCGCGGCTGGACTCGAGCTTGTCGTCGAGGGAGATGATGTCGGCCATCGCCGCACCTCTTTTCCGGCCGCCCCCCCATGCGACTGACGACCGCTGAACCTCCTTAGCACCCCCCCGAAACCCTGTCAATTCGCGGCAAAAACCGCTTTCCCCCGGGGTGCACGCGTTTGACAGCGTTCCGGGAATCCCCTATGAGGATCCTGAGGCGCGGGGTCGCGCGAGAGCGTCCGCCCCCGCCGCCCCCTCTCTTTCGGCGAAGGCGAAGATGGAGTCTCCCCGTTTCGAAGGCCACGCGCTTCCCTGCCTGATCGGAAGCCTGCCCCTCACCGATTACCGCGAGGCGGCCGAGTGGGTGGAGCGCTTCACCCCCGAGATCCCGCTCTGGGTGCAGCTGCCGCGGCTTCCCGGGGAGATGATCACGCAGCAGTTCGCGGCCGGCCTGCCGGGGCTGCGCGAGGCCGGGGGGCGCGTCTTCATCGATACCGAGGCGGAGGGGTTTCCCGGCGAGCTCGAGTCCTTCTACGCCGAGGTGCTGGACATCGAGGAGGGCGGCCGGGACCTCGAGGGCTCGCGCTTCGCCCTTCGGCCGGAGTCGGCGGGCGGCTTCTTCGAGCTCGAACGCCGGGCCTCTTGCTGGACGAAGCCCCCCACCGCCGTGAAGGGGCAGATCATCGGGCCGGTGACCTTCGGCACGAGCTTCACGGACGGCCGCGGCCGGCCGATCTTCTACGACCCCTCCCTGCGCGAAGCCCTGCTGCAGTTGCTCGCGCTCCGGGCGCGCTGGCAGGTGCGACGGCTCTCCGCGCTCGCCCCCCGGGTGCTGCTCTTTTTCGACGATCCGGCGATCACGGCCTTCGGCTCTTCCCAGCATATCGGCCTCGCGCGCGAGGAGATCGTCCAGGGACTCGCCGCCGTGATCGCGGCCGTCCACCGGGAGGGGGGGCTTGCCGGCGTGCACATCTGCGCCAATGCCGACTGGACGCTCGTGCTCGACTCCGAGGCCGACATCGTCAGTTTCGACGCCTACTCCTTTTTCGACCGTTTCGTAATCTACGCCGACTCGATCCGCCGCTTCCTCGCCCGCGGGGGGGTGATCGCCTGGGGCGTCGTGCCGACCCTCCACCCGGAGGACCTCGCGCGCGAAACGGTCGACACCCTGGCGGCGCGCTTCCGGGATCAGGTCGGCCGGGTGCGCGCCCTGGGCGTTTCCGCCGCGCGGGTCCTCGCCCAGTCGCTCGTCACCCCCGCCTGCGGCATGGGGACGCTGCCCCGCGAGCTCGCCTGGAGGGGGCTCGAGCTCACGCGCGACCTCTCCAAGCGCATCCGCGGGATGGAGGGCGCGGGGGGGCCGACCGGGGAGGGGTCCGCATGAACGGGTCCGGGGTCCGGTTCCGGGGTGCGTCGCGCTACGTGATCGACGAGGAACTCGCGCGCATCGTGAACGTTTCGATCGCCCTCGAGATGCCGCTGCTCCTCAAAGGCGAGCCGGGGACGGGCAAGACGATGCTCGCCCACGCGATCGCCGAGGCGCTCGAGATGCCGCTCATCGTCCTCAACGTGAAGTCGAGCATGAAGCTCGTCGACGCCCTCTACCAGTACGACACCCTGACCCGGCTGAACGACAGCCGCTTCGGCGATTCGCGGCGCGACGTGAGCCGCATCGAGGACTACATCCGCATGGGCAAGATCGGCCAGGCCTTCACCGCCGAGCGGCGCACCGTGCTGCTGATCGACGAGATCGACAAGGCCGACACCGATTTCCAGGACGACATGCTCGACGTCCTCGACCAGATGTCCTTCGACATCATCGAGATCGACCGGACGATCCGCGCGCGCCACCGGCCGGTGATCCTGATCACGAGCAACGCGAAGAAGGACCTCTCGGACCCCTTCCTCGGCCGCTGCAACTTCCACCACATCGCCTTTCCCGACCCCGAGATGATGCGGCGCATCGTCGCCGTGCACTTCCCGGATCTCGACCACCGGCTCCTCGAGCAGGCGGTCGCGGCTTTCTACCGCCTGCGCCGCATCGAGGGGATCGAGAAGCGGCCCGCGACCCGCGAGCTCCTGAACTGGATCCGCGCGCTGCAGGCGGACCCCGACTTCCGCCCGCGGGACCTCGAACGCGGCGAGCCGCCCTACCTCGGGGTGCTCTTCAAGAAGAGCCAGGATTTCCTGCGCGCGCGCGAGGCGACCGGCGGCCGGCGGCCCTGAGGGGCCGGCAGCGGGCGCCGCGCGGGGGGCTGGGTGTTCATCTCCTTCTTCTACCGGCTGCGGGAGGCGGGGATCCCCGTCAGCCCGACCGCCTTTCTGACGCTCCACCGGGCGCTCGCGGCGGGGCTGGTCTCCTCGCTCGAGGATTTCTACAGCGCGGCGCGGAGCATCCTCGTGAAGAGCGAGCGCTGGTTCGACCGCTTCGACCAGGTCTTCGCCCACACCTTCCGCGGGGCCGAACTCCCCGAGCCGCACGGCCTGGAGATCGACGCGCTCGCGCGCGCGCTCCTCGAATCGTGGCTGAGGGACGAGGGGGAGATCGCGCGCGCGCTCGGGCTCGAGCGCGAGAGCCTCTCGGGCCTCTCGCCGGATGCGCTCCTCGAGCTCTTTCGGCAGCGCCTCCGGGAGCAGACCGAAGCCCACCACGGCGGCAGCCGCTGGATCGGGACGCGGGGGACCTCCCCCTTCGGCCACGCGGGCGTGCATCCCGGCGGGATGCGGGTCGGCGGCGTCTCCCGCAACCGCTCCGCCGTGCGCGTCGCCCTGGAGCGTCGCTACCGGGATTATTCCCGGGAGGGGACGCTCACCCCGGCGCTCGTCGGCGAGGCCCTCAAGCGGCTGCGGCACCTCGTCCCCGCCGGGCCTTGCGACCGGGTGGACGTCGCGGCGACGATCCGGCGGACGGTGCGCAACGCGGGCGAGATCGAGATCGTCTTCGCGCGCGCGCTCCGCGACCGGCTGCAGGTGATTCTCGCGATCGACAACGGCGGCTGGTCCATGGACCCCTACATCCCCGTCGTCCAGACGCTCTTCGATTACGCCCGCTCCCAGTTCAGGGATCTCAAGACCTACTTCTTCCACAACACGATCTATGCGACCCTCTGGGAGGACCCGGCGCGGCTGCGCAAGCCGCAGCCGATCGCGGACTTCGCCCGCCTCGACCCGGCGACCCGCCTGATCGTCGTGGGGGATGCGAGCATGGCGCCCTGGGAGCTCTACGCGACCGACGGCGCGATCGCGCTCGAGGAGCGAAGCGGCAAGCCTTCGATCGCCTGCCTGGAGTTCCTGGCCGAGACCTTCCGGCACCGCGCCTGGCTGAACCCCCGGCCGGCGGGCACCTGGGCCTACACGCGCACGATCGGGGCGATCCGCGCCTTCTTTCCCATGTTCGAGCTCACCCTGGACGGCCTCGAGCAGGCGGTCGCGCACCTGCTCGCCCCGTGAGACGGGCCCCGGCGGCGAGGGCGGCCGGGGCCCGCGGCCCCGCGGCGGAGGGGAGGCGCTCGCCGTCTAAAGGCCGACCCGGGGCCCGGCCCCGCGGCGGAGGGCCGCGAGCACGCCGGCCGGCTCGGGGAAGCGGGAGGTCATCATCACGGCGGCGATGACATAGGGCTTCCAGCCAGCCTGTAGATAAGTGGGGATGCGGTAGCGCTCGAAGACCGCGGCCTCGACCTCGCCCGCCGCGCAGGAGACCCCCGAGATGTCCGCGGGCAGGCAATGCAGGTAGAGGGCGCCGCCGTTCTTCGTGCGACGCATCATTTCCGCGGTGCACTCCCAGTGGCGGTGGCGCGCGTTTTCGGCGAGGCATTCGCGCTCGAGTTCTTTCAGGCCGGCGGTGTCTGCGGCCCGGAGCAGCGCCGTGCGCCGCTCCATCACGTGATAGGGGGCCCAGCTCTTGGGGTAGACCGCATCGGCCTCCGCGAAAGCCTCCTCCATGGAGGAGACGACGCGGAAGCTCCCCCCGCTTTCGCGGGCGAAGGCGCCGGCCCGGTCGACCACTTCGGGGATGAGGCGATAGCCCTCGGGGTGGGCGAGCACGACCTCCATCCCGAAGCGCGTCATCAGTCCGATCACGCCCTGGGGCACGGAAAGGGGTTTCCCGTAGCTCGGGGAGTAGGCCCAGGTCACGGCGAGCTTCTTTCCGCGCAGGGCCTCGAGGGAGCCGAAGTGGCCCGCCAGGTGCATCAGATCGGCCAGGCTCTGCGTGGGGTGGTCGATGTCGCTCTGCAGGTTGATCACCCCGGGGCGCTGTTCGAGGACCCCCTCGCGGTGGCCCTCCTCGAGCGCGGCGGCGACCTCCTCCATGAAGCGGTGGCCGGCCCCGAGGAAGATGTCGTCGCGGATGCCGATGAACTCGGTGAAAAAGCCGATCATGTTCGCGGTCTCGCGCACGGTTTCGCCGTGGGCGATCTGCGAGCGCCCCTCGTCGAAGTCGACGACGGCCAGGCCGAGGAGGTTCGCCGCGGAGGCGAAGGAAAAACGCGTGCGCGTCGACTGGTCGCGGAACAGGCTCACGGCGAGCCCGGAGTCGAAGCAGCGCAGCGAGCGGTTGTCGCGGCGAAGCCGCCGCAGGGCCCGGGCGACGGCGACAATCCGGCGGATCTCGGCCTCGCTCTTCTCCCAGGTGAGCAGAAAATCACGGCCGGCGGCCCGCCCGGTGGGCGTTTCGATCTCCGCGAGCAGGCGGTCGAAGGATTCCATGGCGTCTCCTTTCTCCGGGGGCCGCTCTAGAACCGCAGGGCGTAGAGGGCGTAGAAGGCCGCGGCGCGGACCAAATCGGCGATGGGGATCTTTTCGTCCGGGGCGTGGGCCATGGCCTCGGCGCCCGGCCCGTAGCCGACGGTGGGGATGCCGTAGACGCCGGAGATCGTGACCCCGTTGGTCGAAAAGGTCCACTTGCCCAGCCGCGGCGGCGCCCCGAACAGCTCGCGGTGCACGGCCGCCCCGCAGGCGACGGCCGGGTGGTTCTCGGGCCAGCTCCAGGTCGGGTAGTATTTCGGCATCCCATAGCGCCGCCCCGTCCAGGAGGACTCGAGGTAGTCGAGCACCCGCACGTGGGCGTCCTCGCCGGCGACGAGGGCCTCGATCTCGGCGACGGCCGACTCGCGGGTCTCCCCGGCGGTCAACCGGCGGTCGAGGTGGAGACGGGCCGCGTCGGGGACCGCGCAGAGCGAGGGGCCGTCGGAGAGGAAGCGGGTCACGGTGACCGTGCCCTTGCCCAGGAAATCGTCCGTGCGCAGCCGGCCGTTCAGCGCCTCGATCGCCAGGCAGGCCCGGGCGGCGGCGTAGACCGCGTTCTTCCCCCGCTCCGGAGCGGAGCCGTGCGCCGAGATGCCGCGGAAGCCGACCTCGATCTCCATCCGCCCCCGCTGGCCGCGGTAGAGTCCGCCGTCGGTCGGTTCGGTGCTGACCACGGCCTCGGGCCGCAGCCCCTCCTCCTCGATCAGGTACTTCCAGCACAGCCCGTCGCAGTCCTCTTCCATGACGCTGCCGACGAAGACGACGCTCAGGTCGCGCGCGAAGCCGATCTCCCGGAGAATCCGGCCGGCGGCCACCATGGCGGCGACGCCGCCCTTCTGATCGGCCGCCCCGCGGCCGCAGACGTGGCCGTCGCGGATTTCCCCGCCGTAGGGGTCGAAGCTCCAGTTCCCGGGGTTGCCCACGCCGACGGTGTCGAGGTGGCCGTCGAAGGCGAGCAGGCGCCGGCCCCGGCCGATGCGGCCGATCACGTTTCCCAGCCCGTCGAAGCGCACCTCGTCGAACCCCGCTTCCTCCATCCGGCGGCGCAGGCACGCCGCCACCTCCCCCTCCCCGCCCGTGGGCGAGGGGATGCGCACGAGCTCGGCGAGCAGGGCGGCGGTCTCTGCCGCCGCGGCCTGGGCATGCGCGAGCACCCGCTCGGCCAGGTTCATCTCGCTCCTCCTTCCGGCGCGCCGGCGGCGCGGCAGGCGGTGATCAGCCGGTCGATGCGCGCGACCTCGGCCTGCTGCTCCTCCCAGTATTCGGGCCGCCGCTGGGCCTCCAGCTCCGCCACGGTCTTTCCCTGCTGTTCGACCCAGGTGAAGTACTTGAGGTTGTGCCAGCGCTCGCGGTTCCCCCGGGTCCCTTCCTGAATCCAGTCGAGCTTCTGGCGGTGGAAGATGCCCTCGATGCGTTTTTCGGCCGCCGCGCGGTCCATCGGGCCGAAGCAGTCGCTCAGCGAGGCCATGACCGAGCGGTAGCGGTCGATCGCATCGGTGAGGATCGTGACGACGAGGTCGTCGCGGCCCAGGCCGTAGAAGCGCGCGGTCTTGATCGCCCCGAGCACGTTGCACACCCCGGAGATGCCGAAGATCCCGGAGAGCCGGCGGGCCGCCTCCTCGGGGACGCCGAAGCTGCGGCAGAGCGCCTCCCGCCCCGGCTCCTCGGTGAGCGCCTGCAGCCCCAGCTTGCACTCGAGGTCGTCGATGCACATCAGGGCGTCGAGGTTGGCGACGTGGTGGATCCAGGTCACGTGCTTGTCGCCGATCCCCTGGATGTCGTGGCCCCCGTAGCCGTTGGCGAAGAGGGTCGGGCACTGGATCGGCTCGAGCCCCACGATGCGGTGGCGTCCCGGCCACTGCTGCTTGAGGCGGTCCCCGGCCGCGATCGTCCCCGCCGAGCCCATGGCCGAGACGAAGGCCGAGACCACGCCCCGCCCCACCCCCTCGCCGGCGAGCCTCCCGGCGAGTTCGATGATCGTGTTCCCGGTCACGAAGTAGTGGAAGCGGTAGTTCGCGAACTCTTCGAACTGGTTCAGGATGCGGATGCGTTCCGGGTCGGCCCGGCGCAGTTCGTGGCACTTGTCGTAGATCTCCTTCACGTTGCTCTCGCAGCCGGGGGTGAGCTCGAGGCGCGCCCCGTAGCCGCGGATGAGCTCGAAGCGCTCGCGGCTCATCTCCCGCGGCAGGATGACCACCGAGTCGAAGCGCATGCGGCAGCCCACCCAGGCCCCCCCGATGCCGTAATTGCCGGTCGAGGGCCACACGAGGGTGTGGCGCGCGGGGTCCACCTCGCCGGTGATCGCCTTTTCGATCAGCACGCTGTAGGTGGCGCCGACCTTGTGGCTTCCCGTGGGGAAGTCCCGGCCGTAGAGGACGACGATCGGGCAGTCGACCCCGGTCAGGCCGGGGGGCAGGACCTCGTGGCGGATGCGCCCGTCCGCGTCCTTCCAGGAGATGTTGAAGAGGTTGATGGGGTCGAGGGGGTCCTGCCGGGCGGCCGCGAGCGCGCGGCGGCGGACGACAGGGTCGATCCGCGCGGGCTCGAGCATTTCGGCATAGGTCGGGCCGGTGATCAGCTGCGGGGACGTCATGGGGTCCGGGTTCCTTTCTGCGGGTCTTCGACGCCGGGGTCGCGGCCGGTGAAGACGACGAGGGCGGCCTCCCCCGGGTCGACGAGACCCTGCGCCTCGAGTTCCATCAAGCCGGCCAGCCCCGCGGCGCCGGTGGGGCAGACGGGGATGCCGGTCGCTCGGCGGGCCGCCTCCCAGGCGGAGCGGATGCGCTCCTCGGCGAGGATCACGGCCCGCCCCCCGGAGCGCAGCAGGGCGCGAAGCAGCTCGAAGCCGTCGTACGGGAGATCGTCCAGGATGCCGTGGGCGAGGCTTCGCGGGGGCTCCCCGTCCCAGGGCCAGAACACCCGCCGGGGTGCTCGGGCGATCGCCCGCAGGACCTGCTGGACCGCGGGCCCCTCGAAGCCGCGCGCGGCGGCCTCGATCGGGGCGTTCATCCCGCCCGCCTCGGCGCGCAGAAAGGCGGCGAGACCGCCGAGGGCTCGGGCGGGCGGGAGGCGGCGGTCGTAGACGAGCCCGAGCGGCGCCCTGCTGCGCGAGGCGATTTCCGCGAGCGTGAGCACCCAGGCGCGCACGAAGGGGAAACCCCCCTCGGGCTGGCAGGCGTGGATCTTCGGCAGGCGTGCGAGGAGCCCTAAGGCGAGGGCCTCCTCGAGGGCCTGGGCGACCGCGCGCGCAAAGGCCGCGCCGCCCACCTGGAGGACGATGTGGCCCACCTCGGCCGCATGCTCGCGAAGCGCAAGGACGATCTCCCAGCCGAGGGTCGAGCCGCCCTCGATGTTCGACCAGTTGTCGTTTCCGGCGCAGGCGAAGGGAAGAAAGCCGTGGCGCTCGAGCGCCTCGCGGAAGGCGAGGTAGCAGGGGTCGCCCGCGCCCGTCCGCGAGCGGGCGATGCGCTCGACCTGCGCACCGCGCTCCTCGAGTTGCGCCTCGACGCGGGGGTCGACCTCGGAGGGCACGAAGGCGTGCAGCCGGTAGCCGCCCGCCCGGGCGACCGCCGCGGCGGCGAGCGCGGCGTTGCCGCAGCTGTAGATGGCGAGCTCGGGCTTGCCCCGCGCCCCCTTCCGGCAAGCGAGCGCCTCGAGGTAGAGCAGGGTCCCGAAGAGGTGGCGCCCCTTGTGCGAGCCGGCGGCGTTGCCCGTCTCGTCCTTGACCCACAAGGGGCCGCTTCGGCCGAGCGCGGCGGCGAGCGCGGGCTGCTCGCGGAGCGGGGTGGGGCGGAAGCCCGCCCCCTCGAGACGCTCGAGGGGGTCATGCAGCCGGTCGTGGATTACCCGGTATCCCGCCTCGCCGGCGAGCTGCCGGGCGGAGAGCAGCGCTCCGAGCCGGGCGAAGCTTCCCTCCGAGCGGCGCTCCCAGCCGGTGAGCAGCGCCTCCGCGGCCGCCTCGCCGGCCAGACCGACCCGCCGCAGCAGGTGCTCGCCCCCGCTGTCGCGCCGCGGGCAGGAGAAGTGGCCGTCCTCGATGCGGTAAGTCCGCGCGCAGGCCGGGCAGGCGAGGCGGAAGGGGGTCATGGGCGCTCGGCACACGCCGCGGCGGCGATTGACATTTGGGGACACATCGCGCAGAAGAAACCATTTCCCGCAAGCGGAGTCAACGGGGGGCAGACGACGCGGGTTTCGCCTGCGGGGGGAAGGGGTTCGGGAGGCCGTCTCGGATGGAGAGGCTGCTGCGGCGCGTGGAGGCCTTCGGGGCCGCGTTGAACCGCGGGATCGAGTGCCTCTGCGCCTTGCTCATGGCGGCGCTCGTGCTCGTCATCGGCTTCGAGGTCCTGCAGCGCTACCTCCTCCATCTCGGCCTGACCTGGGGCGAGGAGCTCTCGCGCTATCTCATGATCTGGGCCGCCCTGCTCGCCGTCCCCGTCGGGGCCTACCGCCGCGAGCACGTCGGCCTCCGGTTCGTGCAGAACGCCTTGCCGGCCCGCGCCGGGCGGGTCCTGCGCTTCGCGCTCGACCTCGTGGGGTTCGCCTTCTTTGTGTTCCTTGCGGTCTACGGGGTCGGCATGGCGGCGGCCGGTGCGACCCAATACGCGACGATCTTCGGCATGACGATGGTCGTCCCCTTCGCCTCGGTCCCGGCTTGCGGGGCGCTCACGGCGCTGCAGATCCTCGTGACCCTGCTCCGCGACCGCGGGGAAGATGCGGCGGGGTGGAAGGCCGCATGAGCCTGGTGGCGCTCCTCTTCTTCGGGCTCATGCTCCTCGGCCTTCCGATCGGCTACGTGCTCGGCGTGGCCGGGGTCGCGGGGCTCTTGCAGGTCGGCGGGCACAACTTCCTCGCCATGGCGCCCAAGCGCTTCTTCGAGGGGCTCGACCTCTTCACCTTCTTGGCCATGCCCTTCTTCATCATGGCGGGCGAGATCATGAACCGCACCGGCATCACGACCCGCATCGTGGGCTTCGCCGACGCCCTGGTCGGCCACTGGCGCGGGGGGCTGGCGCACACGAACATGGTGGCCTCGGTGATCTTCGCCGGGATGACGGGGGCCGCCGTCTCGGACACCGCCGCCTTCGGCAACACGCTCGTCCCGGCCATGGTGCGCCAGGGCTACTCGCGCCCCTTTTCCTGCGCGGTGACCGTGGCCGGCTCGATCATCGGGCCCACCATCCCGCCCTCGAACCTGATGATCATCTACGGCTCGCTCATGGGGGTTTCGATCGCCGGGATGTTCGCGGCCGGCATCCTGCCCGGGCTGCTGATCTGCCTCGTCTGCATGCTCTACATCGCCGCCGTGGGCCGCCGAAAAGGCCTCCCCGTGAGCGGGGAGCGCTTTTCGCTGCGGCGGCTGCTGAAGAGCCTGCGCGAAAGCTTCCTTGCGCTATTGATGCCGGCGATCATCCTGGGGGGGATCCTCCTCGGGGTCGTCACCCCCACCGAGGCCGCGGCGGTCGCCGTTTTCTACGCCTTTTTCCTGGGGGTCTTCGTCTTCCGCAGCCTCTCGGTTCAGGCGGTCTACCAGACGCTGGTGCGGACCTCGTTGATCACGGGGGTCGTTTTCCTGATCATCGCCTCGGCCTCGATCCTGAGCTGGTGGATGACCTTCCTGCAGATCCCCCAGAGCCTCGCCAAGCTCTTTCTTTCGATCTCGCGCAACCCGCAGGTGGTGATCGCGCTGATCCTCAGCCTGCTGCTCGTGATCGGCATGTTCATGGACATCAACGCGGCGCTGATCATCCTCGCCCCCGTGCTCGGGCCCCTCACCCAGGCGATCGGGATGGACCCGGTGCACGCGGGCGTCATGATCGTGCTCGCGCTCAACATCTCGCTGATGACGCCCCCCGTCGGCGCCTGCCTCTTCGTGATCTGCTCGATCACCGGGGAGCGCCTGGAGGCGATCGCCCGCGAGCTCTGGCCCTTCATCCTGCTTGAGGTCGGAGCCCTGTTCCTGGTCGCCTTCTGGCCGAGCTTCACGCTGTTCATGCCCCGGTTGCTGCTCGGGCGGTAGGGGGAGGGGAAGGGAGGGAGGGGGCGGACGGACTCACGACGCGGCGCCTTCGGCCGCCGCTTTCACCACCCCACGGCAACCCGCCAACCAAGGAGGATGACCCATGAAACGAGGACTCGCGGTCCTGCTGGCCGGCCTGCTGTGCGCCGGTCTCGCCCTGACGGCCCCGGCCGAGGCGGGCAAGGTGATCAAGCTCCACCACCTCAACAAGGACGATCCCTTCGACAACGCCACGGGCGCCATGGCGACGGTGTTCAAGAGCCTGGTCGAGGCCGGCACCAACGGCGCGATCGAAGTCCAGACCTTCCCGAACGGCCAGCTCGGCAAGGACAACGACGTCGTCACCCAGGTGAAGACGGGCGTGATCCAGTCCGGCATCCATTCGGTCGGCGGGTTCGCCTCGGCCTACCCCATGCTCGGGGTGATCGACGTCCCCTTCGCCTTCCCCAACATCAGCGCGACCTATGCCGTCTTCGACGGCCCCTTCGGCCAGCGGCTCGCCGCGGACATCGAAAAGAAGACCGGACTCAAGGTGCTCGGCTTCGGCGACTCGGGCGGCTTCTTCCACATCACCAACTCCAAGCGTCCCATCACCCGGCCGGAAGACGTGAAGGGGCTCAAGATCCGCACCATGGGGCTCGACACCCACAAGGCGATCGTGAGCGCCCTCGGCGGCCAGCCCGCCGTCATCGCCTGGACCGAGGTCTACACCGCGCTCCAGACCGGCGTGGCCGACGGGCAGATGAACCCGATCCCGATCATCGCCTTCGCCAAGTTCAACGAGGTCCAGAAATACCTGACCCTGACCGGCCACCTGTTCGCCCCCTACGTCTGGGTGATGAACGCCGATTTCTTCAACGGCCTGAGCGCCGCGGAGAAAGCGGTCCTCGCCAACGCCGTGCGCTCGGCGATCGTCGCCGGCCGCGGGGTGAGCCGCGTGATCGAGGCCTCGGAGCGGGGGCTCGCCGGACTGAGCAAGGACATGAAGGTGAACGCGCTCGCCCCCGACCAGATCGCCCGTTTCCGTGAGGCGACGATGCCCGAGGTGAAGAAGATCATCGCCGAGAAATACGGCGCCGAGGGCGAGGCCATGATGAAGGCCTTCCTTGAGGCGGTCGAGGCCGCCGCGAAATAGCCCGGAGGCCGGGAACCGAAAAAAAAAAGGCCGCTCCCCCGCGGGCGATCGGGGGGAGGGCGGCCGGGGCCTCGGCGGCGGGGGGTGCGCGGCGCGGCTCAGGGGAAGGGCGCGTCCGGATCCACCGGGCGGCAGATGCCGGTCTCCGCCGCGGCGTGGACCTCGACCGGGAAGATCCCGGCCGAGACGTGGACGAAGCGCCCGGCCGCCTTGTCGACCAGGAAGGTGTCGACGCTGCCGCTCACCGCGGCCACGAGCTGCAGGACGAGGATCTCGTCCGAGTCGAAGATGCGGCTCAGGGCGGCGCGGATGTGGTTTTCGAAGACCGCCTTCGGGGCGGGCGAATCGAGACCGGCCAGGAGCAGCCGCTTGCCGGCGCCGCCGGGGACGCTCGAGCGCTCCACCGTGCACAGCAGCGCCTCCCCCATGCGGAAGGGTTCGCCGGCGGCCGCGGCGGAAGCCAGGGCCGGGAGGAGCAGGAGCGCGAGGGGGGCGCCGAGCCGGTTCATTCGCTGCGGTACTTCGCCGTGTAGGCGAGCTTCACCTCTTTCCCCGGCGGCACGGCGATGCGGAATTCGGCCCGGCCGGCGGTCGCCTTCTGGTGCGGGTGCGAGGCGGAGAGGATCGTCCAGTCGCCGGGGATCGACTCGACGACGCGAAGCTGAACCTCTTCCCGGCGCTCGTTCCGCAGCAGGAGCTCCCAGCCCGCCTCGAAGGTGTCCGCGGCGAGCTTTTTCCAGAAGGTCTGACGCCGTTCGGCGGTGAGGTCGAAGACGCGGCCGGTCGAAAAACGCAGGGTCCCGCCGCGGGGCACCGCATCCAGGCGGTTCTCGCCCGCAAACAGGAGCGCCCCCTCGGCGTCCGCCCGATAGAGGCGCACGGTGCCGCGCGGGAGCGGAATCCCGAGCCGGTTCTCCTTGCGGTTTTCGATCTCGATCAAGACCTGGGCGTTCTCGCGCGAAACCCCCTCCTGGCGGCGTTCGAAACGCAAGCGCAGCGGGGACTCGAGCACGAACTCGCGCTTGACGGCGAGGCCCTCGGCGCCGAGAAAACGCAGCTGGGTCACCCGGCCCTCCCGGATCGTGGCCGGACGCTCCAGCCGGTAGAGATGGACCTCGCCGAATTCTTCCCGGGGCGTCTCCTCCCCGGGGCGGTAGGCCAGCTTGTAGGCCCACACCCGCTCGGAATCGGTCTCGCGCACGCGGCGCACCCTCTGCTGCGGCATGCGCACGTCGCCGGCGACGAGGGTCACGACCGCCCCGGGGTAGAAGGCCCCGCTTTCGTTTTCGATCGTCGCCCATCCCGTGAGCTCCGCGCGGTCTTCGCGCTCGGAGAGGACGAGGACGTAGTCCGCCTGCCAGCTCAGGTCCCGGACGAGGTAGGCCGCCTCGAGCCGTTGCGGTTTGGAGGTGGCGTTTTCCACGAGAAAGGCGAGCGCCGGGCGGCTGACCAGACCCTCGGGGACCTTGGGGAAGATGATGCGGCCGGGGTGATTGTAGGTGACCTCGTTGTCGATCAGGAAGACCGGGCCGCCCTCGATCGAAAGGAGCGTCGCCGCAATCTCCTCCTGGCGCTCGCTGAACTGGTTTTCGACGAAGAGCTTGACCTGCTTGCCGACATGGCCCTCGAGGAGACGCTGGGGGCTGATCAGGTCGGCCTCGAAGCGCTGCTCGAGGATGCGCAGGGGGGCCTCGCCCAAGGCGTGGAGCCGGACGCTCTCCGGCAGGATCTTCGCCGGGATGTTCTGGAATTGGAATTCCACCGTGCCCGGCGGCAGGCTGACGCGGCGCTGGTCGCGCACGAGGCCGCAGCCGCCCTGGTAGAGGGTGAGAAAGAGCCCGCTGCGCTCGTCGACGCCGACGGCGATCGGGCGGGCGTCGTCTTTCTTCTCCTTTTGCGCGGCGGCCGGCGGCGGCATCGCCGCCGGCCCGAGGGAAAGGAGCGCGAGTGCGGCCAGGCCGAGAAAGATGCGTGCGATCATCGGGGTCGGCTCCGTCGGGGGGAGTCGGGGGTTTCGGGCTTGCGGGCCTCGAGGGGGGGAATGTAGCCGAAAGGCTCCGCGTCGGCAAGGCGGTCGATCCCGAAGAGGCGGCAGGCGTTTCCCGTCACCTGTCGGGCGAGCTCCCCGGGGTCCTCGTTTCTCTCGGCGGCGAGCCGCAGGAGCACCGCGCGGACCCGGGCGGGTTCGTTTCGCGGCTGCCTTTTCCGCTCGGGCTCGGGGGAAAGCCAGGGGGCGTCGGTTTCGACGAGAAGCCTCTCCCGCGGGATCCGCCGCACGAGTTCCCGCAGCGCCGCGCCGCGCCCGGGCAGCGTGAGGATCCCGGTGATGCCGATCGAGAAACCGAGCTCCAGGTAACCCTCGAGCTCGGCGGCCGTCCCGCTGAAGCAGTGCACCACCGCCCCCGCCGGCGGCGGGGCCTGGCGCACGATGGAGAGGAATCGGCCTTGGCTGGCGCGCTCGTGGAAGATGACGGGCAGGCCGCTCTCCGCGGCCGCCGCGAGCTGGCGCTCGAGCCATCTCTCCTGCAGGTCCTGCGGCGAGCGCAGGTAGTGGAAGTCGAGGCCGATTTCGCCCCAGGCGCGCACCCGGGGGTGAAGGGCGAGGTCTCGGAGCTCCCTCAAGGCCGCCTCCGAGGCGAGGCGCGCATCGTGGGGGTGGATCCCCACGGCGGCGAAGACCCCCGGCTCGGCCGCGGCGATCGCCACCGCCCGCCGCGAGGAAGCCGGGTCCGTGCCGACGGTCATGATGCCTTGCACGCCCGCCGCCCGGGCGCGGGCGATCACTGCCGCGCGGTCGCCGTCGAAGGCCGCATCTTCGAGGTGGCAGTGGCTGTCGAAGAGCGGCACGGGGTCCGGGGAAGGCTTGATTTGTCGCATCGTTTTTGAAAATATGGCTTCTTGCGTTTTTTGTCAGCGGTCTGCTTGCGACCCCACCCATTCCCCGCCAGGGAGGAGGATCATGTTCAAGATCGTCAAGCGCGAAGAGATGTCCCAGGGAACCGTGATTCTCAACGAAATCGAGGCCCCGCTCATCGCCCGCAAGGCCAAGCCCGGCCAGTTCGTCATCCTCAAGGCCAACGAGACCGGGGAACGGATCCCGCTCACGATGGCCTACACCGACCCCGAACGCGGCGTGATCGCGGTCATCTACCAGGTCGTGGGCAAGTCGACCGCCCTCTTCAAGACCCTCCGGGTGGGGGACGCCTACCAGGACGTGATCGGCCCGCTCGGCAAGCCGACCCACATCGAAAAGCTCGGCAAGGTGGTCTGCGTGGGGGGCGGCACGGGGGTCGCCGTCCTGCACCCGATCACGCGCGCGATGAAGGAGGCCGGAAACCACGTGATCGCGATCATCGGCGCGCGCACCCGGGACCTGCTCATCCTCGAGGACTTCATGCGGCGCGCCTCCCACGAGCTCCACGTCTGCACCGACGACGGCTCTTACGGCCGCAAGGGGTTCGTGACCCACGCCCTCAAGGACATCCTCGACCGCGAGAAGATCGACCAGGTCGTCGCCATCGGCCCGGTGCCGATGATGAAGTTCGTCTCCCAGCTGACCAAGGAATACGGCGTGCCCACCCTCGTCAGCCTGAACCCCATCATGGTCGACGGCACGGGGATGTGCGGCGGCTGCCGCGTCACGGTGGGCGGCGAGACGCGCTTCGCCTGCGTCGACGGGCCCGAATTCGACGGCCACCAGGTCGATTTCGACGAGCTGATGCTGCGGCTGCAGGCCTACTGCGAAGAGGAAAAGGCCTGCTTCCAGGAATTCTGCATGATGGAAGAGTCCTGGCACCGCAAGTGAACCGTTCCCGGGGCGCAACCGGAAATCCGTGGGGAGGAGATCGCATGGCTGAAGAGGCGACGGTCAAGGAGAAGAAAACCAAGAAGGGCCGGGTCCCCATGCCCGAGCAGGATCCGAAGGAGCGGGCGCGCAACTTTCGCGAGGTCCCCCTGGGCTACACCCCCGAGATGGCGCGGGAGGAGGCCTCGCGCTGTCTGCAGTGCAAGAACCCGGGCTGCGTCGAGGGCTGCCCGGTGGGGATCGACATCCCCGGCTTCATCCGCCTGATCACGGCGGGCGAATTCACGGCGTCGATCCGCCACGTCTGGAAACAGAACAGCCTGCCCGCGGTCTGCGGCCGGGTCTGCCCGCAGGAGATCCAGTGCGAGGGGAAGTGCGTGCTGGCGAAGAAGGGCGAGGCGGTCGCGATCGGCAACCTCGAGCGCTTCGTGGCCGACTGGGAGCGGGCCCACGGGACGGGGGCGCTTCCCCCGAAGGCGGCGCCCACGGGCAAGCGGGTCGCCGTGGTGGGCTCCGGGCCGGCCGGGCTCACGGTCGCCGGCGACCTCGTCCAGAAGGGGCACGAGGTCACGATCTTCGAGGCCTTCCACAAGCCGGGCGGGGTGCTGCTCTACGGGATCCCCGAGTTCCGCCTGCCCAAGGAGATCGTCGCCCAGGAGGTGAACTTCCTCGAGCGCCTCGGGGTGCGGGTGGAGTGCAACGTGGTCGTCGGGCGCACGGTCACGCTCGATGAGCTCTTCGCCGAAGGCTACCAGGCCGTTTTCCTCGGCCTCGGGGCGGGCCTGCCCAAGTTCATGAACATCCCGGGGGAAAACCTGGTCGGGATCCTCTCGGCGAACGAGTACCTGACGCGGGCCAATTTGATGAAGGCCTACCGCTTCCCCGAGTTCGACACCCCGATCCCGCGCGGCAAGGACGTCGTCGTGCTGGGCGGCGGCAACGTCGCCATGGACGCCGCGCGCACCGCCCTGCGCCTCGGCGCCGACCGCGTGCGGCTCGTCTACCGGCGCTCGCGGGAGGAGATGCCCGCACGCGCCGCCGAAGCCCACCACGCGGAGGAGGAGGGGATCGAGTTCTTCCTCCTCACCAATCCCGTGCGCTACCTCGGCAACGAGAAGGGCCGACTCGTCGGCATGGAGTGCATCCGCATGGAGCTGGGCGAGCCCGACGCCTCCGGCCGACGCCGGCCGATCCCGGTCAAGGGCTCCGAGTTCACCCTCGAATGCGACCTCTGCATCGTGGCCGTGGGCACGGGCGCGAACCCGCTGCTCACGAGCTCGACCCCCGATCTCCAGGTGAACAAGTGGGGCTACATCGAGGCCGACCCCTGCACCGGCAAGACCATGAAAAAGGGGGTCTGGGCGGGCGGGGACATCGTGACCGGGGCGGCGACGGTGATTCTCGCCATGGGGGCGGGCCGGCTCGCCGCCAATTCCATCCACGACTATCTGATGCGCGGCTGGTGAGCACGCGGGCGGCCGGGCGCGGTTTCCGCCGCCCGGCCGCCTACCCGAAGCGTGCGTGCCAGGCGAGAAATCGCGCGACCGGCTCTTCCCCGAAGCGCCGCAACCCGGCGAGGACCTCTTCCAGGGATTTCTCGGCCGGGCGGTCCTCCCCCGTCTTGGAGTAGAACTTGTCGGCCCAGCAGAGGATCTCCTCCTCGAGCGAGACCGGCAGCATGTCGCGCGCGGGCAGCGGAAGCCCCTGCCGCCGGATTTCCGCGGCGGAAATCCCCGCCCCGACGTGCCGCTCGCAGGCGAGCGCATGCCGCGGCAGGCCCTCGCGCTCGAGGATCTCGCGGCCGAGCACCCCGTGGCGGATGTAGGGCGCGCGCCCGTGGCAGCCGATTTCCGGGCTGTCGGTGAGAACGACCCCGATGTCGTGCAGGAGGGCGGCCTCCGCGAGGAAGACGCGGTCGGGGTTCAGGGCCCGGAGCCTTTCGGCCGCGGCGAGCGCGCGGGCGGCCACCTGCTCGCCGTGACGCAGCACGATCCGCAGCGCGGGCGTTCCCGGGGGAAAGGTGCGGGCAAGAATCGCGCGCGGGTCCATCGCCTGCGGGTCAGGCCGCCTTCGAGGCCCGGGCCTCGCGCGCGAGGAGCACGCCCTCGATGAAGGGGTCGATGCCCCCGTCGAGGACCTCGTTGACGTTGCCGATCTCGAGCCCGATGCGGTGGTCCTTCACCATCTGGTAGGGCTGCAGGATGTAGGAGCGGATCTGGTTGCCCCAGGCGATCTCCTCCTTGCTCTCGTGGATCTCGCGCAGCTTTTCCTCCTGTTTCTGTTTCTCCAGTTGGTAGAGCCGCGCCCGCAGCACCTTCATCGCCAGCTCCCGGTTGCGGTGCTGGGACTTCTCTTGCTGGCACTGCACCACGATCCCCGTCGGCAGGTGGGTGATGCGCACGGCGCTGCTGGTCTTGTTCACGTGCTGCCCGCCGGCGCCGCTGGCGCGGAAGACGTCGATGCGCAGGTCCTTCTCGTCGATGTCGACGACGATCTCGTTGTCGAGCTCGGGGTAGACGAAGACCGAGGCGAAGGAGGTGTGCCGCTTGCCGCTCGCGTTGAAGGGCGAGATGCGCACCAGGCGGTGGACCCCGACCTCGGTCTTGAGGTACCCGTAGGCGTTTTCCCCGGCGGCGGTGAACGTGGCGCTCTTGATCCCCGCCTCCTCGCCCGGCTGCAGGTCGATCAGCTCGAGGCGGTAGCCCTTGCGCTCGATCCAGCGGGTGTACATGCGCAAGAGCATCTCGGCCCAGTCCTGGGCCTCGGTGCCGCCGGCGCCGGCGTTGATGGAGACGATCGCGTTCTTGGCGTCGTCTTCGCCGTCGAGCATCAGCTCGAGGGTGAAGCGTTCGATGCGGCGGGAGAGGGCGTCCGCCTGGGCGTGGAGATCGGCGAGGGTGGCCTCGTCCTCCTCCGCGGCGGCGAGCTCGTAGAGCTCCTCGGCGTCGCGTAGCTCGGACTCGAGACGCCGGAAGCGTTCGAGGCGCTGGCTGAGGGCCGTGCGTTCCTTGAGCACCCCCTTGGCCTCCTCGGGGCGGTTCCAGAAGCCTTCCCGGGAGAGCTCGGTTTCGATTTCCTGCAAGCGGGTTTCGAGGCCGGCCAGGTCAAAGACAACCTCGGATCTTCTCGAGTCGGGACCTGGCCTCGCGCAGGGCCTGCTTGACTTCGTAGCTCATGGGTCGGGTTCTCCTTTCCGGCGGTTTCTCCGCGTGAAGCGTCTTGACGCCGACTATAGCACGGATCGGGCCGGGGGGGCAGTCCTTTTTTGCGCGGGCGCCGCCTGCGCCACAGGCCGAGGAACGACAGCCCGATCGAGATGCCCAGCGCCGCCGCCGGCGCAAGGTCCCCGGTGGCGGCGTAGACCGTTTCCCCGGCGAGCAGGGGAAGCTCGCGCACGGCGACGGCCTCGACCTCGAGCGGGGTGGCGTCGTGCACGCGGCCGGCCGGGTCGATGAAGGCGCTGATCCCGGTGTTGGCGGCCCGGGCGAGCGCCCGGCGGGTCTCGACCGCGCGGAGCACGGCGAGGGCGAAATGCTGATAAGGGCCGGCGCTCTTGCCGTACCAGGCGTCGTTGGTGATCGTGATCAGCAGCTCGGCGCCGTTTCGGACGAGCGCCCGCGAAAGGGCGGGGAAGATGATCTCGTAGCAGATCTGGATGCCGAGCGTGCGTCCCGCCATCGCGAGGGTCCGGCCCGGGGGGCCGGGGGTGAAGTCGCCCACGTGCTCGACCATTTTCCCCAGGAACGGCAGGTATTCCTTGAAGGGCACATACTCGCCGTAGGGTACGAGATGGGCCTTGTCGTAGCGTCCCAGCACCCGGGCCTCCGCCGGGGCGACGAGAAAGGCGCTGTTGAAGTAATCGGCGGCGCCGCCGGGGCGGAGCTCGAAGGCGGGGGCGCCGATGAGGAAGCGGGCGCGGGAGTCGCCGATGCCCTCGAGCAGCCGGCGCGTCGGGGGGGCTTCGGCCAGGAAATAGAAGGGGGCCGCCGACTCCGGCCAGACGATGAGTTCGGGCGACTGCCGCTCCGCGGCCCGCGACAGTCGGACATAGGTGTCGATCGTCGCGGCCTGGAAGGCCGGATCCCATTTCAAGGCCTGGGCGATGTTGCCCTGGATGAGGGCGACCCGCAGCCGGGGTGCTTCGGCCGCACGGCGGTCGATTTCCGCGATGCGCCAGCCGCCGTAGCCCCAGGCCGCCGCGGCGACTCCGGCGGCGGCCAGGGCGCAGACGGCCGCCGCCGGGCGGCTGACGGGGGATCCCTGCCAGGTCCGCCCCGTGGCGGAGAGCAGCAACAGAAAGACGGCGGCGTTCGCCGCCGCGAGCACGGCGGTGATGCCGTAAGGCCCGGCGAGATCGGCGATCTGGACGAAAGGCAGCCAGCCGATCGGGGCGGTGCCGAGAAGCCCCCAGGGGAACCCCGTGAAGAGAAACGAACGCAGGTATTCGGACCCCGCCCAGAAGAGCGGCAGCGCCCCGAGGAGATGCGCCGGCCGCCGCACGGCGACGGCGAGGCCGGCCGCCGTCGGGGCGACGAACAACAGGCTGAGCACCGCGGCGAAAAGGAAGAGGACCGCGGCGGCCAGCGGCGGGGCGAGCCCCCCGTAGCGGGCCATGGTGGGGACGAGCCAGTAGAGGAGCGAGGCGAAGTGGGCGATCCCGAAGAACATCGCCCGGCGGAAGGCCTCGCCCGGCCCCGATTCCCGGATCGCCCAGAGCAGCGGCACGAGGGCGATCGCGGCCGCGGCGGCGAACCCGATTTTCGGGAATGCGGCCGTGAGCACCAGGCCGCCGCCGGCCGCAAGGAGCCCCTCGCGGATTTCGTCCTGAAGGTGCGGGTCCATCGAGCCCCGGATCGAGCAGAGCACTCGCGGCTTTGCGGGGGGAGGGCACCCGCGCCGCGGCGCGCATTCTCACGGAAAAGCAGGGGGTCGTCAACCCGAGGCCGGGCGGATCCCGCTTGACACCCGGCCGTCGCCGGCGCTATCGCGAAAAAAGATGTAAAGGCCGTCGCCCCCGGGACCCCGCCCGCCGGGGGCGACAGCGAAAAGCCGTGAGCCGGAGGAGGAGGCCCCCATGCCGACCCCCATTCGGATCGAGATCGGAAATCTCGTCTTGCGCGGCGAGTTCAACGACACGGCCGCCGGCCGAGCCCTGGCCGCCGGGCTGCCCATCGAATGCGACTGGTCCCGCTGGGGCGAGGAGTACTACGGCACGACCCGCCCGCGCTTCGGCGCCTACCCGGGGCAGACGGTCGAGGTGCTCGAAGTCGGCGATCTCGCCTACCACGCCGCCAGCGGGTGGTTCTGTCTCTTCTTCGGGCCGACCCCGGCCAGTCGAGGCTCCGAGCCCCGGGCGGCCGCGCCGGTGTTGATCGTCGGCCGGGTGCGGGGCGATTTCGAGGCCCTCCGGGCGCTCGGCGCGCAGGTGAAGGCCTGGGTGCGGCCCGACGGCCCGTAAACCGAACCGCCCGCGCCGTCGTCTAAGACGGTTGGATGGGGCGTGCCGAGGGACCGCAAGTCCCGGAAACAGGGCTTCCGGAAAAGAGACGCCCGCGGAGACGGGGATTTGTCAAACGCGGATCCTTCGGGGTAGGATCGACCTGCTGTGAACGCGCCCGACCCCAAGGCCCGGATGACCGGGTCGCACCCCGGCACCGCCCGCCCGGTACGCCCCTCCACGGCGGCCCCGCGGCAGCGGCAGCCCGCCGAGGCCGCCCCCCCGGAGACGGACGAGGATCTGGTCGACCGCGTTCGCCGCGGCGACCCGCGTGCGGCCGATCAGCTGATCCGGCGCTACCAGAACCGGGTGCACCGGATCGTCTTTCCGCTCTGCGGATTCGACGCCGAAGAGGCCCGGGATGTCGTCCAGGAGGTGTTCCTCCAGGTTTTCCGAAGCCTGCCGGCTTTCGAGGGGCGCTCGCGGTTTTCCACCTGGCTCTACCGGATCGCGGTGAACGCCGCGCACGACGCCCGCAGGCGGAGGCGGCGCTGGCGCGACGTCTTCTTCGGCGGACGGCGCGGCGGGGAAAGCGACGAGGCCGAAGAGCGGGACGACCCGCTTGCGTCGGCGGTGGCCCCGGAGGAGGAGACCGACCCCGTGTTCCGGATCGCGGCGGGCGAGCTCGAGCGCGCGGTGCGCCGCGCCGTGGGAAAGCTCTCGCGGCATCAGCAGACGGTCTTCACCCTGAAGGTGTTGCAGGAGATGAGCCTTTCCGAAATCGCGGAGCTGACCGGGATGGCCGAGGGGACCATCAAATCCCACCTGTTCCGGGCGACGCGCAGCCTGCGCGGGCAGCTCGGGTCGCTGCTGGATCGGTGCGCCCCCCGCGGGGGAGGTTCCTCATGAAAAAGACGCTCTGCCCGACCCTCGAGGAGGAGTTGCTGCTGCTGGCGGCCGGGGAGCCTCCCGGCGACCCCGCCCGCCGCGAAATTTTGGAAGCCCATTGGCGGCAGTGTGCGGCCTGCCGTGCGGAGAGGGAACGGCTGGGCCTGCTTTTCGCGGCGGCGCGTCGCGCGGGCGTCTCCCCTGCGCTCTCCCCCGCCCAGGTCAACGCTCTCTCGGCTGCGGTCCGAGGGGAGCTGGAAGGGAAACGATCCCGCTTCCGGGGGTGGCGGCTGCCGTGGGGCGGCGGCTGGATCCCGCGACCGCTTCCGGCCGTCGCTGCCGCCCTCGTGCTCCTTGCGGTCGCGGTGGGGGGCGTTCGCTTTCTCCCGGATCGGGCGGAGGCGCCCGGCGAAGCGGAATTCGCCGCCGAGTGGAGCCCCCGGGATCTCGAGGTGATCCGCCATCTCGAACTCCTGCGGGAACTCGAGACGATCGAAAAGCTCGTCCACGTGGTCGATCTCCCCGACGCCCTGCCCGGGGTGCCGGGAGGGGCGGAGGAGGAAAGGCAAGAGCGCGGGAATGAAGTGCCCGACGAAAAAACGGCCTGAGGCCGGGCGCCCCGGCGCGCGGCGGGCATGGGCCTTCCGGCTGACGGCGGGGTTGACCCTCGCGGCGGCGACGGCCGTTTTCGGCGCGGGGCCTTTTCCCGCCGTCCCCGCTCCCCTTCCGGGGGCCGCCCTCGCGGCCGAAGGCGGCCCGTGGCTTGCGCAGCGCGGCGGGAACCGCCCCCGCTCGTTTCTCGAGCAGTTTCCTCCCGAGGAGCGGCCGCGCATGGAAGAACGCTATCGACAGTTCCAGCAGCTTCCGCCCGACCAGCGCGAGCAGCTGCGGCGGCGCTACGAGGAGTGGAACCGCTTGCCGCCGGGCGAGCGCGAGCGCTACGAGCAGCGCTACCGCCAGTGGCAGCAGATCCCCCCCGAGGAACGGCGGCGCATGGAAGACCAGCTGCAACGCTGGGACCGGCTCTCGCCGCAGGAACGCGATTCGATCCGCAGGCGCTTCCGCGACTGAGTCGCGGATCGACCTTTCCCTCCCTTTCCGTTTTCCGCATTTCTACCAGCTAGCAATTGTCGCCTCTTTCCGGGAGAGGCCGGGGGCTGCCCTGCATTCGGAATTCTCCGGCGCACGGAGTAGCGGCATGGCGGCCGCAGGCGATCCTCCCCCGTCTCTTTTTCTCTCGGAGAATCCATCGCGCTTAATTTTCTGAATCCACACCCTGCCAGAATAGATGTCCTTTTCGGACCACCATATCTGGTGTTGCAATTCTGCTTGACACGGATGGCAAATCGGTTGTAAAGCAACGTTAACCCTAAGGTCTGAAAGAAAAAAAGGCCTTTCCGGGTCGGCAAACAAAACGGGCGGGCGGGGAGAAATTCGTGGGTGAACGTTAACTTCGAACGGAAGCACCTGCGGGTTTTTTTGCTCTTCGATCTCGATGCCGCCTGGACCGCGGCGGAGCGGGCCGAGGTCCTCGAGGCGCAGGATCGGCTCGTCGCGCGCCTGGCGGAAGAGGGCTACCGCATCGAGCATTTCCCGGTGGAGGACCGCTCGTTCGCCGAGCGCCTCGGGGGGATCGACCCGGGGGGCTCGCTTTTCTTCAACTGGTGTGAGGGCATCCCGGGAATCCGGCACAGCGAGTGGATGGTGGCCCGCGCCCTCGAGGAGCACGGGCTGGTCTTCACCGGCTCGGGATCCGCCACGCTCGCGCTGAGCTACCAGAAGCACCGCGTCAAGAGCCTGCTCGCCGCCCACGGCTTGCCCACGCCGCCGTGGCGGATCTTCGACCGGCCGCCCGCCCCGCACGAGTGGGAGCGCTTCCCGGCCATCGTCAAACCCGCCGTCGGCCATTGCAGCGACTGGGTGACCTCGGACTCGGTGGTCATGGATGCAGGCGAGCTGCGCGAGCGGGTCGAGACCCTGCTCGACGGCGCGGGCATTCCCGCCCTGGTCGAGGAGTTCATCGACGGGCGCGAATTCCACGTCTCCCTCTGGGGCAACGGGACGATCCGGATGCTGCCGCCGGCGGAGATGGACTTTTCGAGCCTGAACGACGTCCGCGATCGGCTCTGCACCTACGATGCCAAGTTCACCCCTGGATCGGTCCCCTACGAGAAGATCCGCACCCTGCTTCCCGCCCCCTTGAGAGAGACCGAATGCGCCGCCCTCGAGCGCGTCTGCCGCGTGGCCTACCGCGCCGTGGGCTGCCGGGACTACGGGCGGCTCGATGTGCGGCTGCGGGACGGCGTCTTCTACGTCCTCGACGTCAACCCCAACCCGGACATCAGCGAGGATGCCAGCATGGCGAGCGCGGCCGAGGTCGAGGGGTTCTCCCACGCCGCGATGGCCGAGACCCTCATCCGGCTCGCCTGCCTGCGGCATCCGGCCCTGACCGAGCCCGCCGCGGCCTCGGCGCACTGAACGCCGTCGCCTGCGGCCTCCTCTACCAGGACGGCAGGTCGAACTTCGGCCGCCGCTCGGCGTCGAACAGGCCCCAGTGGGGGCCGACCCCGCCCCGTTCCCTCTCCTTCCAGGGCTCGTCGAACATCTCGAACAGCAGCACCCCCCGCTTGCGCGTCCGGGCGTAGCGGGAGAGGTCGTGGACGAAGCGCCGCTGGGCCGCAACCCCGGGGCGGGCCGGCCCGTTCGGCGCCCCGGCGCTCGGCCAGCCGGTCTCGCCGATGAAGACGGGCTTCCCCAGTCGCCGGAAGCGTTCCTCCAGCCGTCCGATCGAGGCTTCCAGGTTCTCGAACACGGCGCGTTCGACGGCGACGGGCGCAAAAAAAGGATGCACATTCACGAGCAGGAAATCCGCGTGCGACGCGATCCGCACCGCCTCGGCGCGCTCCGCGTCGAGTGCGGCGGTCATCGAAAGCGCCACCGTCACCGGAAGCGATCGTCCCGCCTCGCCGAGCTCCCGGCGCAGGGCGGCGACGCCCGCGATCCACTCGCCGGCGCGCACCGGCTCGGGGCAGGCCTCCGGTTCCCCGGGGAGGCATTCGTTCCCGATCACGAGCGCATCGAGGTTGCTCTGCGATCGCGCCAGCGCCACAGCGGCGGCGAGCTGGGCGCGCGTGCGGGGGGAAAAGGGCGTCCCCCCGCCGCCCGACCCGCAGGCGTGGACCCCCACCAGGAAACGGAGCCCGGGCGCGTGGCGCTCGGCAAGCGGCGCGATGCGGGAGAGCACGCCTTCCAGCCCGTAGGTGCGCACCCGGCGGAAGCCGGCTTGTGCGATCGCGCGCAGGTCCGCGACGATTTCGGCTTCCGTCGGCTCTTCGGGGGCGCCGGGGTAGAGCCCCGGACGGTGGAAGGGTCCGTAGTTGATGCCGACGAAGGGCGCCTCGGAAAACGCTGCCGCCGCCTGCGCCGCGAGCAGGAAGAGCAAGGCCCAGGGCAGCCGGCCGATGGCGCGGGTCCTCATGGTCTCAGCGGGGGCGGTTCCAGCGGATGCGGTGGCCGGGGCGGATCCCGTAACGCTCGGCGAATCCGGCGCGGGCCTCGACCACGTAGCGCGCCGGTCCGGCCGAGGGGTAGAGCCGCTCGGAGAAGGGGACGGTGTGGGCGGCGATGTTCAGGATCCGCTGATCCTCGCCCACGAAGAAAATGTCGAGCGGGGTGGGGGTATCGCGCATCCAGAAGGTGAGGGGACGGGCGCGGTCGAAGAGAAAGAGCATCCCGTAGAGATGATCGGAGAGCACCCGGCCCATGAGACCGCGGGCCTGTTCCTCGGGCGTGCGGGCGATTTCGACGATCAGCCGGGCGAGGACGCGATCGTCGCCGGCGAGAAACTCGACCACGGCATCCGCGCGCACGGGCGGGCCGCCCCACGCCGGGGCCGCGCAGAGCACGGCGGCCGCGAGCACCCCGAAGCGCAGGCGGCGCCCCGGCCTGCGGTGGGCTTTCAGGCGCATGCCTTCTTGTACCGCGGGACGGACGCGGAGACAAGCGCGCCTCCGCCCATGGGATTGACAGAGCGGTTGCCCCCGGCGTAAGGGATTGCATCCGTCGCCATTTCCGTCCGTTCCGCCTGCGGCCGGGATGTCGGACCGGGAAGGACCCGTTCATGGTCATCACGTTCTACGGTGCGGTCCGCGAGGTCACGGGGTCGATGCACCTCGTCACGGCCGGCGAGGAGCGCATTCTCCTCGACTGCGGACTCTTCCAGGGAAGGCGCCGCGAGGCGGCCGAGAAAAACCGCGTGCTGCCCTTCGACCCGGCCCTCGTCGGCGCGGTCGTGCTCTCCCATGCCCACGCCGACCACTCGGGAAGGCTTCCGCTCCTCGTGCGCGGCGGGTACGCCGGCCCGGTCTTCTGCACCCCGCCGACGAAGTCGGCCTGCGACTACCTTCTGCCCGATGCGGCGAGCATCCAGCAGTCCGACGCCGACTACCTGAACTACAAGACCCTGCGCGCGGCGCTGCTTCACGCCGGCCGGCAGGTGCCCGGCGGCCCCCCGCCGCCGGAGGCGGCGGCCGTGAAGCGGATGCTCAAACGAAACGGGCACGAACTCGACGTCGGGCGCATCCGCGCGCTGCTGGCCGAGCTGCGGCTCGAGGCCGTCGAGCCGCTCTTCACACACGCCGATGCGGAAAACGCCCTCGCCGCCTTCACCCCGCGGCCCTATCGCGAGCCTTTCGCCCTGGGGGGCGAGGTCCGCTGCACCCTCTACGAGGCGGGCCACATCCTCGGCTCGGCGATCGCCGTGATCACCGCGCGGGAAAACGGGGTCGTCCGCCGGATCGGCTTTACGGGCGATCTCGGTCGTTTCGGAAAACCGGTCTACAACGACCCCGAACTCGTCTTCCCCGCAGACGAGCGGGATCTCGATCTCTTGATTCTCGAGAGCACCTACGGCGACCGGGTCCACGAGCCAATCGCCGACCTGAAGGGCCGTCTCGCCCAGATCGCCGCCGAGACCTTCGCCCGCGGCGGGACGCTGCTGATCCCGGCCTTCGCTTTCGGCCGCACCCAGGTGCTGCTCTACGTCCTGCACGAGCTCTTCGAGGAGAGGCGCCTCCCCCGCGTCCCGGTCTTCGTGGACAGCCCGCTCGCGGCCAACCTCACGCGGGTCTTCGGCGCCCACCCCGAAGCCTACGACGAGGCGGCGCGAAACGATTTCCTCGCTCGGGGCAAGAACCCTTTCCGCTTCGAGACGCTGCGGCTGGTCGAGTCCGTCGCCGAATCGATGGCGCTCAACCGCGAGGACCGGCCCCAGATCGTGATCGCCGCCTCGGGCATGTGCGAGGCAGGCCGGATCCTGCACCACCTGCGCTTCAAGATCCACGACCCGAAACACACGATCCTGATCGTGGGCTTCATGGCCAAAAACACGCTAGGCCGGCGCATCGAGGAACTGGGCCTGGAGTACGAGCGGGCCGGACGCCGCGGCCCGGAGCCGGTGGTGCGCTTTCTCAACAAGGACTACCCCCTGCGTGCGCGCGTGGTGAAGCTCGACGGGTTCAGCGGTCACGCCGACCGCGAGGAGATCCGCCGCTTTCTCCGAGAGGCGAACCTGCGCATCGGGCGGATCGCCCTCGTGCACGGCGAGGAGGAGCAGGCGCTCGCCCTCGAGCGGACCCTCCGGGCGGACGGGCACGCGGTCTCGGTTCCGCGCCAGGGGGAGACGCTGCGGATCTGAAGCCGCTGCGGCGCCCCTTCCCCGCGCGGAGGGGGAAAGCGCCCCGCATTCCCCCGCAGCGGACGGAATCGGACCATGAGCCCCCGCGTGAAGACCGTTCTCCTCTCGCCCTCGCCCTGGGCCATCCTGTTCCTGTGCTTCGCCGATCTCTTCGTCAACTACGCCGTCCGCCTGGGCTACGGGGTGATCCTGCCGGCGATGATCGGCGAACTCGGCCTCGGCCGCACGGGGGCGGGGACGATCTACAACGCCTATCTCTTCGTCTACATCGGGGTGGCCCCCCTCGCCGGCTGGTTCACCGACCGCATCGGGGCGCGCCGGGTCATCGCCTGCGGTCTGCTCGTCCTCGGAACGGGCGTGCTCGGAGTCGGCCGGGCGGATTCCCTTGCGGCGGCGGCCTTCGCCTTCGGCCTGGCCGGGCTCGGGGCGGCGGGGCTGTGGGTCCCGGTCATCACCCTCGTCCAGCGCTGGTTCGCCCCCGGCCGCCGCGGGCTTGCCCTCGGGCTGCTCTCGACGGGCTACGGGCTGGGTTTCGCCGCCTCGGGGGTCGTCTTCCCGCCGCTCATGGAACTCACCTCCTGGCGGACGGCCTGGACCCTTCTGGGGGCGGCCGCCCTGCTGCTCGGGGTGCCGAACGGGCTCCTGCTGCGGAGCGACCCCTCCGCCTGCGGCCGCAGGCCGTGGGGCGAGGCCGCCGGCGCGCCGACGGCCTCCGCCCCGGCGGCCGGCCGGGGCGTCCGTCCGGCGGAGGTCTTGCGCATGCCGGTTTTCTGGCGGATCGGGGCCTCCTACGCCTTGCTCTCCTTCGGGCTCTACGGGCTGACGACCTTTCTCGTGGATTTCGCCGCCGGGCGGCCGGGGGTCTCCCTCGAGCGCGCGGGCCTGCTGGCGACGGTCCACGGACTGTTCCAGGTCGCCGGCGTGCTCATCCTGCTTCCGGCATCGGACCGCTTCGGCCGCCGCAACACGATCCTCGCCTCCAACCTCGCGGTCGCGCTCGTGCTCGGGCGGCTCGCCGCCGGCTCACCCGCCTGGGCCGAGCTCTGCGCCCTGACCGCCCTCTTCGCCGCCTGCTACGGGGCGACGTTCCCGATCTACGGGGCTTGTGCCGGGGATTACTTCCCGCGGGAAGCGATGGGCACCGTGGCGGGGCTGTGGACGCCGTTCTACGGCGCGGGCGCCATCCTCACCCACTGGGTGACGGGGATGCTGCGCGACCAGACTGGATCCTACGCGCTCGCTTTCGGGATCGGCGCGGGCTGCGCCGCCGCGGCCGCGCTCCTCATGGCCGGGGTCCCCCGCCAAGCCGCCCCCTGCGCCCTCCGCGCCTGTCGAGCAGGAGATCCGTCATGAGCCGCATTCTCTGCCTGGACGTCGGCGCGGGGACCCTCGACATCCTCTGGGTCGACACCGAGCGCGAGCCGCCGCTCAAGGCCGTCGTCGCCTCCCCCGTCCGCACGATCGCCGAGCGGGCCGAGCGCCTGCCGGGGGATCTGCTGGTCACCGGCGGCGAGATGGGCGGCGGCCCGGTGACCGAGGTCCTGCGGCGGCGCGCCGCATCCCACCGCGTCCGGATCACGCGCGAGGCGGCGGCCACGTTGCACCACGACCCGCAGGTCGTGCACGGCTGGGGTCTCGAGGTGATCGACGCCGCAGAGGCGGAGTCCCTGCGCCGCGGGCGATCGGTGTCCCATCTCGTGCTCGCGGACATCGAGGTCGAGCGGATCCGGCGGATCGTCGAGGGCTTCGGCGTTCCCTTCGCCTTCGATTTCGTGGCCCTCTGCCTGCAGGACCACGGCGTTCCCCCGGCGGGGGCCTCGCATCTCGACTTCCGCCACCGCCTCTACCGCGCGCCCCTCGAAGCGGGGCGTCCCCTCCACGAGCTTCTCTGGCGGCCCGGGGAGGTCCCCACGGCCCTGAACCGTCTGCGAACCGCCGTGGAGGACGCTCGGCGCATCCCCGCCGAACAGGTGTACGCGATGGACAGCGGGCTGGCCGCCGTCGCGGGCGCCGCGCTCGATCCCCGCGCGCCCCTCGACCGGCCGTTTCTGGTTCTCGATATCGCGACCTCGCACACGGTGTGCGCGGCGCGGGAAAGGGAAGAGCTCTGCGCGCTCGTGGAGATCCACACGCGGGATCTCGCCCCGGCGCGGCTCGAGGAGCTCATCCGGCGCACGGCGGCCGGCGATCTCGACCACGACGGCGTGGTCGCCCAGGGAGGGCACGGGGCCTATCTGCGGCGCGCGGCGGGCGAAGCGGCCCTCGGGTGCATCCTGGCGACCGGGCCGAAGCGCAGGCTCGCCGCCGGCATCCGATTCCCCGTGCTCTGGGGGGCTCCTTTCGGGGACAATCTCATGACCGGTTGCGCGGGGCTGCTCGACTGCCTTTGCCGGCGGGAAGGGCTTCCCCCGATCCGGATCCTCTGAGGGATCCGCCGGGGGCGCGCGCCGGCGCGGGAACGCGAGGGCGGGAAAGGGGGGGAGGCCACATGGGCGTTTCTCTCCGGCAGGCCGCCGCGCGCGGCCTCCAGGTCGGCGACCGGTTCCGGATCCGCCGGGCCTTCACCGAGGAGGAGACCCGGGCTTTCGGGGACCTCACGCGGGACTACAACCCCGTGCATTACGATCCCCGCTGGTGCGAGGCCAAAGGGTTTCGCGGCCTGATCGCCCACGGGTTGCTTGCGGGGTCCATGATCTGCGAGTTCGGCGGCCAAGTGGGGTGGCTGGCGAGCGCGATGAGTTTCCGTTTCCTCAAGCCGGTCTATTTCGGCGAAAGCCTCTGCTGCACGATCACGATCACGCGGCTGGAGGAAGACGGGCGGGCCGAGGCCGAGGCGGAGTGGACGAACCCCGCAGGCGAACGGGTTCTTGCCGCCCACATGAAGGGGCGCCTTCCCCGAGGGCCGGAACGGGAGCTCCTCGCGCGGATGATCGCGGAGGGGGACCCCGGCAACCCCCTGCGCGATCGGCAAGCGCCAAAGTAGAGCGGGGGATCGCTCAGCGCAGCACGGCGCGGATCACGCCTTCGCGGAAGAGGATCCGGCTCGAGCGCGGCGGCCCCGCGGAGGCCTTTTTCCGGGTGACGAGCACGGACTCCCAGACGGCGTCTCCTTTCGCCAGCCCCTGTTCGGGGAGATCCTGCTCGAGAACCCGCAGCTGCGGGGGGGCTATCGAGAGGATCTCCACGCTGTCGGGATCGGCCTCGTGCACCCGCAGCCAGGTGAGGATGCGGGATTCGTAGTCCGCGGGAAAGGCCCCCGCGATCGCCTCGCCTGCGGGCGCTCCCGGCGGCGAGGGCGGCGGGGCGGTCGCCGCGCAGGCGACCCCGACCAGAGCGGCCGCGAGCGCGAACCCCCTCCGGACGTACACCCATCGGATCCACTTCATGTGCGGCTCCCTTCGCCCGCCGGGTCGTTCACGGCGGGCAGGTTTCGGGCTGGCCCGTCAGGGCTTCCTCCTTGCGGGATTGGAAATCGATCACGAAGGACTCGTCCAGGCGCTCGGCCTCCTGCAGAAAGCCCGAAAATCCGGCCTGGAGCAGAGCCCGGCGGCTCTCCGCGTATTCCGCGGGGTCGAGGCGTCGGGCGATCTCCGGATGGTCGCCCGCGCGGTAGAGGGGCCGATACTGGGCCATCCAGCTCACCGTCAGATCGTCGGGATCGAAGGTGGTCGCAAGAAAAGAAAGCACCGCGTCGCTCGCCGCCCGGTTCTCCGGAAGCACGAGGTGACGGAGGATGAGGCCGCGGCGGGCGATCCCTTCGTCGTCCAGGCGCAGGGGGCCGACCTGGCGGAACATCCGGCGCACGGCCGCGCGGTTCACGGCGACGTAATCGGGCGCCCGCGAGTAGCGCGCGGCCGGCCGGTCGTCGCCGTATTTCATGTCCGGCAGCCACACGTCCACGATGCCGTCGAGGAGGTCGACGATCTCTTCGCGCTCGTAGCCCCCGCAGTTGTAGACGATGGGGAGCCGCAGGCCCTGCCGCGCCGCCTGCTGCAGGGCGGGGAGGATCCAGGGCAGGAAATGGGTCGCCGTGACCAGGTTGATGTTGTGGCAGCCCCGCGCCTGGAGCCCGAGGAGCTTGCGGGCGAACTCCTCCGTGCCGTAGGGGCGCCCCTCCCCCTCGTGGGAGAGCTGCCAGTTCTGGCAGAAGGCGCACCTCAGCGTACAGTGGGTGAAGAAGACCGTGCCCGAACCCCGCGTGCCGGAAATCGGCGGCTCCTCGCCGTGGTGGGGGAAGAGGCTGGAAATCACCAGCCCCGCCGGTGCGCCGCAGAACCCCCGCTCACCCGCCAGGCGGTCGACGCCGCAGCGGCGCGGGCAGAGCGCACAGCGGCGGGCGAGCCGCTCGAGGCCGGCGGCGCGCTCCGCCCACTCGGCATCGCTCAGGTAGGTGTAGGAGGCTTCCATCCGCCCTTCCCGTCCGAGGCTCGCACCCCCGAGGGCCCCCCGATTCCGGCCGTCCAGGAGGCGAGGGCTTCGGCTTCCCCGGCGTCGGCGCGGGCTTCGATCCGCGCGGCCGCCGCGATCAGCTCGTCGCGGAGCGAGGCCTGCTCGAGGGCCCGGGCGTTGATGCGCACGTTTCCGGCCGCGGCCCGTGCCGCCGCGCGCGCGGCAAACACGCCGGCTGCGCCGTCGGAGGCCGCGTTCGGGTTGCCGCGGGCGATCACCGCGCCTCCGAGCTCGAGGAGCTCGACGGCCGCCTGCGCCACCCCGAGGGGCACTTCCGCCGCATGGAGGGTCGCCTGCTGGAGCGCGTGCCGGCGGGCCGCGTGCTCCTCGGGGGTGCCCTTCGGCAGACGCAGGGCGGCGAGCACCCCGCGGTAGGCGTCGGCGTCGCGTTCGATCTCCTCGGCGAGGCGGCTTCGCAGCCGTGCGGCTCGCTCCGCGATCGCCTCCATCTCCGCACGCACGGGCTCGAACCCCTTGCGGTCGAGAGTGAGGCGCGCGGTCATTTCGATCAGGGCGGCGGCGAGCGCCCCGCAGAGCGCGGCCGCGCTGCCGCCTCCCGGAACCGGGTCGGCGCCGGCGGTCCGTTCGAGATAGTTCAGGATCGATTGTTCGGCGAGCATGCACTTCCTCCGGGGTTTCGTTTGTCGAAGACGATCACCCCCCGCTTCACGACCCGCTCCACGAGGTTGACCCCGAGGCGGTAGGGGAGATGGCGGTGGGACGGCGCATTCAGGATGACCAGGTCGCCCTGCTTGCCGACCTCGAGGCTGCCGACGGAGGAGGAAAGCCCGAGGGCGGCTGCAGCGTTGATCGTCAGCGCGGTCACGATCTCGCCGGCCGTCAGCCCCAGGGCGACGGCGCCCAGGGCGGCGAGCAGCGGGATCGACTCCGAGCAGCAGCTGCCGGGGTTGAAGTCGGTCGCCAGCGCGACGGCACCGCCGGCCTCGAGAAGGGCCCGCGCCGGGGCGTAGGGCTCCCGCAGGCCGAAGGCGGTCATCGGCAGGAGCACCGCGATCACCCCCGCCCGCGCGAGGGCCGCGACCCCCGCCGGGGAGACGTGCAGCAGGTGGTCGGCCGATACCGCGCCCAGTTCGGCGGCGATCTCGGCGCCGCCGAGCGCGCTCATCTCGTCGGCGTGGATCTTCAGGCCCAGCCCGAGGTCGGCCGCCGCCCGGAGGAGCCGGCGGGCGTCGGCGGGGGGGAAGACGCCCGTTTCACAGAAGACATCGCAGAAGCGGGCAAGCCCGCGGGAGGCCACCTCGGGGAGCACCTCGGCGATCAAGAAATCGATATAGGCGGAAGGACGGCCGCGGAACTCCTCGGGCACGGCGTGGGCGCCCAGGAAGGTGGGAACCACGTCCACCGGATGCCGACGGTCGAGTTCGCAGGCGACCTCGAGCTGCCGGATCTCGGTTTCCCGGTCGAGGCCGTAGCCGCTCTTCGCCTCGACGGTCGTCACCCCGTGGGCGAGCATGCTGTCGAGGCGCTCGAGCCCGAGCCGCACGAGCTCCTCGGGCGAGGCCCGCCGTGTGGCGTGAACCGTGCTCAGGATCCCCCCCCCCCGGCGCAGGATTTCGAGATAGCCCTCGCCGGCGAGCCGCCGGGAGAACTCATCGACCCGGTCGCCGGCGAAGACGAGATGGGTGTGCGCGTCGATGAACCCGGGGAGAACGCATCGCCCCGCGGCATCGAGGCGGCGAAAGGACCGGCCCGTTTTTCCCCGGGCGGCGAGCTCGGCCTCGACCCGGTCGGCGGGTCCGACATGGGTGATGCGACCGGCCTCGATCACGAGCCGGGCCCCGGAGAGGACGCCCGGGTCGGCCATCGCCGCGCCCCGCCGCGCCCCGCCGCCCGCGCAGGTGACGATTTCGGCCGCGTTTTCGACGATCAGGTTTCCGTCCATCGGCCCGTTCCCGCTCGCGGCCGCCCCGCTCATTCGTAGATCCGGCTCTCGAGGACCTGCTCCGCCCGGAAGCCCTCGAGCCGCAGGTAGTAGGCGGCGGCGTCGACGAGGGCGGCGAGCGGAACGAGGCCCACGATCTCGCTGCCCACGACGGGCACCCCCCAGCGTTCGGCCTCGATGCGCACGAGCTCGAAAGCGCGGTAGACGGCGGTGCGCGTGTAGTCGGTCAGGTTCATCGAGACCTGGACGATGCCGCGGTCCCGCAGCGCCACCCCGATCGCCTTGCAATAGCGCAGGCCCCCGCCGATGTGCCGCACCCGGCGGGCGATCTCCTCGGCCACCTCGAGGCGGTCGCAGCCCAGATTCACGTTGAAGGCGATGAGCGGCATGCGTGCCCCGACCACGGTCGCCCCGGCGGTGGGGTGGGGCTCGGCGGGGCCGAAATCGGGCTGCCACTCCGGCCGCCGGAGCTTCTCGGCCAGTCCCTCGAACTGCCCCTTGCGGATGTCGGCGAGATTGCGGCGGTGGGGGGCCGTCCCCGACTCCTCGTAGAGGAAAACCGGCAGGCGGAAGCGTCGGGCCGCCTCCTCGGCCACCCGGCGGGAGACCGAGACGGCCTCGACCATGGAGAGGCCCTTCACGGGGATGAAGGGCACGACGTCCACCGCCCCGAGGCGCGGATGCTGGCCGCGGTGGCGACGCAGGTCGATCGCGGCGATCGCCGCCTCCATCGCCTCGAGCACGGCCTCGGCGAGCGCCTCGGGCTCGCCGACGACGGTGACCACCGAGCGGTTGTGGTTTTCGTCGCTCTGGCAGTCGAGGAGCTTGACGCCGGGTCGGCCCCGGAAAGGGGCCGTCAGGCGGTCGATCACGTTCGCGTCGCGGCCCTCGCTGAAATTGGGGACGCACTCGAGAATCCGGTTCCATCCGCTCATGGTCGGAACTCCTTGTCGATCACGGCGGGCGATCGCCTCCACGACCCGAAAGCCGGCGCGTCCCGCGGCGGCGAACCCGCGGCGTCCGCCCGGCCCGGGGATCCCCGGCCGCCGCCCGCCGGATGCGGCCCCGATGGGGCGTCGACCCCCCGCGCGGGGTGAGGCCCGAGTTCATGCCTTCGACCTCGAGTGCCCGCGCGCAGAGGCTCCCGCCAAGAAGGTCGGAGGAATTTGACGGTACCCGGGGGCGGCCGTTTTTGCAAGATCGTGCAGGGGGGGGACGGAAAAGACCCGGCCGGAGCAGGGGCGGGCCGGGTCTTTTCCGAAAAAAAGCCGATGGACAGGATGCCCGGGGTTATTTCTTCTTGGCGGCCGGTTTTTTGGCGGTGGTTTTCTTGGCCGTCGTCTTCTTGGCGGCCGGTTTTTTGGCGGTGGTTTTCTTGGCCGTCGTCTTCTTGGCTGTCGGCATGTCTTTCCTCCTTTTTGCGTTTGAATTCGGCGGTGCCGAAAAACGCTGCATCCCGCCCAAAGGTTGTATGGGTAGCATTTTACCCCACAAGATGTAGAGTTGCAACTTTTTTTTGGGGGTGTTTCGGGATCGCTTGCCGCAAAGGGCCGCACAGCCTTTACATCGTCCGGGAGGCCGTCCTAAGATCGCCGCCGAATCGGTGCCGAAAAAGGAGGCTGATGGGCCATGCGTGAGCTGATCGTCGGCGAGTCCCCGCTTTCGATCGAGGATCTCGTGACGCTTGCGCGGGAGCGGCCGCGGCTCGGTCTCTCGCCCCGGGCGGCGGAAAAGATCCGCGCAAGCCGCGCCCTGCTCGAAGCGTGGATCCGTGAGGGGCGGAAGATCTACGGCATGACGACCGGCTTCGGGGCGTTGAGCGATGTGGCCATTTCGCCCGCCGACGCCGAGCGGCTGCAGGAGAACATTCTCATGAGCCATGCCGCGGGCGTGGGCTCGCCCCTCGACGAGGAAACGGTCCGGGCCGTGATCGGCCTGCGCGTGCGCGAGTTCGCCCTCGGTTACGCAGGGTTGCGCCTCGAGACCGTCGAGCGGCTGGCCGAACTTTTGAACCGCGGGGTCGTCCCCGTCATGCCCGAGAAGGGGTCCGTCGGGGCGAGCGGCGATCTTGCGCCGCTTGCTCACCTCGCACTCGTGCTGATCGGCCGCGGCGAGGCCTGGGTCGAGGGGCGCCGCCTCGGCGGCCGCGAAGCGCTCGCCGCCTGCGGCCTCGAGCCCCTGCGGCTCGGGGCGGGCGAGGGGCTCGCCCTCGTCAACGGCACGGCGGTGATGACGGCGATCGGCGCGCTCGCCGTCCATGACGCCGAACGGCTCGCGCGGCTGATCGATCTTGCCGCCGCGATGAGCCTCGAGGTGCTCATGGGCAGCCGCATGGAGTTCAATCCCCGCATTCATGCCCTGCGGCCCCACCCCGGCCAGGTCGCCTCGGCCGCGAACCTGGAGCGCATCACCCGCGCGAGCGAAATCATCTCTTCCCACCGCGACTGCTCGCGCATCCAGGACGCCTACACGCTGCGCTGCTCACCGCAGGTCCACGGGGCGAGCCGTGACGCGATCGCCCACGCCCGGCGCGTGCTCGAGATCGAAATGAACGCGGCGACGGGCAACCCGCTTTTCTTCGCCGACTCTTCCGAGTTCCTGCTCGGGGGCAATTTCCACGGCCAGCCGGTCGCGCTCGCGCTCGATTTTCTGGGGATCGCCGCGGCCGAGCTCGCCGACATCTCCGAGCGTCGCATCGAGCGGCTCGTCAACCCGCAGCTGAGCGGGCTGCCCGCCTTCCTCGTGCGCGACGGCGGGCTCAACTCCGGCTTCATGATCGCCCAGTACACCGCCGCCGCGCTGGTCTCCGAAAACAAGGTGCTCGCCCACCCCGCGAGCGTCGACTCGATCCCCACCTCGGCGAACAAGGAAGACCACGTCTCCATGGGGACGATCGCCGCGCGCAAGTGCCGGCAGATCGTCGACCACGCCGAACACGTGGCGGCGATCGAGCTGCTCTGCGCGGCCCAGGCGCTCGATCTGTTCACCAATTTGAAGGCCGGCGAGGGGACCCGCGCCGCCTACCGCCTGATCCGCGAGGCGGTCCCCCCCCTTGAGCGCGATCGCGTGCTCGCCGACGACATCGCCTCCATGCTGCGGCTGATGCGCTGCGGCGAACTGCTGCGCGCGGTCGAAGAGACGATCGGCCCGCTCGCCTGAGCGGCCCGGGCGTCGCCCCCGGGCCGTTGACAGCCTGCGGGGCATTCCCTATAGTCGCATCCCCGCCGCCCGGCGCCCCCGCCGCGCCGGTTCACCCCGCCGGCTGCGAGTTTCCCCGGGGCCCGCGGGCCGGGCGGAATTCCCCGGGAGCGAAAGCACCCATGTACGCCAAGAAAATCGCCGTCGTCGAAGAGTGGGTCCGCCGCCAGGAGCTCTGGCGCGGGCAGTGCCTCAACCTGATCGCCAGCGAGAACGTTCTCAGCCGTCGCGCCCGCGCCGTCGGCGCCTCGGATTTCGCCCACCGCTACGCGGAGGGCCATCCCGGCGAGCGCTACTACCGCGGCACCGGCTACATCGACGAAATCGAAACCCAGCTCGAGGCGCACCTGAAGATTCTCTTCGGTTGCACCCATTGCGAGGTGCGGCCGGTGAGCGGAACGAACGCGAACGAGGCCGTCTTCAGCCGCTTCGTCGCCCCCGGCGACGTCGTGCTGGTGAACTCCACGCCCGGCGGCGGCCACATCAGCCACCACCGTCTCGGGTCCCTCGGCAAGTTCACCCGCAACATCGTCGATTTCCCCCTCACCCCCGACGGCTACCACATCGACCTCGACCGCGCCGCCTTTCTGATCGAGTCGGTCCGGCCGAAGCTCATCGTCCTCGGCAAGAGCCTCTTCCTCTTCCCCGAGCCCGTCGCCGAGCTGGCCGAGATCTGCCGCCGCACGCGCACGCGCATCGTCTACGACGCGGCCCACGTGCTCGGCCTGATCGCCGGCAAGCGCTTCCAGAACCCGCTCGCCGAGGGGGCGTGGGTGGTGACCGCGAGCACGCACAAGACCTTCTTCGGCAGCCAGCGCGGCGTGATCCTGAGCAACATGGAGGAAGAGGAGTGGCGGCAGATCGACCGCGGGGCCTTTCCCGGCTCCTCGAGCAACCACCACCTGGACACGCTCGCCCAGCTCGCCGTCAGCACCTACGAGATGATGGACTTCGCCGAGGCCTACGCGGACCAGACGATCCGCAACGCGCGCGCGCTCGCCCAGGCCCTCGACCGGCTGGGCTTCGATGTCCAGGGGCGCGAATTCGGCTACACCGAAAGCCACCAGGTCGCGGTCAACGTGAAGGCCTTCGGCGGCGGGGAGACCGTCTCGCGCCGCCTGGAGGCGAACGACATCATCCTGAACATGAACATGCTGCCCCACGAGCCGCTGCGGAACCACGACCGTCCCGAGGGCATCCGCCTGGGCGTCCAGGAGATGACGCGTTTCGGGATGCGCGAGCCGGAAATGGAGGAGATCGCCCGGCTGATCCACGCCTGCGTCGTCGAGCGCCGGGACGTGAAAGAGGAGGTGAACCGTTTCCGCTCCCGCTTCACCGCCGTCGGCTTCAGCTACGACGATCTGGAAGACGCTTCCGCCCCGGCCGAGGCCCGGCGCCCGGCGGCGCGGGGCTAGCGGCCCGGAGGGCCGGACCCCCCGCAAGGATTGTCCCGGGTGAATCGGGCGTCGCTCTCCGCCGATTTTCTCCTTCTTCTCACCGCCGCCATCTGGGGCTTCGGTTTCGTCGCTCAGCGCATGGGCATGGACCACGTGGGCCCCTTCACCTACAACGGCGTGCGCTTCGGGCTGGGCAGCCTGACCCTGATCCCCCTGCTGTTCCGCTCCCGGGGAAAAGCGCCTCCGCCCGCGCTCCGGCTTCCGCCGGGAAAGCGGGCCGTCGGGGTGCTCGCGCTGGGGGCGGTGCTCTTCGCCGCGGCTTCCCTGCAGCAAGTCGCGCTTCTGTGGACCACGGCCGGCAAGGCGGGCTTCATCACCGGCCTCTATGTCGTCATCGTGCCCCTGCTCGGTCTTTTCTGGGGGCAGCCCCTCCTCCCCGCGAACGCCCTGGGCGCCCTCCTCGCCGGGGTGGGCCTCTACCTGCTCTCGGTGACCGCCTCCCTCAGCCTCGAGCCCGGCGACGGGCTGCTGCTGCTGAGCGCGTTTCTCTGGAGCGCCCAGGTGCTCCTGGTCGCCTGGCTCGCCCCCCGCTCGCGGCCGGTGGAACTCGCCGGTGCGCAGTTTTCCATCTGCTCGGCCCTCTCGCTAGCCGTGGCCGCCGTCTGCGAGCCCGTCGAGGCGGCGGCGCTGCGGGCCGCCGCGGGGCCGATCCTCTACGGGGGGGTTCTCTCCGTGGGCGTCGCCTACACGCTCCAAGTCGTGGCCCAGCAGCGCGCGCACCCGGCCCACGCCTCGATCCTGATGAGCCTCGAGGCCGTCTTCGCCGCCCTGGGAGGCGGTCTCCTGCTCGGGGAACGGCTGACTCCCCGTGCGCTCGCCGGCTGCGCCCTGATGCTCGCCGGCATGATCCTCTCGCAGCAGGGGGGGCGACGGGAAAGGAGGCGGCGGTGACCGGGAACGCCGACCCGCGGGAGATCGCCCGCTTCGCCGCCCAGGCCGATTCGTGGTGGGATCCCGCCGGGCCCTTTCGCGCGCTCCATGCGATCAATGACCTGCGCCTCGCCTTCATCGCCGCGCGCACCCCGCTTTCCGGCCGCACGGTGCTCGATGTCGGCTGCGGGGGGGGGATCCTCGCCGAGGCCCTCGCCCGCCGAGGGGCGCACGTGACCGGGATCGACCTCTCCCCGGAGGCGGTCGCCGCCGCCCGCCGGCATGCGGCGGCCGCGGGCCTGGCGATCGACTACCGGGTGGGGACCGCCGAGTCCCTCGCGGCGGGAGGGGGCCCGCGCTTCGATGCCGTCACCTGCATGGAGCTTCTCGAACACGTGCCGCGGCCGGCCGAGGTCGTGCAGGCCTGCGGCGTCCTCGTCCGACCCGGCGGCGATGTCTTCTTCGCCACCCTGAACCGCCACCCGCAGTCCTTTCTCTTCGCCATCGTCGGGGCCGAGTGGGTGCTCGGGCTGGTCGCCCGGGGGACGCACCGCTACCGGAAGTTCGTCCGCCCCGCGGAGCTCCGCGACTTCTGCCGGCGGGCGGGGCTCGAGCCCGGGGACACCTGCGGCTTGCACTACCACCCCTTCAGGCGGCGTTTCCGGCCGGGGGGCCACACGCGGGTGAACTACATGCTCCACGCCCGCCGTCCGGCCGCACCGGAAGCGACCGCGGAGGCGAGGGACCGATGAGCCACGTCCAGTTCCAGAAAGCCTTCGTCCTGCTGCTCCTCGTCGCGCTCTCCGGCCTCTTTCTGTCGATGCTCCAGCCCTTCTGGCTGGTGATCGCGCTCTCCGCCCTGTTCGCCGCGCTGACGAAGCCGCTTCACCGGCGGCTCGCGCGGCGGCTCGGCAACCGGCCGCGGCTTGCTGCCGTCGCCGCCCTGCTGCTCGTGCTCCTGCTCGGGATCCTGCCGCTCGCCCTGCTCGTGGGGGCGGTGACCGCCGAGGCGATCAAGATCAGCCAGGCCGTCAAGCCCTGGATCCAGCGCCAGCTCTCCTCGCCCGCCGAGTTCGGCGAGACCCTGAAGCGGCTGCCGTTCGTGGAACACCTGACGCCCTACCGCGAGACGATCCTGCTCCGGGCGGGAGAGTTCGTCGGCCGGCTGAGCGGATTTCTGATCGAAAGCCTCTCCTCGGTCACGGTGATGACGGCGCAGTTTCTCTTTCTCTTCTTCCTTTTCCTCTATGCGCTCTTCTTCTTCTGGCTGGACGGGGAGCGGATGCTTTCGTGGATCCTCGCCCACCTGCCCCTGAGAGGCGCGGACGCCGAGCGCATGCTCGCACGTTTCACCGCGGTCACCCGGGCGACGCTGCGGGGGATCACCGTCATCGGCCTTCTCCAGGGGGTGCTGGTCGGGGCGGCCTTCGCCGTGGTGGACATTCCCAGCGCCGTCTTCTGGGGGACGATCGCCGCCGTCTGCTCGCTCGTCCCGGGGATCGGGACGGCGCTCGTGTGGCTTCCGGCGGGGATCGTGCTCGCCTCGGGCGGCAAGATGGCCCAAGCCGCGGGCCTGCTCGCCTTCTGCGGCCTCGTCGTCACGAGCGTCGACAATTTCCTGCGGCCGCGGCTGGTCGGGCAGGACACGCGGCTGCACGAGCTGCTGGTCCTCTTCGGAACCCTCGGGGGGATCTGGATGTTCGGGGCGGCGGGCATTCTGCTCGGTCCGATCGTCGCCGCCCTCGTGGTCACGGTGTGGGAAATCTACGCCGCGGTCTTCCGTGAGGAATTGAACGGCGTGGAGTCGTCCGGGCGGCCCGCGGCGGAGTCGCCGCCGGAGGAAGACGAGAGGGCCCGCTCCCGCGGCGGCTTCGGCTGAAGTCAGGCTCCCCGGCGCTCGGCGGTGCGCAGGCGCCCTGCGAGACTTCGCTGCACGGAGTCGCACAGCCGCCGCGAGGTGGCGTTGAGGAAGCGCAGGTTTTTCCCCACGAGGTCCGGGGCGTGGCGGATGCCCGTGCGCAGGCGGGCGCCGTTTTCGGTCACCTTGCGCAGGAGGTCGACCTCCTTGCCGACCACGCGCGCACGGCCCTCCTTCACGGCGTCGAGGAAGGCGCGCCGGTTCGAGGGACATGCGGCGACGGTGACCGCACGGCCGAGGCGGGCCCGGCGGTGGCCGTCGCTCCCGCCGGTGAGCGCCTTTCCCAGGTTGAAGCCGAGCAGCGCGCTCTTCAAGTTCCAGCGGTTCAGGTTCTCGGCGTTGATCGCCTCGATCCCGTCGACCTGCTTGAAGAAGGCCGCCCGCTCCCCCTCGTCGAAGAGCGGGTTCTGCACCCCGGTGTAGTTGCCGCAGTAGGGGTGGGGGAAGACGACCAGCGTCTCGAAGTCGCGCGCGCGCTCGAGCAGGGAGGCCAGCCCCAGCGACAGCGAGGACATGACCTCGGCCCCCCGGAAGGGCTCCACGTGGCGGCGGAAGAAGCGCAGCAGGCTCCGGGCGTCGTAGAAATAGACGAGCAGGTGGGTCCCTTCCCAGGAGGTGAGCTCGATGCCGGGGATGCTGAGGAGGTCCTCGAAGCGATCGAGCTCGAGGGCGGTCGCGACGGCATTGTGGTCGGTGACGGCGACCCCGATGCCCAGCTCGCGCGCCCGCGCGGCGATCGCCGCGGCGTCGTCGCGGCCGTCGGAGAGCCGGCTGTGAAAGTGCATGTCCACGACGGCCCCGTCCCGGGCGAGCTCCGCCAGCCGCGGGCGCTCGAAACGGACGCGATAGGCTTCTTCGTTCATCGGCGGTTTCCTTTGCGACGCTCGTCCCGGGGGTTTTCGGCCCCGAGAGGGATCATCGACCGGCCCCCGGAAAATCTTGAGCGCCCCCCCGGGGACGGTACCAGCGGGCGAGCCGCCGGGGCGGAATGCCGGCGAGGTAGGCCGCGACGAGCGCCTGGTTGATCAGCCAGGCCCGGCCCGTCCCGAGCCGGAGCCAGCGGCGGGCCGAGGTGGCGACGGCGACGGGCGCGAGGGCGATCCGCCCGCGGCGCCGCAGGCGGCGGACGAAAGCGAAATCCTCGAGCAATGCGAGCGGCGGAAAGGCCCCTTCCTCCCAGAACACCTCGCGCCGCATGAAAAGCCCCTGGTCCCCATAGGGCAGGCCGAGCAGACGGCAGCGCCACGCCGCCCCCCGTTCGATCCGCCGCAGGCCCTTTCCCGGCGCATCGATGCCGAGCCGAAAGGCGCCCGCCGCCACCCCCGGCCGCTCGAGCACGCGGCGGAGGGTCTCCGGGTAGCCGGGCGGAAGCCGCGTGTCGGCATGGAGAAAGAGGAGCACATCCCCGGCGGCGAGCGCCGCCCCGGCGTTCATCTGCCAGGCACGCGGCGGCTCCCCGGCGAGTACCCGCAGGCCGGATGCGGCGGCGATCCCGCGCGTGCCGTCGCGGCTGCCGCCGTCGACGAGGATCGCTTCGACCCCCGCGTGGCCCCCCAGGGAGGCGATCGTTGCGGGAAGCAGCGCCTCCTCGTCGCAGGCCGGAATCACGACCGTGAGCCAGGGGCGGTCCGGGCCCCGGCACAGAATGTCGAAGGCGCCGGCGAGATCGCCGGGGCGGTCCACGTCGGGGAGCGTCGGCAGCAGCGCGGCCGGCCGCCCGCGGTCCCGCAGGCGGCAAAGCGCTTCCGCCAGCACCCGCCCCGTCCCCCAGGGCATGCCGGGGCCGAGGTGGGGGGTCCCCTCACGGAAGGCGCGCGCGGTCATGCCGTGCAGGGTGAAGCCGCCGTCCGCCGCCGGCCCGAAAACGAGATCCTCCCCCGCGAGCCGGGCGAAGGCCTCCGCCAGATAACCAGCGTCCAGGCCGGGGGCGTCCGCGCCGATCAGGACGCAGCGCGCGGCTCCTTCCGCGAAGGCCCGGGAAAAGGCCGCGCGCATGCGGCATCCGAGATCGCCCCCCTCCTGCGCCAGGAAGCGGAGATCGCCCCCCAGCCAGGCCGCCATCTCCGCGTCGCCGCCCCCGTCATGGAAGACGACGAGCCGCGCGTCCCGACGGGCGGCCGCCTGCCGGGCCGCGCGCAGGGCATGCTCGGTCAGGCGCCGGTGAAACGCCGCCGCGCCCGAGGGCCCGAGCAGCGGGATGAGCCGGGTCTTGACCGCCCCCGACCGCGGCGCCCGGGTGAAGAGGATCAGCACCTCCGGGCCGGCGCTCATGCCCAAGCTTCCGCGGGGGCGATCGCGGGCGGCGGCGAGACGCGCGGTCTATCGGCCGGCGAGGAGACGGCGCAGCACATACGGCAGGATGCCGCCGTGGACATAGTAGTCCAGCTCGATTTCGGTGTCTACGCGGGCGATCCCCTCGAAGGCGATCTCGCTCCCGTCGGCCTTGCGCGCGCGGATTTCGAGACGCTTGCGGGGGCGCAGATCCGCGATCCCGGTGATGTCGTAGCGTTCGGTCCCGTCGAGCCCGAGGCTGCGGCGGTTTTCGCCCTCGCGGAACACGATGGGCAGCACCCCCATGCCGATCAGGTTGCTGCGGTGGATGCGCTCGAAGGACTCGGCGATCACCGCCCGCACTCCGAGGAGGCTCGGGCCCTTGGCCGCCCAGTCGCGCGAGGAGCCGGATCCGTACTCCCGACCGGCGATGACGATCATCGGCCGGGACTCCGCCCGGTAGGCGAGCGCCGCCTCGTAGACCGGCATCTCGCGGTCTTCGGGGAACTTGCGCGTGATCCCGCCCTCGCGGGGGGCGACGAGCAGGTTCTTGATGCGGATGTTGGCGAAGGCACCGCGCATCATGACCTCGTGGTTGCCCCGCCGCGTTCCGTAGGCGTTGAAGTCCTTCTGCTCGACCCCCAGCTCGAGGAGATAGCGGCCCGCCGGGGTCTGCGGCGCGATCGCGCCGGCGGGGGAGATGTGGTCGGTCGTCACCGAGTCGCCGAGGACGAGCAGCACGGCGGCGTCGCGGATGTCGGTGGGCGGGGGCGGCGTGGGCGTGAAGCCCTCGAAGAAGGGCGGCCGACGCACGTAGGTCGAGTCGGGGTCCCAGGCGAAGGTCGTGCTGCCGCGGACGGAGAGATGGCGCCAGAACTCGTCGCCCTCGAAGATGCGGCGGTACTCCTCGCGGAAGAATTTTGTCTGCACGTGACGGGTGACGAGCCTTTCGATCTCCTCGCGGCTCGGCCAGAGGTCGCGGAAGTAGACCGACCGCCCGAGGGGGTCGGTGCCCAGCGGCTCGGAGGCGAGATCGATGTCGATGCGGCCGGCGAGCGCATAGATCACGACCAGCATCGGCGACATGAGGAAGTTCGAGCGCACCCGCTGGTGGATGCGGGCCTCGAAGTTGCGGTTGCCCGAAAGCACCGCGGCGACGTTCAGGTCGTGCTGCCGGATCGCCTCCTCGATCTCGGGGCGCAGCGGCCCGGAGTTGCCGATGCAGGTCGTGCAGCCGAAGGCGGCGAGGTGGAAGCCCAGGGCCTCGAGATAGGGCAGCAGCCCCGCATCCTCGAGGTAGTCGGCCACGACGCGCGACCCCGGGGCGAGCGAGGTTTTCACGTGGGGCGGCACCCGCAGGCCGCGCTCGACCGCCTTGCGGGCGACCAGCCCCGCCCCGATCAGGACCGAGGGGTTGGAGGTGTTCGTGCAGGAGGTGATCGCGGCGATCACGATGTCGCCGTCGCAGAGCGGCACCTGGCGCCCGTCGAGGCTCAGGCTGCAGGATTGCTTGCGGGGGCTGCAATCCTCCGGGGGCTGGGCGGTGACGGCCGACTCCTGCTGGAAGGTCGCCAGATGCGCCGGGTCGACCTTGCGCTCGGCGGCGCAGGCGAGCGTCTTGCGAAAGGCGGCCGGAAGCTCGGGCAGGGCGATCCGGTCGTGCGGCCGCGCCGGTCCGGCGACCGAGGGCACGACGCTGCCGAGATCAAGCTCGAGGACGTCGGTGTAATCGGGTTTCTCTTCCCCCGTGTAGAAGAGATGCAGGGCGCGGGCGAGGCGCTCGACCTTGCGCGCATGGGCGCCGCGGTTCGTGAGCCGCAGGTAGTCGAGGGTCTGCTCGTCGACCGGGAAGAACCCGACGGTTGCGCCGTACTCGGGGGCCATGTTGGCGATCGTCGCCCGGTCCGGGACCGAGAGCGTCTGCAACCCCGGCCCGAAGAATTCGACGAATTTCTCGACCACGCCGCGCCGGCGCAGCATCTCGGTCAGGGTGAGCACGAGATCGGTCGCCGTCACCCCCTCGCGCAGGGTGCCGCTCAGGCGCACCCCGATGACCTCGGGGATCGAGAAGTAGTAGGGCTGTCCCAGCATGACGGCCTCGGCCTCGATGCCGCCCACGCCCCAGCCGAGAACGCCGATGCCGTTGATCATCGGCGTGTGGGAGTCGAGCCCGACCAGGGTGTCGGGGTAGGCGAGACGGCGATCCTTCTCGCGCTCGATCAGCACCACCCGGCCGAGCGCCTCGAGGTTCACCTGGTGGCAGATGCCGGCGTTCGGCGGCACGACCCGGAAGCGGTCGAAGCTCTCCTGGGCCCATTTGAGAAGCGCGTAGCGCTCGGCGTTCCGGCCGTACTCGGCGGCCACGTTTTCCCGGAGCGCCTCCCGCGTGCCCCAGGCGTCGATCTGGATCGAGTGGTCGACGATCAGGTCCACGGGGACGAGAGGGTTGACGCGGCGGGGGTCCCCGCCGAGCGCCTGCACGGCATCGCGCATCGCCGCCAGATCGACGACGGCCGGCACGCCGGTGAAATCGTGCATCAGCACGCGCGCTGGGAAATAGGCGATCTCCTTCGGTTCGGCGTAGGTCTTCTTCCAGCGCGCCAGGGCGAGGAGATCCTCCTCCCGCACCACCCGGCCGTCGAGGTGACGGAGCAGGTTCTCGAGGAGAATGCGGATCGAGAAGGGCAGGCGCCCGATGCGGGCGACCCCCTTCTTTTCGAGGAGCCCGATGTCGAAGAAACGGTACTCCCGGCGATCGAGGCTCAGCTTCCGCAGCAGCTCGTTTCGTTTCATGGCCTTCCCCTCCTTGTGCGACCAAGGCGTGAAGTGTTGCCGGGCCTCGCCTTACGACGGAGGCTTCAGACGGCGGATCCCGTCGGCCGCGGCGACGATCACCTCGTGGGCGAGACCGAGAAAAAGCCCGTGTTCGACGATGCCCGCGCGGCGGTCGAGCAGCCGCGCGAGGGCTTCGGGGTCGGCGATCGGTCCGAAGGCGGCGTCGAGGATCCAGTTCCCCTGGTCGGTCGCCGCCGGGCGACCGTCCACCCGGCGAAGCCGGACCTCGGCCCCCAGCGAGGAAAGAAAGCGCTCCTCGGTCGCGGCGGCGAAGGGGACGACCTCGACCGGCAGCGCCCAGTGCGTCCCCAGGCGGGGGGAGAGCTTGCTTTCGTCCACCACGATCAGGTTGCGGCGACTCGCCTGGGCGATGACCTTCTCCCGCAGCAGCGCCCCGCCGCCGCCCTTGATGAGGTTCAGCTCGGGGTCGACCTCGTCGGCGCCGTCGATCGTGAGATCGATCGCCGGGTGCTCCTCCAGCGTGCCGAGGGGGATGCCGCAGCTTCGCGCCGTCTGCTCGGTCCGCGTGGAGCTCGGGATGCCCACGATGCCCGTCAAGCGGCCCGCGTGCAGCAGCTCGCCGATCCGCAGCAGCGCGAAGTGGGTCGTGCTCCCCGTCCCCAGGCCGAGCACCATCCCCGGGCGCACCGCCTCGCAGGCGGCGTGCGCGGCCAGGCGTTTGAGCTCCTCGACCGACTTCATGCGCGCTTTCCCTCCGTTCCGCGTCGTTTTTGGGCGATGCTCGCGAGGAGCTTGCGGAACGGCTCTTCGAAGAGGGCGACCCCCTCCTGCTGGAGGCGTGCGGCGACGGCCTCGAGGTCGATGCCGAGTTCCGCGAGCCGCGCGACATGGCCGCGGGCCTCCTCGAGGCCCCGGGCGACGCTCGGGGCGGCGCGGCCGCCCGCGAGAAAGGCCGCCAGCGTCTCGGGCGGCACCGTGTTCACCGTATCCGGCCCGATCAGCTCGTCCACGTAGAGGGTCGGGGGGTAGGCGGGGTTCTTCGTGCTCGTGCTCGCCCAGAGCAGACGCTGCCGACGCGCCCCGCGGGCCTCGAGGGCGCGCCATCGCGGCAGGGCGAAGAGCCCCCGGTATTCGGCGTAGGCGAGGCGGCCCCAGGCGACCGCGGCCCGGCCGGCGAGCCCGGCCGCCCCGCGGGCCGCGAGCTCGCGGTCGACCGCGGTGTCGATGCGGCTGACGAAGAAGGAGGCGACGGAGGCGACCCGCCCCACGGGGTGGCCCCCCCCGACCCTGGGCCCGTCTGCGGCCAGCCGCTCGAGACCCTCGAAGAAGGCCTGGACGACCTCGCGGTAGTTTTTCAGCCCGAAGATGAGGGTCACGTTCACGTTGACCCCCGCCGCCAGGCTCTCCGTGACCGCGGGCAGGCTCTCGGCCGTGGCCGGGATCTTGATCATCAGGTTGGGCCGCCCGACCCGCTCGAAGAGCCGTTTCGCCTCCGCCGCCGTGGCCCCCGCGTCCCGGGCGAGAAAGGGGTCGACCTCGAGGCTGACGTAGCCGTCCCGGCCCTCCGACTCCCGGTAGACGGGCAGGAGCACATCGGCCGCGCGGCGGATGTCCTCGACGGCGAGCGTTTCGTAGATCTCCCGGTCGGAGAGCCCCCGGGCGGCGAGGGCGGCGACTTCGGCATCGTATTCGTTCGATCCGGCGATCGCTTTTTCGAAGATCGCCGGGTTGGAGGTCATGCCCCGGACCCCCCGGGCGACGAGCGCGGCCAGCTCTCCGGAATCGAGAAGCGAGCGGCGGATGAAATCGAGCCAGATCGACTGTCCGAGGGCGAGAAGATCCGTGAGCTGCGGCATGCGGGGGGTCTCCTTTTCGGGCGCTCGGCGGGCCTCGAGGGCGCCGCAGCCCTTCAACCTGCCAGAAAACGGGGTTTTGATCAAACCCTCCGGGCGCGCGGGCGAGTCAGCGGGCGTTCAGGCTCCAGTCCCAGTTCAGATAGCGCAGCCGGAGACGATCGCCGGCGGCCGCCAGGCGCTCCCGGAGTTCGCCCCGGGCGTAACGGAGGTAAAAGGCGGGGACCCCTTGGGGGAAGTCTTCGGCGAACCACTTGAAGAGGGAACTCACCCAGAAGTCGGGCTCCTCCAGGCGGTAGCGGGCGGGGTCGTTCAGGAAGTCGGCCGTCGCGCGCGCGAGCTGCTCCTCGAGCGTCGCTCCGCGGTACGGCTCGGCGAGGAGCGGCGGGCAGCCCCGCGAGGCGCAGTTCACGGCGAAGTGCACCCGGGGGTCGGCGAAACGCGGCCGGAGGATCCCGTGCTCGATCTCATCGAGCGTGAGCAGGCCCCCGGCGATCCGGGCGAGGGGGATCTGCCAGGGGCTGCGGAACCAGGTCCCGAGTTCCTTGATCGAGGAGACCCGCGGCCAGCGGCCGAGGACCAGTTTGATCGTCCAGGCGTTGTAGGCGTTGATGTAGAAGGCGAACTGCTCGGCGCGCGAAAGCCCTTCGGGGTCGACCCGCGAAAGCAGATCAAGGTAGCGGTCGAGCGCTTCCTCCTCGCGCTTGAAGCCCCCGTAGTCGACGAGGCCGTTTTGCACATGGCGCGCCAGGAGCGCGCCATAGAGGCCGTGGTCGACCTCCCGGCCGCCCCGGGCGCAGGCCGGGGCCCCGGCGAGAAGAAGAAGCAAGAGCACGGCGCCGAGCCGGGCGGAGCGGGCCATGGGGCTTTTCCCTTCTGTCGCCGCCCGCCTCAGAAGGACCGCGCGATCTCCGCCGCCCGGGCCTTGGCTTCCTCCAGGCGGCGCGCCGTGAGCGCCGGGTCGCCCAGCGTGGGTTCCACGACGACGGTTTCGATCCGCGTGAAGCCGATGAAACCGAGGACGGTCTTGAGGTAGGGGCTCTGGAAATCGAAGGCTTCCGCCGGCGTCCCCGGCGGGTATTCCCCGCCGCGGGCAAGGGCCAGAAACGCCGGTTTTCCGGTGACGAGCCCGCTGTAGCCGCTCTCGGGGGAAAACCGGAAGGTGAGCCCCGGCTGGATGAGGAGGTCGAGGTAATGCTTCAGGCGGTAGGGGATCGAGAAGTTCCACATCGCGGCGGCGATCACGAACTTGTCGTGAGCGGCGAACTCGGCGGCGACCCGCTCGACCGCCTTCCAGGCCTCGGCCTGCGCCGCCGTGTGCGGCTGCCCGTTCAACACGGCGTATTTCGCGGCGAGCACGGCGCCGTCGAAGGGGGGAAGATCGACCTGGAAAACGTTCAGCACGGTGACCGTGTCCGCCGGGTGGAGCCCGCGGTAGGTCGCAAGAAAAGAACCGGCGAGCGCGAGCGAGAGGGACTGCCCCGCCCGCGGCGAGGCCTGAATGTAGAGGAGCCTGCTCATCGGCTGCGTCTCCTGGGGGCGCCGGGAACCGGATTCCCCGGGATGGGGTCGGCGCGGTGGGGTTTCACACCGTGTCAAAAATGGGGCCGGTCGCCCGCTCTGTCAAACCGTCGATCCCGACCGGGCCTTGATTCGGGGCCCCGGGATCTTATGGTCTGCCATCGGTTTTGCGAGAATGCCGCCCCGATGCCTCGCATCGGGCGGCGTCGCCGTCCGACACCCACCCGAAACGAGGAAAGGAGAGTTCATCATGAAGGAACGCAAAGGAGCCGTGACCCTGCGGGGGAATCCGCTGACACTCGTCGGGGAGGAGATCCGCGAGGGCGCGCCCGCCCCCGATGTCGTCCTCCTGGACAACGATCTCCGGCCGGTCCGCTTGTCCGACTTCCGGGGCAAGGTGCTGATCGTCTCCACGGTGCCCTCGCTCGACACCCCGGTCTGCGACATGGAGACGCGGCGCTTCAACACCGAGGCCGCCGCCCTCGGAGCGGACGTCCAGGTGCTCACGGTCAGCATGGATCTGCCGTTTGCGCAGAAGCGGTGGTGCGGGGCGGCCGGTGTGGACAAGGTGAAGACGCTCTCCGATCATCGCGAGGCGGCTTTCGGCCGGGCCTTCGGGGTGCTGATCCAGGAGCTGAGGCTGCTTGCGCGCTCGGTGTTCGTCGTCGACCGGGAGGGCGTCGTGCGCTACGTGCAGCACGTGAAAGAAGTCTCGCAGGAGCCCGATTACGGCGCGGTGATCGCCGCGGTGAAGAAACTTCTCGCTTGAGCCCGCGGTTTGCGCGGGGAGGAGGCATCCGGGCGGCCCCGCCCTCCGGCCCGATCTCGAGCGGCCGCCCGGATGCCCGGGCGTCAGAAGACGCCGAAGAGGCGCCGCAGCGCATCGCGGCGCTCGATCAGTTCGTCGGCCGCCAGCGTACGCTCGTTGCGGCGCTCCGGGGTTCGACGGCGGTCGATGCCGCTCCGGCGGTCGAAACCCCGGCGTCGATCCCGGCCGCTGCGGCGGTCGTTGCCGTCGTAGGGAAGGTCGTTCTTGCGGCGGTCCTCGCCGGATCGCGTACCTCCGCGGTCGGAGGGCAACTCCCCCCCCGCCTCCCCGAATGCCGGCGGTTTTTCTTTCTCCGGAATTCCCACGCCCCCCACCTCCGGTCGGCTTGCGGGTCACCCCCTCCCCTCAGCCGAGGGCTTGCCTGCACATGGGGTATGCAAGCCCCATGCCAGGCCTCGGCGGCGGCCGGGGATCCCAATAAAGCGCATTTTTTTCAGAACCTTGACATCAAAACGGGTCGCCGCCGCAGCTGCCGCGCGCCGGCCGGGCTGGGAGTTTCATTTCCCAATTGTGGGGGAGAAAATTCCGCTGCTTGCGGAGTGCCGCGGGGCTCGGCGCTTACCGGATACGACGCAGGGGGTGAGTGCGGCGCAGCTCCCGCCACAGGGCGCGCAGGAGAATCCCGGCCGCGTCCTCGGCATCGCGCAAAGGGCGCCGGGCCGTGAAGCGGCAGGAGCGCAGGAGCGTTTCGTTTTCGCCGTCCAGGCCGAAGCGCAAAATGATCCGCTCGCCCAGGGTGCGCTTCAGGCTCTCGAGTTCGCTTTCCGCCATGTTCGCGATGCGTACCCGGTCTTTCAGCGGCAGATCTTCCTCGAGCCGAGCCACCGCCTCGCGCACGCTCTGCGGGGGGGAGGGCTCGGCTCGCCGTCGGGGGCTCTTCTTCACGGCGGGCGGGGGCGAGGCGGCATCCAGGACGAGAACCGCCTCGAGCAGGCGGAAGGCGCGATCGTAGATCTCGGGGTCCTTGCTCGCCCGGGGGCCGGCGACGTTCAGCACGCGGATCGCATGCCGTGCAAGCCACTCGAGGATACGCTGCGCGGCCTGGAAGGCGCTCGTCTGCGCCAGATCGACGTGCAGCACGGGCCGCCCCATACCCCGGGCGATCTGTCGCGTGAGCTCCGAGCCGCCGGTCAAGGGGCCGCGGGAGAGGATCAGGGTTCCGTCCGCGTCGCGGACGTTCCGGAAGGTGCGCTCGGCGTAATCCTCGCTTGCGGTTTCCCGCAGCCGATAGCGTGCAGGCAGGGGTCCGTCCTCGGCGCGGCGGCCCCGGGGGACCCAGCCGCCGTGCGGGATTCCGAGGTGGATCGCCACCTCGAGCGCCGCGCGGTCGACCCCCGTCTGGCCGCCGGAGACGATCTTGCGGATCATCGCCTCGAATGCCCGCTCGATCCGCCGGCCGGCCGGGCGGGGGGGCCGGCGGCCGGCCTCAGGGTTCGATCACGAAGTGGGCGCGGCGGTTTTTCGCCCAGGCCTCCTCCGTGCTCCCCTTGGCGATCGGCCGCTCCTCGCCGTAGCTGATCGTCGCCAGCCGCTCGGAGGGGATCCCGAGATCCACGAGAAAGGCCTTGGCCGCCTTGGCGCGGGCTTCGCCCAGGGCGAGGTTGTACTCGTTGGTGCCGCGTTCGTCACAGTGGCCCTCGATCGTGACCCGGACGTTGGGGTGGGCCTTGAGGAAGGACGCCTTCTTTCGGAGGATCGCCTGGGCTTCCTGGGAAAGGGCGGCGCTGTCGAAGGCGAAGTAAATGTCCTCGTTCTCAAACGCCATGCGCTCGGAGGCCGGCACCGCGGCCGCCCCGCCTCCCGGAAGCCCACGGCCCGCCGTTCCGCCGAGATCTTGCTCGCCCATGCCGGGCCGGCGGCCGGTCCCCGCCGCACCGCTCCCGTCGCCCGAGGCCCCGTAGCCCGCACCCGAGGCGATCTCCTTCTTCTGGCAGCCGAGGGCCGCAAGAAGGACCGCCGCGGCCAGAACCAGGCAGAAAGCGAACCGATTTCCTTTTTTCATCCTGCACTCCTTCTCCCACAGAAAATGCAAAGCCGGTCAACCCAGAAGCGGGGGCCGTCCGCCGGGGGTCGGCAACCGCAGCTGTCGGAAATTACTACCCCACACGGCGACACTTGTCAAAAGCGCCAAGCCCTCCGGCCCTCTTCTCCCGGAGGGGTTGGCGCGGGTCGAGACCGGTTTCACGCACGCCAAGAACGCAATCCACATCCGGATCAAGAACCTTGTAAATTTCTCGGAGGGGACCCTCGCCTTCTGGATGTTCCAGGTGGTCTTCGCGGCCACTGCGGCGACCATCGTTCGCTCATTTCAACTCCCAGGAGACCCCCGCCGTCTTGCGCTCCTCGCCGATCCGGACCACGACGAGGAATTCGTAGGTCCCCTTTTCGGGCAGGCGGAAGTAGCCCTCGTAGCCCTTCAGGCCTTCGTTGTAGGAGAGCGGCCGGATCTGCTCGCCCCCCCGCGGGTCGACGACCTTCATGCCGACCGTGGCCCCGGTCACCGGTTTTCGGCCCGCGGCTTCCGCGAGCGTCACCGTGATGTTGTGGGTGCTTTCGGGTTCGACGTTGTCCTTGAGCTTCATCTCACGAAGCATCTTGCGGTGCTCGGCGTTTGCCATGACGTGGAAGCCGACCCGCAAACCGTCGACGAGCACCTCGCGGGTGGCGGGCGGGGCGGCACCGTGCCCCGCGCCGTGGTGGTGCTCGTGCTGGGCGGTTGCCGTAAAGGCCAGGGCCCAGAGCGTCAGGGCGGCCGCGGCGGCCGCGAGGGGGGTGTGCCGGGTTTTCATGGATGTTCCTCCTTCGGGGGATCCGGGGACGGGGCGCCCCCGGCGGAAGCGGCGACCGAGGGCGCAAGGCGTCCCCGGCGCAGCGCGCGTTCCTTGACCATGGCGAAGATGACCGGGGTGACGATGAGGACATGGAGGGTCGAGGTCACCAGACCCCCCACGATGGGGGCGGCGATCGGCTTCATGACATCGGCCCCCACCCCCGAGGACCCGAGAATCGGGAGGAGCCCGATCAGGGTCGTGGCGACGGTCATCACCTTGGGCCGGAGCCGCAGCACCGAGCCCTCGAGGGTCGCATCAAGGATGTCCTGCGGGGCCACGGCGCCTTTTTGGAGGCGGCGGTCGAGGGCCTCGTGGAGGTAGAGGACCATGACGACCCCGGTTTCGACCGCGATGCCGTAGAGAGCGATGTAGCCGACCCAGACGGCGACGCTGAAGTTGTAGCCGAGCAGCACCTGCAGGATCACCCCGCCCGTCATGGCGTAGAGCACGGCGACCATGAGGATGAGGGATTCGGAGAACGAGCGGAAGGCGAGGTAGAGCAGGATCAGGATCACGAAGAAGACGACGGGGACGAGGATCTGCAGCCGCTCCCGGGCACGGAGCTGAAACTCGTATTGCCCGCTCCAGGAAAGGTACGTGCCCGGGGGGAGCGCGACCTGCTCGCGGACGACCCGGCGGGCCTCCTCCACGTAGCCGCCGAGATCCCGGCCGACGACGTCGATGAAGACGTAGCCCGCGAGCAGGCCGTCCTCGTTGCGGATCATGGCCGGGCCCGAGCTGACGCCGATGTCGGCGAGCTGGGCGAGCGGGATCTGGGCCGGCGGCCGTCCGGCGGGTTCCATCGTCCGGCCGTCCGGCGGGGGGACCGGAACCAGCACCCGCTCGATGCGCTCCAGGTCGTCGCGGAGCTCGCGCGGGTAGCGCAAGTTCACCGGGAAACGGGCGCGCCCCTCGACGGTGCGCGTGAGGTTCATGCCCCCGATCGCCGACTGGATCACCTCCTGGACCTCGGCCACGGTGAGCCCGTAGCGGGCGATCGCCTCGCGGCGGATGTCGATGTCCACGAAATAGCCGCCGGCGGCGCGCTCGGCGAAGACGCTCCGCGTCCCGGGGAGATCCTGGAGCACCGCTTCGATCCTCAAGCCGATCTCCTCCACGGTCTTCGGATCGGGGCCGAAGACCTTCACCCCCACCGGCGTGCGGATGCCGGTCGAGAGCATGTCGATGCGCGCCCGGATGGGCATGGTCCAGGAGTTCTGCACCCCCGGAAAACGCATCGCCCGGTCCATTTCGGCGACGAGTTCCTCGTAGGGGAGCGCCCGCTCCTCGCCGAGGAGGAACGCGGCGAGCGGCCGCAGGGCCGAAGGCCAGGAGGCGAAGTCCCTCCGGACCCTTCGCCATTCGTGCCGGGGCTTGAGCAGGACCGTCGTCTCCATCATGCTGAGGGGTGCGGGGTCGGTTGCCGTCTCGGCGCGGCCGGCCTTGCCGAAGACGCGCTCCACTTCCGGGAAGCTCTTCAGGATCCGGTCCTGAAGGGTGAGCAGCCTTCCGGCTTCGGTCACCGAGATCCCCGGCGCGGTGACCGGCATGTAGAAGATCGTCCCCTCGTAGAGGGGCGGCATGAACTCGCTTCCCGCGCGGAGGCCGAGGCCGATGCTCAGGGGGATGAGCAGGGCGTTCAGGAAAAGGGCCGTCTTGCGGCGGCGGAGCGCAAGCCGCAGGATCGGCTCGTAGACCCGGTGCAAGAAGCGCGAAACGGGGTTTTCGGCCTCGGGGCGGACCCGCCCGCGGGCGAGAAACACGGTCATCAGCACGGGGACGAGGGTCACGGCGAGGATCGTCGCCGCGGCCATGGCGAAGGTCTTGGTGAAGGCGAGCGGCCGGAAGAGCCTTCCCTCCTGGGCCTCGAGGAGGAAGACCGGGGCGAAGGAGACGAGGATGATGAGGAGCGCAAAGAAGAGACCGCGGCCCACCTGCCGGCAGGAGCGGACGAGGGTCTCCCGGCGGGAACCCGTGCCGCCTTCCTCGGCGAGCCGGCGCACGCCGTTTTCCACCATGACGATCGCCGCGTCCACGAGAACGCCGATCGAGAGCGCGATCCCGCCGAGGGACATGATGTTCGAGGGGATGCCGAGCAGCATCATCGGGATGAAGGAGACCGCGACCGCGACCGGGAGCGCCAGGATCGGGACGAGCGCCGAGCGGACATGGAAGAGAAAGAGGATCACGACCCAGCTCACCGCGGCGATCTCGGTCAGCAGCGTCTTCTGGAGCGTGCCGATCGCGAGCAGGATCAGCTCCGAGCGGTCGTAGGTGGGGACGATCCGCACCCCCTCGGGGAGCCCCGGGGCGATCTCCGTGATCTTCTCCTTGACCGCGTCGATGACGCGGAGCGCGTTCTCGCCGTGGCGCATGATTACGATCCCGCCCACCCCCTCGCCGCGCCCGTCGAGTTCCACGAGGCCGCGGCGGATGTCGGGGCCGAGGGCGACCTGGGCCACATCCCCCAAGAGAACGGGGGTCCCGCCGCGCGAAGCCACCACGATCCTGCGGAGGTCCTCGACGCCGCGGAGGTAGCCGCGGCCGCGGACCATGTACTCGCGGCCGCCCATCTCGAGCACGCGCCCCTCGACATCGCGGTTGGAGAGGCGGATGCGCTCCATCACCTCACGGATCGAGATCCCGTAGGCCGAAAGCCGCTGCGGATCGACGTTCACCTGGTACTGGCGGACGAAGCCTCCGACGCTCGCCACCTCGGCGACCCCCGGCACACTCGCCAGCGCGTAGCGGAGGTGCCAGTCCTGGAGCGCCCGCAGTTCGCCCAGATCCCGCCGGCCGCTCTCGTCGACGAGCGCGTAGGTGAAGACCCAGCCCACTCCGCTCGCGTCGGGGCCGAGGGCGGGCGAGGCGCCTTCGGGCAGGCGGCGCGCGATCTGCTGCAGGTATTCGAGAACCCGCGAGCGGGCCCAGTAGATGTCGGTGCCGTCCTCGAAGATCGCGTAGACATAGGAGTAGCCGAAATCGGAGAGGCCGCGCACGGTCTTGACCCGCGGGGCCGACAAGAGGGCGGTGACGATCGGGTAGGTGACCTGATCCTCGACCAGGTCCGGGCTGCGGCCCTCCCAGGGGGTGTAGACGATCACCTGGACATCGGAGATGTCCGGGATGGCATCGAGGGGGATGTGCCGCAGGCTGTAGACGCCGGCCAGGGTGGCGAGCAGCACGACGGCGAAGACGAGAAAGCGGTTGCGCGCGCAGCGCTCGATCAGGGTCTCGATCATGGAGGTCACCCCCGTCTGCCGCGGGCGCTCAGTGCGGGTGCCCGCCGCCCAGGGCCTCGCGCAGCCGCGACTCCGAGTCGATCAGGAAGTTCGCGCTCGTGACCACGCGTTCGCCCGCGGCAAGCCCCTCGAGCACCTCGAAGTATTCCCCGGCGCGGGCTCCCAGCCGCACCTCGCGGGGCTCGAGAAAGCCCTCCGCCGCCTCTACGAGGACGATGCGGCGCAACCCGGAGTCGATCACCGCGCTTTCGGGCACGGCGAGCCGCCGGCCGAGAGAGACGGCGATTTCGACCTCGGTGAACATCCCGGGTTTGAGCAGGCGCCGCGGGTTGGGGAACTCGTAGCGCACGCGGACGGTGCGGGTCCGGGGGTCGAGGGTGGGGTCGACATACGCGGCCCGGGCGGTGAAGCGCTCCCCCGGCGTGGCGGAAAGCCGGACGACCGCTTCCTGGCCCGGCCGCACCATGGGAAGATCGTTTTCGTAGACCTCGGCGATCAGCCAGACGACGGAGAGATCGACGATCTGGAACAACTGCGTTCCCGCCTCCACGAATTGGCCGCGGGCGACCCGCTTCTCCAGAACGTAACCCTCGAAGGGGCTCCGGAGGGGGATGGCCGTCTCGGCCCGGCCCCGCTCCTCGAGACGGCGGATCTCGGGTTCGGAGACGCCCCACAGCAGCAGGCGCCGCCGGGCCGCGGCGGCCAGCTCCCTTCCCGTTTCGGCGACCTCGGGGAAGGGGCTCCGCCTCCCGTCCCGCTCGGCCCGCAGGGCGAGGAGATACTCCTCCTGCGCGGCGACGAGATCCGGGCTGTAGAGCGACAACAGCGGCTCGCCCCGGCGCACGAAACGGCCGGTGAAATCGGCGTGCAGCGCCTCGACCCAGCCGCCGATCCGCGGGGAGACGACCGCGATGCGCCTCTCGTCGGCCTCGATGCGGCCGACGGTGCGGATCGTCTTCTGGAGAGGCCGGGTTTCGACCGTGCCGAAGCGGATGCCGATCCGTCTGCCGACCTCAGGGGCGAGCTCGACCGCCCCCGGCGGGATCTCGCGCGCCTTGCCTTCGCGGCGAACCTGATCGAGGCTCAGCCCCTTGAGCATCTCGAGGTCGTCCGGGGGGGCAGCCGCGGCCGAAGCGGCCGGCGCCGTCCCGTGCGCATGCGGACTGCGGGCGGGCGGGGGGGCGGTGAAGATCAGGCCGAGGGCCAAGAGGACGGCGACCGAGGCGTTCATTTCGACCTCCCGGGGACGAGCGGCCCGCCGATCGCGGCCTCCAGCGCGGCGATCGCCTTGCCGTGCTCGGTCAAGGCCTCGTGGTAGTCGAGCTCGAGCCGGTAGAGCCGCATGCGGACCTCCACGACCTCGGCGAAACCGGTGCGGTCGACGCGGTAGGCGCTGAAGGTCGATTCCAGCCGCAGCTGCGCCTGGGGAAGGATCCCCGAACGGAAGAGCGCGATGCGGCGCTCGAACGACCGCAAGCGGGCTTCGAGCCGGGCGATCCGGGCGAAGAGCTCGTTTTGGGCGGCCGCCAGACGGGATTCGGCGGCGCGCACGAGGGCGAGCTCCTCGGCCACGCGGCGCCCCTGCTTGGAGCCGTAGTAGATCGGGACGTTCATCTCGACCATGCCGCTCAGCATGTCGAGGCGGTCGTCCCGCTGGCCGTAGGCGAACTTGAGCGTGAAATCGGGGAGAGCCTCGCGCCGGGCGCGCTCGAGCTCGGCCCGGCGGGCGAGCACGGCGAGCCGGAGCGCACGCAGGCCCGGGTTCTCCGCGGTCGCGCGCCCGCGCAGCTCCTCGAGCGCAAGCGGCGGGGGCGCGAAGGGCGGGTCGAGCGGCCGTCCCCAGGGCCCGTCGGGCGGGCGGTCGAGGAGCTCGGCGAGCCGCGCTTCGGCCGCCGTCTTCTGCGCCTCGAGGCGGAGCAGCTCATCGGCCATCCCGGTGATCTCGAGCTCCGTCCGCAGCAGCTCCTCCTGCCGCCCGCGGCCCACGGCATAGCGGGCGCGGCCGATCCGGGCGAGTTCCTCGAGCAGCTCCCGGTTGCGCCGCGCCACCTCGAGCGCGCGGTGAGCGTGGGAGAGCTCGTAAAAGGCCTCCTTCACCTCGGCCGCCACGCGGTTCGCCGTCTCCTCGGCCTCGGCACGGGCGGCCTGGGCCTCGAGCTCCGCCGCATCCACCGCCGCCCGGAGCTTTCCCGGGAAGGGAAACTTCTGCGCCAGGGAAAGCTCCTTGGCGGTCATGTCCTCCTCGTCCAGGTCGAGGTTCCGCGGCACGTTGAGAATCCCGAGGCCGATCATGGGGTCTTCGAGCGCCCCGGCCTGCGGGACCCGCTCGCGCAGGGCGCTCTCGCGCTCGCGTGCGGCGCGGATCCCGGGGTTGCGGGACACCGCCTCGCGCACCAAGGATTCGATTTCGAGGTCGGCGGCGGCGGCCGGGCAGAGGAGCGCGCCGACTGCGCCGAGCCACAAGCAGAAGGCTAATCCCGCCCGTTTGGCCATTTTCCCCCCCGTTGTCCGGGGCTCGAGGAACCGGATCAAAGTTCCTACGGAGCGTAATACCGGGCGGCCCGATGTCAAACCGGCGGCCGGCGAAAAGAGCGGAGGCGCTGAGCCTCAGGAGCCGTTTTGCTTTTCGGTCGGCGGGATGGAGAGGTAGATCAGGCGCTTCATCTCGCGGCGGCCGTGGGTCACGGTGTCGAGGACGAAGCCGCAGGCGAGGCTCAGAAAGGCGAGGATCATGAGGCCGGTCGAGAGGATGGCGGTCGGGAAACGGGGGACGAGGCCCGTTTCGAGGTAGGTGACGACGATCGGGACGGCGAGGGCGATCGAGGCGAGCGAGAGCACGGCGGCGATGATCGAAAAGAAGGCGAGCGGCCGCTCCTCCTTGAACAGGTCGAGGATCATCATCAGGATGCGGAAGCCGTCGCGGTAAGTGCGGAGCTTGCTCGCCGTGCCCGCGGCCCGGGCGCGGTAGGGGGTGGCGACCTCGGCGGTCGGCATGCGCAGCTCGAGGGCGTGCACGGAGAGCTCGGTTTCGATCTCGAAGCCCGTCGAGAGCGCGGGGAAGGATTTGACGAAGCGCCGCGAGAAGACGCGGTAGCCGGAGAGGATGTCGCTGAAGCTGCGGCCGAAGCAGAGGCCGAGAAAGCCCGTGAGGAGATCGTTTCCCAGCCGGTGCCCGGGCCGGAAGGCCGCCCCCTCGTAGTTGGAGAGCCGGGACCCGACCACCATGTCGAGGCGCTCCGCGAGGAGCGTTTCGATCATGGCCGGGGCGCTCTTCGCGTCATAGGTCCCGTCCCCGTCGGCGAGGACGTAGATGTCGGCCTCGACGTCGGCGAACATGCGGCGCACGACGTGTCCCTTGCCCTGGCGGGTCTCGCGGCGCACGACGGCGCCGGCCGCGGCGGCGACTTCGGCCGTGCGGTCGGTCGAGTTGTTGTCGTAGACGTAGATTTCGGCCTCGGGCAGGGCGCGGCGGAAATCCTGCACCACCTGCGCGATCGCCGCCTCCTCGTTGTAGCAGGGAAGGATCACGGCCGTGCGCAGCGCCGGAAGGCGGTCGCGGTCCATGGGATGGGCCTCCCTTCAACGGGTCGCCCGCCGGCACACCCGGCAGAGAAAGAAGGGGTGCTCCGGCTGGGGTTCGATTCCGGGGACGAAGCCCTGGCAGGAGTCACGGTCCAGCTCGAGGCCGTAGAACTCGAGGGCGTGCAACGCGTGCCACTCCTCGTAGATGCGATAGAGCAGGAGCAGCGGCCCCTCGTGTTCCGCGACCGCGCGCATCATCAGGCGGTCGGTTTCGTTCAACCGGGGCGAGGGCCCGGTCACGAAGCCCTGGATGCGCAGAAAGCGCGCCTCCGGGGGAAAGGAAGGGATCAGGTAGCCGACCGGGTCGTGCCCCGTCACGAGAACAATCGCCCCCCGCTCGGCGGCAAGCGGCGGAAGCGTGATGTCGAAGTAGTCCTCCGTCCAGGGTCTCCTTCCCCAGTGGCCGGGTTCCAGGGTGATCCCAAGGAAGGCGACCGCGGCGAGCGCGGCGGCCCTGAGCCGCCGGGGGCTGCGGAGGAGCCGGGCCAGCAGGAAATAGATCGTGAGCGGGGCCAGGTACTCGCAGACGACCGCGTAGCGGTAGACGGAGAAGAGCTTCATCCACAGGAGAAAGGAGACGACGAAGAAGGTGATGAAGAACCCCGTGAGCCCGGCGGGGGGGCGGACGCCTTCAGGAGCGGCTTTCGCCCTGCGCATCCGCCGGAGGCCTTCCCCGATCGCTGCGGCGACCAGAAGGACATAGATCAGGGGGAAGCGCAGGTCGCGGAAGCCCACCTCGCCCACGCGGCTGGGCTCCACGTTGAACCAGAAGGGGAACAGGAGCCACATCGCCGGGCCGCGCGGAATGAAGCGCTCGTCGCGGTAGGAGCCCTCCGCCCCCCACGGGGAGCGGAACCACTCGTTGAAGTAGGGGAAGACGGGGTTTTCGAACCGCCGCCACATCTCGAGCATCCAGAAGCCGCCGGTCGCCGCGATCCCGGCGAGAACCCCCACCCCGAAGAGAAAGGCGAGGGTGAAGCGTCTCCGGAAGGGGAAGGGCAAGGCGAAGAGCGCGACGCACAGGCCCACGCAGTAAACGGCGAAGGGAAGCTTCACGCCGCAGGCCGATCCGGCGAGCGCCCCGGCCGCGAGCGCAACCGGGACGCCGCGCCCGAGGGGTCCCCCCAGCCGCTCCCGGAAGCGCACGAGCAGCAGGACCGCCCCGAGCACGGGCAGGCTCACAACGGTGTCGCCGAAGCTCGTCCCGATCTCGGCGAGGTGGATCATGCCGAGCATCGCCCCCGCGGTCAGCGCGAGGCAGAACCAGCGGGCGTGCGCCGAATCCGCGGGGTCGATCGCCCGCCGGGTGACGGCGTAGATGAGCCAGGCGTTCAGGCCGGGGAGAAAACCCAGCAGAAAGCCGACCGCCCGCGGCGGCAGGCCGGTCACGGCATGGTAGAAGGGAATGTAGAGCAGGGGATTGTAGTAGGTGGCCACGTGGGCGACGGCGACGTCATGGCCCAGGCGGTCGAAGAGAAAGGCGAAGGGATTGTAGTAATGGTAGTTCCGCAGGTCCCAGGAGATGTCCTGGCCGAGTCCGAGGATCGAGGCCCCGAAGGCGAAAGGGGTGAGGAAGAGCAGGATGCGGATTGCGGTCATGGGGTCGCCCGGAGAGAACGGGACTCCCCCATAGCCCAGAGCCCGAACGCTGTCAAACGGCGGATGGCGGTCTCAGGCGCAGGCGGCCGCCGCCAGGCCCGGCGCGGAGGTGACGAGGTCTTCTTCCGTCCGCGGGCAGCGGGAACAGTCGAGGGCGAAATTCGCCGCCGCCGCCGCACCCAGGCACTCGCGGTAAAGCGGGCAGCCCACCTCGCGCGGCGGGGGGTCTTCCTCGAGCTGCGGGGTGAGCCGCAGAAACTGGGGCCCGAAGTCGCTTCTGGTCTTCACGGGGTCCTCCCGGAAGGGCGGATGAACCTTCTGCTCCGGTGTATCGCCCTTCCGGGGAATCCCCTTGAGAGGCTTTTCCTTTCCCTCCGCTCAGCAGGTGCCCAGGCGGCAGGATCCCCCCTTTTTCCCGGAGAGGATCCCGCAGGGGATACCGAACGCGTAGGCGGCGACGGCGCCCGTCGCGAGAACGAGGAGCGCATAGGGGATGAAGAGGTTGACCGCCGTGAACACGGTCAGAACGACGACCGCGGAAACCGCGCAGATCGCTTTCATGGGAAGCCCTCCCGTTCGGTTGGGTTTGCTCCACTCTAAGCACGGGAAGGCGCGGGGCAAGACCGCAACCGCCGGCTCAACCCCTCACGCCCAGGGCGGACCGGGGGGCGGAGGCGGCCGGGCGGCGGTCGCGGTGGAAGGGGCCGCTCGAGATCAGACGGCCGGCCGTGGCGCGGTTGCAGGCCACGGCGCCGTTCCATGAGGACCGCCATGCGCAACAAGGCCTTCCCTTCCCCATCCTGCAGGGGGGGGTCATCGGGTCCCCGAAGAAGAGGGGGGATCGAGAGCGCCGCCGCCGATCATCGCCCCGAGTTGCTGACCGCCGCCCCGGGGCCCGTTTTTCAGAAGCCGAAACCACAGGGGCAGATCTCGCCGGGGTCCTCCCCGTCGCCCGGAGCGCATGGCGCGCGGGGGGGCGCGGTTGAAGCGGACATGGCCATCGGGTCTTTCGATCGCACGTCGCGGGCGACGAGCCCGATAGGCGGCTCGCTCCGCAAGAACAGACGCGGCAGGGCGGCGGTTCAGGGCCTGACGGGGTCCAGCCGAAAGAGGCTTTCGATCGTCCCTTGCGGGGAAAGCTTCACGAGGACCATCTCCCCCGGCGCCGGGACGACCCCCGTGAAGGCCGTGATGTTCACCTGGTGGGTGACGAGGACGAGGTTGCCGGGGCCGGGGGGGTGTTCGCCGAGAAGCTGCCTCAGGGCTGCCGTCTTTTCCCCCTCCCGGGCGGGGTTCGCGAAAAAGGAATCGAGCGCCGGGTGGGCCTGGTAATCCCCGAACGCCAGTGCCGCCGTCTCCCGGCAGCGGCACCAGCGGCTGGAGAAGACCCGGTCCCGGGGGATGCCGCGGCGGCGGAAGGCCTCCCCGATCGCGCGCGCCTGGTCCCGCCCCTCGGCCGAGAGGTTTCTCTGGGTGCGGCAATCCCCGAGCCGGAAACCCGGCGGGTCGCCCGTTCCCGGAGCGAGGGCGTGTCGCAACAGGACCACCCGGCCTCCCTGCCGGAGCGCCTCCCAGGCGGCCTCGTCGGCGCGCAGGGCGGGGCTCCAGAGGAGAACGGCGGCCGACGCAAGAAGAACCGCGGCCCGATTCGCGATTGACACCGTTTGTGCTCCCTGCTTAGCTGGGGTTCGGGGGCGACGCAGCCCCGGCCGCTCCGCGTCCCCGGCGGGTGAAGAAGGTAACCGCTCTTTCTGGGGCGGCAAGGGGGGGCTTCATGCTCCAGGCGCTGAAAATCTTGCTGCTCCTCTACGTGGGGTGGTGCCTCGTCCTGTTTGCGCTCCAGCGCCACGTGCTCTTCCCCCGCTGGGCGATTCCCGCGCCCGGCGAGCCGGCGCTCGCGGGGCGCGGGATCGAGCGCTGGTGGCTTCCCGCCTCCTTCGGCCGGGTCGAGGCCTGGTACCTTCCCCCGCCGGCAGACGCGGAGCCGGCCCCCGCGATCCTCTTTGCCCACGGAAACGGCGAGCTGATCGACTTCTGGCCCGAAACGCTCGGCCGACTCCGGGATCTCGGGCTGGCGCTTCTGCTCGTCGAATACCCCGGCTACGGGCGCTCGGAGGGCTCCCCCTCGCAGCGACGGATCGCCGAGGCCTTCGATCTCGCCTACGACCGGCTCGCCTCGCGGCCCGAGGTCGACCGCCGCCGCATCGTGTTTCTGGGCCGCTCGCTCGGCGGCGGGGCGGTCGGCGACCTCTCGTTGCGGCGTCCGGCCGCAGCCCTCGTCCTGCTCTCCAGTTTCACGAGTGTCCGGGCCTTCGCCGTGCGCTACCTCGCCCCGCCCCTGCTCATCCGCGACCCCTTCGACAACCTCGCCGCGCTCGCGCGCTACCCCGGCCCCGTGCTCATCCTGCACGGAAGGAACGACGAGATCGTGCCCTTCGGCCACGCCGAAAAACTCCGCGGCGCCGCCCGCCGCGCGACGCTCGTCGCCTACGAGGCCGGCCACAACGACTGCCCGCCCGACTGGGAGCGCTTGGTCCGGGACGTCGAAGGCTTCCTCCGCAAGGAACGCATCCTGACGGGGGCGGGTCGACCGCGGCAAGAAAAGAGCGCCCCATGAGCGACGAGGGATCGATCCCCCGGCCGGGCCGGGGGACCACCGTCTTCCTCGTGCGGCACGGGCACGTGCACAACCCGGAGCGCATCCTCTACGGCCGGCTGCCGCGTTTTCCCTTGAGCGCGCGCGGCCGGGACGAGGCGCTCCGGGCGGCGCGGCTGCTGGCCGCATTCCCCTTGCACGCCGCCTACGCCAGCCCGCGGCTCCGGGCGCGGCAGACGGCGCGCGCGATCGCCGCCCTGCACCCGGGGCTTGCCGTCCGCGTCTCGCGGCTGATCGACGAGGTCTACACGCGCTTCGAGGGCGAGCCGCTCGAGATCGTCGCCGCGCGCCGCGAAGATTTCTACACCGGGGAGAACCCGCCCTATGAACAGCCGCAGGACATCGTGCGGCGCATGGTGCGTTTCCTCGAGCTCGTGCGGCGACGGCACGCCGGGGGGGCGGTGGCCGCCGTCACCCACGGGGATGTGATCGCCTTCACCCTGCTCTGGGCGATGGGGGAGGAGCTTCGCCCGCAGAGCAAGGCGCGCCTGCGCCTTCCCGGCTCGAGCGGCTACCCCGCGACGGGGTCGGTTGTGCGCTTGGTCCTTCCGGCAGCGGGGTGCGCGCGGCCCTCGGAGATCGACTTTCTCGGGGGGCGCCCCTGACCCCCGCCCGGCGCGCGGGGCTCAGGGCGGCGCTTCGACGCGGTGAAACCCCTCGGCCAACCCGAAGGACTCGCCGGCCGCCATCTCGCGGCAGCGCTCCCGCAGCCAGGCCGCGGGGTCGCCGCGGGAGAAATCGCGAAGCTGGCTCTTGTGACAGCGCAAGGCGGCGATCTTGAGATCAAAGGTCTCCGTGATGTCGACCCGGCAATTGATCTCCTCGGCCCCCCAGCAGTAGATCTCGCGCACCTTGTGCGGGGCGAGCCCCTCGCCCAGGAGCTCGGGGAAAGAGAGCCGGTCGCGGGCGCAGGGAAAGACGGCGTCGAGCACCACCTGGCCGACGATGCGGTGGTCGCGGTGCCAGAGGTAGCGGCGGTAGGGGTCCGAGGTGAGGACGACGCGAGGCCGATAGCGGCGGATTTGGCGCACGAGCAGCCGCCGGAAATCGGCGCTGTCCTCGAGGCCCTGGTCCGGAAGCCTCAGGAACACCGCCTCGCGGACGCCGAGGACGGCGCAGGCCGCGCGCTGTTCCTCCTCGCGGATCGCGGCCAGGGACTCGGGCGCGAGCGCCGGGTCGTTCGTTCCCTTCTCGCCGCTCGTGCACAGCACATAGACCACGGATTTCCCCTCGCGGATCCAGCGGGCGATCGTGCCGGCGGCCCCGAACTCGCAGTCATCCGGGTGGGCGGCGATGGCGAGCACATCGGCGGGGGCGCTCACGGGAGCCTCGTTCACCGCGTGACCCCCCCCCGACCGCAACCGCAGCAGGCGCGCACCTCGGGTTCGGGGGACGCGGCGACCGCCCGGCCGGAGAGCAGCGGCCGGTAGACGCCGAGGACCCCTGCGGCCGCCTGCCCCCAGCCGTAGCCCGCGACGGAGCGGCGGAGCGCCTCCGCCATGAGCGGCGAGTGCAGGTGGGCGTCGAGGATCCCGGCGATCGCCCGGGCGAGGTCGGCCGGGGCGAATCCGGAGGCGAGCCGGCCCCGTTTTCCGTCACGGAGCAGGAAGTCCGCGGCGCCGACGGGGGTGGCGGCGACCGGCGTGCCGCAGGCGAGCGCCTCGAGGACCACGAGGCCGAAGCTCTCGTAGGAGGAGGGCAGGGCCAGGAGATCGGCGGCGCTGTAGAAAAGAGGAAGCGATTCCGGTCTGACGCGGCCGCAAAAGGTGACCCGGCGTTCGATGCCGCGGGCCCGGGCCTGGGCGGCGAACCGGCGAACCCGTGCGTCGTCGGCGCCTTCGCCGCCGACGACGAGGAGCCGGAGCCGCTCGCGGCCGGCGAGACAGGCGATCGCGGAGAAGAGGCGCTTCAAGCCTTTTTCCGGGACGAGCCTCCCCACATAGAGCACGACCTCGGAGGTTTCCGGAATGCCGAGTTTCCCCCGCGCCTCCCCCCGGCGGACCGGACGGAAGACCTCGAAATCGACGCCCCAGGGGACGACGGCCGTGCGGCCGGCCGCCGCCCGGCAGAACCGCACGAGGATCTCCCTCTCCCGCGGCGAAGGCACGATCAGCGCGTCGCAGGCGGCGGCGAGACGGCGCTCGGCGGCGAGCCGGGCGAGGCGCTCCGCCCCGTCCCCGCGGAAGCGCCGTTTTCCGGCTGCGAGCGTGTGCAGGGTCGCGACGTGCGGCACCCCCCAGGCCCGGGAGGCGAGCTCGGCGGTGCGTCCCGAGGCCCAGTAGTGGCTGTGGACGAGGTCGTATCCGGTTCCCGCCCGCCGGCGGAGGCGTTCGATCGTTTCCAGGCACCCCTCCGCCTGCCGGTGGATGTCGAGGGGGGAGGCGGGGCTTGCGGCGACCACGGGGAAAAGGCGGACGTTCGGCGCAAGCGCCATCGGGCCCTCCGCCGCCGCACCCGCGGGCGGGGGGGCGAAGAGATCGACGCGGTGGCCGGCCCGACCCAGTTCGCGCGCCAGCGCGCGCAGGCAGACGCTGAGCCCCCCGGTGCGGCTCGCCCCGAGGGGGCCGAGCGGGCCGGAGTGGAGCGAGATCATCGCGATCGAAAGGGCGCCGGACGGCACGCGCGGTTTCATCTCTCAGGCTCCGAGTTCGATGCGGCAACCGAACAGGGGCAGGGGCTTGCCGCCGAGCCGTCGCTTGTAGGGTTCCTCCCCTTTGAGAAAATCGTAGCGGGAAAGCCCGCGGGCGACGGCATCGCGGATGCTCAGGATCTTGCAAGCCATTCCCGCCCCCAGGGGTGCGAACCGCAGATCGTAGGCGCTGTTGTAGAGGTAACGGGTCCCGTGGTGGTCGAAGCAGAATACCGCGGCGGCCGGAACCCCGTCAATGTGGACGAGTCCCAGACGGAACTCCGGCAGCCGGAGCGCGAGCAGCCGAAAGAACGTTTTCGTCTGCTCCGTCAGGAACTCCGCCTTGTCCCGGCGGCTTCGGCGGAAGAGCGAAAGGAAGGTCTCGACGGCGGCCGCGGCCTCGTCTTTCCCCGCGAGCAGGCGGAAGGAGGCCGAAGCGCGCTCTTCGAAGCGCCGCAGCTTGCGGCGCACCTCGTGGCGCTCTTTGGGGGGGAGCCCCGCGAGGTAGTCCTCCCAGCGATGCGGGAGGTCCATGGCGAAGAGCAAGGACCGTTTTTCGATCACGACCTCGAGGCCCGCCTCCTGCGCCGCGGGGGCGAGAGCGGTGAGCGCTACGGCGTCGGGCCGCAGGTCGAAGAGATCGAGGCCGCCGATCCCCTCGGCGCGAACCGTCTCGAGAACGGCCCGGGCGAAGGGCCGCTCGCGGCCGGGGGCGGCGATGAGGTCGAGGTGGTCGCAGACCTCCGGGTCGCCCGCAAGCAGGCCCCGATCCCCCTCGATGCGGAGGGCCGCGGCACCGAGGAGCTCCCCGCCCGCGTGAAAGGAGCGCACCCAGAGATTCCCCGAGGGCGCATAGGCCTCGTGCCAGCTTTCCACCCACGCGGGCAGCGTGAACGGCGAGGGGAAGGAAAGGGCAAGGCGGCGGAGCGCATCGGGGCTTTCGGCGCGGGCGCGGGGGGTCATGGCCTGGCTCCCCCGGCGCGGTGCCAGCGGGGCCCCTCGGCCGTGTCTTCGACCACGATCCCCTGGAGGCCGAGCAGCTCCCGCAGGAGATCGGCTTCGGCCCAGCGGCGGCTGCGGCGCAGCTCTTCGCGCAACTGGAGCGTCCGCTCCACCAGCGATGCGAATGCCTCGGGTCGGGGCCGGGGGCCGATGGCGCCGGCGGCGCCGAGAAGGGCGATCCACTCCCGCAGGAGTTCCCGGCCCTGGGCGAGCGTCTCCGGGTCTTCCAGGTCCCGAAAAGCGGACCACAGGAGAGCGTCGAGCTCGAGCACCGCCGCCGCCATGGCGGCCGTGTCGGCGGCGTCCTGGCCGCGTTGGAAGGAGGCGGCAAGCCCGTGGACCCGGGACCAGAACGCCTCCGCGGCGGGTTTTCCCGCGGCGGGGATTTGCGGGGGCGGGGTTGCGGTGGGCGGTTTGACGGAGTCCTCTCCCCGCAGGACGGCCAACGGAATCCGCCCGCTGCTCTCCAGCCGGAGTTCGGCTCCCCCCCGCCGCAGCGTGACCCCGCCCGTCCCCCGCACGCGGGCCTCGCCGGCGGCGAGATCGAGGACACAGGCCGTGTGCTCGTCCAGACCCAGCACGGGACAGGAAGGCGGCAGCATCTCTTCGAGGGCGCGGAAGCGGGGTTCGCCCATGAAACAGAACCGCGTGTCGTGGGTTCCCCCCTCGGCGTTGTTCCAGTGCGGCACGACGACGAGCGGCAGCTCGAAGCGGCCGAGGAGGTCGAGGCCCGGCTCCCACCGCGGGTCTTCCCCCACCTTGTAGATCTCGTAGACGGGGAGCGTGAAGCGACCCACGGTGAGGGCCGCCGCGCTCGCCGCGACGAGGCAGGCGCCGGCTTCGACCCGGCGGGCGAGAATCTCCGGGATCGGCGTTTCGCGCCAGTGGCGCAGGGCATAGGTCGGGCTCCCCGGCCCGATCAGGATGTAGTCGGCCCGCTCCAGGAGGGCGAGCGCCTGGTTTCCCTGCGAAGTGGAGATCTGAGCGCGCGATTTCCAGGAGGCGACCTTGAGTTCGCGGCCGACCCGGCGGCGGAAGTAGTCCCGGGCGCGGTCGGCGATCTGGTCGGCGTTCAGCTGGAAGCCGGCCGGCGTGTCGAGGAACACCGCCTTCGCTTCCGGTCCGAGGCGGGCGAGCCTCTCCTTGTGCACCTCCACCATGGTGGCGGTGAGTTCCCCCGAGCCCATGAGGACGACCGAACCCGCGGCCGGCATGCCGGAAACCCTGCTTTCCCCGAAGATTGGCGACTCGCGGATGATAATCTGCGGCCGGGTGAAGTCAATTCCGCGCCGGGCACGGACTCAGGGTGGTTTTTCTTGACAGCGCGCCCCCCCTCCCATAGGATGGCTTTCCCCTGATGTGTTTCAAGCGGTCCGAAGAAAACTCGGGCCTCCGCCAACCCAACCCCAAAAGGAGGTGCTTCATGATGCGACGGTTTGCAATCGGTCTTCTGGTGATCGCGCTGGTCGGAGCGGTGGCGGCGGTGCAGGCCGCCGAAAAGCTCGTTCTGGCCACCGGCGGAACGGCGGGCACCTACTATCCCTTCGGCGGGGCGATGGCCAAGATCTGGAGCGCGAAGATCAAGGACATGAGCGTGACCGCCCAGACGAGCGGCGCCTCCGCCGAAAATGTGCGGTTGATCAACAAGAAGGAGGTGGAACTCGCCCTGGTCCAGAGCGACACGCTCGATTTCGCCTTCAACGCCAAGGAGGCCTTCAAGGAGCCGCTCAAGGGCATGAGCGCTATCGCCGTCCTCTACCCCGAGATCATCCAGGTCGTCGTCCGCGCCGACAGCCCGATCAAGAGCTTCGCCGACCTCAAGGGCAAGAAGGTGGGGGTGGGGGCCCCGGGCAGCGGTACCGAGGCGAACTTCCGGCAGCTCATGGACATCTACGGTCTCAAAAAAGAGGATGTGAACCCGCAGTACCTCTCCTTCGCCGAGAGCGCCGACGCGTTCAAGGACAAGCACATCGACGCCTTCATCGTGACGGCGGGGATCCCCAACGCCGGCATCATGGACGTCTCCACCCAGCATGCCATCCGCATCCTCGACATCAAGGGGCCCGAGGCCGAAAAGCTCATCGCCAAGTACCCCTTCCTCGCCCCGGCGAAGGTCCCGGCCGGCACTTACAAGGGACAGGAGGCCGAGGTGAACACGGTGGCGGTGAACGCCGTGCTGATCGCCGGCAACCACCTGAAAGAGGACGTGGTCTACAACCTGACCAAAGCGCTCTTCGAAAACCAGAGCGAGCTGGCCCAGGCGCACGCCAAGGGCAAGGAGCTCGACCTGAAACGGGCGGTCAAGGGCGTTTCGATCCCCTTCCACCCCGGGGCCGTGAAGTACTATAAGGAAAAGGGCGCGATGAAATAAGCCGCGCCGTCGCCGACGAACCCCTCGAAAGGGCCGAAGCGGGCATGAGCCGATCCCCTCGTGGATGCCGCCCCTTCGGCCCTTTTTGTCCGGTTTGGCCGACGTCGTAAGGCCGTGGCCTGCGGAGGGCCCCGAGCGTTGATGCGCCTGCTTCCGTTTGCCGCGGCCCTGGCGGCGGGGGTCCTCTCCGCCTGCGCCGCCGGGACGGTTCTCGAGATCGTCCGGGAGCCGGAAGGGCAGCGGGTCTTCTGCCGCAGGGTCCAGCCCGGCGAGGAGGTGATCCTCGCGTATGTGCACTCGGTCAACCGCAGACCCGTCTACGATACGCTGCGGATCGAGGACGGGCGGCTGGTGATCGTCAAGTCCCGCTTCGATGCCTTCGGCGCGGGCATGCCGGACGGCTCGACGGACGAAGGGTCCCTCGAGGTCCTCGCCGGCGGGATTCTCGAGTGGAGACTCGACCGCCCGGTCGGAGAGGTCACCCTGCGGGTGGGCCGGGTCGCCGACCACCGGCTCCTCTTCCGGGAAGGGGAAGTTTCCCTCGACCGCCTGGCTCCCCCCGGCGCGGCGCTCACCCTGCGCCCCGGGAGGGCCGAGAGGTTCGATTTCCTCTGGAAAGGCAGGTGTTCACCGTGAATGCGAAAGACGAAGAAAAGGCCCCGAAGGCGGCTCCGGTCGCCCGCTTGGAGCCCGAGGCGGAGGAAGTCGTCTCCCAGGAGGAGATCGAGCGCATCCTGAAAAAGGTCGACCGCGAATCGGCCGTGCGCGATCTCTCGGGTTTCCCGAAGTGGATCGTCTACGCGATCGCCGTCGGCTGGTCGGTCTTCCAGGTCTACACCTCGGCCTTCGGCCTGCTTCCGGCGCAGCTGCAGCGCTCGATTCACCTGGCCTTTGCACTCACCCTCACCTACCTCCTCTACCCGGTCCGCCGGGAGGGGGGGGATGGCCGCCTGCGCTGGCATCACTGGGCGCTCGCGGCGCTCGCCTGCTACATCGGCCTCTACATGGCCATGAACTACATGCGGATCATGATGGCCGGCGGGGACTACACGCGCCTGGATTACATCGCCGGCGTTCTCGGCGTGCTCTTGACGCTCGAGGCGGCGCGACGCGTGGTCGGCCTGCCGATCGTGTGCCTCGCGTCCTTTTTCATCCTCTACACCTATTTCGGCAATCACTTCCCGGGCTTTCTGGCCCACCGCGGCTACTCGATCGAGCGCATCGCCTCGCACATGTACCTCACCACCGAGGGGATCATCGGCATCCCGCTCGGCGTGTCGGCCACCTTCATCTTTCTTTTCATCCTCTTCGGAGCCTTCGCCGAACGATCGGGGCTGGGGCAGCTCTTCATCGACATCGCCAACGCCCTGGCCGGGTGGGCCTCGGGCGGGCCGGCGAAAATGGCGATCGTGACGAGCGCTCTCGAGGGGACGGTTTCGGGCAGCTCGGTGGCGAACACGGTGCAGTCGGGCAGCCTCACGATCCCGATGATGAAGCGCCTGGGGTACCGCCCCGAGTTCGCCGCGGCCGTCGAGGCTTCCTCTTCGACCGGCGGCCAGATCATGCCGCCGATCATGGGGGCCGCGGCCTTCATCATGGCGGAGTTTCTGAACATCCCCTACATCCAGATCGCCAAGGCGGCCGCCATCCCGGCCTGCCTCTATTTTTTCGGCGTCTTCATGGAAGTGCACTTCGAGGCCAAGCGCTGCAACCTGAGGGGGTTGCGCCGCGACGAGCTGCCGCGCTTCTGGCGGGTCGTGAAAGAGCGCGGCCACCTCATCCTGCCGCTCTTCGTGATCATCTATTTCCTCACCTCGGGCTTCACGCCCATTTACGCCGCCCTGCTGGGGCTGATCACGGCCGTGATCGCGGGCTTGATCAAGAAGGCGACGCGCATGAGCCCCCGGGACATCGTCGATGTGCTCGCCGCGGGGGCACGCAGTGCGATCGGGGTCGCCCTTGCCTGTGCCTCGGCCGGGATCATCATCGGCGCGGTCACCCTGACCGGGATCGGCCTCAAGCTCGGAAATGGCCTGGTCGAGCTGGCCGGCGGAAGCCTGCCCCTCACCCTCGTCTTCACCATGATCACCTCGATCATTCTCGGGATGGGGGTCCCGACGACCGCGAACTACATCATCACCTCGACCATCGCCGCCCCGGCCCTCACCCAGCTCGGCGTGCACCCGCTCGCCGCGCACATGTTCGTCTTCTACTTCGGGATCGTGGCCGACATCACCCCGCCGGTCGCGCTCGCGGCCTACGCGGGCTCGGGGATTGCGAAATCCAACCCCTTCAAGACCGGCGTCACCTCGACCAAGCTCGCGATCGGGGCGTTCATCACCCCCTACATCTTCGTTTACAACACCGCGATGCTCTGGGTGGACACGACCTGGTATGAAATGATCCACACGCTGTTGACCGCCTGCGGCGGCATGACGGCGATCGGCGCCTCCATGATCGGCTTCTTCTGGGCGCCGATGAACTGGGCGGAACGCATCCTCTTCTTCGCGGGGGGGCTCACCCTGATCCACCCCGATGTCCGCACCGATGTGATCGGTGTGCTCGTGCTCGCGGCGCTGCTGTTCTACCAGCGACACAAGAAGCGCCAGGGGATCGTCAGCCGCGCCACCGTCTCCGATGCCTGACGGCGGCGGCTGAGGCGGCGGCCGGGCGGGGGGTGTATCAGGCCGCGGGTTGCCCTTCGGTGCGGTTGCGGCCCCTCTCCTTGGCGAGGTAGAGCGCCCGGTCGGCGCGCTCGATCAGCCCGGAGAGGGCCTCTTCGGGCGGTCTTTCCCCGATCGGCTCGAGGTGAAAGCCGAGCGAGACCGAGAGCACGACCGTCGCCCCGTCGAAGCTCACCGGGCAGGCTTCGACCTGGCGGCGCAGCCGCTCGCAGTAGGAAAAAAGCTCTGCGGCGCTCATCTCGCCGCGCGGCAGCATGATGAACTCGTCCCCCCCGTAGCGGCCGAGCAGGTCTTCCGAACGCTTGCTCTGCGCGAGAATCCCCGCGAATTTCGTCAGGACGAAATCCCCCCAGAGGTGTCCGTAGCGGTCGTTCACCGCTTTGAAGCGGTCGAGGTCGGCGAGCACGACGCCGAGCGGCTGGCCGTGGCGTTGGGCCCAGGCCGCCTCCATGGCGGCGAGCCGGAGGAAGTGGGCGCGGTTGAAGACCCCGGTCAGGCTGTCGAAGGTGGCGGAGTGGACGAGGCTTTCCTCCAGGCGGATTTCGGCCTCGGTCTTGAACTCGAGCCGCATCATGGAAAGCCCGATCTGGAGGGCGACCCCCGGCGTGAGCACCGCCCGGACGATGCGGCAGCCGTCGACGAAGGTGCCGTTCGTGGAACCCTTGTCCTCGATCACGATCTGCTCGCCGAACCATTCCAGGGTGCAATGGATGCGGGAGACGCGGTTGTCGTTGACGACGAGGTCGGCCTTGGGGGAGCGCCCGATCGTCGTCAGCCCGCAGTTCAGGCGGAAACGCCGCCCGCTGTGGGGCCCGGAAAAGATCGTAAGGTAGGGGTGATAAGTGCCGGCCGCCGAGGGGGGCTCCCCCTCGATCACGATCGTCTGGCCGAGGTTTGCGGGCTCAACCGGCTCCATGGGCGTGGGGAGACTCCCCAAAGGGTCCCGCCGCATCGTCGCGGCGCTCAATGGCGACTATCGGACGAGGCGGCGAAAATCTTTAGCCCCCAGGGGGCGGCCTCAGGCGAAGGGCAGCACCCAGATCAGCATGGCCGGGATGTAACAGGCGATGAGCGAGACGAGGACGTACGGACCGGACATGGAGAGGAACTGGCGCACCGTGCTATCCCGGCCGTCCTCTTTTTCGGCTAGGCTCTTGGCGACGAAGAGTGCCGGGGCCCCCGCGACCGTGAGGTTGCTGCCCAGGGTGCCGGCCCAGAGGACCATCCAGTAGAGCGGCCAGGGGTTGACCCCCTCGGCTCCGAGATCCCGGATGACGTAGAGCAGGGTGAGGATGTAGGCGTCGTGTTCGACGATGCCGACGATCGGTGCGGTCACCCAGTAGAGGGCCGTCGCTCCGGCGACGAGGCTGTCGCGCATCAGCGGAGTGATGTAAGTGACGAGGATCTTGATCACCCCTGAATGTTCGAGGCCGCCCACGAGCGCAAAGAGGGCGACATAGAAAAAGACCGCACGCCAGTCGAGCTCCTTGAGGATCTCCTCGACATCGGGGATTTCGACGGTGAAGCGCTTCTTGAAGAGCGTGAAGAAGAGGATGATCGTCAGCGCCCCCCACATGGCGATGAAGCCCAAATGAAAGCCAAAAAACTCACGGAAGGCCATGGCGAGGATCGTCAAGAGAAAGATCGCGCAGGTGACGACGGCGAAAGGCTTGTCGCGGATGTGGTCGAGGGGATTTTCCGTCGCCAGGCAGGAGACATCCATGCACAGGCCGCGGTACCGACGGCGGAAGCGGATGTAGAAGTAGCCGCAGGTGAGGACATAGGCGATGAGCAGGACGAAAAAGGAAGAGGGCCGGCCCAGGTGCCAGATGAAACCCCAGAACTCGATCTTGGAGACGCTGTGGAGCATCTGTGGGGGCAGATCGCCCAAGAGCAGCGCGGTGCCCATGAAATTGGCGCACATGCCCATGAAGAGCACCGGCTCGAAGGCGGGGAAGTGAAACCGCCGGCAGGCGTGGAAGATGACCGGCGCGAACATGAGCACCACGACCACGTTGTCGATCAGCATGGAGACGATCCCGGCGAGCGCCCCCACCCCGACCACGAACAGGGCGACATCGCCGCCCGAGGCCCGCAGCACGACCGCGGAGAGGTATTCCGGTACGCCGGATTTGCCGAAAAAGCCCGAGATGATCCAGATCGATAGCAGGATGACGATCAGGTTCCAGTCGACCGTCTGGAAGGCTTCGATGTCGGTCATGAGGCCGCAGGCGATCATCGCCACCACCCCGATCAACGCCGCCAGCACGCTGTCGATCCAGCCGGCGATCACGAAGGTGATGGTCACGAGGAAGATGATTAGGGCGGCGGTCTCGGCAAAACCCATGGGGCGTTCCTCCTACGCGAGGGGCGTTGGGCCTCGGTGGGCGCACGACGAAAGAGCCTCTCGCCGGTGCGACGGTCGGACCCGCGCGAATCGGATCGCCAACCGTCATCTCCCCGCGAAAGGCTCTTTTGGCTCCCTTGCGCCTCCCGCAAGCGGCAAGCGCCCCTCTACCATCGGCACGCGAACGGTTCAAGAGGGGCGCCGCAAAAACCGCAGGTGTTCAGCAGTAGGGATAGGCGCCGGGCCCCCAGGGCACGCGGGCCCAGGCGACCGGCGAGGGCCACAGGGGCACCGGCCCCCCCTCCCATGCCGAGCGGTAAGCCGGTGGGCCCTTCCTGCGGCGCACCAGGATCCAGCGGCTCATGAGAAGCACGAAGAGGGTGAAGAAAGCCATCGCGGCGTACTCAGCGCCGTGGGGGAGCTCGAGGCGCGCGTGAACGAAGGGGTCGGTCGCCATCATTTCGCCGCCCACCTTGCCGAGGATCGCCGCGCCCAGCCAGAGGATGATCGGGAAGCGGTCCATCAGCCGGGCGAGCAGCGTGCTCATGAAGACGACGAAGGGGATGGAGAGGATGAGGCCGAAGAGCAGGAGAAAGAGGTTCCCGTGGCTTGCCGCCCCGACCGCGAGCAGGTTGTCGATCCCCATGCTCAGGTCGGCGACGACGATGATCCAAAGCGCCTGCAGCAGACCGCGTCCCGCTTTCACCTCGTGCCCCTCCTCGGACCCGGAGGTGAGGAGCTTGACGGCAATCCAGACGATCACCGCGCCGCCGATCAGCTTGATGAAGGGGAGCGAAAGCAGACGCGCGACCGCAAAGGTGCAGGCCACACGCACCAGGACCGCCGCGCCGGCGCCGCAGGCGATCGCGAGCGTGCGCCTCCGGCCCTCGAGATGCTTCACGGCCATGGCGATCACCACCGCGTTGTCCCCCGCAAGAACGAGGTCGATCAGAACGATGCTGCCCACGGCGAGCAGAAAGCTCCAGGAAAACTCGATGCTGCCCCATGCCCCCAGCTCGATCATGGTGGTTCGGGCTCCTTTCCTGTTTTTTTCGCCGTTGGCGACCGCCCCCTTGGACGGGATGGCGTTCGGTCAGCGGCGCTTGCCCCAGCAGGACCCAAATACGAAATAGCAAGAAACGTGCCATTTTGTCCCGTGCCGAGAGCGGTGGTTCCCCGATTATAAGCGCAACTCTTTGATATCTGATCGATACAAGAAGGGCGTGCGGCGGTTCGCGGGGAAACCGCCAGGGCCCACGGAATGTCTTCTTACCCCGGACAGTTGCGGCTGAATGGAAACAGGGAGTGGACGGCTTGCACGGCCGCCCGGCCGTAATTCAGGAGAGTTGCTTGCGGTAGATCCGGGTGCGGCGGCGGTTGATCACCTCGAAGCGCGACCAGATGCCCACGATCAGGGTGTTGGTTTCGAGTTCGCGGTTGGTCTCGATGAAGGAGACCCCGGCCGCGCGCAGGTTCCGCCACATCCCGAGCGCCATGAGCGGGAGCACCTTGCGCGGGTTCGCCCCCGGGCGGACACCGGCGAAATAAAAATCGACCGTGTCGAAGCGCCGGAAGGCGCGCGTGATGGCATACCAGCCGAAGGGCAGCAGACGCCCCCCCGCTTTCTGGAAGGCGCGGCTGAGCGAGGGCAGGCCCAGAAAGAAGCCCTGCAGGCGGCCGTCGCGGTCGGCGACGAGCTGGACGAAACGCGGATCCACAAAGGGGAAGTACTTGCGCTCGTAGAAGGCCCGCTGATCCGCGCTCAACGGCGTGACCCCGTAGAGGGGCGCGAAAGCTTCCTCGAGGACCTCCCAGAATTGCCCCGCCCACCGGCGGATTCCTTTCTTCGTCAAGCCCCCGACGAGCTGCAGCCCGTCGGCGTGCGCCGCGGGGAGCGCCCGCTCCTCCATCCGCCGGATCAGCGCGGGGGTCTCTTCCGGGAGCCGGAAGCGGGTCTCGAGGTAGTCGACCTCTTTTTCCAGGCCGAAGCCCTCGAGCAAGCGCGGGTAATAGGGCTTGTTGTAGCTTCCCGCGACGGTGGGCAGAGCCGCGAAACCCTCGACGAGGAGCCCCTCAGGGTCGAGGTCCGAAAAGCCGTGCGGCCCGGTCATCTCGCGGCAGCCCTGCGCGCGGAACCAGCCCTCGAGCTCGGCGAGAAGGGCCCGGGCGACCGCGGGGTCGTCGGTGCTCTCGAACCAGCCGAAGCGCCCCCGGCGATAGCCCAGCTTTTCGGTCTCCCGATGGTGGAGGATCCCGCAGACACGGCCGACGGTCCGCCCCGCTTGTTTCGCAAGCAGCAGACGGACGTCGGCGATCCGGAAGGCGGGGTTTTTTTCGCGCGAAAAGAACTCGTGCTCGTCCCGCAGAAGGGGAGGCACGAAGTTCCCGTCCCCGCGGTAGTGCGTGAAGGGGAAGCGGATCCACTCCGCGAGATCCCGCGGCCTTCGGGCTTCGAGGATTTCGATCGTCATGCCTTCGCCTACCCCCCCGCCGCCGGGTTTCCCACCGGCCTCCCGGGGGGAGCGCCCTTGTATCACGCCCCCGTGGCGATGGCCAGAGCCGGCGGGGACTCGGCCTCTCGTTCCGCAACCCCCGCGAGTCCCTCAGGAAAGAGCGCTCGCCCGCTTTTCCCCGGCGATGGCCAAGAATTCCTCCGCCAGCCGTTCGGCGAACGCCTCGTCGTTCACATGGGCGTCCATTTCGATCACGGGGATCTCCTTTCTCAGGTGGGATTTCAGGGTCTCGAAGAGGGCGCGGTCCCCCTCGGGGTCGTGTGTGCTGCCCCCTTTTTTCCCCCCGATGCTCATCCCCTGCAGCGGCAGCACCACCCGTACCGGCCCGCACGCCCGGTTGAGCTTTTCGGCCATGATTTCCCCCAGCCGCCTCATTTCGTCGCGGCTGGGCCGGATCAGGGTGAACGCCGGGTTGTGGTAGTACATCTTGCGCCCGCGCCATTTTTCCGGGATGGTTTCCTTGCCGCCTTGGGCGAAGAAGTCCATGCAGCCGGTCGAGACCGCCTGCGGGATCCCCATGCGGCCGGCGGCCTCGAGCCGGTTGGGTCCGGCGTCATGGAACCCCCCGAGGAGGTGATCGGTCAGCTCGTTGGGGCACAGATCGACCACGCCGCAGAAGAAGCCGCGGCCGATCATGTCTTCCATGACCCGACCGCCGACACCGCTCGAGTGAAAGATGATCGGTTCGTAGCCGGCGTCCCGCAGGCGCGCGGAGATGCGCCGCATGGCCCACTCGGTGGTGCCGAGCGTGGTGACGGCCACGAGGTTCGGCCGGGTGATCTCGAGGGGGCGGTAGTGCTTGACCATGCCGCAGACGGCATGACCGGCGTTGTCGAAGACCGCACGACTGATGTCATTGATGCCGGCGATGTCTACGAGGGAATGCATGACCAGAATGTCGCGTATGCCGATGAACGGCTCAAAAGGACGATGCCCGCTCGCCAGCGGCGTAATGATCACCTTGGGGAATCCGGGCGGCAGCACCTGCATCGCCGCGGCCGCCATGACGCCGCCCTCCGCCCCGCCCATGCTGATCGCCCCGTGGATCCGTCCGGTTTCGAAGAGGCGCCGCGTCCAGACCTTGGCGCCTTCGAGCATCACCTCCACGGCGGCGCCGCGCGAGGGTTTCTTGCGCACCTCGGCGAGGGGCATGCCGCCGGCCAAAGCGGTTTCCGAAGCCGGGATGTCGGGGGTGACGCCGCGCGGTTCCCCGAGAATCCCGGTATCCAGGATGACGCATTCCAAGCCCTCCTTCTCGATCAGGGCTTTCAGATGGATGACCTCGGCGCTTTTGGTGTCCAGCGTGGCGATGATCAGGACGGCGCGTTTGTTCCTGCTCTCGTTCATGACGGGGTGCTTCCTTTCCTGCGGGCGAATCGTCCGGCCCCCGGTGAGCCGGCTGGATAGGGGCTCCTCCGTTTAGCAGAAAGCCGCTGCGTGGCGCAAGATTTTGAGAAAAAATGAAATGATTTGATCAAGACTGAGATCCGCGATAATTCCCTCTCCGGATTTTCGGGGATTGCGTCGCAAACAGGGGGTTGAGGGAAAGCGCATCATGGATCGACGCGTCGCGCTGGGATGGGCTATCGCCTGGGTCATGGGGGTTGCCTTTCTGAACATCCCCGCGGCCCTGGATGCCGTGATGCAACTCTACGAGGCCTCCTACACCCGCGTCTCGATCCTGATGAGCGCGTTGTTCTGGACGCATGCCCTGGTCCAGATTCCCTCGGGTGTGCTCGTCGACCGCCTGGGGCTCCGGGGCAATCTCCTCGCCTGCCTGGCGGCGATGAGCGCCGGCAGCTTGCTGCCGCTTTTCGCGGCGTCGCTCGAGCTGGCCGCCGCCGGAAGAATCCTGACCGGGGTGGGAACCGGTTTGAGCTTCCCCACCGTTTTCAAGATGATCGCCCTCTGCTCGCCGACCGACAAAATCGGGACCCACCAGGCCTTTTTCGGAGGCTTTTTCTCCCTGGGCTGCATTGCGGCTTATCTGATCCTCCCGCCGCTTGTCGCCCATGGCTGGTTCTGGGTCTATCTGGCCCCCGCCTTGGGGTTTCTGTGCATTCTCGCCTGGGCCTTGTTCCTGAACGTCGAAGGCCGCCCCGCGGTAGCCACCACGGCAGCAGAGTTTCTGGGGGTATTCCGGGTCCGTGCGGCCTGGGCGATCGGCCTGTACCACAGCCTTTCCTGGGGATCGGTTCTCGCGCTGGGAAGCTGGGTCCCCTCGCTTCTGGCCGAAGCCTCGGGTTCCGGTGTCTCGGCTCCGTTTGCCTGGGGGGGGGTGCTCGTGCTGCTGGTGAGCGGCCTCGGACGCCTGGCGGGGGGGATGGTCCTCTTCCGCCTTCCTGCCGCGCAGATCGCCCATGGTTCGATCAGCCTCTTGGCCGTGTTTTACGGGGCGCTGTTCCTCACGGAGGCCCCGCTCCTTATGCTGCCGCTTGCGCTTGCGGCCGCGGCGCTGGCCTCGATCAACTTCGGCGCCTTCTTCCACCTGATCTCCCGCGCTGGTCCACCGGCCTCTCTCGGCACCCTGATCGGGCTCGTGAACATGATCGCCAATTTCGGGGCCGTGGCGTTCACCTTTCTCTTCGGCTGGTTCAAGGACACCCGCGGGTCCTTCCAGGACGGTTTCGCCGTGCTCGGAGCGGCCTGCCTGCTGGCGGTCGGCCTCGGCCTGCGCCTGCTTTCCGGCAGCAAGCCGGCGGGCCGTTGAAACAGACGGCCCCCCGCGGCGTTTCGCCGGCCGTTCAGCGGCCGGCCACCGCTCGGACCACCACCGCGTTTCCCCGCCGCTCGGCGCAGAGGACCCAATCGAAGAGGTCCCGCTGCAGGCAATACAGGGCATCCTCGGCGGGGAGATGAGGGGAGCGGCCGGAGGTGAAGAGCGCGGTCATCGGGCTGAAGAGCAGCTCCCGCATCGCCTCGCGGTGGTCGTAGTCCCCCGCGCCGAGGAGGGAGGCGATGTAGCTTGCGCAGAGCTCGTCCTCGGGGGCGGCCTCCCTCATGTTGCGACCCATGGCGACGAGGCTGACCCGCGGCGGATCCAGACGTTGCAGGTGGCGCGCCGTGGCGCGGGCGTTTACATAGCTGGCGAGCAGAACGGGGGCCGCCTGCTCGAGCGCAATCAGGACCCCCTGAACCCCGGAGGAAGTCCGCTGCACCGCCCGTCGGCCCCGAAAACGGTCCGGGCGGCAGGCAAGAATCTCCCTGGGCGAGTTGCCGAAGTCGTAGCCGGCGATCGGCGCGCCGTTCACTTCGCCGATCAGGATCCGCTCGGGATCTTCGCGTTTCAGGGCGAGGCCCTCCTCGGGTCGGGCGACGAGGCGGATTTCGGAGATCCCCAGATCAAAGAGCAGCGGCGCACAGGTGAAGGCGCGGAAGACGTCGATGACCACCGCGGCGCCGCGGGCCTGCCGCGCGCCGTTCTCCAGACGCAAGACGCTCACATCCATGACGGTCTCCCCGTTTCCACCCGGGCTTCCGCCGCGGGCGGCGCTTCGATGATCAGCAACTCCGGCTTCGGACGCCGGACCCCGAGCGAGGCGGCGGCGGAAAGGGCCTCCGCGAGGCGTCGGCCGCCGGCTTCGTCGTCCGGGGTGATCGCGAGCAGGTGAAATCCGCGACCGGCCGCGGTCCAGCAACGGGCGGCAAACCGAACGAGTTCAAAGCGCCCGCGCCAGGGCATGGCGCTGAGCGCCCGTCGGCCGCCGGCCAGCCGGATGTGGCAGAGGAAATCGATCAGCTCCTCCGCAAGCGGCACCTCCTGCGGGGCGGTCATTTCAGCGAGGCGGGTTTCCGGACCGTGGCGCCGGAGGATTTCTGCGAGCGCCCGGCGCCGCGCGGCGGCGGAGCCCCTCGGGTCTTGGAGGGCGAGATCCCGAATGGCGCGGTGAACGATCATCGTGAGCAGCCTCGTGGCATATTCCTGCATCTCGCGCCGGCGGGGAACGGCGTCCCCGGACCGGGAGGCCAGACGAAAGTGGAGGAAATCGTCCAGGAAGAAGAACGCTTCGGAGATTTCAACCCCGGACAGGCAATCGGTTTCGGTGATCGGTTCCACCTGGAGCTCTCCCCGCTCATCGATCCATACCCGGGGGGTCCGTTGCGGGAAGCCGCCCTCCGGGCCCGGGTGGCAGAGGCGTACCGATCGTTCGCGGGCGATCCGCGTGCCGGGGTAGGGCAGGGCGACGGCCACGGCGACATGGCTGGTCGCCTCGTTCCGGGGGGGGTGGCGCTCGAGGAAGCGCGCCGAGCGCAACACGCTGCGCCAATCCTGACCCGGAAGGCCGACCAGGAGATAGATGCCGGTGTCGATGCCGAGCTCCCGGCAGTCGGCGATGCGTTGCGCCGCCTCTTCGATGGAGAATCCCTTGCCGATGCGGGCCAACACTTCGGGGTCCCCGCTTTCCAGGCCGATCTGGATCATCTTCAACCCCGCCGCGCGCAGCCGTTCGAGCAGCCGCCGGTCGAGCTGGTCGCAGCGCGCCTCGGCGGTCCATTGGAAGGCGATCCCCGCGGAGTCGATCCGCCGGAGAAACTCCTCGACCCGTTCCCGGCGGTTGAAGAAGGTTTCCTGGACCAGGGCGAAATTGCGGTAGCCCAGCGCGTGCAACTCGACGATCTCGGCGAAGAGGGAGGCGGCGCTGCGCTCCCGGGGGGCTCCGCGGAAGATCGCGTGCTGGGCGCAGAAGCCGCATCGGTGGGGGCAGCCGTGGCCGGCCCAGAGAAAAACGATCTCCTCCGGCCGGAGGGCTTCCCGACGGCCGCCGGGGAGAAAGAGATCGAGACTGCGCGAGGCGGGCGGGTAATCGTCCGGGGTGCAGACGAAACGGCGCGGCGGGGAGCACCTGAGCCCCCGCACCGGGTCGGCGGAGATCAGGCCGGGGGTCCCCATCCAGTCGGGCGGAGCCGGGCCGCCCAGGCGCAGGGCGGCTTCGGCGAGCGTCTCGACCCCCTCGCCGCGGCAGACGGCATGAAACGCTCCGGCGGACAGGAAGTCCTCCGCGGCGGTCGAAGGATGGGGCCCCCCGGCGATCCGCGGAACCGTCGGCCAGAGAAGATCCGCCGCGCGGGCTGCAGCCCGGGCCCAGGCGACCCGGTCGGCGGTCGCGGTGACGCCGACCAGGAGCGGGGGCGAAAGTGTTTGGAAAGCCCGCCGGTACGCCGCGGCCATGCGCTCCGGGTCGGCGGCGGGGCCTAAGTGGACGACGCGGACGTCGAAGGGTTCGACAGCTCCGGCGGGGGCAAGCCCGGCGCGCGCGGCGAATGTTGCGAGAAAGGCCTGATCCCGCAAGGCGGAGGCGAGCAGGCCGAGGCTGAGGTAGCCCTTGAGGAGTTCGCTTCGCGCCGGCGGTTCCGCGCCGACGGGATTCACGAGGCAGATCGTAGGCATGGGGAGGGGCGATCGGGGCCGCAAGCCGCGATCTTTTCAGGAAGCCACGATCAGCGGCACGCCGGCGGCCGAAAGTCTTTCGCGGATGGCCTTGGGAATGCCGGAATCGGTATAGATTTTCGCCGCCGCCCGGACCGGTGCGACCCGAAAGGTGGCGATTTTCTGAAACTTGCTGGAATCGACGAGCATGTGGATCTCGACCCCGCCGCGGTTGAGGATCTCGCAGAGGATTTCATGGATGAAGGGGGTCTGGGTGAGAAACCCCTCGACCGTCACCGCCCCGCAGGAGACGAAGACCTGGTGGAAGTTGAAGCTGCGGAACGATTCGATGACCCAGCGTCCGGAAAGAGCCTGGAAATCCGGCTCCACGCGTCCACCGGTCAGAATGACCTGAATGCCGGGGACGTTGCCGAGCAGGCCGGGGATGAACAGCGAATTGGTGACGACGATCAGGTTGCGGAACACGCGGCGGGCCAGCGCTTCGGCCAAATAAGCGACAGTCGAGGAGTGGTCGAGAAAGATTGAGGTGTCGTCCCGCACACTCGCCGCCGCCGCTTCGGCGATCTTCTGCTTCTCCGCGACGGCGATCCCCCGCCGATTCTGGAAGTGGGTGTCCACGCGGAGACGCTCCCGCAGCACCGCACCGCCGCGGACCTTGATCAGCATTCCCTGTCGTTCGAGAAGGTCGAGGTCGCGATGGAGCGTGGCCTTGGAGACACCGAAGCGCTTGGCGTCTTCGTGGATCTTGATCTGGCCGCTCGCCTTCAGCCGCTCCGCGATCTTCTCCAGTCTTTCGAAAGGGTACATGGGGTGAAGTGAGACAATATGAGCTGATATGAAATTTTATATTGACAAAATGAAACAGTCCTAATAATTCGTAACAAACCTGAGCCGGGAATGCAATTCCTATGCTGACCGATTTTCGTCACCAGGTAATCGTGAACGAGTTCCGGGACGCCTTGGGCGCCGAGAACGTCTCCGTGCGTCCGGTGGATCTATATGCTTACAGCATGGATTATTATCTCGCCCCCCAGATTTGGGCGGATCGGGGTCTAAAGCCCTGCCAGCCGGATATCGTCGTCCACCCCGGCTCGACCGCCGAGGTCTCCCGCGTGCTGAAGATCGCTTCCCGGCACCGGCTTCCGGTGATTCCTTACGGCGGCGGCAGCGGAAGCCAAGGCGGGACAACACCGCTCTACGGCGGGGTGGTCGTCGACGTCAAGCGCATGGATCGCATCCTGCGGATCGACGAGGAATCGCTTACGGTCACGGCCCAGCCGGGAATCAACGGCCAGCGCTTGGAGTGGGCGCTCAACCGCCGGGGCTATACGCTCGCCCATTACCCGGCCTCGGTCTATGGGGCGACCCTCGGGGGATACGTCGCCGCACGGGGTTCAGGGACGCTTTCGACCAAGTACGGAAAGGCCGAGGACATGGTCCTCAGCCTCGAGGTGGTTCTGCCTTCCGGGGAGATCATCCGGACGCTGCCGGTTCCCAACCACGCCTGCGGGCCGAGCCTGCTGCAGCTCTTCGTGGGTTCGGAGGGAACCTTGGGCGTCATCACCGAAGTCACCATCCGCATCGAGCCGATGCCGGAGGCGCGCCGCTTCAACGCCTATCTCTTCGAGGATATCCGAGCCGGGCTGGAAGCGGGCCGGCGGATCATGACCCGCCGGTTGCGGCCCTGCACGCTGCGGCTCTACGACGACAACTCGAGCGAACGGATCGTCAAACGCGTCCTGGGGCTCGATGTGCGCGGCTGCTACATGGTCGTCGGCGCCGACGGCGACGCGGACTCCGCGGAGCGCACCCTTCAGCGCATGGCCGCGATCTGCACCGACCAGGGCGGCCGCGAACTCGGCCCCGAACTCGGGGAACACTGGTGGCGGCACCGCTACGACTTCTACTTTCCGCCGCACAACCTCATGCTTCCGGAGATGAGCGGGACGGTCGAAACCACGACCACCTACGACAAGATCTACGGCATTTACCGGGCGAAGAAGGAAGCGATCGAGGAGGGCTTCAAGGAGTTCGGCGCGCGCTACATCGCCCATTTTTCGCACTGGTTCCCCTGGGGGGTCATGATCTATGACCGTTTCATCATCCCCAAGCCGCCCCAGGACCCCCAGGAAGCGCTCCAGTTGCACACGATGATCTGGGCCAAGGCCGCCCGCACCTCCCTCGCCTGCGGCGGGGTGTTGAACGACCACCATGGCATCGGCTTCAAGCTGGGTTGGCTGATGCCGGAGCAGTACGGACCGGCTTTCGCGGTCCTGCAGGCGATCAAGGATGCTCTGGACCCCCAGGGGATCATGAACCCCGGAAAATTCGGCTTCGCCCGCCGGGTGTGATCCGGCGGGCGGCCCCACGCCATTTCGACAAGGAACGCCAGCCGATGTTTCTCTCCGAAGCCGAGCGCCGCGAGACCCTTTGGGCCTGCCGATTCTGCATGATGTGCCACGTGGCCGATCGGGTCGCCGCCGTCCTGCGCCGTGAGTCCTACACCCCGCGGGGACGGGCGAACGTGTTGTGGGCCTTGGAAAAGGGAATGCTCGCCTGGGACGCGGAGGCGGCCGATCTCGTCTATACGGCCGTGAACGACGGCCTCCTCGAGCGCTGGTGCGTCGGCAACTACCCCTACGAAGAACTGATCGTCGACGCCCGCGCCCGGTTCTTTCAAAAGGGCGCAGTCCCCGAGGAGATCCGCCGGCGGGTCGAGGCCATTCATGCCGGACGGGAAGCGGGGCCTGCGCCGGCGGAGATTCTGCGCGCCGCAGGCGTGGCCACCCAGCCCGGCTCCCCGTGGGTCCTTTTTGCCGGCTGCAACGCCCGGCGGCGATCCCCGCAGAGCCTGATCCATCTGGGGCAGCTGTTCAACGCTGCAGGCATTCCCTTTCAGGTGCTTGAGGACGAGCCCTGCTGCGGCTGGACGCTCTACCAGCTCGGCGATTTTGAAGGGGCCGGAGCTTTTTCGCGGCGGATCGCCGATCGGCTGCGTCGTGCCGGCGCCCGGGACGTGATCGTGATCGACGCGGACTGCCTGCGCATGTTCACGACCCGGACCGTGCGTTTCGGGGGCGAGGTGAGCGGGATCACCTTCCGGCACGCCGTGGAGATTCTCGCCGAGTGGCTTCGGGGCGAAAGGCTTGCCGTCCGGCGCCCGATCCCCGGGCCGGTCACCTACCACGACCCCTGTGCGCTCGCCCGCTACCGGGTGACGATCGATCCGCCCCGCCGGATCCTGCAGCGGATCGTGGAAGGGGAACTGCGGGAAATGGAGGCGGGCGGCCCTGCTTCCCCGTGCTGCGGGGCGGGCGGCATGCTGGCCGAATACAAGCCGGAGGTGGCCCAGGAGCTTGCGGCGTGGCGTCTGAGGGAGGCCGCCGAGACCGGCGCCCGCCTGCTGGCGACCGCCTGTACGCGTTGCGACGGGATGTTCCGATCGGCCCGCGAGGCGGATTCCTCCCTGCCGGCGCCGGAGGTCGCCAACCTGATCGATCTCGTCGCCCTCGCGGTCGCGCCGGCGTGAGCCGGGGTGGATCGCGGAACCGTTTGGGGGGCGTTTCCACCGCCTTCGAAGGGAGGTGCAACGATGGCGCTTGATTTTCCCACCTGGAACATGGGCTACCTGTGCTACCCCGACATCCAGGAATACCTCAAGCACAAGGATATCGTGATGGTGCCGGTGGCGAGTTTGGAGCAGCACTCCTATCACTGTCCGCTGCTCACCGACTCGATCCACTGCGAGGCGATCACGAAGATCGCGGCCGAGAAAGCCAAGGTCCTCTACACGCCGCAGCTCTGGATCGGCTACAGCCCCCACCACATGGGCCCCCCGAACCTCGGCCTGGGCACGATCACCGTGCGCGCCGAGACCTGGCGCAACCTGATGTACGACATTTGCCGCAGCCTGATCCATCACGGCTTCAACAAGATCATCCTCGTCGTGGGTCACGCCTCCAACATGAAAATCATCGATCCCCTGATGCGCAGCCTGAAATACGAAACCGGTGCGCTGATCGGCATCTGCCGACCCTGGGCCGAGAACTACCTCGGCATCGTCGCCGATCTGCTGGAGGGGCCGCCGGAGGAAACCCCCGGCTGGCATGCGGGCGAGCTGGAGACGAGCCAGGTGATGTCGGTCGATGAAAAACTCGTGCGCATGGACCGGGCGATCAAGAGCGAGCGGACGAAAACCCCGCCCTTTCTCCCCGAATCCTTCATCAAGAAGGACGGCACGCCGAGCGTCGAGTTCGAAGGCTACAACTACTTCGTGTTCCCGATGGAGCACCGCGAGTTCTCCGATACCGGGCTGATCGGCAACCCCCTGCGCGCGAGCGCCGCCAAGGGCGCCGAGGCGAACCGCCGTTTCGGCGAGCACCTCGCCCGGGCCCTGATGGAACTCGAGAAGGTCAAGGTCGAGGTGCGCAATCGGGAGTTCATCCATCGCGTCTGATCGGAAGGGGCGGCCGCCCGGCACCGGCGGCGGCTCCCCCCCTCCCGAAAGACCGCCAAACGATTCTTCCATCTTCTCGCAGGAGGCCGGCCATGAAGACTTCAGGCAAACCGATCCCCAACCTCCTCACCGCGGTCGTGCTCGCCGTCGTGCTGAGCTCCCCCGCCGTCGTTGCGGCCGCGGAATACAAGCTGCGCTGCGCGAGCATCTATCCGGCACCGGATGTGCCCATGTCCATGGGCAAGGCGCTTCAGATCTGGCAGGAAGAATTGAACCGCCTGACCGGAGGAAAGTTCGCTTTTGAGAACTTCTACGGCGCCACCATCGGCAAGGGTCCGGAACACATCGATCTCGTCGGCAACCGCACCGTCGATGTCGCGCAGACCTTCCCTTGGTACACCCCGGGGCGCTTCCCGATCCACGGGGTGACCTACGTGCTCCCCTTCGGCCCCTCCGACCCCGTGCTGATCGTTAAGGCGAACCGCCAGCTGCGGGAGAAATTCCCCCAACTGGTGGAAGACGAAAAAAAGAACAAGGTGCTCCTCATCAGCGATCCCCCCGGCGGGGTCTATGACTTCATGAGCCGCAAGCCGTTGCGCACGCTCGAGGACTTCAAGGGCGAAAAAGTCTCCCTCGTCGGCCGCTACTTCGGCCGCTGGCTGCCCCCCGGAGCGACCGCCGTGGTGCGCCCGATGCACGACCGCTACGAGCTGCTGCAGAACGGCGTCGTGAACATCGATCTCCACCCCTTCACCCATTTCCACTTCACCAAGGTCTACGAACTCGTCAAATACTACACGTCGGTCGGCCTGATGGCGGGGTTTCACTCCCAGATCCTGATCAACCTGGAGGCGTTCCAGAAAATGCCTCCGGAGATCCAGAAAGCGGTGCTTGAGGCCGGGCGGATCGCCGAAGACAAGATGGCGCAGGAGGTCCTCCCGGCCTGGTTCAAGAGCTGCCAGGCGGAATTCGAAAAGGCCGGGGTGCAGTTCTCGAAATTCCCCGCAGCCGAGATCAAGAAGTGGGCCGACAGCCTGGAGGATGTGCCGGCGGAATGGGCCGCGGAGGTCGAGGCCAAGGGCTATCCCGGGTTCGCCATCCTCGAGTTCTGGCAGAAGACGACCGCCGATCTCGGCTTCCAGTGGGCCCGCAAGTGGGGCGTGAAAAAGTAACACCGAACAGACGCCGGGGCTGCCGGCGTCCTCCGGGGCGGACAGGCTTCCCGCAGGCCGGGTGCCGGCGGGAAGCCGTTACGCCCTCCCTTCAGGAATCCGGATCCGGTGTATAAGGCTCTCAGACGGCTGGTCCATGGGGTGGAAGTCGGCATCACGGTGTGGTCCTGGTCGGTGACGCTCGGGCTGACGCTGCTCATCGTCGCGGACATTTTCCTGCGCTATTTCTTCTCGCGCCCCCTGCCCGCCACCTGGGAGATCGGCGAGCTCTGCATGCCCCATGTCGTCTTTTTGCCCTTCGCCTTTGCGCTGACCCGGGGCAGCCACGTCCGGGTGGCCATGCTGACCCGCCGGATCTCGGCCGAAAATCAACGCCGCCTGCGGATCGCGACCAACCTCCTCTCCGCCGCCCTGGGGGGGGTCCTCACCCTGTACAGCTGGCGCTACTTCTCCTTTTCCTTTTCGATCCGCGAGGACATGCTCGCCGCGGTGAGACTCATGTGGTGGTGGGGCAAGATCGCCATGCCGGTGGGCATGGCGATCTTCACCCTGCGCTATCTCCTGGACACGGTGGACCTCTGGCGGGCGGAAGGGGCCTTCAAGGATTCCTGACGCGATGGATGCGGTTCTTCTTGGAGTGGCGGGGGTCGTCCTGCTGCTGGTTCTGCTCCTGGCCGGCATGCATGTCGGCATGGCCCTGATCCTTACCGGGTTTTTCGGTTTGACCACCGTTCTCGGCCCGGAGCGCGCGCTCGAGATGAGCGTCAGCGCGATCTACGGGAAAATTTCCGGAACGGCCCTCGTCACCCTGCCCCTTTTCATCCTCGTCGGATACCTCGCCTCCGGCGGCGGGATCAGCCGGGACATCTACGCCAGTTTGGAGCTGCTCGTCGGCCGCTTCCGCAGCGGCCTGGGGATGGCGACGGTTCTCGCCTGCACGGCCTTCGGCACGGTTTGTGGTTCCTCGCTTGTCACCGCCGCCGTTTTTGCCAAGATCAGCGCGCCGGAGATGCGTGCGCGGGGCTACGAGAAAGGCTTCGCCTACGGCATCTGCGCCGCGGCGGGTTCGATCGGCATGCTCATCCCCCCCTCGATCCTGGCGATCGTCTACGGCATGCTCTCGGGCGTGTCGATCGGGAAACTCCTGATCGCGGGCATCGTCCCCGGCATCCTCTGGACCGTTCTGTTTTGCATCGCGATCGCCCTCTACCCGAAAATCCGCCCGCAGGCGATTCGGCCGCCCGCATCGACGCCGCCGATCCCCCTGAGCCGCAAACTCCTCAGCCTGCGCGCGTGGTGGCCGATCGGGGTCTCGGGCGGGATCATTTTCGGCGGGATCTACGGGGGCGTTTTCACCCCGACCGAGGCCTCGGCCGTGGCGGCCTTCGTCCTCTTCGTGATTTACCTCTACCGCGGGTTCTTCCGCGGACGCGATCGGGGATGGAGCGAGCGCTTTCGGGAACTCTATGAGATCTTGAACGAAACCGCCACCACCTCCGCCATGATCTTTCTCGTCCTCGGGGCGGCGACCGTCTTTTCCAATTTCACCGTCCTCACCGGATTGACCACGCGGCTGAGCGACTACGTCATCGGCATGGGACTTTCCCCGATGAGCCTGGTCATCGCCTTCGCCTTGGTCTATCTGCTGCTCGGCTGTTTCATCGACAGCATCTCGATGCTCAGCATCACCGTGAGCCTCTTCAACCCCATCGTGAACGCCGCCGGCATCGATGCCATCTGGTATGCCGTGGTGGTCATCCTGGCGATCGAGGTCGGCTTCATCACGCCTCCATTCGGGATCAACCTCTACTCCGTGCTGGGCGTGGCCGAAAAGGACGTCGAGATCAAGGACCTCATGGTGGGAACGTTCCCCTTCCTGATCGCCGAGCTGCTGAGCATCGTGATCATTCTTCTCTTTCCGGCGCTGACGACCTACCTGCCCGCTTTCGTTCGTTGACCCGGCGGGCCGCTTCCCGCGGGGGGTTCCGCAAGAGAAGTCCGGTTTCGAACGCCTCTTGCGGGACCATTGCCGGGCGCCACCCGGGGTTGGGCCGGTGGAGGAGCGGAGAATCCCATTCTTCTGTTGATCGCAATGCCGTAAAAGGTTATAAAATCGAATTCCCCATAGAGGAGTCGGTGTGTATTCATCATGGCCGCATTGCGATCGATCATCACGGCGACAGGCAGCTACATCCCCCCTTTGAGGGTCCCGAACGAACGTTTTCTCGAAAACACCTTTTTCGACGCCCGGGGAAAGAGAATCGAGAAGACCAACCCCGAGATCATCCGCAAGCTCCACGAGATCACGGGCATCGAGGAGCGGCGCTACGCGCCGGCGGATCTCTGCGCCTCGGACATGGCCGCCGCCGCCGCTGAGGCCGCCCTCGAGGGGATCGACCGCGAAAGCCTCGACTACATCATCGTCGCCCACAACTTCGGGGACGTGAAAAACGGAAGCCTCCGTAGCGATACCGTCCCCACGCTCGCCTCCCGGGTGAAGCACCGCCTCGGCATCCGCAACCCCTACACCGTCGCCTTCGACTTGCCCTTCGGCTGCCCCGGGTGGCTCCAGGGCATGATCACCGCCGACTGCTTCATCCGCGCGGGCGTTGCCCGGCGCATTCTTGTCATCGGAACGGAGACGCTGGGGCGGATCGCCGACCCGCACGACGTGGACAGCATGATTTACTCCGACGGCGCGGGGGCGACCCTCCTCGAGGGTCGGCCGGGGGAGGCGGGGATCGTCTCGCATCTGGCGCGCACCGACGCCGTCGACCACGCCTATCTGCTGCACATGGGGGGGTCCTACAACCCGGCGAAGAACGGCGGCGAGCTCTACATCAAGATGAACGGCCACGAGATCTACAAGTACGCCGTCAAGACCGTCCCGCTCGTGGTCAAACAGAACCTCGAGTCCTCGGGGATCGCCCTCGAGGAGGTCAAGAAGATCCTCGTCCACCAGGCGAACGAAAAGCTCGATGCGGCGATCATCCGGCGGCTCTTCGAACTCTACCGCGTGCGCGAGATCCCCGCCGACATCATGCCGATGATCATCTCCTGGGCGGGGAACAGCTCGGTCGCCACCTTGCCCACGCTGCTCGACCTCATCCTGCGCGGCCGGCTGGACGGACATCGCCTCCACCCCGGGGATATCGTCGTCTTCGCCTCCGTCGGGGCGGGCATGAACGTCAATTCGATGATCTACCGCATGCCCTGAAACGGCCCCCGCGCCGCCCCCCCCTGCCTCCTTTTCCGCTTCGCGCTTCGTTTCTGAACGCCGTCTCATCCGATCCATAACGCTCGATGTTTTATGAATTTTGTTCATAAATATATTTTTTCATATTTTTCTTGACTCCCTCTCCATCCCCTTGCTATCAGCCGCGCAGGTCCTCTCCGCCGCCCCCCTTGCCCGGGAGCCGCACCTTGTCCAGGCCTTCGCTCGCCGACCAGGCTTACGCAAACCTCAAAAACTGGGTGGTGCACCACCGCCTCAAACCCGGCGCGCAGCTCCGCGTGGGGGATCTCGCCCGGGCGCTCCAGATGAGCCCGACCCCTGTGCGCGAGGCGCTCAGCATGCTCGAAAAAGAGCAGCTGATCGCGCGTGAACCGCGGCGGGGCTTTCGCGTGTCCGCACTCGATCTCGACGGGGTGGCCGATCTCTACGACCTGCGGATCGCCCTCGAGGCGCTGGCCGCGCGGCTGGCGGCGAAGCGCTTGACCCCCTCCGATCGCCGCGGACTCTCCCAGCTCCTTGCCGATGTCGAGCGTTGCCTCGAAGGCGGCGACAAGCCGCGCCTGCTCGACCTCGAGCAGGATTTCCACATCCTCATCTTCGAGGCGAGCCGCAACCGCCCGCTGGCCGAGATGGGCCGGACGATCCTCGGCCGGATCTGGATGATCCAGAACGTGAACCTCATGACGACCGACCATCTCCACCAGGCCCACCCCCAGCACCTGGGAATCTTCCAGGCGATCGAGGGCGGTGACGCCCGCCGGGCGGAGATCCTGATGCGGCGGCACCTCGCCTTCGCCCGGCAGTTCGTTCTCTCCCGGCTGCGGCGCAAGGACGATCTGCTTTCCCACATCCTGCTCGGCTTCGAGGACGGCCCGGTGTCCGGCCCCGGCGGGGAGAGGCGGGGGGTCGCTTCGCGCCGGAGGGTCTGCGCGGCGGGCCCCTGAAGGAGGGAATTCATGCAGGCCAAGGCCGTGGTCGTGACGGCGCCGGGACAGCTCGAGCCGCGGGAATTCCCGGTCGGCGAGCCGGCCCCCGGCGAGGTCCTGGTGCGCACGCGGGCGACCTCGGTCTGCGCAACGGACGTCAAAGTCTACCACGGTCAGGTCGGCCGCGCGAGATTCCCCCTGATCATGGGCCACGAGTTCGTGGGCGAGGTCGTGGCCGCCGGCCGCGAGGCGGCCGCACGCTTCGGCCTGAAGGAAGGCGACCGGGTGACCCCCGAGCCCTATATCCCCTGCGGCCGTTGCGCCTGGTGCCGCACCGAACACCACTACCACAACTGCCCCGACGTGCGTCTCTACGGGATTTCGATCCCGTGCGACCGGCCGCCGCACTTGGGCGGCGGATACGCCGAATACGTGACCCTGGTCGAGGGAAGCCTGCTGCACCGGGTCGATCCGGAGACCCCGGATCTCGCGGCCTGCCTTTCTTCGGTCGTGGGAAACGGCTTCCGCTGGGTGAAGACGCTGGGGGAGGCGGGCTACGGGACCCGCCTGGTGATCAGCGGCGCGGGCTCGCAGGGGCTGTGCACGCTCGCCGCGGCGATCGCCTGCGGGGTCGGGCCGATCGTCCTTCTCGGGCTTGCCGCGGACGAGACCCGCTTTGCGCTCGCCCGCGAGTTCGGCGCCGAGCACATCGTCGCCGTCGACCGCGCGGACCCCCTCGAGGCGGTGCCCGATCTCCTGGGGGGGGCACCCGATGTCGTGATCGAGACCTCGGGGGCGCCCGCGGCGATCCGCACGGCGATCCGGCTCGTCCGCCCCTCGGGCCGGGTCGTCGCCATCGGGCTCTCGGGCGGCCGGGAGACGCCGGTCGCCTTCGACGATCTCGTCTGGCGGGATGTGAGCGTCGTCTGCGGCAAGGGGCAGGCCGGAAACGTCGCCGACGCCGTGCGCCTGATCGACGCGCGGCGCTTTCCTTTCGAGAAGATCAACAACACGGTCTTCCGCCTGGAGGATCTCGCGAAAGCTCTTGCGGCAACCGAGCAGCCGCCCCCCGGCTTCATCAAGGCGGCGGTCGTCTTCGATTGAGAAAAACCCCGGCGTTCGGCGCGCGGCCGTTTGGAGCTCGCCCCGCGCCCGGCGTCCCAACGGAAAGGAGGAAGCATGAAGAAGCGGGTTTGGATCGGGTTGGTGTGCCTGCTCACGCTCGCCCTGGCGGCGGGGCCGCTGCAGGCGGCGGACAAGGTCTTCAAGTGGAAAGGGGAATCCTGCTTCGGGATCGCCTCGCCGCTCGGCAAGCACACGATCGTCCTCTGGAAAAACTACGCCGAGGCGATGAGCGGCGGAAGGCTCCAGCTCACGCTGCACGATGCGGGCGAGATCGTCCCGCCGACCAAGATCTACGACGCCGTGCGCGACGGCATGCTCGACTTCGGGCTGAACACCCCGGCCTGGCAGAAGGGCAAGTACCCGGCGGGCGATCTCTTCTACACGCTGCCGGGCGGGGTCCTCGAGATGAACGACCTGATCGTCTGGATGTACGGCGCGGGCGGAAAGCAGCTCGCCCAGGAGATGTACGGCGACGAGCTGATCGTCTTCCCCCTGGGCCTGACCCCGCCGGAGGAGGTATGGTCGAAGAAGCCGGTGAAGACGCTCGCCGACATCAAGGGGCTCAAGATCCGCGCGGCAGGCCTCAGCATGGATCTCTGGGAGAAGCTCGGGGCCTCGGTCGTTCTCCTTGCGGGCGGCGAGGTGGTCCCCGGACTGCAGCGCGGCCTGATCGACGCGGCCGAGATGCTCGAGGCCTCCTACGACATGAGCCTCGGCCTGCACGAGGTCTGCAAGTACCGCTTCGGGCCGCCGGTGCACATGTCGAACAACATCTTCCAGCTCATCATCAAGACCAAGTCCTGGAAGGAACTTCCCGCCGATCTCCAGGCGATCGTCGAGAAGGCGGCGCTTGCGGCCACGATTCAGGGATACGCCGATTTCTGGCAGGACACGATCGCCGCCAACAAGAAGCTCGAGGCCTACGGCACGGTCACGACCAAGCTCTCGAAGGAGGACCAGGCCAAGACGCGCGAGATCACGATGCAGATCATCGACGAGAAATCGGCCAAAGACCCCTTCTTCAAGAAGGTCTGGGAGTCGCAGAAGAAGTTCATCCAGGAGTTCCGGCCCTACTACGACTTCACCAAGTTCGACTGATGGCCGACGCCGACGTCGCCTGAAACCGCGGCCGCCGGGGAAGGAAGCCGCCTTCCCCCCGGCGGCCGCCGCGGAGACCCCGAGCGATGCGTTTCTTCAAGATCATCGACGGCCTGAGCCGCGTGACGGGCCATCTCGCCGCCTGGCTCGTGATCCCCCTGCTCCTGGTCGTCGTGCATGAGGTGGTGGCGCGCCATGTCTTTAATGCGCCCACCGGCTGGGGCTACGACACGAGCTGGATGCTCTTCTCGGCCCAGTTCCTGATCGGCGGGGCCTACACCCTGCTCCAGAAAAACCACATCCGCATCGACATCGTCTACAACCTCCTCTCCGAGCGGGCGAAGGTCGTCTACGACCTGATCATCTACACGCTCTTTTTCCTCGTGCCGTCCGTGCTCTTCACCTGGGCGGGCTATCGCTTTGCGGCCGAGGCCTTCGCCGCAAACGAAAAGCTCTCCACGACCAACTGGTTCTTCCCCTCGGGGCCGCCGAAGAGCCTGATCCCGATCGGCTTCTTCCTGCTCGGCCTCCAGGCCGTCTCCGAGATCGCGCGCTGCATCCGGACCCTGCGCGCAGGGAGGTCCGCATGATCCCCGACCAGGCCGCGGCCGTGATCATGATGGGACTGCTCCTGCTGTTCGTGATCGGGGGCGTGCACCTTGCCTTCGCGCTCCTGCTGCTCGCGATCGGCTTCGGCTTCGCCTACATGGGGCCGATGATCTTTCAGATGTCGATGCTCTCCTTTTTCGGCACCATGGAGAGCGAGGAGCTGATCGCCGTCCCTCTTTTCGTCTTCATGGGGACGATCCTCGAGAAGACCGAGGTCGCCGAGAACGTCTACCAGACGCTCTACGAGCTCTTCGGGCCGGTGCGGGGGGGACTCGCCTTCGCCACCATCCTCACCTGCACGGTCTTCGCCGCCTGCACGGGGGTGATCGCGGCGACCGTGACCACGATGACGCTGCTCGCCGTGCCGGCGATGCTCAAGCGCAACTACAACAAGGGGCTCGCCACGGGCGTCGTCTGCGCCGGCGGCAGCCTGGGGATCCTGATCCCGCCGAGCGTCATGCTCGTCATGTACGGGCCCATGGCGAACCTCTCGGTCGCCAAGCTCTTCGCCGCAGCCCTCTTCCCGGGGCTCCTGCTTTCCGGGCTCTATCTCCTCTACATCGGGATCGGCGCCTGGCTGAACCCCAGGCTCGCCCCGGCCATCTCCCGCGAGGAGATGCCCCGGCGCGACCGGCGCTTCTGGCTCCGCGCCGTCTGGCAGATGGTCCCGACCGTGCTTCTGATCGTGGCCGTCCTGGGCTCGATCATCGAGGGGGTCGCCTCCCCGACCGAGGCTTCGGGGGTCGGGGCCTTCTGCGCGCTCGCGCTCGCCGCCTGCTACCGCAAGCTCACCTTCGCCAACCTCAAGGCCGCGGCGCAGACGACGCTTCTTGTGACGGCGATGGTCTTCTTCATCATCATCGGCGCCGGCGTCTTCAATTCCGTGTTTCTCTTCCTGGGCGGGGGCGAGCTCGTGAAAAGCATGCTCCTCGGGCTTCCTTTCGGGCGCTGGTTCATCCTCGGCGTGATGATGTTCACGCTCTTCATCGGCGGGTTTTTCATCTCCTGGCAGGGCCTGCTCTACATCGTCGTGCCCATCTTTCTCCCGATCTCCTCGGCCCTGCAGTTCGATCCCCTCTGGTTTGCCATCCTGGTGTGCGTGAACCTGCAGATGTCGTTTCTGACGCCGCCCTTCGCCTATGCCATCTTCTTCGTGAAAGGGGCCTCGCCGCCCGAGATCAAGACGACCGACATCTACAAGGGGGTCGTGCCTTTCGTGCTGCTGCAGATGGCGGGGCTTGCGATCTGCATGATCTTCCCCGAGATCGTGCTCTGGCTGCCGCGGGTGACCCTCGGCGGCTGAGGCGGCGGGGGTCGAGAAAGAGGGCGCCACCATGGGCTGGACCCTTTCGCTGGACGGGCGGTGCGGGATCGTGACCGGGGCGGCAAGCGGGATCGGCCGCGCGGCCGCGCGGCATGTCGCCGCGATGGGCGCCGATCTGCTGCTCGTGGACGTGGATGGGGCGCGCCTGGAGGAGGCCGTATCCGAGATCCGGGCGGCGGCGCCCCAGCGCCGCATCGCGGCCGCCCGCGCGGACGCGGCCTGCGAGCCCGAGGTCCGCGCCGCGGTCGAAAGAGCCGTTTCCGCTTTCGGCGCGCTCGATTTCCTGGTGAACGGCCACGGCATCCTGCGACGCACGGCCTTCGCGGGGATCGGCCCCGAGGAGTGGGATCTCGTCCTGGCGGTCAACCTGCGCGGCTGCTTTCTCTTCTGCCGCGAGGTGATCCCGCACCTGCTGCAGCGGGGAAAGGGGGCGATCGTGAACGTCGCCTCGCTCGCCGGGCGGACCTGCAGCATTCTCGGGGGAGCCCACTACACGGCGTCGAAGCACGGGCTGGTCGGTCTCTCCCGGCATCTCGCCCGCGAGTACGCGCGGCAGGGGATCCGCGTCAACGCCTTCTGCCCCGGGGCGACCCTCACCCCGATGACGCGCTCCACCACGACGCCCGAGGAACTCGAGCGCGTGGCGGCCTCCATCCCGCGCGGCCGCTGGGCGGAGCCCGAGGAACAGGCCTGGGTCATCGGGTTCCTCCTGAGCGATGCCGCGGCGAACATCACCGGGGCCTGCATCGACGCAAACGGCGGCTCGCTGATGATTTAGCGCGGCCGTCGAAGGGGGTGAAACGAGATGAAGATCGGGCATGCCGCAGGCGGGGTCCGCAAGATCGTCTCCTTCCGCCTCGAGCCGGGCTGCGATGTGCTCGCGGGGATCGAGCAGGTCTGCCGCGAGCGGGGAATCTCCTGCGCCGTCGTGCTTTCGGCGATCGGAAGCCTCCGGTGCGCCTCGCTCTTCACCGCGGTCCCGCTCCCCAACAAGGCCGGGGGGGGCTACGGCGAGCCGATCCCGATCGAAGGGCCGCTCGAGCTCGTCTGCGCCCAGGGGACGATCGGCCTGGAAGAGGACGGCGGGCATTACCTTCACCTGCACGCCGTGGTGAGCGACGGGGCGGCCCGCTCCTTCGGCGGGCACCTGATCGCGGGTTCCGCCCCGGTCCTCATCACCTGTGAGGTCACCCTGGGCGTGATCGTCGGCATCGAGGCCCTGCGGCGCTTCGACCCCGCGGTGGAGATGAAAGTCCTGGGCTTCCGCGAAAGCGGAGGCTTCGAACCCTGATGCGGCCGATCGCCGCCCCGGGGGAAAGGAGGCTCATGGCAAAGGAGAAGGAGCGCAAGGACGATCGCCCGGTCGAAAAGACCGTCTGGCGGGCGATGTACCGCACCATGGTGAAGATCCGGCTCTTCGAGACCATGGCCGGGGAGTACTTCGCGGCCGGCCAGATCCCCGGGTTCATCCACCTCTCGATCGGCCAGGAGGGCTCCAGCGTGGGGGTTTGCTCCTGCCTGCGGCCCGACGACTATGTCGCGACCACCCACCGGGGCCACGGCCACATGATCGCCAAGGGCGCCGATGTCCGGCGCATGACGGCCGAGCTCTTCGGCAAGGCGACCGGCTACTGCAAGGGCAAGGGCGGCTCCATGCACATCGCCGATTTCTCGATCGGCATCCTGGGGGCGAACGGGGTCGTCGCGGGGGGCCTGCCCCTGATCGTGGGGGCGGGGCTCTCGATCAAGCTGCGCCGGACCGACCAGGTGGCGGTCGTCTTCTTCGGCGACGGGGCGGCCAACCGCGGGCCGGTGCACGAGGCGATGAATCTCGCCGCGATCTGGAAGCTCCCCGTCCTCTTCGTCATCGAGAACAACCAGTACGCCTCGACGACCCCGCAGAGCTACTCCTGCGCCATCGGGGACCTCTGCATGCGGGCTGCGGCCTACAACATGCCGGGCTACGGGGTCGACGGCAACGACGTGCTTGCCGTGCGCGAGGCGACGCGCAAGGCCGTGGCCGATGCGCGGGCCGGGGAGGGTCCGAGCCTGATCGAAAACAAGACCTACCGCGTGCGCGGCCATTTCGAGGGCGACCCCCAGAAGTACCGCGACCCCTCCGAGGTGCAGCGCTGGCAGGCGGAAAACGACCCCATCCGCCGCTTCGAGGAGTACCTGCGCCGGCGTGGGGTGTTGACGGCCAAAAAGATCCGGCGCATCGAGGAGGAGATCCGCGCCGAGCTCGACGCGGCGGTCGCCTTCGCGAAGGAAAGCCCCTTTCCGCGTCCGGAGGAGGCGCTCGAAGACCTCTTCGCCTGAGAACCGCGCGGCTGCCGCGGACCCGGCCGCGGCGCGGCCCCCGCGGCGAAAAGGAGAGAGAAAAGATGAGCGATCGCGTGCTGACCGCCTCGGCCGCGCTGGCCGAGGCCCTGATCGAGGAGATGACCCGCGACGAACGGATCTTCATCCTCGGCGAAGACCTGACCGCCCATGCCGGGATCTTCGGCCAGTTCAAGGGGATCCCCGAGAGGTTCCCGGGGCGCATCCTCGACACCCCGATCAGCGAGACCTGCATCGCCGGCTGCGGCGTGGGGGCGGCGCTGACCGGCATGCGGCCGATCGTCGATTTCCATTTCTCGGACTTCGTGACCTGCGGCATGGACGAGCTCTGCAACCAGGCGGCGAAGATCCGCTACATGTTCGGCGGCCAGGTGAAGCTGCCCCTGGTCGTCTGGTGCCCGGACGGGGCCGGCCTGCGCGCCGCGGCCCAGCACAGCCAGTCGCTCGAGGCCTGGTTCGTCCACACCCCGGGCCTCAAGGTGGTCGTCCCTTCCGAGCCGGCCGACGTGAAGGGGCTGATGAAGGCCTCGATCCGCGACGACAACCCCGTCATGTTCTTCCAGCACAAGCGCCTCTTCCGCCGCGAAGGTCCGGTGCCCGAGGACCCCGAGTTCCTCATCCCGCTCGGCCGGGCGGCGGTCAAGCGCGAAGGGCGGGATGTCACCCTTTTCACCTACGGCTCGGGGTATTTCCTCTGCCAGGAGGCCGCAGCCGAGCTCGCCCGCGGGGGGATCGAGGCCGAGATCGTGGACTTGCGCACGCTCAAGCCGCTTGATTTCGAGACCGTCGCGGCTTCGCTGCGCAAGACTTTCCGGGCGGTCGTCGTGCACGAGGCCTGCCTCACCGGGGGCTTCGGCGCGGAACTCGTCGCGCGCATCCAGGCCGAGCTCTTCGATTTCCTGGACGCCCCGGTGCTCCGGGTCGCGGCGAAGGACGTGCCGATCCCCTTTTCGCCGCCTCTCGAGGACTTCGTCCTGCCCCGGGCGGCCGACGTGGTCGCGGCCGCCCGCAGCGTCTGCAACCGCTGAGAAAGGCGAAAGCGTATGGCGATCGAAATCGCGGTGCCCAAGCTCGGACTGACGATGGAAGAGGCGGTGCTCGTCGCCTGGAAGGCGGCCCCCGGGGCGCGGGTCCGCCAGGAGGAGATCGTTCTCGTGCTGGAGACCGACAAGGTCACCTTCGAGATGCCCTCGCCGGGAGAGGGGTTGCTCCACCCGCTCGTGGCCGCGGGAAGCCGGATCGCGGTCGGGGAGGTCGTGGGCTACCTCGCCGTTGATGAAGCCGAGCTCGCGCGGCTGGCTGCGGAAAAGCCCGCGGCGGCCGTGCGCCTCGAGGCGGCGGCGGCCGCCCGCCCCACGGCCGCCGCCGCCACTCCGCCCGCCCCCCCGTCGGGGCGCATCAAGGCCTCGCCGGCCGCCCGGGCGATCGCCCGCGCCCACGGGCTCGAGCTCGCCGGCATCGCCGGCTCGGGCCCGGGGGGGCGCATCGTGCGGGCGGACGTGCTCCGTGCGCTCGAGCAGCCCCGCCCCGCGCCGACCGCTCCCGCGCCTGCGGCCGCCGCCGGGGGTCCGGTGCTCACGGCGCTTGAGGAGATCCCCATTACCGGCGTGCGGCGGGCGATCTTCCGCAACATGCACGCGAGCCTATCCACCCAGGCCCAGATCACGCTGCACACCGAGGCCGCGGCCGAGGCGCTCCTGCGGTTGCGCCAGAAAAGAAAGGAGGCCGGTGCGCCCGTTTCCTACAACGCCCTCTTCGTCCAGGCGATCGCGCGGGCCCTGCGCCGTCACCCCCGGATCAACGCCTCCGTCGAGGGGGAGACGATCCGCGTCTGGCGCGAAATCCACGTGGGGGTGGCGATGGACTTCGGGAAAGGGCTCCTTGTCCCCAAGGTGCGCCACGCGGATGCGAAAACGCTCGAGGAAATCGAGGCCGAATTGCAGCGGCTCGCCGAGGCGGGACGGGCCGGGCGGCTCACGCTCGATGAGCTGAGCCTCGGGACCTTCACCCTCACCAACCTGGGCGCCTGGGGCATCGACCGCTTCACCCCCATCGTGAATCCCCCCGAGAGCGCGATCCTGGGGGTCGGCCGCATCGAGGAGAAACCGGTCGCCGTCGCGGGCGAGGTGCGCATCGAGGCGCGGACCACGCTTTCCCTCACCTTCGACCACCGCATCATCGACGGGGCGGCCGGTGCGGCCTTTCTCCAGACCGTGTGCCGCTTCGTCGAGGAGCCGGCGCTCATGCTGTGAGGTGAACCTCGACAATCACCCTGGGAGGTGGGGATACCGTGTCGGAATCCTACGATCTGATCGTCATCGGCGCCGGGCCGGGCGGGGTCGCGGCCGCCGTCCGCGCAAGCCAGCTCGGGGCGAAGACCGCCCTCGTGGAGGCCGTGCACTGGGGAGGGTTCTGCCTGAACCGCGCCTGCGTCCCGACCAAGCTCTTCGCCGCCGCGGTGGAGCGCCGCCGGGGGCTGGCGACGGCGGCACGCATGGGGCTGCGCGATGTGGCCGGTGAAATCGACCCCGGAGCCCTCTTCGGCTTGAAAGACGAGCTCGTCTCCTATTTCGCCATGGGGACGGAAGGGCTGCTCAAGGCGAAGAAAGTGACGCTGCTTGCGGGACGCGGGCGGCTTGCCGGACAGGGCCGCGTGGCCGTGGGCGAAGCCCTCTACGAGACGAAAGCCGTCATCCTCGCCGTCGGCGCCGCCTGGGCCCGGCCGGATTTCCCGGGAGCCGAGCTCGAAGCCGTGGTCCACCCCGCGCGGCTGCTCGAGGAGGCGAAGATCCCCGCCTCGGCCCTCGTGCTCGGCGCCGGCCCCTGGGCGCTCGAGTGGGCCCAGTTTCTCTCCGCCTGCGGCTGCCGCGTCACCGTGGCGGCGCGCGAGCGCGGGCTGCTCCCGGGCTTCGACCCCGAGATCGGCCAGCGGCTGCGCGCCGCCTGGAAGAACGATCCGGTGACGTTCCTCACCGGCTGCCGCGTGGTGCGGGCGGCAAGGCACACCGAGGGGGGCCTTGCGGTCACGCTTGCCGTGAAAGACCGCGAGGAGACGCGGCCTTTCGAGCGTGTGCTCCATTTCGAGCGCCGCCCCGCCCTCGAGGGGCTCGGCCTCGAGTCGGTCGGGCTGAAGGATCTGCGGGTGAACGGGCGGCTGCAAACCGCCGTTCCCGGCATCTTCGCCGTGGGGGATGCGACCGGTTGCTTTCCCGACCTCTCCCACGGCTCGACGGCCATGGGGGTCGTCGCCGCCGAGAACGCCTTAGGGGAAAGCCGGGCCTACGACCCGCGCGTGGTCCCCCGCATCGCCTTCACGAGCCCGCAGGCGGCCTCGGTGGGGCTCGGCGAAGAGGAGGCCGAGGAGGCGGGTTGCGAGGTCGTCACGGGGACGGCGGCGGTTGCCGCCGGGCCGATGGCCATGATCCAGGGGGCGGCCCACGGCGTGGTCAAGGTCGTGGGCGACAAGCGCTACGGCGAGCTCCTGGGGGTCCATGTGCTCGCCCCGTTTGCCACCGAGATCATCGGCGCCGGGGCGCTCGCGCTGCAGATGGAGGCCACCCTCGAGGAGCTCGCCCGCGCGGCGCTCCCCCACCCCACGATCGCCGAGTCGCTCGCCGAGGCCGCGCGCGAGGCGCTCGGCTGGGCCATCTATCTCCCCTGATGGCTGCGGCTCTGCGAGTTCTGTCCGCGCTGCTCCTCCTCGGGCTCCTCCCGCCGCCCGGCTCGGCCGAGGGAAGCTGGCTCGTGGACGAGGCCCGCTGGCATGCCTCCGGACACGGCCGCATGCTCTGCAGCGACTGTCATGCCGAGATCGCCCGCCTGCCCCGCCACCCCGACCCGGGAAATTTCGCCGGCGGAGCCTTCGACCCCGGCCGATGCGCCGCTTGCCACGCCGAGGTCCTCGAGGAGCTGAAAGCGGAGCGCCATGCCGGGAAGACCCTCGCGGCGGGGGTGGACTACGGCCGTTGCGTCGCCTGCCACGACCCGCACGCCCCCGCCGCCGGGGCGCTGGAGGCACCGGTTTCCTGCGGCCGCTGCCATGAGGAGCGAAAAGGGCTGCCCGAACTGCCGCCCGCCGAAGAGGCCTGCCTGGCCTGCCACCGGCTCCGGGACCCCCTGAGCCCGCAGGCGGCCCGGGATGCCCGGCGGCTCTGCCTTCCCTGTCACGGCGAGGGCGCAACCGAAGGCGGATCCGAGGCTTTTGCGGCGGCCCCCCGCCTGGAGAGCGAAGAAACCTCGTTTCGCCCCCACGCAGGCGTATCCTGCCTGGCCTGCCACCGGGAGGCCGCCCGCTACGCCCATGCGGGCCAGCACCGGGTCGATTGCCTCGCCTGCCATGTCCGCCACAACGAGACGGTGGCCCACGACGCGCACCTCGCGGTTTCCTGCGCCGCCTGCCACCGGAAGGGGATCGAGCCCCGACGCGACCCGGCGACCGGGAAGATCACGGCGGCACGGCCCCCCGGGGCCGCGGCGATCACTCACGACATGACCGCGGCCTCCGCCGTGGACGGCTGCCGCCGCTGCCATCACCCGAACAACGCGCTCGGCGCCGCCGCCGCGGCGCTGCCGCCTAAGGGGGTGCTCTGCATCCCCTGCCACCCCGGCACCCTCACCGCGGCCGATCCCGTGACCCCCGTGGCGCTGCTCCTCTTCGGGCTGGGGATCGCCGCAAGCCTCTTTTTCTGGTTCGGGGCGGCGGGCGGGGGGGCAGGATCCTCCGCGTTGCGCGCCGGCGATCCGGCCGGCGGCGCGCGGATCCCCCGAAAGCGGCACGCGCTGCGCCCGGGGGTCGAGCGCTTCGTTCTGGATGGGATGCTCCAGCGCAGGCTCTACCGGCGCGTCCGCGGCCGCTGGCTGATCCATGCGCTGATCGCCTGGCCGATCGGCCTGCGCTGCCTCTGGGGGCTCGCCGCCCTTGCCGGCTCGCTCTGGGCGCCGCAGAGCGCCTGGCCCTGGGCGCTCCTCGATCGCCACGCCCCCGCCTCGGCGCTCTTCTTCGAGCTGACCGGGCTTACGCTCCTGGCGGGGACGGGGGCCGCCCTGCTGCGGCGGCTCCTCGACGGCGGGAAAGGGCTCCCCGGTCTTCCCGGCGGCGCCTGGGCGGGCTCGGCGCTGCTTGCGGCGATCGCCGCCGCGGGTTTCCTGCTCGAGGGGATGCGGATCGCGATGTCGGGGCACCCGCCCGGCGCGGCCTTCGCCTTCGTGGGGGACGGCCTGGCGCGAATCTTTCACGGCCGGCCGGGCCTGGACGAGCTTTACGCGCCGGCCTGGTACCTGCATGCGGTGCTCACGGGGATCTTCGCCGCCTGGATCCCCTTCGGGCCGATGTTTCACATCCTGCTCGCGCCGGTGCTGCTCGCACTCGGAAGCGGGGAGGACGGCGTTCTCCCCCCGGAGCGGAGGACGCCGCCGGCCGCGGGGAGCGTGCGGCCGGGGAATCGCTCCGGGGAAGGAGGGGACCATGGAGATCGAAGGCTATCTCATGCCCGATGAGCTCTACTACGAAAAGGACCACTACTGGGTGCGCGACGAGGGCGAGTTCCTCGTCATGGGCATGGACGATTTCGCCCAGAGGCTTGCCGGCAAGATCGTCTTCGTCCAGCTCCCCGAGCCGGGAAAGCGCCTCGAGGCCGGAAAACGCTTCGCCAAGGTCGAATCCGGCAAGTGGCTGGGCAAGATCAACGCCCCGGTGAGCGGAGAGCTCGCGGCGGTGAACGAGGAGCTCGAGGAGAACCCGGGTCTCGTGAACGAGGACTGCTACGGCCGGGGCTGGATGTACCGCATCCGGCCCGACGACAAGGCCGAGCTGGCCGCCCTCATCCACGGGCCGGAGGCCGTGCGCGCCTGGCTCATCGCCGACATCGCGAAGTTCGCCAAGCCATGAGCAGAACCGGCTTCCGCCTGCGCCAGAGGATCGAGACCGGCGCCTGCACGCGCTGCCGGCTGTGCGCCGAGGTCTGCCCCGCGGCCTCCGCCGCCGCAAGCGGGGGGCTCGCCCCCCTCACACGGCTGCGCGGGGTGGAGACGCTGCTTCTCCGCGACCGCGGGCTCCTCGCCCGGCTGCTGCGCCGCCGGCCGCCCGACCCGCAGACCCTCGAGCGCTTCGCCGAAGACGCCTTCCGCTGCACGCTCTGCGGCCGCTGCGAGACGGTCTGCCCGCTCGGGATCCGGTTGAAGGAGCTCTGGACGACGCTCCGCGGGGAGCTCGTCCGGGGCAAGCGCTTTCCGGCGAAAATCGAGGCGATCCGGCGCAACCTCGAGGAGAGCCGCAATGTCTTCGGCGAGGACAACGCCGAGCGGGTCGAATGGGTGGAGGAGATGCGTCGGCCCCCCGATCACGGCTTCCGCAAGGAGCGGGCCGAGGTCGTCTACTTCACCGGCTGTGTCGCGGCCTATTTCCCGCTGGCGCAGAAGATCCCGGTCGCCTTTGCCGAGATCCTGATGGCGGCCGGGGTGGACTTCACGCTCCTTGGCGAAGAGGAGTGGTGCTGCGGCTTTCCCATGCTCGGGGCCGGCCTGATGGAGATGTTCGCCGCCTTCCGCGAGCACAACCTGGCCGCCGTGCAAGGCCGCGGGGCGAAGAGGGCCGTCTTCGCCTGCCCCTCCTGCTACCGCATGTGGCGCGAGCACTACGGGGCGGAAGTGGAGCTTCTCTCCGCCCCCGAGATGCTGCTCTCCCTCCTGCGTGCGGGACGGATCCCCCTCAAAGAGCTGCCCCTCGCCGTCACCTACCACGACCCCTGCGATCTCGGGCGCGGGGCCGGGGTCTACGAGGCCCCGCGGGAACTCCTGCGCGCGATCCCCGGGCTCCGGCTCGTCGAGCTCGCCCACCACGGCGAAGATTGCCTCTGCTGCGGGGGCGGCGGAAACCTCGAGATGGTCGACCCGGAGCTTGCGGCGCGGATCGCCGCGGCGAAGGTCGAGGAAGTGCTCGCAACCGGCGCCCGGGCGGTCGTCACCGCCTGCCAGCAGTGCGTGCGGGTGATGACGAGCCACGTGCGCCGAAACCGCGTGCCGCTCGAGGTGCTGGACATCGTCCAGATCCTGCGGCGGGCGCTCGCGGAACCCGAACGCCCGGCGGGCTGATCCGCGCCCCCCCGGCTTCGAGCATTTCCCCGCACGGAGGAAGCGATGGACCTCTACGATCTCGGAAGCGTCCCCGCCCTCGATTCCCAGCTGCTCTACCATGCGCTGGCCGACCTGGGGCGCGAGGGGCTCTTTCTGCTCTCGCCCGCGACCCCCTATGTCTGCGTCGGCTACCACCAGGACGCGGCGCGCGAGGTCGATCTCGCCTTCTGCCGCGCGCAGGGGATTCCGGTCGTCCGCCGCGAGGTGGGCGGGGGGGCGGTCTATCTCGACGGCGGGCAGGTCTTCTTCCAGCTCGTCCTGCGGCGGGACGACCCGCGCATCCCGGCGTCGCGGGACGCCTTCTACCGCCGCTTCCTCGAGCCGGTCGTGCGCGTCTACCGCCGCATGGGGGTCGCGGCCGAATACAAGCCGGTGAACGACATCGTCGCCGGGGCGCGCAAGGTGAGCGGAAGCGGGGTCGGCGAAATCGGGGAGTGCCTCGTCTTCGTGGGAAACGTGATCCTCGACTTCGACTACCGGACGATGGCCCGCGTGCTGAACGTCCCCGACGAGAAGTTCCGGGACAAGGTCTTCAAGACCCTCGAGGACAATCTCTCCACGCTCCGCCGCGAGCTGGGCGCCGCGCTTGCCTCCGCCTGGGCGCCGGAGCGCGTTCGCGGCCTCCTGGCCGAGGAGTTCGCCCCCCTCGTGGGTCCGCTCGTCCCCCGACAGGTCGATCCCGCGCTCCGCGACCGGGTCGAGGCGCTGCGCCCCGTCCTCACGAGCGAGGCCTGGCTGCTCGAGCGGCGGGGAAGGGGGAGCGGGCGCGAGATCCGCATCCGCTCCGGCTTGCATCTCCTCCACCGGGTGCACAAGGCGAAAGGGGGGCTGCTCCGGGCCGATTTCGCGCTGGTCGAGGGAAGGCTGCACGCCGTTTCGCTCTCGGGCGATTTTTTCTGCTACCCGCCGGACGGGATCGAGCGGCTGGCGGAAAGCCTCGAGGGGGCCGAGCCCGCCCGGGCCGCCCCGCGCATCGAGGCCTTCCTCGCCGCGCACGGGATCGAAATCCCGGGGGTCGCCGCCGCCGATTGGGCTTGCCTCTTCGCCCCCTGAAGGAGAGGGCCGGCCCCGCACCTCCTCGCGGCGGTTTGCGCCGCCCTCTCTTTTCCCGTATAGGAAACCGTCCTGCCCGCCCGAGAACCGGAAAGGAGAAGGCTTCTTGCTCGGAACCGTCGTCAACACGCTCGCCATCGTCGTCGGGAGCCTGATCGGGCTTCTCTTCCGCGGCGGCATCCCCGAGGCCTACACCCGGACCGTGATGCACGCGATTGGTCTGGCGGTGCTCCTGATCGGGATCAAATCGGCGTTCGCCACCGAGGCGCTCCTGCTTGTGATCCTGAGCTTGGCCGTGGGAAGCGCCCTCGGCGAGGGGATGAGGATCGAGGATCGGCTGGAAACCCTCGGCCGCTGGGTGGGAAGGAAGGTCTCCCGCGGCGACGAGGGGGGGATCGCGCGCGGCTTCGTCTTCACGAGCCTGCTTTACTGTGTGGGCGCGATGGCGATCGTGGGCTCGATGGAAAGCGGCCTCGCCGGGAACCACCAGACGCTCTACGCCAAATCGATCCTCGACGGCGTGGGATCGATCCTTTTTGCCTCGACCCTGGGCGTGGGGGTCCTCTTTTCGGCCGTGTCGGTCTTCGTCTACCAGGGGCTGATCACGGTCAGCGCGGCCGCGATCCAGCCCTTCCTGGGGCCGGAGGTGGTCGGGCAGATGTCCGCCGTGGGGGGGCTCCTGATCGTCGCGATCGGCATCAACCTCCTCGAGCTCCGCAAGCTCAAGGTCGGCAACATGCTGCCGGCGGTCTTCCTGCCGCTTGTCTGGCAGACCCTGCAGGGGCTTGCGGCGAGGATCTTCTGATCTTCCGCCTTTTCCGGCCGCAAAACGGGTTAGGCGCGGCGGGCCTCCGGGGGATGGCGCGGAGGAGGGGCGCCGCGGTCGATCTCCTCCTGCAGACGGCGCACCTCGCTCAGAAGCCCGCAGAAACGCTTCCCGAAGGCCGTCATCCGGTAGTGAACCTCGAACGGCGGCTTTTCGCCGCAGGCGACGCGCTCGAGGATCCCGAAGCGCACCATCTTCTTCAGCCGCTCGTTCATCACCTTGGCCGAAAGCCCCGGGCAGGCGCGCTGCATCGCCGCGGGCCGGGTGACGCCCGCCGCGGAAAGCTCGAGCAGGCCGAGCGACCACTTGCAGCCGACGATGTCCTCCACCATGCGGGCGACGGAGATATCCGGGACCCCGGCGGCCTTCCCGTTTTGTGCGCTCATGGTCGATCCTTCGGGGGGGAGAAGTTACCGAAAGGTACGTTCTTTACGCCGCCCCGGCAAGGCTGCACCTTTCAGGTGCCGTGAGAAGCACGGCGATTTCTAAGGATCCGGGAGGATGAAAGCCATGAAGCCGAAAGCCGTCTTCTATCACGCCGGCTGCCCGGTGTGCCGGAGCGCCGAGAGTGCGGTGGTCGGCGCCCTCGACCGCAGCCGTTTCGATGTCGAGATCGTGCACCTCGGAAGCGAAAAGGCGCGCATCGCCGAGGCGGAGAGACTGGGCGTCCAATCCGTACCCGCCCTCGTTCTCGACGGCGGCGTCTTCCACATCAACTTCGGGGCGAGCCTGAACGATCTCAAATGACTCTTCTCCCCCCGGGTCGGCCCGGGAAACCGGCCCGGGGAAAAACCAAAGGATTTGACCTGCGTCAATGCGCTTCGGGTGCGTTTCGCTTTAGGGGGAAACCGGCGGCGCCTTGCGCATGATGCCGGAAGGTCGAGATTTCATCTTCAGGATGGCCGGCGGTTTTTCCCGCGTCGCGGCAACGCGTTTGGCGCTGCGGCCGGACTGGATTCGCCGCCGGACAGAATTCCGTTGACAGAGGTTCCGGGTTCGGCGCAGGTTGGCTTGTGAAAACAGGGGCCGGAAAGGAGAAGTCGCCGTGGCGAAGTGGCAGTGCATTCCCTGCGGCTATGTGTACGACCCCGCGGAAGGCGATGCCGAGGGAGGCATCCCGGCGGGGACGGCTTTCGAGGATTTGCCCGAGGGCTGGGTGTGTCCGATCTGCGGCGTGGGGAAAGACCAGTTCGAAAAGACGGCCTGAGCGGCCGACCCGTTCAGCCGCCGGGGGATGGGCAATTTTCCGCCGGGGGGAAGAGGAGAACCGATGACCCAGGATTCCACGGAACTCCGGGGGGTGCCGCGGGCCGCCGCCCGGCTGGTCGAGTACGCGGAAGGCTCGATCGTGAGCCGGACCATCGTCAAGCGCGATACGGGAAACGTCACCCTCTTCGCATTCGACGCCGGCCAGGGCCTGAGCGAGCACACCGCTCCCTTCGATGCGCTGGTCTACATCCTGGACGGCCGGGCATTGATTGCCATCGGTGGCCGGGAAAACGAGGTCGCGGCGGGAGAGATGCTCCTCATGCCCGCGAACGTGCCCCACGCACTCCAGGCGGTTGAGCGCTTCAAGATGATGCTCGTCATGATCCGCGGCTGACCTGCCGCGGTTTGCGTCTTTGCTGCAACGGGGCGGATTCCCTCGCCCCCTTCCGGAAAGGAGGCCGTCGGCCATGGGGGAGCCTGTTCATGTTTCGCGGATCCGCATCGTGCGCGAGAAAGGCCCCACCCGCCGCGCCGTGATCGAGGGGTTTCCCGAGCCCATCTACTACGGGGTTCATGGCGGGATCCGAAACTTCTATCGCGTCGATCCCGAGGAGGAACACGCGGCGACCCTCGATCACATCGTGGCGGCGACCGCCGCCTGAATGATGGGCACACTGGCCGCGGTGCTGGCCGGAAAGCGGATTCCCACCCCGGAGGATCGCTACGAGGCCGAGGTCGAGGGGGAGATCGAGAACGTGGAAGGGGTGTTGAAGATCACCTGCATCCGCGTGAGGTACCGCCTCAAGCTGCCGACGGGCCGCTCCGCGGAAGCGCGGGCCGCCTTCGCGGAGTATCTCCCCCGTTGCCCGGCGGCCCAAAGCGTGATCGGCTGCATCCGCCTCGAGGATGAACTGATCCTCGAAGAGATCCCCTGAGGACTCCCATCCCGGAGGCGACGGCGGCGGGAGGCAGGGGCGGGCAGGCCGGCCGCCCGGCTGCGTCGCGGGCGAGGGATCAGCGTTTCGCCCTCACGAGCGCCTGCCAGGTGGGCTTTTCGAGAAAGCTCCCCGGGACGTTCTCCTCCATTTCGGCGAAGAGCCGCCAGGGCACAGCGAAGGTGAGCAGATCCCCTCCCAGGAGGGGGCGGACGTATTTTCGAGCCGAGATGTCCGTGAGCCCCACCACCGCCCGCGGCTTCTCCGATCGTCCCTCCCGAAAGGGGAGGATCCCGATCGTCTGGCAGCCCGCCGCCCAGGGGATGATCACGTTTTCCATCCCCCCCCGGGCATAGTTGGCGAGGATGACGAGGGCGGCGAGTTGGTCCGGGTCGGCAAGGAAGACCACCGTCGCGGGCGCTTCCTTCTCCGGGTCGACTTCGGCGAGCGGCTTGAAAAGCACGAAGCGTGAGCCGGTCTCCCGGATGGGCAGTTCCTCCAGCCAGCGGTGGACGAGCGCGGGGGTCTTGAGATAGCCCTCGCCCTCGAGAAAGTCGCGCGCGAACTCCTTTCCCGCCTGGGCCTTCAGCGCCTCGCCCACCTGCCTTCCTTTCTCCCAGCCCGCGTTTCCGGAGGAGAGAAAATAGGCGAAGCAATCGACGCCCCCGGGGAAGCGCAGGTAGGCGTTTCCGAAGCCCAGGCCCACCCCGCCGCCCCAGCAGCCGTAGGTCTCCGCGGAGAAGGCCGCGGTCTTGCCCTTGGCGGCGTTGGCGAAGAGAAACATCACGCAGCCCCATCGGCCGGGTTTGAACTCGAGCGCACCCTCGGGCTTCTCCGCGGCAAGCATCACGGCGACGGGCCCGTACGCCGCGCCGAGCGCCGCTGCAATCCGCGATTCCATACCTTCCTCCCTTCCCCCCCTAAAGGGACGTCCATTATTTTATCATTTTCCCGGGCTGCAAAAATAACACGATTCCTGGAGACCGGAAAAGCCCGGCTCATGACGGCAAGCAGGGAGGTTTGAAAGCGCAGAGGGGCGCCTCAGGCGGGGGGGGGCGGAGCGGGCTACGCAGCAGCCAGCGCCTTGCGGTGTGCGGGTTCTTTGCGGCCGCGCTCGAGGCGGATGAATCCAACCAATAAATAAATGGACGTCCCCGATGTCCGTCCGTCCCCGATGTCCGTCCCCGATGTCACTTTTTCGCTTTGCGCCGGTCGCGGATCATCTTCGTGTCGTGGTAGAGGTCGGCGAAGGCGGCCTGCAGGGCCTCCTCGAAGCCCACGATCGTTCCTCCGTGGGCCTTGACGAAAGCTTCGGCGTCCTGCCGGCCGGCGAAGGCCCACTTCGCCCTCGCGCTCATGACCCCGGGGCGGTCGCCGCCGATCACCCAGAACGCCTTCTCGGCATCGATCAGCGTGCGGGTGGAGTAGTCGCCGACCGCGAAGGAAACCGGGGCCTGATCCAGGCGGTTGACGAGCTCGACCGCCGTGCAATGGATGCTGCAGGTGCCGGTCTCGCCGCCGTTTTCAAAGACGATCACCATACGGCTGTGCGCGAATTCCGCGCGGTTCATGCCGCAGAGCGGGCAGACGGGGTGCCGCGCGATATCGGCTTCATCGGCCGCTGCAAAACCGGCGCCGAGAAGAAGGAAAGCGGACAGGAGAAGGAAAACAGATTTCATGCGTCACTCCTCCCGCCTGTGTTGATTTGCGGCGGCTGTTTCAGCGTGCGACAAGCCGGTGGTCCCGTTCGCCGATCGCACCGCAGAGCCTCCTTACGGGGAAAACGGTCATCCAGTCAAGCCGGCCGTGTGGGAGGCGGCGCTTTCGCTGCCGCACCGGCCCTCCGCCGCAGGGCCGCCGACAGGGTTGCGGGCGGAACCGGCTTTCAGCTGCTGGCGGGCGAGCTCCACGGCCCGGCGGTAGTCGGTCTGGATGCCGTCTTCGCCGAAGACCTCCGCGCAGTTCAGGTCTTTGAGGATACGGTCCAGCCCGACCCCCTCGTTTACCACGAGGATCGGGCGGATCCCCTCGGCTTTCAGCTTTTCCACCATCTCGACCAGGGCGAAGGCGGCGGAAGTGTCCATGAAGGGGACATGGTAGCAGTTGATGATGACGACCTTCGCCCCGAGAAGCCGGTTGATCTTGTCCTGCATCTGGGCGGTCACGCCGAAGAAGAAAGCCCCGCGCACGGCGACCACGCGGATGCCGTAATCGCTCTCCTCCTGGAGCTCCTTGCCGAGATTGCGCTCCCAGTCGGACGGGGCCGCTTCGAAGACATTGACCTGGGTCTGCCGCGCCATTTGCCAGGTGAGCATCAGGGCGGCCAGCGCGATGCCGATGGTGACGGCGACGATCAGGTCGACGAACACCGTGGTGGCGAACACCGCGACCATGACCACGAGGTCCGGTCGGGGGGCGCGTTTCACGAGTTTGAGCATGCGGTAGTCGAGGATGTCGACGCCGACTTTGATCAGGATTCCCGCGAGGGCCGCCATGGGGATGTGGGCCGTGGCCTTGCCGAGGCCGAGCAGGACGGCAAGCAGGAACAGGGCGTGGATCATCCCGGAGAGACGGGTTCGGCCGCCGGCCTTGATGTTGACCACGGTGCGCATGGTCGCCCCGGCGCCGGGCAACCCGCCGATCAGGCCCGCGGCCAGATTGCCGACCCCCTGACCGATGAGTTCGCGGTTCGAGTCGTGGCGGTCTCGCGTCATCGAGTCGGCCACGAGCGAGGTGAGCAGGGTGTCGATGCTGCCGAGTGCCGCAAGCGCGATCGCCATGGCGAGGATCCGGGGCAAGTGCTCGGCCGACAGCGCCGGAAGTTGGAGGTCCGGCAGCCCGGTGGGGATCTGGCCGATGGTTTTCACGGGGAGGGCGAGACCCCCCGCGAGCAGGCTGGCTCCGAGAAGCGCGATCAGCGGCGAGGGGACGACCCGCGTGATGCGCGCCGGGGTGAGAAAGACGACGAGCAGCGTGAACCCCCCGAGAAGCAGGCTCTCGAGCTGCGCGCCGCTGACCGCTTTCGGCAGAGACCGCAGCGCAAGCAACGGGGATCCCACGCTGTCAAGGCCGAGGAGCGGATGAATCTGCAGCAGGAGGATGATGACCCCGATGCCGCTCATGAACCCCGAAATGACCGGGTAGGGGATGTATCGCACGAAGCCGCCGATCCGGATCCAGCCGAAGACGATCTGCAGCACCCCGGCCAGAACCACGACCGTGAAGGCAGGGGCGAGATCCCCGGGGAAGGCGGCCACGGATGCGGCGAAGACCACGGTCATGGGGCCGGTCGGGCCGGAGACCTGGCAGGGGGTGCCGCCCAGCAGAGAGGCGAAGAACCCGAGGGCGATCGCGCCGTAGAGGCCGGCGATGGGTCCGGCCCCGCTGGCCGCGCCGAACGCGAGCGCAAGCGGCAGGGCCACGACCCCGGCGGTAAGGCCGCCGAAGAGCTCCCCGCGCAGCAGGGAAAGCGAAGCGGTCAAACGTTTCATGGCGTCCCCCCGGGGTCCAGGATCGGTTTCCGGTGCCGCCGCCTGAGGCGGCTTCTGGGCGGCGAAAAAAAAGCGCAACAGATACCCTGGGACCCATCCGATGTCAATGGCGCCGCAACTTTCTTGGGGGCGAAGCCGCGCCGGGTTGCAGCGGAGGGCGGGTCCTGAGGATATTAAAAATTTGTTTGACATCAAATAATTTGTTTGTTAGAGCCCTCTACGGCAACGGTCACGATCCCCGGGGGGCTTCATGAACGAGCGGGAATGGATCCTCCAGACCCTGTCCCAGATCGCCGACTCTCTCGTCCGCACCTTCCCTCGCCACCTCGAAGTCGTCGTCCACGACCTTTCCGACCCCAGGCACTCCATCCGTCACATCGCGGGCGACGTGACCCGCCGCAAGGCGGGCGGCCCGCTCACCGACCTCGTCGTCCGGGCCCTCAGGCGTGAAGGCCGTGAAATCCGCGATCGCTACAACTACCGGACCACCACCCGGGACGGGCGCGTGCTCAAGTCGACCACGACTTTCATCCGTGACCGCCGGGGGGAGATCGTCGCCGCCTTCTGCGTCAACTTCGACACGACCGACTACCGCAACGCCGCTCAGGCCCTGGAAATCTTCTCGACCGCCGAGGCGAGTTTCGACGGCGATGAGAAAATCGAAACCTTCGCCACCTCGATCCACGAGACGATCGAGGCGCTCTTCGAGCAGACAATCGCCAGGATCGGAAAGCAACCCCCTTACATGTCGACGCCGGAGAGAATCGATCTTTTGCGTGCGCTCGAGGAAAACGGGGTTTTCCGGATCAAGGGGTCGGTCGACCAGGTCGCCCGGAGGATGGGGATCTCCAAGTACACGGTGTACGGGTATCTCAAGAAAATCCGCCTGGAACAGGCGCTCCCCCAGCCTTGAGCGCGCCAGGGCGGAGATTGGAAAAGGAGGAATAAAGAGAATGGAAATCGCCTCTACGCCCCGGCCGGTCTCCACGGCCGAAGCGCCCGCCGCGATCGGCCCCTATTCCCAGGGGGTGATTGCCGGGGGGTTTCTCTTCGTCTCCGGCCAGCTCCCCTTCGATCCTGCAACCGGCGAGCCGGTTGCAGGCGGAATCGAGGAACGTGCCGAGCGGTGCCTGAAGAACCTTGCCGCCGTGGCGCGTGCCGCAGGGACGGATCTTTCGCGCGCGGTGAAGTTGACCGTCTTTTTGACCGATCTCGGGGAGTTCGCCCGGGTCAACGAGGTCTACTCCCGCCATTTTTCCACCTGTCCCCCTCCCGCCCGCTCCGCCGTGCAGGTCGCGGCGCTGCCGCGGGGGGCGGACATCGAAATCGAGGCCATCATCCAACGCTGAGCGCAAGGAGGGTTTCCATGAATCTCGCCCGATTCCCCCGCCGCCGTTACAGCCCCGGCCCCACGCCGATCGAGTTTCTGCCCCGGTTTTCCCAGGCGGTCGGCGGGCCCGAAATCTACATCAAGCGTGACGATCTGCTCGGGCTCACAGGAGGCGGCAACAAGACCCGCAAGCTCGAGTTTCTCGTGGCCGACGCTCTCGCCCAGGGGGCCGACACCCTGATCACCTGCGGGGCGGTGCAATCGAACCACTGCCGGTTGACGCTCGCCGCGGCCGTGAAGGAAGGGCTGAAATGCCGCCTGGTCCTCGAAGAGCGCGTGCCCGGAAGTTACAACCCCGAGGCCTCGGGGAACAATTTTCTCTTCCGGTTGCTGGGGGTCGAGAGGATCGAGGTCGTCCCGGGGGGGAGCGACATGATGGCGGCCATGGCGAAGGTCGCCGAGGAACTCGCCCGTGAGGGGAGAAAGGGCTACATCATCCCCGGCGGCGGCTCGAACCCCATCGGGGCGACGGGCTACGTCGCCTGCGCCCAGGAGATCCAGGAGCAGCTCTTCGACCAGGGGCTGGCGATCGACCGCGTGGTCGTCGCCTCCGGGAGCGCCGGCACCCATGCTGGCCTGGTCACGGGGTTTGTCGGCTGCAACGTGGGGATTCCCCTTTTGGGTGTCGGCGTGAGCCGCGACCCCGCGGATCAGGAGCCGCTCGTCTATGATCTCGCCTGCCGCACCGCGGAGCGCGTGGGCGTGCGGGGAGGGATCCCGCGGGAAGCGGTCAGCTGCGTCGGCGGCTACTGGCAGCCGAAATACTCGGTACCCAACCGGAGGATGGTCGAGGCCGTGCAGCTGCTCGCCCGCACCGAGGGGATCCTCCTCGACCCCGTCTACACCGGCAAGGCGATGGCCGGACTGATCGGCATGAGCCGCGAGGGGCGCCTGCGCAAAGGCGAGAAGGTGCTCTTCGTCCACACCGGCGGTTCCCCGGGTCTCTATGCCTATATCCGTCCGGTTCTCGGCCTGGAGCCGGTGGCTGAATAGGCGGAAGGGTTCTCCTTTTATGACCTGGGACCCCATGCCGCGTTGAGCGAATGATCTTTTGAAACTTGGATTCTCTGGGGAGGCAGATGCTTCCACAAAGAAAGGACCCAAAAAACAAATAAGGGGGTAAGATGAAAAACCAATGTCGCAGGATAGTTTGTAATGTCGTTTGGTTAACTTTGTTGGTAGTGACAGGCCTATTTTATTCCCAGGCGGAGGCAAAGGAAATTATTATTAAGCTTGCCCATCCCAACGTGCCTCAGCACCCCATGGGAGAGGGCTATGAGTTGTTTAAATCCGATCTTGAGAAGCGATCCAGTGGTGTTTTTAGAGTAGATATTTATGACAGTTCGAAATATGGAAATTTCGATGCGGTGGTCCAGGGCCTCCAAATGGGGGTCCTGCAAATGGGGTCGGACGCCTGCAACAACTTTTCCGTTTTTAATCCGCAATTGATGTTTCTTGATATGCCGTTTATTATACCAAGCTATGAAGCCGCCGATCTGATTACAGATGGCCCGATAGGGAAAAAGTTGGCAAGCGCACTTGAAAAAAATGGCGTTTTAGGATTGGGCTACATCGATATCGGTTTCAGACAGGTGTTTTCAAGCCGGCCGATTCGCAATCTTGAAGATGCAAAAGGCCTTAAAATTCGAGCAACCCATTCGAAAGCGCATATTGCCATTCTTAAGGCACTCGGGATGAACCCGACCCCGGTGGCTTGGGGTGAGGTCTACACGGCTTTGCAACAAAAGACTGTAGATGCCATTGACATCGACTTGAATTTGGCGTGGTTCAATAAGTTCCCCGAAATAACAAAATATGTTACGCTTACGCGCAGTTTTTATAGCGGGCATCTGGTGTTGGTATCCAAAGCATTCTATGAAAAACTGACACCGCAAGAGCAAGCATGGATCAAGGAGTCATTTGCGGTCATGCAGAAGTTTGAACGCAACAAGATTCGAGGCAATGAGGCGATGATTATCCAGAAGATCAAAGAAACTGGAGGAGAGGTCATCGAACTCTCGCCCGAAGAACGGAATCGATGGGTCAAGGCTACAGAAGAGGTTCCTAAAGCATTTGCGTACGCCGTACCCCCAGAACTCATCGAAGAAATGCGCAGAACCATTAAAGAGAAGTTAAATCAATAGCAAGATGAGCCGGGCAGGCGAAGAAATTCGCCTGCCCTCCTCGTAAGAGAGCTTATGAAGAACTTATTTATATCGTTAAAAAGGTTTGAAGAAATCGCGTCTTGTACATCACTTGCGGTTATGGCGGTGATCATCATTTTGCAGGTGTTTCAAAGATATGTTCTCCAAAACTCTCTTGATTGGCCCGAGGAGTTGGCAAGATATCTTTTTATCTTTTCTGTGTATATCGGCACCAGTTATGCAACATCGGAAAGACGGCATTTGGAGGTCACAGTTGCCCGAACGTTATTTGGTGAAAAAGCAGGGATTATAATTGCGATTACAGCTTATTTTATTACCTTGCTGTTCAGTGGATTAATGTTTTATTGGGGGGTGAAGATGGTTGAGTTCGTATTCGTATCCAATCAGCTTGCCCCGGCTCTCCTATTTCCCATGTTTATTGCTTACATGTGCTTGCCGCTTGGTTTCCTTCTGATGACGATACGCACGATTGTGGTCATCAAAAATTTGTTTTCCAGAGATTTGAAACGTGTGCTGGATAGAGAATATAAAGCGGTATCCTGATTGGCAGGATAAAAAAGAGATGAAAAGATCCGCCGCCATTTTCGACCGTAAGCGATTCGCCGCAACGATCCGGTCCAGAAAGGAAAGTGAAGCGTCGATCGCGTTTGCTGCGGATTTGTGGTTTTGATGCAAAGTGAATGAGGAAACTATGCATCCCGGCCGGTTCAAACATTCAGGAATCCCCATGCTTCAAGGCGGCGGGCGGAGTCGGGGTATGCTCGAACAAGAAGACGGCGAACGCAGGGAGAGGGGCTTTTGAAGTAAAAAGGAAACCTTGTGCTGGATAAGGAAAAAGAATTTTGCCGAAAAGCTAAAGCTTATGAAGCAGACCCCGTTTCCAGGGACGGCGGATTGCAGAATTGGGCCGACGCGGGCAAAGAGCGATCGGCGATTATGAAAGATTAAAATGAATTCGACCATCACCGGATGGACGCCGGTTCCGGGATCCAGGGCATGTGCCGAGGACCCGAAAGCGCCTTGTCCACAAAAGCACTTGAAAAGACGCATGAAATATATGAACAGAAAAAATTTCGAAGAGCATTTTTGAAATGGGAGCTTGCGTCATCTTGAAATGCACTATTTTTGATTAACCGAGGAATGAGCCATGGATTTCCCGCTTCTTGTCATCACGATTGCGCTTCCTGTGCTTCTTCTTTGGAGCGTGCCCATAGGAGTGGCCATCGGGCTTAGCGTCGCGATGGCCGTGATGGCAGCCGGACTTCCAGTGCAATTTCTGATGCAGAAGATGTTCATGTCATTGGACGCATTCCCTTTGCTCGCCGTGCCCTTTTTTATTATGGCAGGGGAGATCATGCAAAAGGGGAGTATGGCCGGGTCATTGCTGAAGGTATCGCGTTGTTTGATCGGCCATGTTACGGGCGGCCTTGCGCATGTTTCCGTTCTGACGTGTTTGTTTTACGGTGCGCTTAGCGGTTCGGCCCCGGCCACCGTGGCGGCCGTGGGGGGGATCATGATCCCCTCGATGGAAAAAGAGGGTTTTTCGAAGTCTTTTTCGACGGCCACCAATGTCGCCGCCGGATGCCTCGGGGTGATGATCCCGCCCAGCGTGCCGCTGATCATTTATGGGACGACGGCAAATGTCTCCGTCGGCGACTTGTTCATTGCAGGTATCGTCCCCGGCATCTTTATCGGAATCGTACTGATGATTTTATGCTTTTTTTTGTCCAGGTATCATGGATTCAACACGAAAAGCAAAAAAGCGACTTTGAAAGATACTTTGGTTGCGCTTGCTGAAGCCAAATATGCTCTGCTCGTTCCCATTATCGTACTGGGCGGGATCTACGGAGGAATCACAACGCCGACCGAAGCCGGTGCGATAGCGGTTTCATACGCTCTGTTCATCGAGGGGGTCGTACTAAAGAAATTAACCAAAGAGAAAATATGGCTGATTCTTCGAGGGACGACCATTACCAACGCGACCATCTTTTTGGTGGTTGCGACGGCTACGGCATTAGGACAGATATTGCTCATTTATAACGTCCCCAATTCGCTGGTGAGCGCGCTGTCGGGATTGGCGAACAACGCCAATCTCTTGCTGTTTGCTATCGTAATCATGCTCTTGATTCTTGGAACCTTCATGGATGCCTTGGCGAACATCTTGATTTTAACCCCGCTGTTGCAGCCGCTGCTGATCAAAGCGGGGATCAATATGACGCACTTTGGAATCATTATGATTGCGACAGCCTCGGTGGGATTTCTCACGCCTCCGGTCGGAGTCAATCTTTTTGTCGGTTGTGGGATTAGTGGGATCAGCATTGAAAAGTTGAGCTATGCGGTTTTGCCGTTTGTTTTTGCAATGACCGCTGCGATCCTGGTGATCACCTACGTTCCTCAAATCGCTCTTTGTCTGTTGTAGAAGAAAGAGTCAACATTGAAAATCACTTTTTCGGAAATCGAGCGCGGCCGTGCCGGTCTCTCAGGGCATATCGGCGTAAGCCATGTAAACAGCCACTCAGGATTCGTTCAGGAGGACGGGGCAGGATTTGCTGTTGTAACGACCTTGATAAATCAGGCGGCATCCATTGATCTAAAAATTGCCGAGGTTAAAGCAAATCTCATGTCTGGTGTAATTGAGATCCATTTAAAAAGCGGAGGGAAAGGATCGGCCTTTGCGCGGAATGGATTTACACCGGCTGAAAAAGCTTTAATGAAAAATGCACTCGGTAAAAATGCTGTCTGCCCGCAAACATTAGCCACACAAATTTTTGGAAGAACAATCGGCCAAGGTGTTTTGGAGGTTCCTTCGGCGTTTATCACCGCAACGTCGTTGGCGGTCGTAAACAGCTTTTTGATCAATTGCCCTGGAAGATTCCTTTACGCTCCAGAAAATACGCCTTTCAGCTGCGGATGCACTTTAGGAACCATTTTGCAATTTGGTACACTCCCGGTATCGACCATGATGACCGTCAACGCCGGAGAGGGGGGGATTGGGCCAAACGAAGACAGCGAGGGAAATGTTCCAATAGGCAATAAGCGAAAATTGATGGAAGGTCTTGATCTGGACCGCCTTCCGACGATCATTGTCGAGTCAAAAGCATATGTACCGGCCTGGAAGGAAAAGATCAAGGAAACCACTCTTGTGGTGAGGGCAAATGATATTTATGACAATACCGTAGTCCGGGAATGCCTGGTAAGCGCGGCTGAATACTTCGATTATCCCGTATTCCTACCCGAAAATCCTTACCCGCGGAAAAGAGGATCATTATCAAAAGTTCAAAAAGAAATCGCGCAACAAATCGTTCAACTTGGGAAGTTGATCGGAAAAGCGAAAACATCGGGGGAAAAAAATCAAATCGCCGCTCAACTTTCTATGATTGTAAAACATGATTTGGGTGGCATAACCTTCATGAGTAACGAGATCAACGATGTTTTTGACAATGGGGGTCTGTTGCCGGGGACGGCTGCGGTTCTCTCGTCGGCGGTGGCAAAAAATTACGCAGAAAAATATAAAATACCGCTATTAGATAACAAAGATATTCAAATGTACGTTAACACGATTATTAAAGCTTTTCATTTGCTGGAATCGAAACTGGATGAGGCAAACGCCCAGCTGAGCAAGAAAACAATTCAAAAAGACAAAATAAAATCAATCGAAAAAAATATCTTAAATAAAAAACATTGGGCGAGCAATTTTAAATTGAATCCGCGGGAAATAAAAATTCCATGTTATCGATAGATTGATCCGGAAAAAAATATTACAAACCATGGTGACATGGCTTTCCGGAATACAGCTCACTAGAGGGACTTTGCGCATTTTGAGGCGGAGCGACGGGAATTCGCCTTTAATCCTCGAGATATGGTCAAGCCGGAGGAAAGGGTGTTCTCCGCGTTGGTCATTATCAACGATACCGGGATTCCGCTTGAAATGAACCGAAGAAAGGAGATAGAATCCATTAAATCGGCTCCAGACAAAGGGTCTAATCCGGCCCGGGTCGAAGATCCCACAACCTCAGGAGGTGGCCCATGGCGGAAGAGACGGTGCGCAAATCGGGGTTCATGTCATGGTATTTCCAATCCAATCTTCTTGTGAGGATCCTGATCGGGCTGATTTTGGGGGCCGTCGTGGGCCTCGCCGCGGGCTCCTCGATCCTGTGGGTGAAGCCGTTCGGGGATCTCTTCATCCGGCTTCTGCGCATGATCGTGGTCCCGGTCATCTTCTTCTCGCTCGTCGTGGGCGCGGCGAGTCTCAGCCCTTCCAAGCTCGGCCGGGTGGGGGTCAAGATCTTCGTCTACTACATGCTGACGACCGTTGCCGCGGTGATCTTCGGGCTGATCTCGGCCAACATCTTCCGGCCGGGAATAGGCCTCGACCTGAGCGCCGGACAGGCGGCGGGCAAGGCCCTTACGCAGCCGAAGATCATCGACACGCTCCTTGCCATCATCCCCGTGAACCCGATCGAGTCGCTCTCCAAGGGGGATGTGCTCCCGATCATCTTCTTCGCCATCATCTTCGGCATCTCGCTTTCCGTTCTCGCCCAGAGCCGCGATGAGCGCCTGAGCGGCGGGGCCGCGGCCGTGCTCAAGTTCTTCGACGGCGCCGCCGAGGCCATGTACTCGATCGTGCGTGGGGTGATGCAGTATGCCCCGATCGGCGTCTTCGCCCTGATCGCCGTCGTCTTCGCCCAGCAGGGATCGAAGGCCCTCGGCCCGCTCGGCATGGTGACGCTCACGGTCTACGTCGGGCTGGCCGCGCACCTCTTCATCACCTACGGGGTGGCGCTCAAGATCTTCGGGCTCAAGTTCACCCGCTTCCTAGCCGGCGCAAAGGAAGCCATGCTCACCGCCTTTGTGACCCGGAGCTCGAGTGCCACGCTGCCGATCACCATGCGCAACTCGGAGGAGAACCTGGGCGTTCCCCGCAGCATCGGCTCCTTTACGCTCCCGCTCGGGGCGACGATCAACATGGACGGGACGGCGATCTACCAGGGCGTCTGCGCGCTCTTTGTGGCCTTTGCGATCGGCCAGCCGCTCGATCTCGGGGCCCAGATGACGATCATCATCACGGCGACCCTGGCCTCGATCGGCGCGGCCGGGGTGCCCGGCGCCGGCGTCATCATGCTCCTCATGGTGCTGAACTCGGTCGGCCTGGAGGTGAAGGAGGGCTCGGCGGTCGCCATGGCCTACGCCATGATCCTCGGGATCGACGCCATTCTCGACATGGGCCGCACCTGCCTCAACATCACCGGCGATCTCGCCGGCACCTCGATCGTGGCCAAGGCCGAAAAGACGATCGACCTGGAGAAGTGGGCCTGAAGCGCGATCGCTCGCGGGAACCCTGAAATCCGGGGCCGGGGTTTTCCCCGGCCCTTTTTCGTGTGCCGGACCCGGGAAGCCCTATGGTGCGGCGGTTTGAGTTTCCCGGGAAAATGGCGTTATGAGGAGAGGGGAGTCCGCCGCCGAAGGGAAGGGATCGCGGGGTTTCCATGGTCGAAGGACGGTCTGCGCCGAAGGGCTCATCCGCGCCGGACTTGGCCCGGGCGGGCCGCTGGGCCTTCTTCGTTGCCGCGATCGGGCTGATCGCGGGGGCGGCCGCCATCGTCTTCTACTTTTTATGCCAGGCCGGCACGCGTTTTCTGCTGGACGCCCTGGCGGGGTTGCGACCGCCCCCGGCAACAGGAGAAGCCGCGCTCTTTCCGCAGGGGGCCGGGGAGTTTTCCCGCTGGGTGCTCCTGGTTCTTCCGGCGGCGGGCGGGCTGGTGAGCGGCTTGCTCGTGGATCGCTTCTGCCCTGCAGCCGCCGGCGGCGGCAACGATGCCGCCATCCGCGCCTACCACGAAAGCGACGGGCGCATCCCGCCGTGTGTGCCGCTGGTCAAATCCCTGGCCACGGCGATTTTGATCCCCAGCGGCGGCTCAGGCGGCCGGGAAGGGCCGATCGCCCAGATCGGGGCCGGGCTGGGCTCGCTGCTTGCCTCAAGACTCGGTCTCACGCCGCGCGAGCGGCGCATTCTGACGGCGGCCGGCATCGCGGCCGGCATCGGGAGCATTTTCCGAGCGCCCCTGGCCGGGGCGCTTTTCGCCGCCGAATTCCTCTACCGCGACCCCGAGTTCGAGTTCGAGGTGATCATCCCCGGGGGCATGGCATCGATCGTCGCCTATTGCCTTTTCTGCTCCCTCTACGGCTGGGAGCCGCTGCTCGCCGTGCCGGGCTTTTCCTTCCGCAACCCCCTGGAGCTCGGCCCCTATTTCATCCTCGCCCTTTTCGTCGCGGGGGCGGCCGTGGTCTTTGTCCGCGGTTATCGCGGCATCTCCGCAGGGTTCCGCCGGCTTAAGGTTCCCGCGGGTTTCAAGCCCGCCCTGGGTGGGCTGGCCACGGGCCTGATCGGCTTTTTTCTCCCGCACACCCTTTCTTTCGGTTACGGCTATGCGGAACTGGCGATCGCCGGGGCCCTGCCGCTCTCGATGCTCGTCTCCCTCGCCGCCGGGAAGATGCTCACGACATCCTTTTCCATCGGCTCCGGGGGGAGCGGGGGTCTCTTCGGCCCCTCGCTCGTCATCGGGGCCGCGCTGGGCGGAATCGCGGGCGAGCTCTTTCACCAGTGGATCCCGGCGGTCGTATCCTCTCCCGGCGCCTTCGCCCTGGTGGGCATGGCGGGTTTCGTCGCCGCCGTCGCCAACACACCGATCTCGATCATCCTGTTCGTGAGCGAGATGACCGGCTCCTACCGCCTGCTCATCCCCTGCCTGCTCGTCTGCTCGATCGCCTACCTTGCGACCCGCCGCTACAGCCTCTTTCCGGCTCAAGTCCGCCGCCGCCTCGATTCCCCGGCGCATGCCGGCGAGCTCGTCGTGGACGTCCTCCAGGCGATCCGTGTGCGGGATCTTCTCGAGCGGGTGCGTCCGGTCGAGGTCATCCCGGAGGAGATGCGCCTGGTCGACTTCAAGGCCCTCTTCGCCCGGACCGACCAGCATTACTTCCCCGTGCGGGGCGAGGGGGGGAAGCTCAAGGGCATCTTTTCGATCAACGACGTGCGCTCCGTCCTCTTTTCCCCGGAGGTCGAGCCGCTGGTCGTCATGAAAGACATCGCCACATACGACATCATCGCGATCACGCCGGACGAGGATCTGAGCACCGTGCTCCGCAAATTCACGATCAAAAACATCGACAGCCTTCCCGTCGTCTCCGAGGAGGATCCGGGAGTGCTGATCGGCATGCTCTCCCGCCGTGACGTGATCGACTGCTACAACCGCAGGATCAAGGAATGGAAAAGCGCTCGAGAAGGGACAGCGGCAGGAGCGGACCGGTCATGAGCGGGGCCGGGAAAATTGCCGCCCTGCGGCGGCTGGCGGAGGAGACCGTCGAGGCCGAGCCGGCCCGCAGCGGGGCGCGGTCCTGGTGGCGAAAGCCCTTGGTTGCAGCAGCGCCGGCAGACGACCGCTTCAAAGCGCTGCCCGCGATGGCGGCTCCCGATCACCTCTTGCCCCGGGACCTGCTCCCGACGGCGCGTTCGGTAGTCGTCTTCTTCATCCCCTTCAAAAAGGAACTCGTGCGTGGCAACCGCGCGGGGGATCGCCCCAGCGCGGATTGGGGCCTCTCCTATGTGCAGACGAACGTCCTGATCGAGCACCTGGCGGAACGGCTTGCGGCGTGGCTCGCGGGACAGGGCTTCCGCTGCGCGCTGACGCCGGCGACGCACAATTTCGACGAGGAGCGGCTGGTCGCCCGCTGGTCGCACAAGCACCTCGGGCGTCTCGTCAACCTGGGGCGCTTCGGGACCCATCGGCTGCTCATCACGCCGGCCGGGTGTGCGGGAAGACTGGGGAGCCTCGTCACCGAGGCCGAACTCGGGGAGCAACCCCTTCTCCTTGCCGCGGAGGCCTGCCTGCTCAAGGCGGGAAAGCGCTGCGGCAAATGCATTGCGGCCTGTCCCGTCTCCGCGCTCGCGGCCGAGGGGTTCGACCGCCGCCGCTGTTGGGAGCGGCTCAAGGAAAACCGGGCCGTGATCCCCGCGTTTGCCGGCCTGCCCGAGACCACCCACGTCTGCGGCAAGTGCGCCGCGATCATGCCCTGCAGCTTCCGCAACCCTCTTGAAAAGAAGTGAAAAGAGGGGACGTCCATTCTGATATCATTATTTGAGGCGACGCGATGCTCTCCGGAAGCGAAGACCCCGGCCCTTCCGGCCGGGGGGGTTACTTCAGATGATATCTGAATGGACGTCCCTAGAGTTTTTCTTCGATGCGGCGGAGGAGTTCGCGGATTTCGCGCAACTGGGAGAGGATCGTTTCCGGGTCGGCCGAGGGCGGAGCCGGCTGAGCGCTCGGACCGCCGATGGCGCGGAAGATCTCGTCCAAGCGCACGCCGATGGCGACGATGAAGTAGAGGAGCACAACGAAGGCGAGTTGGCGTTCGCCCCAGCCGAGGCCGAGCCAACCCATGAGGATCGCCCCGAAAAAGACGAGGCTCGTCACCGTGTAGGGGTGCCGGGCGAGCCAGCGTACCGCCGCGCGCCTCATCGGGGGACGGACGCCTCCGCAGCGAAAGGGAAAAGAGGCCGGTTCACTTTTTGGCCAGCTCCTCCTGCCGCAGCAGCCGCCGCAGCACCTTGCCGACGTTCGACATGGGCAGGCTGTCGCGGAACTCGATGAACTTGGGCCGCTTGTAACCTGCCATCTTCTCGCGGCAGAAGGCAAGGATTTCTTCCTCGGTCGCCGTCTCGCCGGGCTTAAGTTGGATGAAGGCCTTCACGGCCTCGCCGCTTTTCTCGTCGGGGACTCCGATCACGGCCGCGATCGCCACCTTGGGGTGCTGGAAGAGGACGTCTTCCACCTCGCGCGGGTAGACGTTGAATCCCCCGACCAGGATCAGGTCCTTTTTGCGGTCGGTGATGTGGATGTAGCCATCGGGGTCGATGTGACCGATGTCGCCGGTCAGGAAGTAGCGTTTGCCGTCGATTGCGCGGAAGACCCGCTCGTCCTCCTCGGGCTTGTTCCAGTAGCCCTTCATCACCTGCGGGCCGCAGACGGCGAGCTCGCCGTCCTCGCCCCGCGGCAGCTCCTCGAGGCCCGTCACGAGATCCACGATCTTCACATCCGTTCCGGGGATGGGGAACCCGATCGTCCCGATGCGGCGCTGCCGCGTATTGGTCGGGTTCACGGTGACGACGGGCGCTGTTTCGCTCAAACCGTAGCCCTCGAAGATGACCGCACCGGTCTTTTCCTCGAACCGTCGGCAGACCTCGGGCGGAAGCGGCGCCCCGCCCGAGAAACAGCCCAGAAGCGAAGAGAGATCGTAGCGGTCGAGATGCGGGTGATTCGTGAAGGCCATGAAGATCGTCGGCACGGCCGGCATCACCGTCGGCCGCTGTTTTTGCACGATCTTCAACACCTCGGTGAACGGCGGGTTCCCGGCGCGGGGGTCGGGGACGCAGATCAGGCGGCTTGCGCTCGCGCAGGCCGAGAGCATGGCACAGGTCATGCCGAAGCTGTGGTACCAGGGCAGGACCCCCAGATAGGTATGGAAGGCCATGCGCTGCGGCTCGGGCTTGGCGCCCGGTTCGTGGACGAGGCGGATCCAGGCCGTGATCGCGGCAAGATCGTAGTAGAAATTCGCATGGGTGAGGCAGGCGCCCTTGGGCACGCCGGTCGTCCCGCCCGTGTAAAGGATGAGGGCCAAGTCCTCCCGGGGGTCGATCTCGACCGCGGGCGGCTCGGGACGGGAGCGGGCCACGATGTCGTCGAAGAACAGGTGCCCGCGCTCGTAGGAGGGGGCGTGCGGGATTTTGCCGAGCAGCCCCCCGAGGAAGGCCTTGAGCTTGGGCAGGTAGGATTTGACGCCGCAGATGACGACCGTTTCCACCGCCGTCTCTTCGATCGCCTTGACGGTCGTGGGGTAGAAGACGGGGTGATCCATGCAGAAGACGGCCTTCGCGCCGCAGTCCTTGAGCTGGTGCTGCAGCTCCTGGGCTTTGTAGAGGGGGTTGCAGGTGACGGCGACCGCGCCGGCCTTCAGGATCCCGAAGTAGATCGGCGGGTAGTGCGGCAGGTTGGGCAGAAAGATCGCCACGCGGTCCCCCTTGCGGATGCCGCGGTCGGCGAGGAAGCGGGCGATGCGGTCGGCGGTCTCCTTGACCTGGGCATAAGTCCGCCCGGCGTCGCTGAAGACGGTGTAGACCCGGTCCGGGAAGGCGCGTGCCGTCTCGTCGAGAACCGAAAAGAGCGGTTTTTCATAGCCCTGGATTTCGCGGGGGACCCCTTCGGGCCAGTGGGGCGTGGGCCAACCGGTCGTGGTCATCACGTCCTCCTTCTTGGGGGTGGGGCGGGGTCAAGGCGGAAACCGGGGAAACGGGCGGACTATAGAAAAACTCCGCAGGAGGTGTCAACGCGCAGGAGGCGATGGCGAGTGCAGCCGCGCGACCTCTTCGGCGAGCAAACGGTAGAGCTCGTGGCCGATCGCAATCCCCGCGTCGATGAATTGCGGCCCGTAGAGCCGGCCCGTGGGGGTGCGAAACGTCCCCCGGATGCGGTTCAGGCTTTCGATCCCGGCGGGCCAGCGGGCGAGGAATTCCTCCGGGGGGATCCGGCTCGCGGACACCATCTCCCAGAGGGTGTCGGTGAAATTGTCCGGGCCCCAGCGGAACTTGTCGGCATCGTAAAGGCAGTCGGAGAGCAGCGCCCCCTCCCGCGTGTCGACGGGCACAGCGGCCTTGAAGGCCTCGTGGTTGCGGATCGCGATGCGGATGTCCTCGATCTCCTCCGTCCGCAGCAGACGGCCGGAAAGGAAACGGGCCGCCAGGGCGGCCCCGCGTTCGGCATGGTTTTCTTCCCGCCGCAGCACGTCGTGCAGCAAGCCGGCCGCGTGGGCGATTTCCATCCGCCGGCGCAGGGGCGCCTCCTCCCAGCCGGCGGCGCGTCCCTCGATCCAGCTGAGGGCGCCGGCGTCGACGGCGACCCGGGTGGCGTGCCGGATGCCGTGACCGTATCCCTCCTCCAGCAGGCCTTCGAGATCGCGGCGCAACTCGAGGACGAGGGGCGCGGAATCGAAGATTTCAAGCGAGCGGGAGACGGCTTCCGCCTGGTCCCGGTAGAAGGCGGGCGGCGACTGGCCGCGGGCGATCTCCCGTGCCCGGGCCTGCAGCCGGGCGTAGAGCAGGGCGATCATGGGGATCGATCGCCTCGCCGGCGCGCAAAAAAAGGGAGCTTCCGGAAGGAAACCCTCTCGGGACGGGGGGGCGACGGGGGAGAGGGGAGGCGTTCAGCCTTCGAGCAACTGGAACGGGCGGCCGCAGACCTTCCAGGCACCGGCTTCCTTCTTCAGCAGGAGGGTTTCTTCCACGGCGTGGGTTTCACCGACCGCGAACCAGCGCGCAATCAACCCGTAGACGGGGTTGATCGTCCGGCGTCTTTCGCCCCGGAGCAGAACGCGGGCGGTTTCGCCGTCGTTTTCGAGCGTGCGCGTATCCACGTGGAAGAGGCCCTGCTTCAGGTAGTGCGGCGGGAAGCCCGCGGCGCGGGCCTCGTTTTCCTTGCGCTCGAGGAAAGAGGCGACGGGATCGGTTTTCGCGGCGGAGGCGATTTCGCGGCACAGGCGCTCGGACATGGCCGGCTCGAGCCAGAAATAGGCCTCGGCGAATTCGACGGCCGCTTTCTCCGGTGTGTCCCGCTGGTCGGCGACGGCCAGCACCACCTGCAGGATGAGCGCGAGCATGAGAATCGAAGTGAAGGTGAGAAACCGGGTGCCGCTGTCCATCGGGGTCCCTCCTCCTTATGGATCTGATCGTCGCGGTCTTGCGGGAGACGGGAAATGCCTGCGAGGCGAGCGGCTTTCTTTACCACGATCGCCGCGGCGAGACAAGACTTTTTTCAGCGCAGCACGCACTCCCGGACCCAGGGGGCCGCGGCCTGCTGCAGGGCGTTCATCTCCTCGGGGCTGAAGGCGGGATGGACGCCGTCGAAAAATTCGGGGCGCAGCACCCCTCCCAGCCGCACGGGCTGCAGGGCGTAGCGCCGGCAGCCCCGGATGCACCGGGCGATGCGCTCGACGATCTCCGGGGAGACGAACGGCCGGGCGCAGGTCGTGCGGAACTCGTAGTCGATCGTGGATTCGAGCAGGATGCGCACGCTCGCCAGGATTTCGGCCCGGCGGTCCCGGTCGCAGAGGCACGCGGGGTAGCGCTCGGGGTCGGACTTGACATCCATCGCCACGTAATCGACGAGACCCTCGCGGATGAGCCGGGCGAGCATCGCCGGGCGGCTGCCGTTGGTGTCGAGCTTGAGCGGATAGCCGATTTCCTTGATCCGGCGGCAGAAATCCGGCAGGCCGGCGTGCAGGGTGGGCTCGCCCCCCGAGACGACGACCCCCTCGAGAAAACCGCGCCTGGCGGCGAGGAAATCGAAGATCTCCTCGGCCGGCATCCCCTGCCCGCCGCCTTCGTTTCGCCCCGTCAGTTGCGGGTTGTGGCAGTAGGGGCATTCGAAGTCGCAGCCCGAGAGAAAGACGACGCAACTCATCTTGCCCGGGTAATCGATGAAGGACTGTTTCTGCAGGCCGCCGATGCGCATCGCCCCGCCCCCCCGGCTCAGACCGCCACGCGGTAGGTTTTGCGGTTCTCGAACTCCGCTTGCTTGCCGCTGTTCCACTGCTTGACGGGGCGCAGGTACCCCACCACCCGGGAGTAGACCTCCGTCGGCTCCTGGCAGCGGGAGCAGACCGGCTGCTCGCCGGCGAGGTAGCCGTGGGTCGGGCAGACGCTGAAGGTCGGGGTGAGGGTGAAGTAGGGCAGCCGGTAGTTGGAGGCGATGCGGCGGACGAGGTTGCGCACGACGAGCGGGTCCCGGATCTCCTCGCCGAGGAAGATGTGCAGCACCGTCCCGCCGGTGTACTTCGTCTGCAGCTCGTCCTGCAGCCGCAGCGTTTCGAAGAGGTCGTCGGTGAAGCCGACCGGCAGGTGGGTCGAGTTCGTGTAGTAGGGCGCTGCCCCGCGGGAGCGCACGTCTTCCTCGTTCGCGCAGCGGATATCGGGGAAGCGGTTCTTGTCGAGCTTGGCCAGACGGAAGGAGGTCCCTTCGCCGGGGGTCGCCTCCAGGTTGAAGAGCGCGCCGGTTGCCTCCTGGAGACCCGAGATGGCCTCGCGCAGGAAATCCATGACCCCGAGGGCGAAGCGCTGGCCCTCCGGCGTGGTGAGGTCCTGTCCCAGGAAATTCAGGCAGGCCTCGTTCATGCCGATGATGCCGATCGTCGAGAAATGATTTTTCCAGTAAATCCCGAAGGCCTTCTTGATTTCCCGCAGGTAGAAGCGCGAATAGGGGTAGAGGTTCTTGTCGGTGAACTGCTCGAGCACCTTGCGCTTGATCTGCAGGCTCTCGGCCGCCAGCTGCACGAGGCGGCCGAGCCGGGCGAAGAAGTCGGCTTCCGAGTCGCTCAGGTGGCCCAGCCGCGGCAGGTTGAGGGTCACGACCCCGACCGAGCCGGTGAGGGGGTTCGCCCCGAAGAGCCCGCCGCCGCGCTTGAGGAGTTCGCGGTTGTCCAGCCGCAGGCGGCAGCACATCGAACGGGCGTCCTCGGGGGACATGTCGGATTGGATGAAGTTGGAGAAGTAGGGGATGCCGTATTTCCCGGTCATGCGCCACAGGGGCTCGAGCTCGGGGTTTTCCCAGTCGAAATCGCGGGTCAGGTTGTAGGTCGGAATGGGGAAGGTGAAGACGCGGCCGCGGGCGTCGCCCTCCATCATGACCTCGGCGAAGGCGCGGTTGATGAGGTTCATCTCGGCCTGGAACTCGCCGTAGGTCGCCTGCTGCTCCCGGCCGCCGATGACGACGGGCAGGTCGCGCAGGTTGGCGGGCGGCCGGAGATCCACGGTGATGTTGCTGAAGGGGGTCTGAAAGCCGACCCGCGTCGGGATGTTGATGTTGAAGACGAACTCCTGGAGCGCCTGCTTCACCTCGCGGTAATCGAGGCGATCCCAGGCGACGAAGGGGGCGAGCAGGGTGTCGAAGTTGGAGATCGCCTGGGCGCCCGCCGCCTCCCCCTGGAGGGTGTAGAAAAAGTTCACGATCTGCCCCAGGGCGCTCCTCAGGTGCTTCGGGGGCGAGCTCTCGACCTTGCCCTCGACCCCGCGGAAGCCCTGCCGGAGCAGATCGAGGAGGTCCCAGCCCACGCAGTAGACGGCGAGCAAGTTCAGGTCGTGAATGTGGAGATCGCCCTCGAGGTGGGCCTGGCGGATCTCCGGGGGGTAGATGCTGTTCAGCCAGTACTCGGCCGTGATCTCCGAGGAGATGTAGTGGTTCAACCCCTGCAGCGAGTAGCTCATGTTGCTGTTCTCGCGGATCTTCCAGTCGAGCTTCTCGATGTAGTGGTTGACGAGATCGACGTGCGCCCGGGTGGCGATGCGCCGGATCTGGGCATGCTGCTCGCGGTAGAGGATATAGGCCTTGGCCGTGCGGTAGTAGGGGGAGTCGAGGAGCACCCGCTCGACGATGTCCTGGATCTCCTCCACCTTGGGCACGGGCCCGAGACGCAGCTCGTGGGCGAGGGTGAGGACGCGGAGGGTCAGCTTCTTCGCCTCCCGCTCCTCGAACTCTCCGGTCGCCCGACCCGCCTTGGCGATGGCCGCGGTGATCTTGGAGGAATCGAACTCCACAATCCTGCCGTCACGTTTTTCGATCTGGTCGAACACGAAACACCTCTTCCTCGCCTGCCGGTGGCTCTTCCTTGCGTGAGTGGGCCTCGGCGATGGCCCCCCGGCTCGCGGCCGGTTGCGGGCCGGATCCGTCTCCCGGCGAACCCTCGGGCGAGGGCGGTTTGAGATCTCGGAAATGAACTAATGGACTCATATTACCCCAACATCTTGGGGATGGTCAAGAAAAATTTACAACATATAGTGATTATTAGAAAAAAACCTTCGGCCGCCGTCGCTGGGCCCGGAGTCAGCGGGCGGCGACGACGTAGTCGGCGATTCCGGGGGTGACCTCTTCGCCGGGCGAGAGAGGGTAGACGGTGCGGAAAGGAAGGCCGTTTCGCCGGAAGGCGCGCGCGGGGATGCCGTAGCGGTGTTGGATGTGCCCGTTTCCGGCGAGGACCACCATACGGCCCGGTCCGAGGCGGCGGGCCACCGCCTCGGCCATGGCCTCGTCCCAGACGCACTGGACGAGGTAGAAATCCTCGAAGCGCACGCGGTTTCGAAAGTCGTGCCGGGCGAAGACGGCCTCGGCGAAGCGGCGGTGCGCTTCCACGCCGAGGTCGATCTCCGCGGGGAGAAACGACTTCTCGGCGGCGGAGAGATGCTCGATGCCGCCGACGCGGATCTTGGGGGGAATGTGAAAGGGGATGTTCAGGGCGTGGACCGGAAGCCGTTGATCGCGGGCGAACTCGAGGATCGCGCGGTAGAGGCCGAAGTCGTATCGCCAGTTCGCATACCAGTGGGTGCGGCGCAAAAACTCCTCCTCGCCGAGCTGCCCCCGCGACCAGGACTCCAGAGCCGGCTGGTAGCTCGTGTCGAACATCTCGAGGCCGAGCGACCAGGCCGCGGGATCCGGGAGAACGAGCGCCCGCAGGATGTCGAGTTGCAACTCGTGGTGCGCGGCCTGGGTGTGCGTCTCCCCGATGTAGACGACCCGCGCCGTGCGCAGCCCGGCGATCATCTCCTCCCAGGAGACGGGGCGGCCCTCCGGGCCGGAGACGATCTGCCAGCGCGAAAGCTCTGCGGCCGGCGGGGCGGGCCGGGCGGCCGGCAGGGTGCAGCCGGCGGCGGCTGCCGCCGCCGCCGCGACCAGCAGGCCGGCGAAGAGCCGGAGCACGGCCCGATCGCCGGGGGCCTTCCTTTGCGGCGGTCGCGGGTCTTGCGCCTTCCCCCTCACTGCATCTTCCCGGTGGCGTTCACCGCGTTCAGGATTTTCATCATCTGGGCGATGGGGATGTAGCCGGGGCGGTGGCCGATCACCTCGCCCGTTTCGCTCATGAACCACAGATCGGGCAGGCTCTTCACCCGGAACATCCGCGCCGTCTCCCCCTCGCGGTCGGAGTCGATGCGGATGGCGATGAAGTGGCGGTTCAGGGTCTCCACCACGGCGGGGTCGCGGAAGGTTTTCTGCTCCATCTCGGCGCAGAAGGGGCACCAGTCGGCCCGGAAGTAGAGCATGGCCTTCTTTTTCTCGAAGCGGCTGCGGGCCATGCCGCTTTCGAAGCCGTGCCACTGGATCTCCTCGGCCGAAGCGGCGGCACAGGCGAAAAACATCAAGAAGAGCGCAACGGCGGATCGCATCTGGAGCTCCTTCGTCGATAGAATCCCGCCGGGGAAAGCTCCCGCGAGCGGCTCCAGCCCCCCTCGAAGAGAAAGAGGCGGATCGCATCGCAGAGGTCGCAGCGGTTCCACCAGCCCGCGGGCGCAGGCGCGAAGCCCATCTCCCGCCGGGCGAAGGCGAGAAGGCCCCGGATCCCCGCCCCGGCGAGGGTCGTGATCAGGGGATAGCGCTCCGGGGAGAGCGCGCGGCCGAGGTCCTCGGCGGCGATCGCCAGCCCCGCGCACAATCCGGGAATGTAATTCCCGTGGAGGTCGATGTGGAAATGGCCGGTGTCGGAGAGTTCGCGCGCGCAGGTGGCGGGGCTCTCCTCGAGGATCTCCTCGAGCCGCTTTCCGCCGAAGAGGGGCCGAAAGGTGTCGAGCGCCCGGCCGCCCGGATGGATCCAGTAGCGGCCGGGGATGCGCTCGAGGTAGTCCTCGCCGAAGCGGGAGGCGAACTCTTCCAGCCGGTGCGGCCGCCCGGGCCCGAGAGATTCGAGCTCGGGGAGAAATTCCGCGGCCCAGGGGAATACGCGCAGGCCCGCCTGCCGCGCGGCCGCCATCACGCCGAGCGTTTTCCAAAGCGGGATGAATTCGTTGTGGAACGGGCTGATCGAAACGAGCACCGTGCCCAGGCCCCTTTCGCGCAGACGCTCGAGGGTCGAAACCGCCGCGGGGGGATCCCGGAACCAGGAGGCGTTCGTCTCGACGTAATCGATCCCCACCCCGGCCCGTTGCGCGGCCTCGAGAAGCGCCGCGACACCCTCCGGGTCGAGCAGGGGCTCGCCGCCCCCGAGGTGCACGGAGCGGCAACCGAGCGCGCGCACCCGGCGGAAAATGGCCTCGGCCTCCGCGGGATCGAGAAACGCCCGCTCGCGACCCGGCCCGCTGCGGTAGAGGCAGTGGCGGCAGGCCGAGGAGCAGAAATAATTGGGGATCACCCCACCCGAAGAGAGCCGCTCGATCCGCAACATCAGCGCAGGTTCCGCTCGGGGCGGCGGCGGGGGGGAAAGCGCTTCGTCTCAGGCATGACCGCACTGTAGCACCCGGCCGGCGTCCTGGCAAACCGGCCGGTCGCCGGCGAAGGGGCGTGCCGCCATTTTTCCTTGACCCGTGGGGAAGTCGCAATAGAATGGGTTCCACGTCGGCCCCCCCCCGGATTCTCCTTGCCGGCGAAGGGGGGTGCCAGGCTTGTTTTTAAATTTTGCGTTCGGGCGAGCCCGCAGCCCGAGGGGGGAAGATGGACAACCTGAGCTTCGGCCTGACGCTCCTGGTGGTGGGCATGGGCGGGACGCTCGCTGCGCTCGCGCTGCTCGCGGCCCTCATGAACCTGTTGAAAAGACTCTTCCCGGTGAAAGAGGACCAACCCTGAACCGCACGGATCCGCGAGGCGAAAGACAATCATGCTGGAAGCCATTCTGAGTGGGTTGAGCGGGCTGGCCGCAGGGGTTCTGCACCTGCACTGGTCCAACCCCGTGATGATCGGCGTCGGATGTCTGCTCCTCTATCTCGGCATCCGCAAGGACGTCGAGCCGCTTCTCCTCGTCCCGATCGGCTTCGGGGCGATTCTCGTGAATATCCCGCTCGCCGACCTGATGGGCGAGGAGGGCTTTCTGCGCACGATCTACGACATGGGGGTGGCCAACGAGCTCTTCCCGCTGCTCATCTTCATCGGGATCGGCGCGATGACCGATTTCGGCCCGCTGCTCGAGAACCCGAAGATCTTCCTGCTCGGCGCGGCCGGGCAGTTCGGCATCTTCCTCACCATCGGGCTTGCTCTCCTCTTCGGCTTCGACAAGCTCGATGCGGTCGCGATCGGCGTGATCGGGGCCTGCGACGGCCCGACGGCGATCTACGTCTCCTCGAAATACGCCCCGCACCTGCTCGCCGCGGTCTCCGTGGCCGCCTACTCCTACATGTCCCTCGTTCCCATCATCCAGCCGCCGATCATGCGGTTTCTCACGACCGACCGGGAACGCCGCATCAACATGTCCGAAATCACCTCGACCACGCCCGCTTCCAAGACGACGCGCATCCTCTTCCCCATCGTCGTGACGATCTTCGGCGGGTTCATCGCCCCGGGCGGGTTGCCGCTGCTGGCGACCATCATGCTCGGCAACCTGATGAAGGAATGCGGCGTCGTCGGACGGCTCGTCAAGGCGACCGAAAACGAGATCGCCAACGCGGTCACGCTGTTTCTGGGGATTTCGATCGGGGCGACGATGGACGGCCGCGCCTTCCTCACCCCCCAGACGCTCATGATCCTCGTCTTCGGCTTCGTCGCCATCTGCCTCGACACGGTCTGCGGGATCCTCTTCGGCAAGCTCATGTGCGCGGCGACCCGGGGGAAGATCAACCCCCTGATCGGCGCGGCAGGCATCTCGGCCTACCCCATGGCGGCCCGGGTGGTCCACAAGGAGGGCCTCAAGTACGACCGCAACAACTTCCTGTTGATGCACGCTGTGGGGGCGAACACGGGGGGGCAGGTGGGCTCGGTGATGGCCGCCGCCATCATGCTCTCGGTGCTCAAGGGGATGGGGATCATCCCCTGAGCGGCCGCTCTTCCGCCTTTGCAGGAGCCGGGCGGTCTTTGCGCCCGGTTTTTTATTCGGTTGGAAGCTTCAAGTAGGCTTCGCGCAGGGCGGCGGTCGCGTCGTAGATGTCTTTCTTGTGTTTCTCTTCCTTGAGGTCGACCAGGCGGAAACTCCGGGTGTCCGTCTCCGAGCGGATGATCGAGCCGGCCGGGATCCAGACGTGGGCGGGGATCTGGCTTCCCATGACGATCGATCCGACCCCGACCCAGACCCCTTCCCCGACCTCCGCCTGGTAGACGACCGCCCGCAGGGCGATGAAGCTGTCGGCCGCGATCTTGGCGGGACCGTGGATGACGGCCCCGTGGGAGATGTTGCAGCGCGGGCCGATGCGCACTTCGCTTCCCGCGCGGGCGTGGACGATGACGCCGTCCTGGAGACAGGCGTCCTCCTCGACCACGATGGGGTGCACCCGGCCGGAGGCGTCGGGCTCGTCGGCCCGCAGCACGGTCTGCGGGCCGACGAAGACCCGCCGGCCGATCAGCACGTGGCCGATGATCTGGGCGCTCGGGTCCACGTAGGCGCTGGGATCGACACGGGGGCGGTCGCCTGCGGGGTTCGGTCGGATTCCGGGGCTCAGCGTTGCGGCCATGGGAGGCTCCTTTTCAGGGATTGTGATTCGCCTCGGCGAAATAGCGGATCATCGTCTCCCCGAGTTCCTTCGATCGCAAAGTCGCGGCCTCGACGGCGTTGATGAGGGTCGTCCGCAGACCCCCCTTTTCGAGCGTGTGGATGCCGGCGATCGCGGTCCCCCCGGGGGAGGTGACGCGGTCCTTGAGCTGTCCCGGGTGCTCGCGGGTTTCCATGAGCATCTTGGCCGCCCCGAGAAGCGTCTGGGCGGCGAGGAACTGGGCGTCCTTGCGCGAGAGACCCATTTTCACGCCGGCGTCGGCGAGCGCGTCGACGATGATGAAGATGTAGGCCGGCCCCGAGCCGCTCAGGCCCGTGATCGCATCCATGAGGTAGTTTTCGCGCAGGAAGACCGTGCGGCCCACGCTGTTGAAGATCTCGAGGGCGAGATCGATGTCCTCGCGGCGGGCGTGTTTGCCGGCGGAGATCGCGGTCGCCGACTCCTTGACCGAGGCGGCGATGTTGGGCATGGCGCGGATCAGGCGCAATTCCTTGTGCAAGAGCGACTCGATCGCCCGCAGGGGGACCCCGGCCGCGATCGAGATCACCAGCCGCGAGAGGTCGAGCGCCTCCGCGGTCTCCTGGAGGACCTCGGCCATGAGCTGCGGTTTGACCGCGTAAATCACGATCTCGGAGGCGGCGACCGCCTCCCGGTTCTCCGCCGTCGTGTGCACGCCGTAGCGGGCGCGCATCTCCTCGAGCCGTTCGGGCCGGATGTCGGTGGTGACGATGTCCTCCGGGGCGGCGGCCCCGGAGTGCACGAGCCCGGCGACGAGAGCCTCGCCCATGTTCCCGGAGCCCAAAAAGGCGATTTTCCTTCCGCGGATTGCACCCACGAAACCCTCCCTCCGGGGGCCGGGGAACGCCCCCGCCGCGCTTGTCCCATGCGTTGTAAAAAGTCCCCGGCCGGGTGTCAACCCTGCGGAGGCTGGGCGGACGCTTGACCGCGGGGGGGCGCCGGGGTATAAATGGTCAGACCATTCAATGGAGGGGGGTTCCTTGTTCCAGACGGTCCGCCCGACCAAGGTCTTCCAGGACGTGGTCGCCCAGATCGAGGAGGCGATTCTCTCCGGGCGGCTCGCCGCCGGCGAGACCCTGCCCTCGGAGCGCGAGCTCAAGGCGATGTTCGGGGTGAGCCGCCCGACCCTGCGCGAGGCGCTCCGGGTCCTCGAGGAGAAGGGGCTGATCGAAATCCGTCTCGGCACCGGGGGCGGGCCGGTCGTCACCCGCCCGGACGCCGGGCGGGTGACCGAGACCCTCGCGCGGCTCATCCGCCTGCAGAAGGTTTCCCTCGCCCACTTGGCCGAGTTCCGCGAGGGCCTCGAGGCCCAAGTGGCCGCCCAGGCCGCCCGGCGGCGCAGCGCGGCCGACATCAAGCGGCTGCGGGCGCTTTTGGCGCAGGCGCGCTCCTTTCTCGAGGCCGGCCCCGTCCGCCGCGAGGAGTTCCTCGCGGCGGACCGGGGGATCCACCTCGCGATCGCCGATGCAACCGGCAACCCGATCTACCAGAGCGTCCTCGCCTCCGTCCACGAAAACATCCACCGTTACTACGATCGCTTTCTTTCGATGGCCGAGCCCGAGCTGCGGGAGAACTACGACGACCTCGAAGCCCTCGTCGCCGCCATCGCCCGAGGCGACGCCCCGGGCGCCCGCCGCATCGCCGCCGGCCACGTGATGCGCTTCAATGCGCGCATGCAGCGCCGCGCCGCGGACGAGGGACGATCCGCCCCCCTTGCTCCGCGTCGCCGGCGGACGGCGGGTCCGCCCCCCCACGCCCGCCGCAACGAGGATCCCCGGATATGAGCCGGATCGAGCGCCACCCCATTCTCCCCGTCCCCGCCCGAGAGGACGTCCCCTTCACCTGGGACGGAAAACCCCTCTCGGGCTTCCGCGGCGAGATGATCGCCTCCGCGCTCGCCGCCTGCGGCATCCACGTTTTCGGCCGTCACCGGAAGGACGGAAGCCCCCAGGGCCTCTTCTGCGCGAACGGGCAGTGCTCCCAGTGTCTGGTGATGGCCGACGGCAGACCCGTCAAGGCCTGCATGACCCCCCTGCGGGCGGGCATGCGCCTCGAGAGCCTGCAGGGGCTGCCGCGGCTGCCCGAGGAGGATGCGCCCGTTCCCACCGGCCCGGTCGAGGAGATCGACGTCCCCGTGCTCGTGATCGGGGGCGGGCCGGCCGGGCTTGCGGCGGCGATCGAGCTCGGCCGCCGCGGGGTGGCGACCCTCCTCCTCGACGACAAGGACCGGCTCGGCGGAAAGCTCGTGCTGCAGACGCACAAGTTTTTCGGCTCGGTCGAAGACAGCCACGCCGGGACCCGGGGCTTCGAGATCGGCCGCCTCCTCGCCGCCGAAATCGAGCGCTGCCCGGCGGTCGAGGTGCGTCTTCAGACCACGGCGGTCGCGGTGTTCGCCGACGGCCGGGTCGGCGCCGTGGAGCGGGGCCGCTACTTCCTGGTCCGCCCCCGGCATCTGCTCGTCGCCTGCGGCGCCCGCGAGAAGATGCTCTCCTTTCCGGGGAACACCCTTCCCGGCGTCTACGGCGCGGGGGCCTTCCAGACGCTCGTCAACCGGGATCTCGTGCGCTGCGCCTCGCGGGTGCTCATCGTGGGCGGGGGAAACGTGGGGCTCATCGCGGGCTACCACGCCCTCCAGGCGGGGATCGAGGTCGCGGCCCTGATCGAGGCGCTGCCCGAGGTGGGCGGCTACCGCGTGCACGCCGACAAGCTCAAGCGCCTGGGGGTGCCGATCCACACCCGGCACACGATCGTCTGCGCCCACGGCGAGGAGCACGTGACCGCGGCGACGATTGCGGAAGTCGATGAGCGCTTCCGCATCCGGCCGGGGACCGCCCGGACCCTCGCCGTGGACACGGTGCTCGTCGCCGTGGGTCTGGCCGAGGTGAACGAGTTCGCCCTCAAGGCGAAGCAGTTCGGGATCCCCGTGGCGTGTGCGGGGGACGCGCAGGAGATCGCCGAGGCCTCGGCCGCCCTGTTCAGCGGGAGAATCGCCGGGCTGCGGATCGCGCGCGCTCTTGGGGCCTACGCGGGGGAGATCCCGCGCGAGTGGGAGCAGAAGGTCGAGATCCTCAAGTCGCGCCCCGGCCCCGTCACCCGGAGCCGCCCGCCCGCCCCCGCGGCGGCGGTCTACCCGGTCTTCCACTGCTTTCAGGAGATCCCCTGCAACCCCTGCACCGCGGTCTGCCCCCAGAAGGGCATCCGCACCGAGAACGACGCGATCACGGGCCTGCCCTATTTCGTCCCCGGAACCGAGTGCTCCGGGTGCGCAAGCTGTGTCGCCGTCTGCCCGGGGCTCGCCGTGACCCTGGTCGACGCCCGGCGCGACCCGGAGCGCCCCCTCGTGGTGCTCCCCTACGAGATCTGGCGGGAGAAGGTCGAGGTCGGCAGCCTCGTTCCCGTGACCGACGCCGAGGGGGCGATCCTCGGGCGGTATCCCGTGGTGAAGGTGAAGTCCCGCCGGAAACACCCCGGCACGCTGCTCGTCGGCGTGCAGCTCGAGCGGGCCGCGGCCGATCGCGCGGCCGGCATCTGGGTCCAGGAGCCGCGGCGCGACCCCCTTCCCCTCTACGAGAAGGCCCCCCCGCCCGACGAGGCCGTGGTCTGCCGCTGCGAGCGCATCACCGCGGGCGAGATCCGGGCCGCGATCCGCGAGGGGGTCCGCGACTTGAACCAGCTCAAGGCCCTCACCCGGGCCGGCATGGGGGCTTGCGGGGCGAAGACCTGCCGGCCGCTCATCTTCCGTCTGTTCCGGGAGGAGGGGGTCGACCTCTCCACGGTCACCGATCGGGTGGACCGGCCGCTCTTCGTCGAGGTGCCGATCGGCGCTTTCGCCGGCGTGCGGGAGGGAAACGATGGCTGAGCGCTGGGATGCGATCGTCGTCGGGGCGGGGTCGGTCGGGTTGCCCACCGCGCTTGCGCTCGGCCGGGAGAAGCTCCGCGTGCTCGTCCTCGACCGGCACCCCTCGCCCGGGCAGGGGGAAAACAAGCACGCGATCGGCGGGGTGCGGGCGACGCACTCCGCACCCGGCAAGATCCTCGTCTGCCGTCGGTCGCTTGCGATCTTCGCCTCCTGGCGGGAGACCCACGGCGACGACATCGAGTGGCTCCCGGGCGGCTACCTCTACCCGGTCTACCGCGAGGAGGACGCGCGGCTGCTCCGGGGGCTCCTTCCCCTGCAGCGCTCCTACGGCCTGACGATCGATTTCATCGGCCCCGACGAGACGGCGTCGATCGTGCCCGGCATCCGCCGCGACGGGCTGCTCGGGGCGACTTTCGCCCCGGAGGACGGGTCGATCTCGCCCCTTCTCGTCGCCAACGCCTATTTCCGCCACGCCCGGAGGCTCGGGGTCTGCTTCCGTTTCCGGGAATCGGTCGGACGCATCGAGATCGAAGGCGGCCGCGTGGCCGGGGTGGCGACCGACCGCGGCCGTTACGCCGCACCGGTCGTGATCGACGCCGCGGGGCCCTTTTCCGCCGAACTCTCCCGGGGCGCGGGGGTGAGTCTCCCGGTCGTCCCCGACAGCCACGAGGCCGGCATCACCGAGCCGATCGTGCCGTTCTTTCACTGCATGGTGGTCGACATGCGGCCCGCCCCCGGCTCCAAGAACTTCTACTTCTACCAGAACCGCCACGGCCAGGTGGTCTTCTGCCTCACCCCCGAGCCGCCCATCGTCGGGACCGACAAGCGCGAGACTTCGGTCTTCCTGCCCCAGGTCTGCACACGGCTGGTCGAGCTCGTGCCGCGTCTGCGGCACCTGCGGGTGCGGCGCACCTGGCGCGGGCTTTACCCCATGACCCCGGACGGCTCGCCGATCGTCGGCTGGAACCGGGAGGTGCCGGGGCTGTTGCACGCGACCGGGATGTGCGGCCAGGGGCTCATGCTCGGCACCGGGGTGGGCGAACTCGTCTGCCGCATGGTCACGGGGAGCCTGAACGCCGAGGACGAGATCGTTCTCGCGGAGTTTTCGCCCTACCGGGACTTCCACCGTGTCGAAAAACTGAAATGAACCGAGGAGACGACCGATGAGCACGACCCGACTCGAACCGCGGCTTTCCTTCCCCTACCGGCGGCCCGCCGTCGAGCGCGGCTACACCCGCCGGAGCCTCCACGTCGACCTCTCGCGGCCGGCGGTCACCGTCAAGCCCGTCCCGCCGGAGATGGAGCGCATCTTCATCGGCGGCAAGGGCTTCGACCTGTGGCTCCTCTGGCAGGCGGTGACGCCTCGGACCCGCTGGGACGACCCCGAAAACGAGATCTGCATCGCCTGCGGGCCGCTCGGCGGGACGCCGAGCTACCCGGGCTCGGGGAAGAGTATCGCCGCCACGATCTCGCCGCTCACCGGGACGGTGATCGACTCGAACGTGGGCGGATACTTCGGCCCGTTTCTCAAGTTCGCGGGCTTCGACGCCCTCGAGATCCAGGGGCTCGCCGCGGAGGAGGTCGTGCTCGTCGTGGACGGGATCGCGCAGGAGGTCACCCTTTACGCGGCCGCCGGGCTCCCCGAGGACGCCTACGCCCTGACCGCGTTTCTGACCGACCGCTTCGCGCAGGGCAGGCCGCGGGACGTCTCGGTCGTCTCGACCGGCCCGGCCGCGCGGCACACCCGCTTCGGCTGCCTCAACTTCAGCTGGTACGACCCCAAGCGCAAGCGCGCGCGCTACAAACAGGCCGGCCGCGGCGGGATCGGCACCGTGTTCGCCCACAAGAAGCTCCGCGCCGTCGTCGCCCGCAGCGACTCCTCGGTCACGATCGACACGAACGCCCCCGCCGACCGCGAGCGGCTGAAGGCGGTCTCGCGGCTGCACTCGCGGGAGATCGTCGAGCTCGACCCCAAGCAGAACGAGATGGCCGTGATCGGAACGACGCACCTGGTCACGATCATGAACGACCACGATCTGCTGCCCACGCACAACTTCCGTTTCGGAAGCCACCGCGAGGCCGAAAACCTCGGCCAGGCCGTCTTCCGACGCCTCTTCGACCCCGGCTTCGACGGCTGCTGGATGGGCTGTACGGTCGCCTGCTCGCACGGGGTGCGGGATTTCGTGCCGCTCACCGGACCCTACCGCGGCATTCCGGTCTTCGTCGACGGCCCCGAGTACGAGACGATCGCGGGGCTGGGCTCGCTGCTCGGCATCTTCGATCCCCACACGGTGATCGAGATGAACTTCTACTGCGACGCCTACGGCCTGGACACGATTTCGGTCGGCACCGCGACCGCCTTCGCCATGGAGTGCTTCGAGCTCGGGCTGATCCCCGCGGAGGCGACGGGCGGGCTCGAGCTGCGTTTCGGGAACCGCGCCGCCGCGCTCGAGATCCTGCACCAGATGGCCCGCGGCGAGGGCTTCGGCCGCATCGTGGGCGAAGGGGTGCGCCGCATGAAGGCGCTCTTCGCCGAGCGCTGGGGGGCCGACCCCAAGCTGCTCGCCGACATCGGCATGGAGGCGAAGGGGCTCGAGTTCTCCGAGTACATGACCAAGGAATCGCTCGCCCAGCAGGGAGGCTACGGGCTCGCCCTGAAGGGCCCGCAGCACGACGAGGCCTGGCTCATCTTCCTCGACATGGTGCACAACTTCATGCCGACCTTCGAGCAGAAGGCCGAGGCCCTGCACTGGTTTCCGATGTTCCGCACCTGGTTCTCGCTCTGCGGGCTCTGCAAGCTGCCCTGGAACGACATCGTCCCCGAGGACAACCGCGACACCCCCGAGCCGGCCAAGGTGATGAAGCACGTCCGCTGGTACGCCGAGTACTTCAGCGCGGTCACCGGCCGCGAGTCCACCCCGGAGGATCTCATCCGCATGAGCGAGGCGGTCTACAACTTCCAGCGGATCTTCAACCTGCGCATGGGCTTCGGCCGCCGCGAGCACGACGCCATCCCCTACCGCGCCGTCGGCCCGGTGACCGATCTCGAGTACGAGTCGCGCGCCGAGCGCTACGACCGCCAGCTCGCGGAGATCCACCCCGACCGGGACATCGCCGCCCTCTCCACGGCCGAGAAACGGGCGCTGCTGCGCGCCCACCGCGAGGCCCAGTACGCGCGGCTGCAGGACGCCGTCTACCGCCGCCGGGGCTGGACCCCGGAGGGGATCCCGACGCTCGCCACCGTGAGGCGGCTGGGGATCGACTTTCCCGAGGTGGTCGCGTTGCTCGCCGCGCACGGGGTGCGGGAATGATCCGTGTGGGGGGAAAAGAGCACCCCTGGCGCGAGGGGCTGACCGTGGCCGAGCTCCTCTCCGAGCTCGGCCGCGCCGAGGACACCCCCGTCGTGCGCGTGAACGACACCTACGTCTCCCGCCCGCGCTTTGCGGCCACCCCCATCCCCGACGGCGCCGAGGTCTTCCTCGTCCCGATGATCGCCGGGGGCTGAGACGCGGGGCCCCGGCGGGGTTTGAACCCCCCGGGGATCCGTGGTATTCTGCTTCATCCGGGGCCTTGCCCGGGGAAGACGCCTTCCGGGGGGCCCGGCCTGCCGCTCAAGTCACCGTCCCGCCCGGCCGAAAATACCTTCAGCATGGGAACGAGCGATGTTTCTGGCAAGCCATTTCCTGTTCGCCCTGGCCAAGGTCCTAAGCGTGGTGCTCCACGCCTACCTCTGGATCGTGATCGCCCGCGCCGTGCTCTCCTGGGTGAGCCCCGATCCCTACAACCCGATCGTGCGCTTCGTGCACAACCTGACCGAGCCCGTCCTGTGGCGCATCCGCCGGCGGCTCCCCGTCGTCTTCGGGGGGGTCGACCTCGCGCCGCTCGTCGTGGTGCTGGCGATCCTGTTTCTCGAGTACTTCGCCGTGGCGAGCCTCTACGAGCTCGCCTACGGGTTGCGATGACCGCAGGCGCGAGGAGGCCGCCGTGACGCTCACCCCGCTCGAGATCCAGCAGCGCCGCTTCCGGACCGTTTTCCGCGGCTACGACCCGCGGGAGGTGGAGGGGTTTCTCGAGGAGGCGGCCGCGGCGTGCGAGGCGCTGCAGCGTGAGGTGCTGCGGCTGACCGAGGAACTACGCCGCTCGCAGGAGGAGCTCGAGGAGCTCCGACGGCGCGAGGGCACGATCAAGCGCGCGCTGTTGCATTCGCAGAAGGTCCTCGACCAGATGCAGGAAAACGCGCGGCAACAGGCGGAGCTGATCGTCGCCGAGGCCCGCAGCCGGGCGGAGCAGCTCGTGCGCCAGGGACAGAAGCGGCTCTCCGAGCTCCAGGAGTCGATCGCCGATCTCCGGCGCCAGCGGGCGCGCTTCGAGTCCGAGATCGCCTTCGTGATCGACGCCCACCGGCGCCTGCTCGAGGCCGGACGCGAGGAGCAGGCGGAGCGCGACCGCGAGGACGAGAAACTCAAACTCCTCACCCCCGGCGGCTGAGCCGGGGGGGACAAGGCGGGCCATGGCCAAGATCGACGCTTTCTTCCGGCTGATGCACGAGCAGGGCGCATCCGACCTGCACCTGATCGCCGGTCAGCCGCCGGCGCTGCGCATCCGCGGTGAAATCGAGCGCGTGAAATACAAGGTGCTCACGAGCGACGACCTGCGGGCGATGCTCTACGAGATCACCCCCGAGCACAAGATCAAGGTCTTCGAGGAAACCGGGGACGTGGACTTCGGCTACGAGATCCCGGGCCTCGCCCGCTACCGGGCCAACTACTTCATGCAGAAAAACGGGGTGGGGGCCGTTTTCCGCGAGATCCCCAGCACGATCATGACCGCCGAGCAGCTGGGGCTGCCGCCGGTCGTCTCCAAGCTCGCGCTCCTGCCGCGGGGGCTGGTCATCGTGACCGGTCCCACGGGCAGCGGCAAGTCGACGACCCTCGCCTCGATCATCGATGTCGCCAACCGCCAGCGCAAGGACCACATCATCACCATCGAGGACCCGATCGAGTTCGTGCACCAGAGCCAGGGCTGCATCATCAACCAGCGCGAGGTCGGCATCCACACGAAGAGCTTCTCCGCCGCATTGCGCGGGGCGCTGCGCGAGGACCCGGACATCATCCTCGTCGGCGAAATGCGCGATCTCGAGACGATCTCGCTCGCCGTCGAGGCCGCGACCACCGGGCACCTCGTCTTTTCGACGCTGCACACCTCCGGGGCGACCAAAACGGTCGACCGCGTGATCGAGGTCTTCCCCGCCCAGGAGCAGGCCCTGATCCGATCGACGCTCGCCGACGGCCTGCGGGCGGTCATCTCCCAGGTGCTCTTCAAGCGCATCGACCGCATCGGCCGCATCGTGGCGCTCGAGATCATGATCGCCACGCCGGGCGTGCGTAACCTGATCCGCGAGGGAAAGAGCCACCAGATCCCCTCGATGATCCAGACGGGGAAGAAATACGGGATGACGCTGCTCGACGATTCGATCATGGAACTCGTGAAACGCGGGGCGATCAGCGCCGAGGAGGCCTACGCCAAGGCGAACGACAAGGCCCGGTTCCGTCCCCTGCTCAAGGGCCCGCCCGTCGATTTCACCGAGGCCTGAGGCCGGCAGAGGCCGCGAGGCGTTTCCGCCGGGAGGGGTGCCGATGAGAAAGCAGGAAATCGATCACATCCTCGTCAAGATGCTCGATTCCCACCGCGAGGTCTCCGACCTCAACTTCACGGTGGGCAAACCCATGCAGGTCGAGACCGCCGGCGAGCTCGTCCCCGTGGAGATCCGCAGCCACACCCGACCGCTCACGGCCTTCCAGACCGAGACGATCGCCCTCAACCTGATCAACCAGGACCGCCGCCTGACCGAGGCGCTCCTCCGGACCGGCTCCTGCGACCTCTCCTACGCCCTCCCCGGCAAGGCCCGCTTCCGGGTGAACATCTTCTCCCAGGGAGGCCACTTTTCGATCGTCTGCCGCAAGCTCGAATCCAAGATCCCGACGATCGAGGACCGCGGCCTGCCCAAGGCCATGTACCAGATCGCCCGCGAGAAGAACGGGATCGTCTTCGTGACCGGCGCCACGGGCTCCGGCAAGACGACCACGCTCGCCGCCATCCTGAACGACATCAACGAGCGGCGCCCGGTCCACATCGTCACCCTCGAGGACCCCGTCGAATACCAGCACCCGCACAAGAAGGCGACCTTCAACCAGCGGGAACTCGGCATGGATTTCGATTCCTACGCGAACGGCCTGCGCGCCGCCCTGCGGCAGGCGCCCAAGGTCATCCTGGTCGGGGAGATGCGCGATCGGGAAACGGTCGAGATCGGCCTGAGCGCGGCCGAGACCGGCCATCTCGTGCTGACGACCCTGCACACGACGGATGCGGGCTCGACCGTGAACCGCATCCTCGGCATGTTCCCCAACGAGGACGAGCGCCAGATCCGCATCCGCCTGGCCGACGCCTTGCGCTGGATCGTCTGCCAGCGGCTGCTGCCCAAGGTCGGCGGCGGCCGGGTGGCGGCCTTCGAGATCCTGTGCACCAACCTGCGCGTGAAGGACGCGATCCTGAACGGCGAGGCCGAGGGCCGCACCTTCTACGACATCATGGAGACGGGGACCGCCTTCGGCATGACGACCTTCGACCAGAACCTCATCGCGCTCTACGAGCAGGGCAGCATCACCCAGGAGACGGCGATGGCCTACGCCTCCCACCGCGGCGTGGTGGGGCGCGGCATCGACATGATCAAGAGCGCCCGCGGCGAGGCGACGACCGACATCGGCAAGCTCGAGATCGACAAATCCTACAGCCGGATGATCTGATCGCCGGGGGGCGGCCGGGAGGGAGACGATGGCTACGATTGCCTGCAGCCGCTGCAACAGCCGCTTCAAGCTGCCGGAGGGGAAACCGCTGCCGGCGGGCCCGGGGGGCGCACTTCCCTGCCCGCGCTGCGGGACCCCGATCGCGCTCGGTGCCGCACCCGCCCCGGCGGGCGGCGAATCGATCGTCTCGCTGCGCGAGATCGACCCCGGGGCCTACAACGACGCCGACCGGCCGTTCGATTTCATCGAGGAGGAGGGGAAGACCGCACTCCTCTGTGAGCAGCACCCGCTGTTGAAGAAGCCGATTCTCGAGTGCCTGCAGCAGATGGAGTACCAGATCACGGTCGCCGACAACGCCCGCGAAGCCCTCAAGCGCATGCGCTACCACACTTACGACGTGGTGGTCGTGGACGAGGAGTTCGACACCGACGACCCCGAGACGAACGGTGTGCTCCTCTTCCTCGAACGGCTGGGCATGGCAAGCCGCCGCAACATGTACGTCGTGCTGCTCTCGAACCGCCACCGCACCATGGACAACATGACCGCGTTTCTGAAAAGCGTGAACCTCATCGTGAACGCGAAGAATATCGAGGACTTCCCGAAGATCCTGAACCGCGGCCTGACCGACCATCTCGCCTTCTACCGCATCTTCCGCGAGAAGCTGAAGGAAACCGGGCGGGCCTGACGCACGCCGCCGTTTCGCCCTCCCCCTTCGGACCCGCAGCCGCTCAAGGCCTGCGGGAAGTCACCCATCCCCGGAAGCCCTCGAGGCTGTTCTTCAGGAAATAGCGCTCCCGTTCCTGCGCCGCCGCCGGAAAGGCGGAAAAGGCGGCGAGGAGGGGATCGTGGGCGAGCAGCTCGCCTGCGATCTCTTCGATCGGCCGCCCCGCGAGACCGGCGATCCGGCGCTCCCAGTCGCGGAGTTGCAGGTGGTGGCGGGAGAGAAGCGAGACCGCCCCACGGTAAAGCCCCGAGTGCCCGACGACCATGCGGCCGGGTCGGCGGGCGATCAGCCGCTCGAGGCTGGCGAGCGCCTGCCCGAGATCGAACACGGGCGGGGTGGCGGGGCGCATGTAGAGGCCGCGATCCCCCAGGTCGTAGAGTACGCCGCAGGCCTCGCCTGCAAAGAGGAGGTCCCCCACGGCGAAGCTCACGTGGTGGGGGGCGTGGCCGGGGGTGAGAAGCGGCGTGATCCCTTCCACCGCGAGGCGGTCCGCGGCGAGCAGCCGTTCGGCGGGCACGGCCTCGACCGGCCCGTAGGCGTCGGCCAGGGACCCCAGGACCTTGCGCGAGCCTTCCCACAGGCGGGTGGGATCCGCGAGGTGGGCCACGGCCTTGGGGTGGCAGACGACCTGCGCCTCGGGGAAGCGGCGGGCGATCCGGCCGACGCCCCCGGCGTGATCGAGATGGATGTGGGTGAGGAGGAGAAAATCGATCCGCCCGACGCCGTGCGCGGCCAGCGCGGCCGAGAGCTGCTCGGTGGTCGAAGCCGGCCCGGGGTCGACCAGGCAGACGGGGGGGCCGATGAGGAGCCAGGCGCTGATGAAATCC
>JBBFLI020000004.1:0-141601 GCA_037481615.2 Desulfobacterales bacterium
GCGGCGAGCCGGCCGTCCCGCAGCGTGACCCGCCGCGAGAGCCGGGCCGCCAGCTCGAGGTTGTGGGTGACGACGACGAGGGTCATGCCGAGTTCGGCGTTGAGCTCGAGGAGCAGCCGGTGGACGGCCTCGCCGTTTGTCCGGTCGAGGTTGCCGGTCGGCTCGTCGGCCAGCAGAATCGGCGGCCGCAGGACGAGCGCGCGCGCGATGGCCACGCGCTGCTGCTCCCCCCCCGAGAGGCGGTTCACCCGGAAGGAGAGCCTCCCCCCCAGGCCCACGCGCACGAGGACGGCCTCGGCGGCGGCGGCGGCCTCTTGCCGGCTCAGGCCCTGGATCAGGGCGGGCATCATGGCGTTTTCGAGCGCGGTGAACTCGGCGAGCAGGTGATGGAACTGGAAGACGAAGCCGATCGTCTCGTTGCGGAAACGCGCCAGCCGGTCGGCGGGGAAGGCGAGCACGTCTTCCCCCCGGAACCGCAACCGGCCGCGGTCGGGCCGCTCGAGGGTTCCCAGCACGTGGAGCAGCGTCGACTTGCCGATCCCCGAGGCGCCGACGACGGCGACGGTTTCGCCGGCGGCGAGGTCGATGTCGAGATCCTCGAGCACGGTGACCGCGGTTCCCCCGTTCCTGTAGCGCTTGCAAAGACCGCGCGCCGAGAGGAGGGGGGCCGCCCCGGGCGAAGCCGCCGCTTCAGCCATAGCGGATCGCCTCCACGGGGTTGAGTCTCGCCGCCTGGCGCGCCGGGTAGAGGGTCGCGAGGTAACAGATGCCGAGCGCCGCGAGCACGATGGCGGCGATGTCGGGGATCTCCATTTTGACCGGAAGCCGGGTGGTGAAATAGTAAACGTCCCCGGTCAACTCGTGGATGTCGTAGTGCTTGAGCAATTCGCAGAGGGCCACCCCGAGCGCCACGCCCAGGGCCGTCCCGGCGGTCCCGATCACCATGCCGCTGAAGACGAAGATGCGCCGGATGCTCCGGTCGGTCGCCCCCATCGCCTTCAGGATGGCGATGTCGCGGGTCTTGCCCATGACGAGCATGATGAGCGAGCTGGCGATGTTGAAGGCGGCGACCAGGACGATCAGCGTAAGGATGATGAACATCACGCGACGCTCCAGCTTGAGCGCCTTGAAGAGGTTGCGGTTCATCTGCATCCAGTCGCGGGCGTTGTAGCCGGGCTCCAGGCGCGCAAGAATCGCGTCGGCCACCTCCCGCGCGCGGTAGATGTCGTGAACGCGGATCTCGAGGCCGGAGACGGCCTCGCCGAGCCGCATCAGGCGCTGGGCGTCGTGCAGGTGGATGTAAGCGAAGGTTTGGTCGTAGTCGTACATCCCGGACTCGAAGTTGCCCGTCACCCGGAACGCGCGCATGGCCGGAACATGCCCCGTCGGGGCGAGCATCCCCCGGGGCGAGATCACATGGACGAGATCGCCGGGGCCCACCCCCAGGTTGCGGGCGAGCTCACGCCCGAGGACGATCCCCGGCGTGCGCCCGCCCCCCTCGGCCCCGCCGCCCGCCTCGGGGAGATCGATCCCGGCAAGCGTCCGCAGGACCCCCCCCGCGGTCTGCGGGTCGACCCCGCGCAGCACGGCGCCGCTGGTCGCGCCGGCCGCACGCAGCATGACCTGGCTGTAGACGAAGGGGGTCGCCGCGGCGACCCCGGGCACGGTTTCCACCGTGCGCAGCACCTCGCGCCAGTTTTCCATCGCCTGGCCGTAGCGCATGAGGACCACGTTCGCCTGGCCGCCGAGGATGCGCTGCTTGAGATCGGCCTCGAAGCCGGTCATGACGGCGATGACGACGATCAGGGCCATCACCCCGACGGCCACGCCGGCCACCGAAAGGTAGGTGATGAGCGAGATGAAGGCGTGCTTCGACCGCGCCCGCAGGTAACGCGCGCCGATGAAGCCCTCGAATCCCATGCCCGGAAACGCCATGCGGAGTGCCGTTGCCTCCCTCGGTGCGGTCAGTCGCGGGGTTTGAGGTGCGGGAAGAGAATGACCTCCCGGATGGAGGCCGCATCGGTCAAGAGCATCGCCAGACGGTCGATGCCGATCCCCTCCCCGGCCGTGGGCGGCATGCCGTACTCCAGGGCCTCGAGGTAGTCCTCGTCCATGGGGTGGGCCTCCGTGTCGCCCGCTTCCCGCTCGCGCACCTGGAGCTCGAAGCGCTCCCGCTGGTCGAGCGGGTCGTTCAGCTCGGAGAAGCCGTTGGCGATCTCGCGTCCGCCGATGAAGAGCTCGAAGCGCTCGGTCAGATCCGGCGTCTCGTCGCTGCGGCGCGAAAGGGGGGACACCTCGGCCGGGTAACCGACGACGAAGGTGGGCTGGACGAGCTGCGGCTGCACCAGGGCGTCGAACAGCTTGGTGATCACCTTGCCGAGCTTCTGCTGCTTGGTCACGGTCACCCCGCGCGCGGCGGCGAAGGCGAGCAGGCCCTCCCGGTCGGAGAGCAGGGCGCGGTCGACGCCGCCGATATCGACCAGGGCGTCGAAAAGGGCGACCCTGCGCCAGGGCGGGGCGAGTTCGATCCTCTCGCCCTGGTAGGAGATCGCGGTCGACCCCGTGACCCGGGCCGCGACACCGGAGAGAAGCTCCTCGGTCAGCCCCATGAGGTCGGTGTAGGTCGCGTAGGCCTGGTAGAACTCGAGCATCGTGAACTCGGGGTTGTGCTGCGTGGAGATCCCCTCGTTGCGGAAGTTGCGGTTGATTTCAAAGACCCGCTCGAAGCCGCCGACGACGAGCCGCTTGAGGTAGAGCTCGGGGGCGATGCGCAGGTAGAGGTCCATGCCCAAGGCCTGGTGGTGGGTCCGGAAGGGGGTCGCCTCGGCCCCGCCCGGGATGGGCTGCATCATCGGCGTTTCCACCTCGAGGAAGCCGCGCTCGAGGAAGAAGCGGCGGATCTCCTGGATCATGGCGCTTCGCCGCAGGAAGATCTCGCGCACGCCCGGGTTGACCAGAAGATCGAGGTACCGTCGGCGATAGCGTTTCTCCGGGTCCTTGAGCCCGTGATACTTCTCGGGCAGCGGCCGGAGCGACTTGGCGAGCAGGCGGAAGGAATCGGCGAGCAGCGTCCACTCCCCGGTTTTCGTCCGGAAGAGCGGGCCGCCCGCCCCCACGATGTCGCCGATGTCGAGTTGCTTGAAGAGCGCAAAGGCCTCCTCGCCGATCCGGTCGCGTTTCACGTAGACCTGAAGCTGACCGGTGCGGTCCCGGAGGCGCACGAACGCGGCCTTGCCGAAATGGTTGACCGCCATCATCCGGCCGGCGACGGCGAAACGCGGGCCCTCCTCGGAGACCGATCCGGGATCGGCCTCGACCCGGGCGTGGAGTTCCCCGACCGCGTGCGTGGGGCGGAAGTCGTTGGGGTAGAGCGGCACCCCCCGTTCGCGCAAGGAAAGCCACTTCTCGCGGCGTTTGCTCAGAACGTCACTTTCGGTGTCCATGGGCCTCGCGTGAAAAACAATGACGCGATTCCGGTCCGGGCCCCCTCGCGGCCTGGAGGGCCCCGGCCGGCCGCGCCATCCTGGGCAACAGGAAACCATGAGCCGCGCCGGTATGCACGCGCCGCCGTGAGCTTCGTCTCCCCACCCCGGTCAGCCGCGACGCGCGGACGCACCTCGATAGCCCGGATCGGCGAAACCTGTCAAGGTCGAGCTTCGCCGGGCGGATCGATGCGCGGGAAAACGATGCGGAAGGTCGATCCCCGGCCGGGGGTGCTCTCGACGTCCAGGCGGCAGTCGTAGGGCTCGAGAATGCGCTGGACGATGGAGAGGCCGAGACCCGTGCCGGCGGGCTTGGTGGAAAAAAAGGGGTCGAAAATCAGGGCCAGGTGCTCGGGCGCGATGCCGGTTCCCGTGTCGCGGACCTCGAGACAGACACGCCTGTCGCCGGCCGCAAAGAGGGCGACCTCGATCCGGCCCTCGCCTTCGATCGCCTCGGCGGCGTTCACCAGCAGGTTCCAGAGCACCTGCTGGAGGTGACTGGGGTCGATCGCGATCCACAGTTCCTCGGGGGCGGAGAAGCGGGTTTCGATCCGGTTCTTCAGGCGCTCCTGGCGGGTGAAGAGCTCGAGGGTTTCGCGCAAGGCGCCGGCCGCCTCCACCGGCTCGGGCCGCCCGGCCGGAGGCCGGGCGTAGAGCAGAAAGTGGCCGACGAGCGTGCTCAGCCGGTCGGCCTCGCGCAGAACGATCGAGAGCAGCGGCGCCCGTTCCGGGTCGTAGCGCAGCTCGTCGCGCAGCAGTTCGATCGCCCCGGTCAGCCCGGCGAGCGGATTCTTGAGTTCGTGGGCCAGCCCGGCGGCGAGTTCCCCCACGGCCGCCAGCCGCTCCACCCGTTTCAGATGGTCCTGCATGCGCCGGAGTTCCCGGCGGGTCTTCTCCGTCTGGCCGGCGAGGAAACTGCCCAGTCCGGCCACCACCAGGCAGGCGCCCCAGAGGACCGCCAGCTTCGGCAGCACGGGCTGCACGGAAGCGGCCCGCAGGCCTTCCCCGCCGGAAAGCCAGGCCTCGAGGCCGAATCCGGCCGCCTCGGCCGCACCGAGCAGTCCCGACTGCAGGCAGCAGAGCGCCGTCACCCGGAAAGTGCCGCGTCGCCCGAGCAGCAGGCTCGAAGTGAGGATCACGACCAGGTAGAGAAAGACGAAGGGGCTGTCCAGGCCGCCGGTCACAGCGACGACCGTGGTGACGAGCGGGGCGTCGAGCGCAAGCTGCAGGGGGGCGAGAACACGGGGGGGAAAACCGACGACGAGCGCGGCGGCATAGCCGACCGAAAGGGCGATGACGGCGCCGGCGAGCCCCAACAGCACTGCGGCCGACGGCTCGGAAACCGGCAGCCCGCGGGAGCGCAGGACGAAGAGGGTCGAACCGAGAAGCAGAACGCCGAAGAGCGCGCGGAACGCCGTCAGGCGTCGGAGCCGGGGCACCGCCCCCCCCTCCGGCGGCCCGGCGCGCCGGTGCAGGGTTTCCCCGCGGGGCGACCGCAGACCGCCCTCTCCGCCGCGGCTTGCGTCCGGGGAAACGAGCAGCGGCAGCCCCGCGCCGGGGGCCCGAACAGCGGAGGCCGCCCCCACCGGGCGGCCTCCGGAAATGATCCCTGTTCCCCTCAAGGGGACCCCGTTCAGGCGATGGCCCCGGCCATCTTGAAAATGGGCAGGTACATCGCCACGACCAGCCCTCCGATCGTCACGCCGAGGAAGACGAGCATGACCGGCTCGATCAGCTGGGTCAGGTTCTCGACCGCCTGGTCGACCTCCTCGTCGTAGAAGTCGGCGATCTTCTCCAGCATGGCGTCGAGGGCGCCGGTCGACTCGCCGACGGCGATCATCTGGCAGACCATCGGCGGGAACACCCCGGACTCGGACAGCGGGTCGGCCATCGTGCGCCCCTCGGCGATGCCGGAGCGCACGTTGTAGATCGCCTTCTCGACCGTGCGGTTGCCCGCGGTCTTGGCGACGATGTCGAGCGCCTCGAGGATCGCAACCCCGCTCGAGAGCATCGTCCCCATGGTGCGGGTGAACTTCGCCACGGCCACCTTGCGCAGAAGGATGCCGAAAACCGGGAGCCGGAGCAGCAGGGCATCGACGGTATCCCGCCCTTTCTCCGTCTTGTAGTATTTGCGGAAGGCGAACCCACCGAGGACGAGCGCCCCGAGAATGAAGAGAATCTTGCTTTTCACCATCTCGCTCATGGCGACCACGAACTGGGTCGGGGCGGGCAGTTCGCTGCCGAAATCGGCGAACATCTCCTCGAAGACCGGGATCACGAAGATGAGGATCACCGCGAGCACGATGACCGCGATCCCCAGGGTGACGAGCGGATAGGTCATCGCCCCCTTCACCTTGGATTTGAGCCGCGCGGCTTTCTCCATGTAGGAGGCGAGCCGCCGCAGGATGGCGTCCAGGATGCCGCCCGCCTCGCCGGCCGCCACCATGTTGACGAAGAGGTCGTCGAACTGCCGCGGGAATTTCTTGAGCGCCTCGGCGAGCGTCGAGCCGCCCTCCACGGACTCCTTGATCTGGCGCAGGATTTTCTTGAATGTCGCGTTGTTCTGCTGGTTGTGGAGGATATCGAGGCACTGGATGATCGGCAGCCCGGCGTCGATCATGGTGGAGAACTGCCGTGCAAAGAGGATGACGTCGTTTTCCCGCACCTTGGGCTGCAGGAAGCGGACGTTCTCGAAGAGATCCTTGGGTTTCTGCTTGATCCGCGTCGGCTGGATCTTCTGTCGCGCGAGACTCGCCCGGACGGCCTGCTCGTTCGGCGCCTCCATCTCGCCTTTCTGGATCTTGTTCAAGCGGTTCTTGCCGACCCACAGGTAGACTGGCATGTGCCCTCCCTCCGCACGATTCCGTCTCGCCGATCCCCGCCGTCCGGGACGGGAATCGTCCGCCCCGGCGGCCGGATGCCGGTTCCGGATTCTCTATCGGCCCGCCGGGGGGAAACTTGAGCCCGATCGGCCGGTTTGGTTCCGCCGCGGGGTTGTGGTAGGTTGCTGCCATGTCCGATCCCATCGCGCAGCGCGGCAACGGGGGCGGCCTGACCCTGATCGCCACCCACATCAACGCCGATTTCGACGCCCTCGCCTCGCTGCTCGCCGCCCGCAAGATCTACCCCGAGGGCAAGGTCGTTTTCCCCGGCTCGCAGGAAAAGAACCTGCGCACCTTCTTCGTGAGCTCGCTGCTCTACCTTTTCCATATCGTGGAGCTCTCCGAGCTCGACCTCGACCGCGTCCGGCGCCTGGTGCTCGTCGATACGCGGCAGCCGGGCCGGATCGGCAAACTCGCCGCCCTGCTCTCCCGCCCCGATCTCGAAATCCACGTCTACGACCACCATCCCGACTCCGAGGGCGACATCCGCGGCGCCGTGGAGGTCTGCGAGCCCGTCGGCGCGACGGTGACGCTCCTCGTCGAGATCCTGCGCGAGCGCGGGGTCCGCTTGACGGCCGAGGAGGCGACGATCCTCTGCCTGGGGCTCTACGAGGACACCGGCTCCTTCACCTACCCCTCGACGACCCCCCGCGATCTCGCCGCGGCCTCCTGGCTGCTCTCCTGCGGGGCCGCGCTGAACGTCGTCTCCGACCTGATCGCCCGCGAGCTGAACCCCGAGCAGGTGGCCCTCCTGAACGACATGATCCAGTCCGCGCACCGCCTGCACATCAACGGCATCGAGGTCGTGGTCACCGGCATCCAGCGCGAGACCTACATCCCGGACTTCGCCTTCCTCGTGCAGAAGATGGCGCGGATGGAAAACCTCGAGGTCTTCTTCGCCCTCGCCCTCATGGAATCGAAGATCCACATCGTGGGTCGAAGCCGCCGCGAGGACGTCGACGTCGGGGCGATCCTCGGCACCCTCGGGGGCGGCGGGCACCCCTACGCCGCGGCGGCGACCCTGAAAGGGATGACGCTCCAGCAGGCGGAGGCCCTGCTGCTCGAGCGGCTGCGCCAGACGCTGCAGAACCGGCGCCTCGCCGCCTCGCTTATGTCATCGCCGCCGATCAGCGTGGATGCCGCGGTCTCCTGCGAGGCGGCGAACGGCGTCCTCACCCGCTACAACGTGAACGCCCTGCTCGTGACCGAGACCCCGCCCGGCGGCCAGCCCGCGCTCCGGGGCTACATCACCCGCCAGGTGGTTGAAAAAGCGCTCTTCCACGGCCTGGGCCGGGTGCCGGTCAGCGAGTACATGACCTCGGAGGTCGCCGTCGTGGGCCCCGAGGCCGACCTGCAGGAGATCCAGAAGAAGATCATCGAGCACAAGCAGCGCATCCTCCCGGTCGTGGACGGGGGAGGAAAGATCCTCGGCGTCATCACGCGCACCGACCTGCTGAATGTGCTGGTCGGCCGCGAGCGCATGGAGGGGGGGACGGGCCGGGATCCCCTGCGCGAGGGGGCGCTGCCGCGCACCCGCAACCTCGCGCCGCTCCTCGCCGAGCGCCTTTCGCCGCGGCTGCTCTCCGTGCTGCGCGAGATCGGCGCGGTCGCCGCCGAGCTCGGCCTTTCCGCCTATGTCGTCGGCGGCTTCGTGCGCGATCTGCTGCTGCAGCGGCAGGACGAGGACATCGACATCGTGATCGAGGGCGACGGCATCGCCTTCGCCCGCCGCTTCGCGCGGCAGGCAGGCGCGAGGCTCCACACCCACGAGCGCTTCGGCACCGCGGTGATCGCCTTCCCCGACGGGCTGAAAATCGACGTCGCCTCGGCCCGGCTCGAGTACTACCGCTTCCCCGCCGCGCTGCCCACGGTCGAGATGAGCTCGATCAAGCTCGACCTCTACCGGCGCGATTTCACGATCAACACGCTCGCCCTGCAGCTCAACCCCGGGCGCTTCGGCACCCTGATCGACTTCTTCAACGCCCAGAAGGACATCAAGGAAAAGACGATCCGCGTCCTGCACAACCTGAGCCTGGTCGAGGACCCCACGCGCGCCTTCCGCGCGATCCGCTTCGAGCAGCGCTTCGGCTTCACGATCGGCCGGCTCACGGCGGGGTTGATCCAGAACGCGGTCAAGATGGACTTCTTCCGCAACCTCTCGGGCCGCCGCCTTTTCCAGGAACTCAAACTGCTCCTCGAGGAGGAAAACCCGGTCGCGGCCGTCCAGCGGCTGGGCGATTTCCAGCTCCTGCCCGTGCTCCACCCGCAGATCGCCTTCGACCGGGGGCTCGGTCAGCTCCTGCAATCCGTGCGTCAGGTGGTGAGCTGGTACGATTTGCTTTTTCTGGGCGACTTCTATATGAAGTGGGCCGTTTATTTTCTGGCCCTGATCGACCGCCTGGATGCGGCGCAGGCGGCGGCACTGTGCCGGCGCTTCGAGCTTCCGCCGCGGCTCGAGAGGCTCTTCACCGAAGGCCGCACCGCCTGCCGGCGCTGCCTGCAGGAACTCGCGCGCCGCCTGCCGCTCGAGAACAGCGCGGTCTACCGCCTGCTCCGCGGCTTCCAGACCGAGCTCGTTCTCTTCATGATGGCGGCCGCCGGGGCGGAGCGGGTGAAAAAGGCGATCTCGCTCTATTTCACCCAGCTCCGCCGTGTGACGACCTCCGTGAACGGCGAGGACCTGAAGCGGCTGGGCGTCCCGCCCGGCCCCCTCTACCGGCGGGTCCTCGATCAGGTCCTGGACGCACGGCTGAACGGCCGGGTCGAGACCCGCGAGGAGGAGCTCGCGTTCGTCCGCGGGCTGCTGCGGCCCCACGCCCCCGACCATGAGCCGGGCCCGTGAGCCTCGGGCCCGCCTCCGCGCGGGCGGCGACCGGGCGAACGGCGAAAGCGCAAGGAGTTTCTTTTGGAGAGCAAACGACGGATCTTGAGCGGCATGCGGCCCACCGGGCCGCTTCACCTCGGAAACTACCACGGCGCGCTGGCCAATTGGGTCCGCCTGCAGGCGGAATACGACTGTTTCTTCTTCGTCGCCGACTGGCACGCGCTCACGAGCGACTACGAAAACCCCGGCTCCATCCGGGGGTACACGCGGGACATCCTGCTCGACTGGCTCGCCGCCGGAATCGATCCGGAAGCCTCGACGCTCTTCATTCAGTCGCACCTTGTCGAGCACGCCGAGCTCTACCTCTTGCTCGGCATGATCACCCCGGTCCCCTGGCTCGAGCGCAACCCCACCTACAAGGACCAGATCGAGCAGCTGCAGAACCGCGATCTCTCCACTTACGGCTTTCTCGGCTACCCCGTGCTCCAGGCCGCGGACATCATCCTCTACAAGCCCTACGGCGTGCCCGTGGGGGTCGACCAGGCGCCGCACGTCGAGATCACGCGCGAGATCGCCCGGCGGTTCAACTTCCTCTACGGCCCGGTCTTCCCCGAGCCCCAGGTGATCCTGACCCGGACCCCCAAGCTCCTCGGCACCGACCGCCGCAAGATGAGCAAGAGCTACGGCAACGCGATCTTCCTGAACGACCCGCCGGAGACCGTGGCCGCGAAGGTCGCCACGATGATCACCGACCCGCAGCGCATGCGCCGCAGCGACCCCGGGAACCCCGACGTCTGCAACGTCTACGACTTCCACAAGCTCTACTCGCCCCCCGAGGTCGTCTCCGAGGTGGACCGCAAGTGCCGCACGGCGGGGATCGGCTGTGTGGAATGCAAAAAGCTCATGGCCGGCTACCTGAACGCCTTCCTCGAGCCGATGCGCGAACGGCGCCGCCGCTACGAGAGCGAACCCGAGCGGCTCGAGCGGATCATCGCCTCCGGCAACGCCAAGGCCCGCCGCGTGGCGCAAACGACGATGGAGGAGGTCCGCCGCGCGGTCGGCCTGCGATGAGTGCGGAGACCCCCGGCAGCGGCCCGGCCGGCCGAGGGCCGGATGCCCCCTACCGCGTGCGGCTGACCGATGTCTTCGAAGGTCCGATGGACCTCCTCGTCCACCTGATCAAGAAAAACGAGATCGCCGTCACCGACATCCCGATCGCGCTGATCACGGAGCAGTACCTCGAGTACCTGGAATTCCTGGATGCGATGAACGTGGACTACGCGGGCGAGTTCGTCGTCATGGCCTCGACACTGCTCCAGATCAAGTCGCGCATGCTGCTTCCGGTGCATGCCGACGAGGGCGGCGAGGAGGAGGACCCGCGGCAGGAGATCGTGCGGCCGCTCGTCGAGTACCTGCGGCTCAAATCCGCGGCCGAGCAGCTCTCCGAGCGGCCGCTTCTCGGGGAGGACACCTTCACGCGGCCCGCCCGGCCGGCCGCCGCGGCGGACATCGCCGCGGAGCCGGAAATCGTCAAGATCGGCCTCTTCGAGCTGATCGACGCCTTCCAGCGCATCCTCGCCGGGCTGCCCGAGGAGACGCGGCTCGAGTTCACGGCCGACACGCTCTCGGTCAAGGACCGCATGACGCAGATCGCCGACGCCCTCGAGGAGCGCGGCTCGCTCACCTTCGAGGATCTCTTCCCGGCGCAGCCGACCCGGGCCGAGATCGTGGTCACCTTCCTTGCGCTTCTGGAAATGGTGAAGCTCGGCCTGATCCGGCTCGCCCAGCACGTCCCCTCGGGGATCATCCGGATCTTCTACCTCTGATGGACGACCTGAAGAACATCATCGAGGCTCTGCTCTTCGTCGCCGACGAGCCCCTCGCCGTCGAGCGGCTGCGCCAGGTGATCGGCCCCGTGGAGGGGGCCGAAATCCATGCCGCGCTCTCCCAGCTCCAGGCCGAGATCGAGGAGCGCCGCGGCGGCTTCACGCTGGTCGAGGTGGCGGGGGGCTTTCAGTTCCGCACCCGTCCCGAGTACGGCCCCTGGGTGAAACGGCTGCTCGACCCGCGGCCCGTGCGGCTGAGCAAGGCCGCGCTCGAAACCTTGGCGATCATCGCCTACAAGCAGCCGATCATCCGCGCCGAGATCGAGCACCTGCGCGGCGTCGACTGCGGCGGGGTCCTGCGCCAGCTTCTCGAGCGGAAGCTCATCCGGGTCCTCGGCCGCAAGGAGATCCCGGGCCGCCCCTTGATCTACGCCACGACGAAGCGCTTCCTCGAGGTCTTCGACCTGAAGGACCTGAACGACCTGCCCACCCCCCGCGAGATCGAGGAACTCGGCCGGCCCCCGCTCGAGGAACGCGGCCACATCGTGATCGAGCCCGAGGAGGAAGCGGGGGAAGGCGTTCCCGCCCCCGAGGAGCCGGAGGCGGGCCTCGAGCCGCCCGGAGCCGAGAACGAAGCCGCAGAACCGCCGCCGGCCCAGCCGCCGGCGGCAGATGCCCCCGCTGCCCCTGGTTCCGGGGGTTAAACCGCGCCCGAGGCCTCCCGTGGGTCCGCCGCGATCGCCCGAGCGTCTTGCCCGCATGCTCGCCTACGTGCTCGGCCGGAACCCGGCCGAGTTCGGTCTCGTCCCGGACGCCGCAGGCTTCGTCCGCATGCGCGATCTGCTGAAGGCGCTCCACGAGGAAGAGGGCTTTCGTCATGTGCGCGAGGCCGACATCCGCGCGCTCCCGCTCTGCCACCCGGCGGCCGACATCGAAATCGAGGAAAACCGGGTCCGCTGCCGCCGCCGGGGACTCGCCGCCGCCGGCGAGGAGGAGCGTCCGGCCGAGCCGCCGCGGCTTCTCTACGCCGCGATCCGCCGCCGGGCCTGGCCCTTCGTGCACCGGAACGGCCTCGCCCCCGCGGGGCAGGCACCCGCCATCCTTTGCGCGAATCGCGAGTTCGCCCTGCGGCTCGGCCGCCGGATCGATCCCGAACCCGTGATCGTGACCGTGGATGTCCGCCGGGCGGCCGCCTCGGGGGTCGCGATGCTCCCGGCGGGCGAAGGGCTCTTTCAGGCGACCTCGGTGCCCCCCTCCTGCCTGACCGGCCCGCCCCTACCCGAGAGCCCCGACCCGCCGTCCGGACGCAAGACGCCGACCCCCAGACCTTCACGAATTCTCCCCGGCGGCTACATCCCGGACCCGAACCGGGTTTTCCCGGCGGAGACCCCCCGGCGGGATACGCGGGGGAAGCCGCGGGGCAAAGGCCCCCCGCACGGCCGCTGGAAGCGCGAGAAGCCGCCCTGGAAGGAGTAGGCGAAAAGAATTTGACAGGATTTTCCGGCTCTGGTAAGAGAGAAACCCGTCCGCAAGAGCGGAGGCTTGTGGGCTGCTAGCTCAACTAGGCAGAGCAAATGACTCTTAATCATTAGGTTGCTGGTTCGATTCCAGCGCAGCCCACCACCTGAAAATCAAGGCTTTTTCATAATAGGAACGCCGGGCTGCCAGCCCGGCGTTCCATTCTCCGACCGTCCCCTTTCCGGCCCTTTGGGGGCCGATGGCCCATCAGCCGCACGGCATCCCTGTATGCCATCGGCTTCGAGCAGCAAAAGCAATCGCCGGTACGATGTCACCCGGGAAGCAAAAAAACCGCCTGCAAATTGGGACGCCACGCAAGCTTCCGCCCGAAGCGCCGCCCGATGAGCCAGGGGGTCTTGCGGTCGTGTTTCCGTTTCCGGCGGCCCTCGGCATCAAGATGGCAAGCGCTTGACGCCGCCCTTCCATCCCCCGGGCGCCATGCCGCCCCAAAAACAGAATTTCGCTCCTATCCGAAGCGGCCGTCCGACTTCCTGGTCCTTGCCTTCTTTGCGGCGGTCTTGAGCCAGCCGGTCCGCACGTTCGGCGGAGCATCGAGTTCGGGGGCGCAGGGCGCGATATCCAGCAGAGGGGTGCCGTCGAGGATGTCCACATGGCTCACGGGGAGGGCAGCCCCTCGATCCGTTCGCGTCGAACCACCGAACGTCCTATGGGGTTGCGCCTCGGGGGAGCCCGGATGGCGAAGATTCCGCGGGGCACGGTGTCCGGAAAAGGTACGACCCGGGGACTGAACCCTCGGCCGCGATGGAAGGCATAGGGGACGATGGGGGAAAAGCCGTCCGGATCCGGGGGGGTCTTCCAGGCGGGGCTTTTCACTCGCATCCGGCCGGGAACGCGGTGGACGTAGACGGTCTGGCTCGGGTCTCCGCCGGCAAGAGAGGTCGACGGGAGAGGTTCCACCCCTCCTTTTCCCCTTGACCTCGTGCCAGGATTGTTTGGCGACCCCCAGATCCAGGCTAAAATTCGGCACGGCCGAATCCTTCTTGACGGCAGCTTCAAAATAGCTTTATTGTAGCTTGGTTTTTTTATTCCGGTGGCCCCCACAGGTGCGGGGAAAAGCCCGATGGCAGGATCCGAAGACAAAAAGCTGGAACGGGAAGAGCCCGTCGACCCGCCGCAAACGCCGGATCCGTCGGCCCCCGGTTCCTCGAGCCGGGTCAAGTTCGAGATCTTCGGCGAGGAGATGATCGAGAAGCGGGTCAAGGCGAGCGGCAACAGCGGCCGGGTCTACCTTCCGCCCGACTGGGTCGGGCACCGGGTGAAAATCATCCGCATCGACTGACTCAGCAGAAAGAAGGCGCTTCAGGACCATGGAAAACGTGCGGATCCGAGCTCTTGCGGTCGAGGACGCCCCGGAGATCGTGCGCATCTATTCCGCCATCACCCGCAAGCCCGCAGGCGACGAGCTGCGCGAGGTGATCGAGGATCACGCCCGCCGCCGCGACGGGGCCTGTTTCGTGGCCGAGCAGGACGGCCGGATCGTGGGCTTCATGATCAGCACGATCCTGACGGCGGGCTTCGGGCTGGCGAAGAGCGCCTGGATTTCGACGATCGGCGTGCGCCCCGACCAGATGGGTCGCGGCATCGGCGCCTCGCTCGCCGCGGCGGTCTTCGAGTACTACCGCGCCCAGGGGATCGACACCGTCTACACCTCGGTGCGCTGGGATTCGACCGACCTGCTCTCCTTCTTCAAGACGCTCGGCTTCGACCGCAGCAACTTCATCAACCTGCGCAAGGTCCTCGTCTAGGCACCCTTCTCACTGCCCGTCCTCTCCACGGACGACCTCCTCGGACTCGAAGCGCCGGATCGAGGCGCCGCCCGCCGCCTCGTAGGCGCGGATCCAGCCCGAAACGCGCTCCTCGCCGTACTCCCGGCGCATGGCCGCGACGATCGCCGCCACGGGGATGTCGGCGAAGCTTCCGTGCTCCCGGAGGTACTCCATGAAACGGCGGTTCTCCTCGTTGAAGGGCTGGAACAGCGAGTCCTCGCGGCCGTCGAACTCGAGGGGGGCGACCCCGTGGCGGCGGCAGAGCTCGGCGTTGAAGGCGGGCGTGGCCTTGACCCAGCGGCCCTCGAGAAAGAACTCGGTGAAGCCGTGGTAGACGAAGACATCAGAGCCCATGAACGCGATCAGCTGGCGGGTCGCGAGATGGTTGCGCACGTCGGCGAAGCCGACCCGCGCAGGGATCTGCTGCGCGCGGGCGAGCGCGCAGAGCAGCCCCGCCTTCCCGATGCAGAAAGCCCGCCCCAGGGCGAGGACACGGCTCGCGCGGTAGTCTTCGGGCCGATGGAAGGGGAGGTAGGGGTCGTAGCGGATCCCGTCGCGGACGGCGTAGTAGAGGCGCACCGCCGCCGCGACGGGATCGGGGGCCCCGGCCGCCTTTTCGCGGGCGAAGGCCTGCACCGCCGGGTGATCGGCGTCGAGGATCGCCGTCGGCCGGAGATACGGCGCGAGTTCTTCGTCCATGGCCGTTCCCTCGGGGTCGTCGACCGCGCCCGGGCGTCTACAGCTCGAAGGAGCGGACGTCGATGATCAGGGGCAACCTTCTCAGCTCCTCCATCACCGGCTCCGGGATCGCCTGGTCGGTGCGGAAGTAGATCATCGTCTTGTCGCCGTCCTCCTGCTGGCCCACGCGCATCTGGCTGATGTTGATCCTGTGGCTGCCGAGCAGGGTCCCGATGCTGCCGATCGCGCCGGGCTTGTCGTGGTTGTGGATGAGCACGAAGCGGCCCTCGGGCAGAAGCTCCAGGCGGAAGTTCTCGATCTTCACCACCCGCGGCACCTTGCGGCCGAAAATCGTCCCGGCGACGTTGTGGGTCTCGTTGCCGACGAACGCCTTGACCGTGATCAGGTTGAGGTATTCCTCGGAGGACGAGCGCGCCTCGGTCACGCGGATGCCCCGCTCGCCGGCCATGACCTTCGCGTTCACGAAGTTCACGGTTTCCTGGACCATCGGGGTGAGGAAGCCCTTGAGGACGGCCGTCGTCACGGGCGAGAGATCGGGGTCGGGGAACTCGCCCGCGTAGTCGATCGCGATCTCGCGCGCCGGGCCGCGGCAGAGCTGGGCGAGCAGACGGCCCAGGTTCTCCCCCAGGCGGAGGTAAGGCCCGATGCGGGCGAGCAGCTCCCCGCTCACGGCCGGGACGTTCACGGCGTTGATGATCGTTCCGGTCTTGAGGAAGGCGAGGATCTGCTCGCAGACCTGCACGGCGACGTTCGTCTGGGCCTCGACGGTCGAGGCCCCGAGGTGCGGTGTGCAGACCACCTGGGGGAGCGCGAGCAGCGGGTTGTCCCCGGGGGGCTCCTTTTCGAAGACGTCGAGCGCCGCCCCGGCCACCTTGCCCGAGCGCAGCGCCTCGAGCAGATCGGCCTCGTTGATGATGCCGCCCCGGGCGCAGTTCACGACCATGACCCCGTCTTTCATCTTCGCGAAGGATCCGCGGTGGATCATCCCCACGGTGTCCTTGAGCTTGGGGACGTGGACCGTGATGAAGTCGGCGCGCCGGTAGAGCTCCTCGAGGGAGACCGGCTCGAAGCCCGCCTTCTCGATCGCCTCGGCCGTAACGTAGGGGTCGTGGACGATGACCTGCATCTTCAGGCCCCGGCCGCGGTCGGCGACGATGGAGCCGATCTTGCCGAAGCCGATCACCCCCAGCACCTTGTTGAAGAGCTCGCGGCCCTGGAAGGCGTTCTTCTCCCAGCGGCCGGCTTTTAGGGAGGCGTCGGCGCGCGGGATGTTCCGCGCGAGCGCCATCATCATGGCGATCGCATGTTCGGCGGTCGTGGTCACGTTTCCCGCGGGTGTGTTCATGACCACGATGCCGCGCTTGGTTGCGGCCCCGATGTCGACGTTGTCCAGCCCGATCCCCGCGCGGCCCACGACCTTGAGGCGGCCTGCGGCCTCGAGCAGCTCCTCCGTCACCCGGGTCGCGCTGCGGATGACGAGCGCATCGCAGTCGCCGATGATCGCCTTGAGTTCATCGGGCTTGAGCCCCGGCCGCACATCGACCTGGATCCCGGGCTCACGGCGCAGGATCTCGAGCCCGACCTCCTCCAGCTTGTCGCTGACCAGCACCTTCATCGTGAAATCCTCCCTCAAAAGGACCCGGCCGGAAAGCTCCGGCCGGATGGCAAGCCTCGCATTCCTTGCGGCGCGGGGTGATGGAATCGTCCCGCCTCCCCCCGGGCCGGACGGCTCATCGGCGGCCCGCCGCTGTGCGGCCTCGGCCGCTTCGACCAGCGCGGCGATCCGCGGCCGGGGCCGCGCCTCCCGTAGGGCGGCGAACCGCTCGGGGGGCAGGTGATCGCGGAGGTAGCCTTCGATGTCGAAGGTCTCCCACCAGCAATCGAGAATCTTGAAGCAGGGTCGCTCGACGTCCGCCTGCAGGCAGTAGCGGAAGCGGATGGGGTGCCCCAGCCGCGGGCAGGGCCGCACGAGCGGCTGCCCCTTGGCGTCTCCCCCGGCGTCCGGCCGGCCCACCGGCGGAAGCTCCCGTGCTCAGCGGCTCTTCAGCCGCTGCGGCTTCGGGTACCGGGCCAGGATCTTCTCGGCCTCGGCGATCTCCTCGGCCGGGTAGGCGATGTCTTTGATCTCCCCCGTGAGGAACTTCTCGTAAGAGGCGAGATCGATCAGCCCGTGGCCGCTCCAGTTGAAGAGGATGACCTTTTCCTTGCCCTCCTCCTTCGCCCGCCGCGCGAGATCGACCACGCAGGCGAGCGCGTGGTTCGTCTCCGGGGCGGGGATCACCCCCTCGGTCCGCGCCGCCAGCATGCCCGCCTCGAAGGTCTCCACCTGGCCGTAGGCCTTGGGCTCGATCAGCCCCTCGACCGCGAGCTGGCTCACCGTAGGGGCCATCCCGTGGTAACGCAGCCCGCCCGCGTGCATGGGGGGCGGCATGAAGGTGTGCCCCAGGCTGTGCATCGGCAACAGCGGCGTGTAGCCCGCCGTGTCGCCGTGGTCGTAGACGAAGGGACCGCGCGTGAGCGTGGGGCAGGCCGCCGGCTCGACCGGGTGGATGTCGATCTGCCGGCCGTGGATCTTCTCGTAGACGAAGGGAAAGGCGAGACCGGCGAAGTTGCTCCCCCCGCCGGCGCAGCCGACGACGACATCGGGGAATTCGCCGAGGAGCGCGAGCTGCTTCTTCGCCTCGAGGCCGATCACCGTCTGGTGGAGCATCACGTGGTTGAGGACGCTGCCGAGCGAGTAGCGGGTCTTGCCCGTCGGGTCGCTCACGGCCGCTTCCACGGCCTCGCTGATCGCAATCCCCAGGCTGCCCGGCGAATCCGGGTCGCGCGCGAGAATCTCGCGGCCGGCGCGCGTCTCGGGGCTCGGGCTGGGGACGCAGCTCGCGCCCCAGGTCTGCATCATGGTCTTGCGGTAGGGCTTCTGGTCGTAGCTCACGCGCACCATGAAGACCTTGCATTCCAGCCCGAATTGCGCGCAGGCGAAGGCGAGCGCGCTGCCCCACTGCCCGGCGCCCGTCTCGGTGGTCAGCCGCTTCACGCCGAAGACCCGGTTGTAGTAAGCCTGCGGGACGGCCGTGTTCGGCTTGTGGCTCCCGGGGGGGCTTGCGCCCTCGAATTTGTAGTAGATCCGCGCGGGGGTGCCGAGCGCCCGCTCGAGCCCCACGGCGCGCACGAGCGGCGTGGGCCGCCAGACGGCGTAGACCCGCAGGACCTCTTCGGGGATGTCGATCCAGCGGCTGGGGCTCATTTCCTGCTCGATCAGGTTCATCGGAAAAACCGGCGCGAGGCGGTCGGGGCTGACCGGCTGGCCGTCGGGGCCGAGCGGCGGGTTGAGGCGGATATCGGCCAGAATGTTGTACCACCGCCGCGGAATCTCCTCCTCTCCGAGAAGCACCCTGCGTCGCTCCATGGTCATCCTCCCTCTCCGGCGGCGCCCCAACATGCCCTTCGCCAATCGACGGGCGGCTGCACGGCGCCGCGACACCCGGCCACCTCTATGCCATCTCGCGCTTTCGAGTCAAGCAGGGAATGCCCGTGTCCGCTTCGCCCCGGGAATGTGGACTTTTCGGGCGGCGGGGATTAGAAGCGGGGCCACCCGGGGTCTCCCTTTCGGCCCCGGGGCCCCCACGCCCTTCCGGGAGCCCGGGCCATGAGCCAACAGCGCCGCAGCAGCGAGATCCGCAAACGCGAGATCCTCTCCGCCGCCCGAAAGCTGATCATCCGCAGGGGAAGCGAGCACCTGACGGTCCGCGCCATGGCGCACGAGGTGGGGCTGACCGAGGCCGCGATCTACCGGCACTTCCGCAGCAAGCGCGAGGTGCTTCTCTTTCTCGTGGACGACATCCTGGACACGCTGATCGCGGAGGTCGAGCGCGTCTCCGGCGAAGAGGGAAGCCTTCTCGAGCGTCTCGCCCGCATCCAGGAGGACCACCTCTCCGAGATCGAACAGCGCCGCGGAATGGCCTTCCTCGTGATCGCCGAGACCCTGAGCTTCGGCGACCGGCGCCTGAACCGCGAGGTGCACGACAAGCTCGCGGTGTATCTGGAGCGTCTGAGCGCGCTCGTCGCCCAGGGGTGCGCCCGCGGCGAGATCCGCGAGGACGTCGACCCGCAGGCCCTGGCGCGGCTTCTCTTCGGCATGATCCAGGGCCTGGTCACCCTGTGGGCCCTGGCCGACTACCGCTTCGACCTCTCCGCCGAGTACCGCCCGCTCTGGGACCTCTGCCGCCGGTCGCTCGAGCCCCGGCGCTGAAGGCCCCTCCCCCGGGACCCCGACGGCCTCGCCGACGAGCCCCGGTCTCCCCCCGGGCGTCGCGGGTTTTCGAAGGCAAGTCTTTCGGATATTCTCTTTCACCCGGCTTGGGGCCGGCCGCCTTCCGGCCGCCGTTTTCTTCCTTCCCCCTCTGCGAGCCCGGGGCGCTGAAGCCGTTGCGGGAACGGCCGGAGACTGCGCCATGGAAACCGGCGTCGGATTCCTCTCCGCCATCCTCTTCGGCACCGGCGGGCTCGTCCCCGCGGGCCTTCCGGGCTGTGTGATCTACCGCAAGGCCGGGGCGCAAGCCGGCCCCGCGGGGGCCGGGCGGGAGGAGACCGGCCGATCACGGCTCGCCCGTCCATTCGAGGCTCAGGCGGGTCTGCAAGGCGGCGATCCGCAGGAAGACCTCCTTCAGCATGCGCTGTTCCATGCCCGAGAGGCCCTGTGGGTCGATGTGGTTGTCCGCCGCCAGGCCGGGCTGCATCATCTGCTCGGCCTGGTGGGCGAGGCGCAGCTGCATGAGGAATCGATACCCTTGCTCGATGTCCAGGATCTCCCGGTCGGCGGCTCCCGCGATCGCCGTCCATTGCCGCAGGCGGGCCAGGGTGTTGGTTTCGGCCATGCCGTACTTCAACGCATAGATCCGTGCGGCGTCCACGATCGGCTGCATCGCGCGCTTGATGTCCAGCTTGCGCCGGTGCTCGCCCTTCGACTCGAGGATGAGATTGCGGAAGATCCCGATCGGGGGGCGGGTGTGGAGCGCGTTCTGGACGAGGTGGCGCAGGAATCCCGGCCAGCCGGCCACCTCGGCGGCGAGCGATCCGCGCAGCCGCTCCACGAGCCCCCCATCGCCGAAGCCGAGCCGGAAGTCGAAGAAGATGCTTGCATAGAGCAGGTCCTCGGCCTCGGCGGCGTGGATCCATTCCCGAAACCGCCGCTGCCACACCGAAAACGGCTGGCAGAGCCGGGGGTTGCTCGCCATGACCTCCGCCCGACAGCGCCGGAACCCCGCCCGATCCAGCTCCGCGCAGACCCGTTCTCCGAACCGCAGGTACCAGGCCTGCGCCGCCGCCTCCCCCCCGGGGGGCGGGTCCTCGTAGAGCAGCGCGTTGTCCTGGTCGGTGCAGAGCGTCTGTTCGCGGCGCCCCTCGCTGCCGAGCAGCAGGAAGGCGAAGGCGCCGGGCGGCGTCCCCAGCTCCGCGAGCGCGGCCTGGCATAACCGCTCGAGCACGGCATCGGTGAAGGCGGTGAGGAAGCGGTTGATCTGGTCGGCCGTGGTGCCGGAACGGATGAGCCCCTGCAGCAGTCGCGGCAACCGCAGGCCGAGGGCCTTGAACACCTCGGGCCGCGTCTCGCCGGCGACATCCCGGAGCAGGCGCCAGGGCGTGACCCCCTGGCGTCCGAGGATGTCCTGCTGGGTGACCACGCCGGCGACCTCCCCCGAGGGGTCGGTCACGGCCAGGTGTTTGATCCCGTGCTGCATCATCGCCATCAGGCCTTCGAAGACCGAGGCCCGGTCGGGCAGGCTCCGGAGCGGCGAGGTCATGATCGCCGCCACCGGTTCTTCCAGGCTGCGACCCGTCGCCACGGCCCGGCTGCGCATGTCGCTGTCGGTGACGATGCCGACGGTCTGCCCGCGTTCGTCGCGCACCAGGATGCTGCTGCAGCGGCGAGCGCTCATCCGCCGGGCCGCTTCGCGGATCGGCAGCGACGCCTCGCAGGCGAGAAGGTCGCGGGTGCTGACCGCGGCAAGGGGCTGGTCGAAGAAAGCGACCGCCCCGGCGTCGCCCGATGCGCTCTTGGCGATGATCGCCGCGTAGGTGCGGTCGAGCATGCGCTTGCCGAAGGCGTCGGTGAAGAACTCGCTGAAGATCGGGTAGCGCCGGCAGAGATCGTAGAAGGCGTCGCATTCGAGCTTGCAGAAATAACAATCCTCGAGCGTGCGCAGCGAGCGCACGGCCAGCATGTCGTTCACCAGCATGGAGATCCCGCCGAAGATTTCCCCCTCCCCCATCACGTTGACCAGCCGGCGCTTGCCGTGTTCCTCGTAGAACCGCTCGGCCGCGCCGCTCTGCAGGACGTAGAGGCCGTCGACGCGGGATTCGCCCTGGACGAAGAGCCGGGTGTCGCGGGGGATGAAGACCCGCCGGAGCCGCGGGGCCAGCCGCCGGAGTTCCTCCTCCGGCAGAAAGGAAAAGGGCGGGACGCGCGCGAGAAACTGCGTGAGCAGAGAGCCGGCCACCGTCTGCGCGTATTCCTCGTTCTGCATCCGCTCGGCGAACAGCCTCTCGAAATGGGAGGCCATCCGGGCATGACGCCGGCAGAGGTCGAGAAACTTCTTGCGGGGGATCAGCCAGATCTCGGCCTCTTCGAGCGCGCGCAGGCTGCGGATGGCGAGTCCCCCGTTGAAGAGGATGGAGATCGCCCCGAAGACATCCCCCGGCTCGAGTGCCGCATGCAGGGTGGTCTTCCCCGGCACCTCGAAGAAAAGCTCAAGCCTTCCCGCGCGGACGATGTAGACGTAATCGAGCGTGCTGCGCCCCTGGACGGCAAGCCGCGCCCCGGCGGAAAAGCGCGTGGGCGCGATCGCCGCGGCGAGTTCGCCGAGCGCCTCCGCGGGAAGCTCTCCGAAGGGGGCGATCCGGGCGAGAACCTCGATCCGGGACTCCTTCATCCTGTTCCCCTCCGTCGGCCCGTTTGACAAGGTGAAGGGTCTTTATCTATAGCTTTCTCATCCCCCTGGATTTCCACAGGGTGCGGCCGCCCCGCCGAACGAGCTCGAGGCGATGGATCCGGACGCAAACCGCAACGACCGCAAGCGGATCGTCTTCCTCCTGGGCTGTTTTCTCTTGCAGCCCCCATTTCTCACCCTCTTCGCCCGGCCGGCCGAAGTCCTGGGTCTCCCCCTCTTCTATGTCTACCTCTACCTCGCCTGGGCGGGTCTGATCGTCCTGATCGCGCTCGCCGCCGGCCGCGGGAAGCCCCGGGGGCGGCTGGGCCCTTGAGAGCCGATGCCGATCCTGCCGCTCATCCTCGCCGTGGCCCTCGGGTACGTGGGCCTGCTCTTCGCCGTCGCCTTCTGGGCCGACCGGCGCGCCGCGAGCGGCCGCAGCGCGATCGCCAACCCGTACGTGTATGCGCTGTCGCTCGCCGTGTACTGCACGGCCTGGACCTTCTACGGAAGCGTCGGACGCGCCGCCGCCGAAGGGCCGGCTTTTCTGCCCACCTACCTCGGGCCGACGCTCGCCTGCGCCCTGGGGTTCACGGTGCTGCGCAAGATGATCCGGATCGGCAAAGCCCACCGCATCACCTCCATCGCCGATTTCCTCTCCTCCCGCTACGGCAAGAGCGCCGCGCTCGCCGCCACGGTCACCTGCTTCGCCGTGGTCGGCCTGATCCCCTACATCGCGCTTCAGCTCAAGGCCGTCGCCGACGGCTTCGACATCCTCCGCCTCGCCCCCCTCATCGTCATGCCGCGGCACCTGGAGGCCAAGCCCTTTCTCGAGGACACCTCGTTTCATGCCGCCTGGCTCCTCGCCCTGTTTGCGATGCTCTTCGGCACGCGCAAGCTCGAGGCCACCGAACGCCATGAGGGCATCGTCGCCGCCGTCGCCCTCGAGTCGATCGTCAAGCTGGCCGCCTTTGTCGCCGTCGGCCTCCTGGCCGTCGCCGCGTTCGGCGGCCCCGCCGCTCTCTTCGGCCGCGCGGCGGCCTCCCCCCGGATGCAGGAGATCTTCGCCGCCGCCCACCTGCTTTCCGAGCCGTTCGGCTGGGCCCTGGAAACCCTCCTCTCGTTTCTCGCCTTTTTGTGCCTGCCCCGCCAGTTCCAGGTGACCGTGGTCGAAAACGTGAGCGAAGACCACCTGCGCAAAGCCCTGTGGCTCTTTCCGCTCTATCTCTGGGCGATCAACCTTTTCGTGCTGCCGATCGCCGTGGCCGGGTCCCTGCAGTTTCCCGGGGGGGTCGACGCGGACACCTTCTCCCTCGCCCTGCCGCTCGCCTTGCACCGGGAAAGCGTGGCGCTCGTCGCCTTCGTGGGCGGGATGTCGGCGGCGACCGCCATGGTCATCGTCGAAGCCGTCGCCCTGGCGACCATGATCTCCAACGACGTGGTGCTCCCGTTTCTGCTCCGGCTGCCCGGGCGGCCGCCCGCCCTGCCGCGGGACCCCCGGGCGCTGATCCTCGGGCTGCGGCGCGCCGGCATCGTGCTCGTGCTCGCCTCGGGTTACGCCTACTACCGCGCCATCGGCCAGATGCACTCCCTGGTGGCCCTCGGGCAGATCTCCTTCGTGGCGGTCGCGCAGTTCGCCCCGGCACTCCTCGGGGGGCTCTACTGGAAGCATGCCACCCGCCGCGGGGCGCTGGGCGGTCTGGTCGGCGGCTACGCCGTCTGGTTCTACACGCTGATCGTGCCCGCGCTCGTGGACGCCGGCCTCCTCGGGGAGGCGATCCTCGCCCGCGGCCCCGCGGGGCTGGGCTGGCTCCGGCCCGTGCGCCTGCTGGGCCTCGAGGGCCTGAACCCGATCGCGCACGCCTGTTTCTGGAGCCTGATCGTCAACCTCGGCCTCTTCGTCGGCCTCTCGCTCCTGCGCGCGCCGGAGGCCAACGAGAGGGCCCAGGCGGAACTCTTCGTCGATGCCTTCTCCTTTCCCCGGCGGCCGGAGGCGGTGCCCCTCTGGCGGGGCAAGGCCCGCGTGGGGGACCTCCGGCTCCTGCTCGAGCGCTTCCTCGGCCCGGACCGCACGGAGGAGGCCCTGCAGGAGTTCGCCCGGCATCACCGCTCGCGTCTCGCCCCGGCCTCCCCGGCCGACCCGGCGCTCGTGACCTATGCCGAGGGACTGCTCGCGGGCGCCGTCGGGTCGGCCTCGGCGCGGGTGATGGTCGCATCGGTCGTGCAGGAGAAGCCGCTGCGTGCCGAGGAGATCCTCGAGATCCTCGAGGAAAACCGCGCCGCCATCAGCTACAGCCGCGAACTCGAGAGGCTCGCCGAAGAGCTGCGATCCGCCAACCGGCGCCTGGAAGACCTCGACCGGCTGAAGGACGAATTCATCGCCACGGTCACCCACGAACTCCGAACCCCGCTCGCCGCGGTGCGTTCGATCGCCGAGTCGCTGCAGGCCCACCCGCAGATGCCCGAGGAGCGCCGCCGGAGCCTGACCGCGATCGTGGTCAAGGAAAGCGAGCGCTTGGGACGGTTGGTCGACCAGGTGCTCGATTTCCAGCGGCTCGAAAGCCGGAAGGCCTGCACCCCGTCCCTGCCCCTCGACCTGCACGAAGTCTGGCGCGAGGCGGCCGCCGCGATGCGCCCGATGCTCGACGAACGGGGGATCCGCCTCGCGCTCGACGCGCCCGATACGCTTCCCCCCGTTTTCGGGGACCGCGACCGCCTCCTGCAGGTCGCCATCAACCTGCTGTCGAACGCCCTCAAGTTCTGCCCCGACCACGGCGGCCGGATCGACATCCGCATCGAACACCGCGGCGGCGAGGTCAGGAGCGTCGTGAGCGACAACGGCCCCGGCATCCCGCCCGAGGACCGCGAGGCGGTCTTCGAACCCTTTTACCAAGTGCGCCGCGGCGGCCGGGGGGGACGGCCGGCCGGTACCGGTCTCGGGCTGGCCATCGTGCGGCGGATCCTGGAACACCACGGCGGCTGGATCCGCGCGGAGTCCGGCCCCGAAGGCGGCGCGGCGTTTCACTTCGGCCTTCCTCTGCAGCCGCCCCCGCCGCCGCCCGCGATCACCCCCTGACCCGCCTCTCCAGGCTGCCGCGCGAGGCCTCGAGCGCCTCTGCCAGCGTCACGATCCCCGCCTTCTCGAGCAGCGGCGCAAGCCGCAGAAAGATCTCCGCCGCCGCGCGCGCATCGCCCAGGGCCGTGTGGCGCCCTAAAATCGTGACCCCCAGCCTCTCGGCGATCGCCTCGAGGCTGTGGTCCGCGTGGCCCGGGTGAACGGCGAGGGACAACAGCAGGGTGTCGAGCACCGGCTGGTCGAAGCGCACACCGGCGCGGCCGCCCTGGAGCGTGAGCAGGCGCATGTCGAAGGCGGCGTTGTGGGCGATCAGGACCGTCCCTTCGGCGAAACGGGCGAACTCGCGCAGGACGAGGGCGGCCTCCGGCTGATCCCGCAGGATCTCGGCCCCCAGGCCGTGAATCCGCACCGATTCAGGCCGGGGGTCGATCCCCGGGCGCACGAGCCGTTCGAACACCTCCGACTCCAGAAGCCTCCCGTTCACGAGCCGCACGGCGCCGAGGGCGACGATCTCGTCCCCGCCCTCCGGGTCAAGCCCCGTGGTCTCCGTGTCGAAGGCGGTGCAGGCGAGCCGGCGGAGCGGCTGCTCGAGCAGCCGCGTCTCGGGCCGACGGCCGGCGAAGAGGTCGAAATCGTAGTAGACCGGCCGGGATCCGGCAAGCAGTGTGGTGCGGCGCGGCGGGGGGGAGGCCGGCGGGTCGGCCGCCTCGAGCATCACGCGCAGCGTCCCCCCCGGCGTCCCCGCAGGCGGCAGCACCCACCACGAGGCGCGGTGGCGAAGGAAAATCTCGGCCGCGGTCGTGTTCAAGGGTTCCCCGCCGAGGTCGACCGTCTCCCGTTCCCAGCCGGACAGCCGGGCTGGGTCCGGGGGCGCCCCGATGCCGCCGCTCAGATCGAGAAGGGCCCGGCTCTCCCGGCGCTCGAGGCGGCAGCGGATCCCGCCCCGCTCCCCTGGGGGGGCGAGCCGCAGCACCAGAAAAACGACCGCCGTGGCCATCGCCGGGCCGTCGACCCGGATCCAGAGCGAGGGGGGGGGCGGCTCGGTGTCGACCTCGATGCCCCCGGCCTGCCGCAGCCTGCGTGCGAGGAGATCCAGAAAATCGGCCGCCGGGACGGCCGAGACGGTGGGGGCGGAGGGGCCGAGGGAGGCCCACGCGGCCTCGGCCTCCTCCGCCGCCCGGGCGGCGGTGCGGGATTCGCGGTCGAGAATCTCTTCGAACATCCTGCGCTTTTCCGGGGCAAGGCTCCTGGTGTCGTTCAGCAGCTCGGCGGTCGTGCGCAGGACGCCGAGCGAGCGCCGCAGCGCGGAAAAATGCCCCTGCAGGGATTGCTCCGCCCGGCGCACGGCCTCATCCTGTTCGGTCGCGTCGGCGACGATCAGAATCAGCATGCGGAATCCGCGCGTTGGGCCGAGAACCGGCGCCATCGTGGTCTTGAGCAGCCGGCCGCCCGGGAGCCGGGCGGCAAACGAGACAGCCGGCTCGGCTCTCCCCTGGCGCAGCCGTGCGGCGACATCCTCCCGGGCCTGCCGGAAAAGCCCCGGGTCGAAGAAGTGGAGCAGCGAGCGGCCCAGGCCGATCGGGGGCTCCCCGAACCATTGCCGCGCCCGCTCGTTGTAGAGGATGATCCGTCCTTCCGGGTCGCAGACGAGCACCCCTTCGGGCAGCTCGGCCAGGATGCTCGAAAGGAGGCGCTTTTCTTCCTCGAGTTCGCCGCGCGCGGCGCGGACGCATTCTTCGATCCGCTCCCGCCCGGCCTCGAGAAGCGCCGCCAGTTCGTTGATCTCCGCGGCGAGCCGGCGCACTTCGGGGGCCCCCTCGACGTGGATGCGCCGGGCGGCGGTGACACCGCGCAGGATGGAGGCCTGCTCGCTCATCTCCCGCAGCGGCCTGCGGTACCGGCGGTCGATCCATTCCGCGAGCATCCACCCCACGAAGAGCGCCAGGCACCCCCCGAGGGCGAGCGTCGGCCCCACGCGCCGGAGGATCTGGCCGACGGCCGTCCGCTCGGCGGGGGTGAGATCCTGCCAGGCCGCCAGGCATAGGAGGGCCGCGCCCGAGAGCGCCGCCGCGGCGGCGAGCAGCACAGCGGGCCAGTACGAGCCGACGGGGTTCAAGCGCATCCCAGGAGCTCCCGGATGCGGGCCAGCAGCTCGGCGTTGGAAAAAGGCTTGGTGATGTAAGCGTCGGCCCCCAGGTCCAGACCCCGCGTGATGTGCGCTTGGCCGCCGAGCGCCGAGAGCAGGACGATGCGCACCTCGCGGGTTCGGGGGTCTTCCCGGATACGGCGGCAGACCTCGAAGCCGTCGACCGCGGGAAGCATGATGTCGAGCAGGACGAGGTCGGGGGGGCGGGCGGCGATCGACTCGAGCGCCTCTTCGCCGCTGAAGGCGACCCGGGTTTCGAAACCGTTCTCCTCGAGGAGGAACTGCAGCGCGACGATCAGGCTGGGCTCGTCGTCCACGATCAACACGGTCTTGCCCATATCCCCGTACCGGGCCGCCTCCATCCGGAAGTCCCTACACCCCCCGCGGTTTCGCGTACCCGAGACTCTGCAGCGCCTCGCGGATCTCCTCCAGGATGGCCGGATCGTCGATCGTGGCCGGCATCTTCCAGGGCCGGTTGTCGGCGATCTTCTGGATCGTGCCGCGCAGGATCTTCCCGGAGCGGGTCTTGGGCAGCCGCTTCACCACGGTCGCTGTCTTGAAGGAGGCGACCGCGCCGATCCGCTCGCGCACCATCCGGATCGCTTCGCGGACGATCTCCTCGGGAGGACGCTCGACGCCCGCCTTGAGAACGAGAAACCCGATCGGCACCTGCCCCTTGAGCGGGTCTTCGACCCCGAGCACGGCGCACTCGGCCACGTCCGGGTGATCGGCCAGCACCTCCTCCATGGCCCCGGTGGAAAGGCGGTGGCCGGCGACGTTGATGATGTCGTCGGTCCGCGACATCACGTAGACGTAGCCCTCCTCGTCGATGAAGCCTGCATCGGCCGTTTTGTAGTAGCCGGGGAATTCCTCCAGGTAGGATTTGAGGAAACCCGCGTCGTTGTTCCAGAGTGTGGCGAGCGTGCCCGGCGGAAGCGGCAGCCGGGCGACCAGGGCGCCGATCTGGCCGGCGGGCAGGGGCTGCCGGTCCGGGCCGAGCACCCGCAGGTCCCAGCCCGGTGCGGGTTTGGTCGCCGAGCCCTCCTTGACGGGGAAGGCGTGCAGGCCGAGGCAGTTTCCGGCGATCGCCCAGCCGGTTTCGGTCTGCCACCAGTGATCGACCACGGGCACCCCGAGAAGCCGCTGGGCCCAGCGCAGCGTGTCGGGGTCCAGCCGCTCGCCGGCGAGAAAGAGCGCCCGAAAGCCGGAGAGGTCATAGCGCCGCAGCAGCTCGCCCTGCGGATCTTCGCGCTTGATCGCCCGGAAGGCGGTCGGCGCGGTGAAGAGACAGCGCACCCCGTGCTGGGCGATCACCCTCCAGAAGGCCCCGGCATCCGGCGTCCCCACGGGTTTCCCTTCGTAGAGGATGCTCGTGCAGCCTTTGAGGAGCGGGCCGTAGACGATGTAGGAGTGCCCCACCACCCAGCCGACATCGGAGGCCGCCCAGTACACTTCCCCCGGCTGCATGCCGTAGATCGCCCCCATCGTGTAATGGAGGGCGACGGCATGGCCGCCGTTGTCCCGTACCACCCCCTTGGGGACCCCGGTCGTGCCCGAGGTGTAGAGGATGTAGAGAGGGTCGGTCGCCCGGACCGGGACGCAATCGTGCGGCGCGGCCCGGGCCATGGCCTCCTCCCAGTCCAGATCCCGGCCGGGGGTCAACTCGGCCCTGGCCATCGGCCGCTGCACGATGAGGCTGTGCCGCGGTTGAACCGCGGCCTGGGAGAGGGCGGCGTCGAGCAGGGGCTTGTAGGGGATCACGCGGCTCCCCTCGATCCCGCAGGAGGCGGAGACGACGACCTTCGGGGCGGCGTCGTTGATCCGCACCGCGAGTTCCGGGGGGGCGAATCCGCCGAAGACGACCGAGTGCACCGCGCCGAGCCGGGCGCAGCCCAGCATGGCGATCACGGCCTCCGGGATCATCGGCATGTAGATCACGACGCGGTCGCCCCGTTTCACCCCCAGCGCGGCGAGCACGCCGGCAAACCGGGCCGCCTGATCCCGAAGCTCGAGGTAGGTGAGCGTGCGGATCGTCCCCGTCACCGGGCTGTCGTAGATCAGGGCCGCCTGCCCGCCGCGTCCCCGCTCGACGTGCCGGTCAAGGGCGTTGTGACAGGTGTTGAGCTGCCCCCCTGCAAACCAGCGGGTGAAGGGCTTTCGCGAGTCGTCGAGCACGCGGTCCCAGGGCCGGAACCAGTCGATCGCCGCCGCTTGCCGTCCCCAGAACCCTTCCGGGTCGTGGATCGACGAGCGGTAGTCCTCTTCGTAGCGGTTCGTCATCGCTTGGCCTTCTTTCGCGGAAGCGGTTCAGGGCCGGCGGGGAGGCCACGCCCCCCCGCCGGCCGCGGATTTTGCGGCGGGGTCATCCCCAGAGGCCCCAGCCGAAGCTTGCCGTGAACAGGATGCAGAAAAGGACGATGCCGATCATCCAGAGGTCTTCGCTTTTCATGGCGGGTCTCCTTTCCCGGGATCAGGCTTCTTTCACGACGATCATCTTTTCGCGCTCCGCGCGCTCGAGCATCCGGTCCGTGCAGGTCGCCATCTCGGCCTTGAAGGTGAGCGCCCACATCATCCCGATGCCGAGGATCCACCAGGCGATCTGCCAGGACCACAGGGGCGGGAAGCCGCCGAAGGAAAAGGTGGAGTTGCCGAGGATGCAGGCCGGCCCGATGGCGAAGAAGTACCAGATCGGCACCAGCCATTTCATGGCCCGGCGCCAGGCGCGGCCCGACGGCGTCGGGGCGTCGATGTCGTTCAGAAAGGCGCGCAGTTCCTGCTGGCGCTTCAACGTCTCGGGGTCATCCTTCACGCCCACCCGTCGGCAGAGATAGGCGACCACGAGCCCCGTGAAGAGGCCCCAGAAGGCGCAATGCATCGAGAGCGGGTTCGGCCAGACATAGTACGTGAGAAACACGGCGACCATGCCGGCGAGCACCCCGAGGTTGGCGCCCACCGCGGGAAAACGGAAGCCCCAGTTCACGCCGAGGAGGTAAATGTACTGAACGAACCCGAAGGCCGTGGCGAGCGCCCCGAGGATGACCAGGGCGGCGGTGGAATGGAGCCCGACCAGCAGGGCGGCGGCGGTCACGAGGGTCGCCAGCAGCCGGTTCACCCAGATCTGCTCGTTGTGGCCGGCCTGCTGCCTGCGGAGGTAGCGCCAGTAGACGTCGCGCAGCAGAATCGATCCGCCGGTGTTGATGTAGGGGGCGGCGGTCGAGTGCATGGCCGCGATCGCCCCCAGGAAGACGAGCCCCAGGACGAAGGGCGGCAGGTAGGTCTTCATCAGGATGGGCACGACGTCGCTGTCCTTGGTGAATTGCAGCACCCCCTTGAGCTCGAGGATCTTCGCCCCCATGCCCTGGAAGGCGGTGAAGTAGAAGAGCGCGAAACCCACCACGAAGGTGGACATGAAAGTCTGCTGCCAGGCGAGGGGGGCCGGGCTCTTCTGGCCGAAATTCCACATGGTGAAGGCGGGCGAAGACTGGATCCCCATGAGGGCGAACATGTAGGTGAGGCACATGAGCGAGGTCCACATCACCGTGCCGTGGGACTTCGCGTAGGCTGCGGCGTTGTCGGTCCAGTAGAGGACGGCCGGGACCTCGAGAAACTTGCGGTCGAGCTTCTGGAGACTCTCGGACATCGCCTTCCAGCCGCCGATCTCCGGCGCCGTGATCGTGTAATAGCCCATGAGAAGGATGCCCCCGACGAGCAGGACGAACTGCAACACCCCCACCCACGCGCTCGCCTTCATGCCGCCCGAGCAGACGTAGAACCAGCAGATGAAGGCCATGAAGATCGCCCCGAAGGTGACCGGCACGCCGGCCACCCAGTGAAAGAGGGCGGCCGAGGCCATGAGCTGGACGGCGGTATAGAACATCGAGTAGAGAAACGAGGTCGCCACCGTGAGCCAGCGGGCGGTTTCCGAGTTGTAATAATAGGCGAACATGTCGCCCGGGGTGATGAACCCGTAGCGCTTTCCGAGCAGCCAGTTCCTCTTGGCGAAAAAGGCCCCCGTGATCGGGATGGTGAGCACATAGAAGGAGGCGAACGCATAGGCGAGGCCGTCGCGCCAGATGAGCCCCGGATGGCCGATGAAGGTCCAGCCGGAGAAGGAGGCCGCCGTCGCTGCCATGAGAAAGGCGATGAAGGGGATCGAGCGTCCCCCGATCGCGTAACCGGCGGAGGTTTTCTCCGTGATGTAGCCTTTGATGCCCCAGTAGAAGGCGTACATCGTGTAAAGGCCGAGCATGATGTAGACCCACGTGGTGCCGCTCATGATCCCCCTCCTTTTCCCCGGCGCCGCCGCGCTTCCGTGGGAGGCCCTGCATGGTATTTCCGCGGAAGACGGCACGGCCGCTTTCAGCCCGCCATGCGGGCGATTTCCTCGACCACCTCCGGGTTGGCCAGCGTGGTCACGTCCCCGACGTCCTTCTTGTTCGAGATCGCCGCGAGGACCCGGCGCATGATCTTGCCCGAGCGCGTCTTCGGCATGTCGCGCACGATCCACACCTTCCGGGGCTTGGCGATCTTGCCGATCTCGCGCACGATCGCCTCGCCGATCCGCGCCTCGAGCTCGGCGCTCGGCTGGAAGCCCGGCTTGAGGGCGACGTAGAGATCGGGCTCCTTGCCCTTGATCTCGTGGGCCACGGGGACGACCGCGGCCTCGGCCACCTCCGGCACGGTGAGGGCGGCGGACTCGATCTCCTTGGTCCCCAGCCGGTGCCCGGAGACGTTGATCACGTCGTCCACGCGGCCGAGGATGCGGAAGTAGCCGTCGGCGGCCTCGACCGCCGCGTCCCCGGTCATGTAAGGCCAGTCGCGCCAGTCCTTGCTCTTCGGGTCACGGCAGTAGCGCGCGTAATACTGGCGCACGAAGCGCTCGCGGTCCCCCCAGATCGTCTGGAAGGCGCCCGGCCAGGGGTTGCGGATGCAGATGTTGCCGGCCCGGCCCGTCCCGCCGGGGATCACGTTGCCCTCCTCGTCGAAGATCACGGGGTGGATGCCCGGGACCCCGGGCCCGGCGGATCCCGGCTTCATCGGCTTGAGCGCCGGCACCGTGCTGCAGAGAAAGCCGCCGGTCTCGGTCTGCCACCAGGTGTCGACGATCACCGCCTCGCCTTTCCCGACCACGGTATGGTACCAGCGCCACACCTCGGGCTCGATCGGCTCGCCCACGGTCACCATGAGCTTGTAGCGGTAGTTGTACTTGGCGGGCTCCTCGGGCCCGAGCTTGCGCAGCGCGCGGATCGCGGTCGGCGCGGTGTGGAAGATATTGACCCCGAGGTCCTGGGAGATCCTCCAGGCGCGCCCGGCGTCGGGGAAGGTGGGGACCCCCTCGTAGATCACGGTCGAGGCCCCCAGCGCGAGCGGCCCGTAGACGATGTAGGAGTGGCCTGTGATCCAGCCGATGTCGGCCATGCACCAGTAGACGTCCTCGGGATGGATGTCGAGCACGATCTTCGAGGTCCCGGCCACGTAGGCGAGGTAGCCTCCGGTGCTGTGCTGGCAGCCCTTCGGCTTTCCCGTGGTCCCGCTCGTGTACATGAGAAAGAGGGGCTCCTCGGCGAGCATCCTCTCCGGCTCGACGCGCGCCCCGTAGAAATCGCGCAACAGCTCGTTCACGTAGAAATCGCGGCCCTGCACCATCGGCGTCGGGCTCGAGGCCCTGCCGGGGTAGCGCTGCCAGACAAGCACCTTGTCCACCTGCTGGCCGTCTTTGGCGGCGAGCTCGCAGGCGACGTCGGCGTTCTTCTTGTGATCGCCCAGCGTGCCGTTTCGCCAGTAAGCGTCCATCGTGATCAGCACCCGGCTCTGCGAGTCGACGATGCGGTCGGCGCAGGCGCGCCCGGAGAAGCCGCCGAAGACCTGGGAGTGGATGACGCCCAGGCGCGCACAGGCGAGCATCGCGATCGGCAGCTCCGGCACCATGGGCATGTGGAGCGTCACGCGGTCTCCCCTTTTGAGCCCCGCGAAATCGCGCAGCAGCGCGGCGAACTCGTTCACCCGCACCCAGAGTTCCTGGTAGGTCACGTGCTCGGTCTTCTCCTCCATCGGCTCGGGGACGAAGTGGATGGCGGTCTTGTTGCGGTGGCGCGCGAGGTGACGGTCGACGCAGTTGTGGGAGGCGTTGATCCGTCCGCCGGCGAACCATTTCCAGCAGGGGGCGTCGCTCGTGTCGAGGGTCGTGTGCCAGTACTCGTACCAGTCGAGGAGGTCGGCGTATTCCTTGAAGCAATGAGGGAAGTTCTCCAGGCTGAAGCGCTTGTAGATGCCGGGGTCGGCCATGTTCGCCTGGGCGATGAACTCGGTGGTCGGGTAGACGTAGGGCTCTTCACCCCAGAGCACGGCGATCTCGGCCTCGGAGGCCCCTCGGATTTCCTTCTCGGACATCTTTTTCCTCCTTTTCAGGATCTGGTGTTGTTCGGCTTGCCCGACCCGGCGGTCAGCCCGGTCGCCGGCTCTTTCCCCGCGTCCGGTGGGATCCGGCGGAAGCCGCGTGCGGCCACTTCAAAGGCGAGCGCCAGGGTTTCTTCCATCGCTCCCCTTCCCCTGCGCAGGAGCAGCATTTGTTCCCCGTGAAGCACAACCCCGGTGAAGAAGGCCCAGAGCACGGTCGCGAACCCGCGGCAGCGCGGGGGTTCTTCGCCGTTGGAACCCAGGCATCCGGCAAGGATGCGGGCGAGAATGTCGAGCGCCTGGTCGAGCAGGCCCTGGATCTCCTGGAGCAACGTGCGGTCGATCGATGCGAGAAAGCGGTGGCTTTGAATCCCCAGCGCCCAGTCGAAGAGCAGGGGATCGACCCGGCGGACATCCAAGAGCGCCTGCCTCAAACCCGCAAGGTGGTCGTCCAGACAGGCGTCGCCCTTTTCCTTGCAGTAAGTGAGCCGTACCACGAGATGCTTGAGGATGCGCGTCGACAAGGCGGCGATGATTTCTTCCTTGTTGCGGAAATAGAGGTAGATGGCGCTCGGGCTCAGTTCCGCCTCGGCGGCGATGTCCCGAGTGGAGCAATGGTGAATCCCCCGCTGCGCACACACCCGCTTGGCGGCAGCCAGAATCTGCTGGCGCCTTTTCTCCCGCGTCCGACCGCGCTGATCGATGAATATCATAATAGAATATGAACCAAATTTATTCTATTAGTAGATTACATTCAGTCAATTGTGTTAGTCAAGAGAAAAAAATTTATTTGGCGGATCGCGCGCGATGAGGGCTGAGCCCTGCAGGCGGAGGCAGGATCGCCGTGGGCGGGGGCCGGCGGCGACGGCGTTTACCAGCGGCGGGCGAAAAGAAGGTAAAGGCGGATCTCCTCGGGGCGGACCTCGCGGCGGGCGTAGCGAAGGACGTAAGGGGGGGTCTCACCCGATCGCAGGTAATGCTGGAAGTCGGCTTCGACCTTGGCCGCGGAGAAGCGCCAGTCTGCCGCCGCATGACGGAAGACGTCGTAAACGGAGCATTGCCGGGAGAACGCAAGGCAGGAAGGATATTCCTCGTGGACGAGGGCCGGAGCATCGCCCCGCGGGCGGCCCACAAGAAGAGTTCCGGCGAGGTAGGCCAGGGTGAGGGCGACAAAGACAGCCATCGGTCGTCATCCCGGTCGAGCGCTTCCGGTCACCGATCCCGGCCCGGAGGCGCCGGCGTTGCCCCGAATTCCGCGACCCCCCTCAGCGGCGTCGGATCGCCCGCGCGAATGCGGGCAGGGCGTTTTCGATCACCGCGTCCTCCACGCAGAAGGCGATGCGGAAGTGGCCGGGGCCGAAAAATCCGCGACCGGGGACGGCGAGCACGCGCTCCTCCTTGAGCGCCTGGACGAAGGCGACATCGTCGGCCAGCGGGGAGCGGGGAAACACGTAGAAGGTCCCCTGCGGCCGGATGAACTCGTAGCCGGCGGCCGAAAGCCCATCGCACAGCAGATCCCGCTTGCGGCGGTAGGCTTCGACGTCGCAGCGCTCGCCCTGGAGCCGGGCGACCGCCCGCTGCATGAGCGCCGGCGCGTTCACGAAACCAAGGGTGCGGTTGGCGAGAGCCATGCCGGCGAGAAGCGCCTTCTTGTGCTCGGCCTCAGGGTGGACGGCCGCGTAACCGATCCGCTCGCCGGGGATGGAGAGATCCTTCGAATAGGAGGAGCAGACGACGCTCTGCCGGTAGCAGGAAAAGAGCGGCGGGACGGTCAGCCCGTCGAAGACCAGCTGGCGGTAGGGCTCGTCGGCCACGAGATAGAGGGTGCGGGAAAAGGCGCGCGATTTCTCCTCGAGCAACCGCCCGAGTTCCCGCAGCGAGGTCTCGGGGTAGACGACCCCCGTCGGGTTGTTCGGGGAGTTGAGGAGCACGATCTTGGTGCGGGGATTGAGCGCCGCCTCGAGCGCGGCGAGATCGATCTGGAAGTCGGGCCGCGTGGGCACGGTCTTCAGCACGCCGCCGTGGTTGTCGGCGTAGAAGCCGTATTCGACGAAGCAGGGCGCGGGGACCAGCACCTCGTCGCCGGGGTCGAGAAGGGCCTTGAAGGCGATGTTCAGGGCCCCCGCCGCCCCGCAGGTCATGATCACCTCCGAGGCCGACAGCCGCACGCCCTGCTCGGCCGAGAGCCGTTCGGCGACCGCCGCACAGGTTTCGGGCAGGCCCGTGTTCGGCATGTAAGCATGGGCGTTTTCGGGGGCCTGCTCCAGAATCTCGCGCAGCACGCGCCGGAAGGAGGGCGGAGGCGGGAGGTTCGGGTTTCCCAGGCTGAAATCGAAGACGTTTCCGGCGCCGTGTTTCTTCTTGAGCTCGGCACCTTCCTCGAACATGCGACGGATCCAGGAAGAAGCCTGGATGGCCTCCTCGATCTTGCGCGCGACGGTCATGGGGGGATATCCTTTCGGGGTGATCGCCGGGACGGCCACTGGGCGACGGGCCGCTCGCCATGGCGGTCTGATATCCCGAAGGGGTGCGGGGATGTCAAGAGCAAAAGGCGGCGCGGGGAACGCGGGGGCTCACCCCAGGCCGGCAACGCGCAAGACGCGCCGCACATAGTCGCGGGTTTCGGCGAAGGGGACTTCCCCCTCGCAGCGCTCGACCGCGGCGGGCCCGGCGTTGTAGGCCGCAAGCGCCCGACGCAGGTCGCCGCCGAAGCGGTCGAGCATCTGCCGCAGGTAGCGCGCCCCGCCTTCCACGTTCTGCTGGATATCGAAGGGACGGCTCACCCCGAGCTCGCGGGCCGTCTCGGGCATGAGCTGCATCAGGCCCATGGCCCCCTTGACCGAGACCGCACGCGGATCGAAATTGGACTCGGCCCGCACGACGGCTCGCAGGAGATCGGGGGCGATGCCGTGGCGCGCGGCCGCCGCCTGGATGGCGCGCTCGATGCGCTCCGCCGTATCGTCCCGTCCCGGGGCCGTTTTGCCCGCCGCCGGACGAGGGACTCCGCCGGGGAGGGCCTCCCGCCCGGGGCCCTCGGCCTGGCTCGGCGTCGGCGGGCGGCCCGCCGGCCGGGCGACGGAAGCGCCGTCGGGAGCCGAGACCGCCCCCCGCGAAGCTGCGCCCCCCCCTCCCGCGGGGCGCCACAGGGGCGACCGAAGGTAGTCCTGGACACTCAGCGCAGCCGGGGCCGAGCGCTCCTCGCCGGGCCCGCCGCTTCTCAGCCAGTCGCGAAAGGAACGCGCCGCCTCGGCCGACCGCCCCGCTCCCGGCCCCTCGCGGGACGCGGCGCGCCGCCCGACCGGCGGCTCCAGATAATCGCGGATCGTCTTCGCGGACGCTGTCGTTTTCATGGCCCGCTCCATGGAAAGGCCGGGGATTCGGGGGCCGGCGCGACCCTCGTCGTCAAGAAAGCGGAAGCAAATCCCGTTCCAGGTTCGCGCAAAACGTGCGAACTGCCGTCCGTTCGGTTTCAACTGCCTGAGATGACGGCTGATCTGCTCGTGCTGCAGGATTTCCCGAAAAGCGGAGAGGCTCGGGGGAACGCGGCAGGATCTGCCGTCGGGTTGACGGATTGCCGCCTTGCGCCGAACTCGGCTATAGTGTCCTCTCGGCCGCGAGCCCCCGAAACGCCCCGAACCGGAAGCGAGAAAACCGATGGCAGGGGATCCCTCCACCGAAAAGCTCCGCAACGACGCGCTCCGAATCTTCCAGGCCGCCCTCTGCGCGGTCGACCCCGAGGAGGCCGTCAAACGCCACCTGCGGCTGTCGCCGGGGGGGCGGCTCGAGGTGGGCGGCAAGACCTGGGACTTGGAACGTTTCCGCAGGGTTCTCGTCGTCGGGGCCGGCAAGGCGACCGCCCCCATGGCCAAGGCCGTCGAGGATCTCCTCGGCGAGCGCGTCGCGGGCGGGACGGTCGTGGTCAAGGACGGCCACGGGCTGCCGCTGCGGAGGATCGCCGTGCGCGAGGCCGCGCACCCGGTGCCCGACGGCCGCGGCGAGCGGGGGTCTGCGGAGATTCTCGAACGGCTTGCCGGCTGCGGGTCCGACGATCTCGTCATCGCGCTCATCTCGGGCGGGGCCTCCGCGCTGCTCGTCGCTCCGGTCCCGGGGGTGAGCCTGGCGGAAAAACAGGAGACGACGCGGCTCCTGCTCGCCAGCGGCGCGACCATCCATGAAATGAACACCGTGCGCAAACACCTCTCCCGGGTCAAGGGGGGCGGGCTCGCCCGGGCGGCGCACCCGGCGCGGCTGATCACGCTCATCCTCTCCGACGTCGTCGGGGACGATCTCGACGTGATCGGCTCGGGCCCCAGCGTCCCGGACTCGAGCCGCTACGCGGATGCGATCGCGATCCTCCGCCGCTACCGGCTCTGGGAGCGCCTCCCGGAAGCCGTGCGCCGGCACCTCACCGAAGGAGCCGAGGGGAAAATCCCGGAAACCCCCAAGCCCGGGGACGCGATCTTCGCGGGGTCGACGGCCGTGATCGTGGGCTCCTGCCTTCAGGCTCTCGAGGCCGCCGCCCGGGCGGCCGCGGGGCGTGGTTACCGCTGTCTGATACTTTCCTCCCGGATCGAAGGCGAGGCGCGCGAGATCGCGCGCGCCCTCGTCGCCGTCGGCAAGGAGTCGCTCCACTCCGGAAACCCGCTTCCCCCGCCCGCCTGCCTCCTCGCCGGGGGCGAGACGACCGTCACGCTGCGGGGCGAGGGTCGCGGCGGCCGCAACCAGGAGCTCGCTCTCGCCGGGGCGATCGCCCTGGAGGGTACCGGCCGCATGCTCTTGCTCTCCGCGGGCACCGACGGCACCGACGGCCCGACGGACGCGGCCGGAGCGACCGCCGACGGCGGGACGGCCGCCCGGGCCCGCCGGCTGGGCCTCGACCCGCGGGACTATCTCGAGCGCAACGATTCGTATGCCTTCTTCGACCGGCTGGGCGACCTGATCCGCACCGGGCCCACGCGGACGAACGTGATGGATGTCTATCTCCTGCTCGTGGGGGGTGAAGCCCGGTGAGGGAGAAGAGCCCCGTCCACCGCCTGGCCGCGGCGGCGCTCGTTCTGCTGGCCTGCGGCTGCGCGGGCCTGCACCCCTCCCCCGCGCCGCCGCGCGACCCCGCCCTGCCCGTTCGTGCCCGGGTCGAGGGGGTTCCGTTCTTCCCCCAGCGGGAAGACCAGTGCGGGCCCGCCGCACTCGCCATGGTGCTCGCTTGGAGCGGATTGTCGGTCGATCCCGAGGCGCTCCGGCCGTGGGTCTATACGGAAAGCCTGAAAGGCTCGCTCCAGCCCGCCCTGACGGCGGCCGCGCGGCGTTCCGGCCGGGTGGCCCTCGAAATCGCGGGGCGGGAAGCCCTTCTGCAGGAGCTCGCCGCCGGCCACCCCGTGGTCGTGCTCCAGAACCTCGGGCTCGCCTGGATGCCGCTGTGGCATTACGCCGTCGTCACCGGCTACGACCTCGAGCAGGACGAGTTCCTCTTGCACAGCGGCATGGAGGCCGACCGCCGCGAGCGCGGGGACGCCTTCCGCCGGAGCTGGAGGCGCGCCGGCGAGTGGGGGCTCCTCGTTCTGCCCCCCGGGCGGGCTCCGAAGACGGCGGGGGAAGGCGCCTGGATCGAGGCTCTGGCCGCCCTGGAACGGGCGGGCCGGGCGCACGAGGCGCTCGAAGGCTACCGCACCGTGTTGTTGCGCCATCCGCAAAGCCTGCCGGCGCTTCTCGGCATGGGAAACAGCGCCTACGCCGCCGGCGATCTCGCGCTTTCCGAGGAGGCCTTCCGCCGCGCGGCGCGGCTCGATCCCGGCTCGGGGGTGGCTTATAACAATCTCGCCCACGTCCTGCTCGCTCAGGGTCGGCCCGGCGAGGCGATCGCCGCCGCGCGCCGGGCCGTCGCGCTCGGCGGGCCCCATCTGCCGGTCTTCCGGCGGACGCTGGAGGAGGCGCTCGCCGCCGCGCCCGAAGCGGCGCCAGGGGAGCCGGAGGGCAGCGACAAAGGGATTGACGGCTCACCGGGCCCCTGATATAAGAGCGGCTTTACCATCGCTTCCATCCTTGCTCCGGGCACCGGGTCCCGGGGCTTGACACCCGCGAGGAGGAAAGCATGAGACGCTACGAAACGATTCTCATTCTCGACCCCGAGCTGTCCGCCGAACAGCGGGCGCCGGTCGTCGAGCGCATCCGGGAGACGCTTTCCCGCGAAGGCGGAACCCTGGTGCGGATCGAAGAGTGGGGCACGCGGCGGCTGGCCTACGCCATCCGCAAAAAGGAGCGCGGCTGGTACGCACGCTTCGATTATTGCTCCGGGCGGAACGCGGTCAACGAAATCGAGCGCTTCTGCCGCATCGACGAGCGCGTACTCCGATTCCTGACCGTGCTCCTCGACACCCGGCCCAACGTGGAGCGCATTCTCGAGGAAGCCTCCCGGGCCGAGATCCAGGCGGCCGCCGAGGCGCAGGCTTCCGCTACGCCGGAAGCCCCCGCCGAGACCGCTCCTCCGGCGGAGCCCGCCGCCGTGGAACCCCCCCGGGCGGAGCCCGCCGCGGGGGAAAACGCCGGACCCGTTGCATCGGCCGAGGAGGCATGAGCCATGAGCGCACCTGCTGCCCGCAGTCCCAAGCCGGCCGGCGGACCGGCCAAACGCAAACGACGGTTTTATCACCGCCGTAAGGTCTGCCGTTTCTGCGCGGACAAGACCCTGAAAATCGACTACAAGGACCCGCGCACGCTCAAGTATTTCATCACCGAGCGGGGCAAGATCATCCCCAAGCGCATCTCCGGCTGCTGCGCCAAGCACCAGCGGTCCGTCAGCCAGGCCATCAAGCGCGCCCGCACGATCGCCCTGCTGCCTTTCGTGGGCAGCCTGGAGCAGAACTGAGCGGGACCGGTTCGGGAATTCCGCACCCGCCGCGGGGGCGGGAAACGCCAGGGGCATGAACCGCGATCTGGTCACCGGCTCCGCCGTCCTCTGTGCGGCGATCCTCCTCTGTGCCCGGATCCCGGTGGCCGGGTGGCTGGGCTCGACGCTCTTGCCCGTTCCCCTGCTCGTGTTCGCGATGAAGGCCGGCCCGGCCACGGCCCGCGGCATGGCGGTCACGGCGATCCTCTTCGCCGGGCTGTTCGGCGGCCGCTTCGAGCTGTTCTTCTTCGGCGGCCTGATCCTGGCCGGCCTGGCGGCGGCCGAGGGCATGGTTCGGGGCGCTTCGATCGAGAAAACGGTGCTCGCCGGCTGCGGCGCCGCCGCGGCCGGGCTCTTCGCCGGCCTCTGGACGCTGGCCCTGCTCGAGGGGCAGGATCCCCTCGCCCTGCTCCTCGAGGGGGGGCAGCGCCAGGTCGAAGCCGCCGTCGAGGCCTATCGCGCCGCAGGGATGGCCGAGGAGCAGGTCCGCTTCCTCGAGGAGTCCTCCGCGCTCATCGCGCGGCTCATGATCGGGATCCTGCCGGCGTTGGTCGTGAGCGCGAACCTGTTCGCGCTGTGGGCTTCGCTCCTCGTCGCGCGGGCCATCCTCGCCGCCCGCCGCCTGCCGGCGCCGCCCTGGGGGCCGCTCGACCGCTGGCGGGCGCCGGAGGCACTCGTCTGGGCGGTGATCGGAAGCGGGGGGCTCCTGCTCGCGCCCTCGCTTCCGGCGAAGGCGATCGGGTTGAACGGCGTGCTCCTCCTCACGGTGATCTACTTCTTCCAGGGGATCGCCGTCGTCGCCTTCACCTTCCGGCGCAAGGGGGTGCCCCGGATGCTCCGGGCCTTACTCTACGCGCTGATCGGTCTGCAACAGCTGGTCGCGCTCGGCGTGGCCGTGCTGGGCTTGTTCGACACCTGGTTCGATTTTCGCAAACTCGGCCGGAATCGGGCGGCCCCCGCCTCTCCGGGAGGCGCCGCCTGACCGGCCGGATCCGTGGAGGACGCCCCATGAAAGTGATTCTCACCCAGACCATCGAGTCGCTCGGCATCATCGGCAGTGAAGTCGAGGTGAAGCCGGGATACGCCCGGAACTACCTCCTGCCGCAGAAAAAAGCCGTCCCGGCGACGCCCGAGAACCGCAAACGCATGGAACAGGAACGCGCCAAGTTCGAGCTGCAGATCGCCCGGGAGCGGAAACTCGCCGAGGAGATGGCCAGGCGCCTCGAAGGCGTCGTCTGCCGCATCCCCGCCAAGGTGGCCGAGGAGGACCGGCTCTACGGCTCGGTGACCGGGCGCGACATCCTCGACGCGCTCGCCGCCCAGGGGATCACGATCGAAAAGCGCATGCTGCTCCTCTCCGAGCCCATCAAGAGGCTGGGCACCTACAGCGTTCCGATCCGCGTCTACAAGGGCGTCGAGCCGGCCATCACGGTCGAGGTCGTGGCCGAAGGCTGAAAGAAAGCGCCCGCCCATGGCCGACAGGTCCGCAGTCCCCCCGCGGGCGGCCGACCCGCTGCGGCTGCCTCCCCAGAACGTGGAGGCCGAGGAGGCGCTGCTCAGCGCGATCCTCGGGGACAACACCGCGCTCCTGGATGTCGTCGATCTCCTCGGGCCGGCGGATTTCTACCGCACGGCCCACCGGGCGATCTTCGCCGCCATGATCGACCTCTTCAATCGCGGTGAGCCGATCGATCTCGTGACCGTGACCAACGCCCTCAAGGAGAAGGGCCGGCTCGAGGAGATCGGGGGGGCCTCCTTCGTCGCCCGCCTGCTCGACGAGGTCCTCCCCGCGGCGAACGCCCAGCACTACGCCCGCATCGTGCACGACAAGGCCGTGTTGCGGCGCCTGATCGAGCAGGCGAACGCCATCGCCAAGCGCTGCTACGAGGAACAGGGGCCGGCCGAAGAGATCATCGACTTCGCCGAAGCCGCCATCTTCGAGGTGACGGAGAAAAAGGCCCGCCAGGCCTTTTATCCCCTCTCGAAGCTGATCGACCGCAGCATCGACTTCCTCGAGGAAAAGCAGAAGAACAAGAGCCTGGTGACCGGGGTGCCGACCGGATTCCTCGAGATCGACCGCCTGACGAGCGGCCTGCAGAACGCGGACCTGATCATCCTCGCCGCCCGGCCCAGCATGGGCAAGACGGCGCTTGCGCTCAACATCGCCCGCAACGCGGCGGTGGACGCGGGCATCCCGGTGGCGATCTTTTCGCTCGAGATGTCCAAGGAGCAGATCACGCTGCGGCTGCTCTGCGCCGAGGCCCGCATCGATTCCTCCAAGCTGCGCAGCGGCTTTCTGACGGCGGAGGACTGGGAGCGCGTGACCGACGCCGCCAGCACGCTCCAGAGCGCCCCGATCTTCATCGACGACTCCCCCGGCCTGACGGCCCTCGAGGTGCGGGCCAAGGCCCGGCGGCTGAAAATGGACAAGAACATCGGGCTGATCGTGATCGACTACCTGCAGCTGATGCAGGGGCGCCCCAATGCCGAGCGGCGTGAGCTCGAGATCTCCGAAATCAGCCGCGCGCTCAAATCCCTCGCCAAGGAGCTCGATCTCCCCGTGCTCGCGCTCTCGCAGCTCAACCGCATGCTCGAGCAGCGGACCGACAAGCGGCCGCGCCTGTCCGACCTGCGCGAATCCGGGGCCCTCGAGCAGGACGCCGATGTCGTGGCCTTCATCTACCGCGACGAGGTCTACAACCCGGAGGACACCAACCCGAACCGCGGCACGGCGGAAATCCTCCTCGCCAAGCAGCGCAACGGCCCGACCGGCGACGTGCGGCTCACCTTCCTGTCCGCCTGCACGCGCTTCGAGAACATGGCGGCGGAAGCCATGCGTCCATGAAACGGATTTTCGGCAACCTCACCGGTCTGAAGCCCTCCCAACTGCGACGCATCGAATCCCTCACCCGCCGGCGCACCTCGCCCCGCGAACTGCTCTCCCCGGAGCTCGCCGCCGAGACGGCACGGCTCTCGCGGGAGATCCGCCGCCAGATCGGGCTGCTCCTCGACCGCCAGGGACGCATCCACGCGGTGACCGTGGGCGACAGCCGCCGGATCGTCATCCCCGCGAGCGAGGACGAGCGCCCGGCGCCGGGTCGCCTGCGGGGCCTGCGCTGCGTCCACACCCACCTGGACGCGGGGCCGCTCTCCCGCGAGGACCTGACCGACCTCGCCCTGCTCCGGCTCGATCTCATGGCCGCGATCGCCGTCACCCCGGAGGGTGAGCCCTCCGGGGTGTTCGCCGCGCACTTGCTTCCCGCAAACGCCGAGCGCCTGCCCCACCGGCTGCTCGAGCCGCTGCCTCCGGATCGGCTCGACATCGACTGTGGGGCGATGATCGCCGCCCTCGAGGGGGAGCTCGAGCGCGTGGTCCGCAGCCGCTCGGCCGCGGCGGCACCTGAGCGGGCGCTGCTCGTCAGCGTCTCGAGCGCGCCGCGCCGCGAGGCGGAAGAGTCCCTGCGCGAGCTCGAGGCCCTCACCCGCTCCTGCGGCCTCGAGATCGCCGGCACGATCCTGCAGCAGCGCGAGGCGCCCGACGTCCGCACCCTCGTCGGCAGCGGCAAGCTCCAGGACCTGGCGATCCAGGCCCTGCAGGAGGGGGCCACACTGCTCGTCTTCGACCAGGAGCTCAGCCCCTCGCAGATCCGCTCGATCACCGACCGGGTGGCGCTGAAAGTGATCGACCGCACGCAGCTCATTCTCGATCTCTTCGCCCAGCGCGCCCGCAGCCGCGAGGGCAAGCTCCAGGTGGAGCTCGCCCAGTTGCGCTATCTCCTGCCGCGGCTCACCGGGCGGGGAACGGCCATGTCGCGCCTGGCGGGGGGCATCGGCGGGCGGGGGCCGGGGGAAACCCAGCTCGAGCTCGACCGCCGCAAGGTCCGCCGACGCATTCAGATCCTGGAGGACGCCCTCGAAGAGGTCCGCCGCCACCGCGCCCAGCTGCGCATGCGCCGCGCCCGGCGCCGGCTGCCGATCGTCTCGATCATCGGCTACACGAACGCCGGCAAGAGCACGCTCCTCAACACGATCACCCACAGCCGGGTGCTCGCCGAAAGCCGCCTCTTTGCGACCCTGGACCCGACCAGCCGCCGCGTGCGCTTCCCCCAGGATCTCGAGGTGATCCTCACGGACACCGTGGGCTTCATCCGCAACCTGCCGGAGGAGCTGCGCGTGGCCTTCCGGGCGACCCTCGAGGAGCTGGAGAGCGCGGATCTGCTCCTTCACGTGGTGGACCTGAGCCACCCGCGCTTCGAGGAACAGATGGCCGCCGTCGAAGACATTCTCGCGGGCCTCGGCCTGGAGGGCAAACCGACGGTGCGCGTCTTCAACAAGGTCGACCGCGTCGACCCGGGGGAAGCCCGGGCGCTCTGCCGGCGCCACGAGGCGATCGCCGTCTCCGCGCTCGACCCCCAGACCCTGCGGCCGCTGATCGCGGAGATCCTCCGCCGGCTGCCTCGGCCCCAACCCCTTGTGGTTGACACACCCTCCTGAGTCGATAGAATGGGATCGGGATGGAAAGCGAACGGCTGTTGCGCCTTGCCCTGCGCGCGGCCTACCGCGGCGCGGATGTCCTGCGCGAGCGGTTCCGCCGGGCACAGGCGATCCACCGCAAGGGGCCGAACGATCTCGTCACCGAGGCGGATCTCGCCGCCGAGGAGGTGATCGTCCGGACGTTGCGCCGGGAGTTCCCCGGGCATGCGGTCATCGCCGAGGAGGGGGGGACGTACGCCGAAGGCGCCGAATACCGCTGGCTGGTCGACCCCCTCGACGGCACGGTCAACTTCGCCCACGGGGTGCCGCTGTTCGCCGTCTCGATCGCCTGCCTGCGCGGGGAAGAGCCGCTGGTCGCGGCCGTGCTCCAGCCCCTGACCGGCGAGCTCTTCTGCGCCCGCGCCGGGGCCGGCGCCTTCCGCAACGGCGAGCCGGTCCGCGTCTCCCGCGAGGAGAGGGTCGGCGACGGGCTGCTGGCGACGGGCTTTCCCTACGACCGGGAAGCGGACTGGGGGCCGCTCACCGCCCGATTTCTTCGCTGCCTGCGGGCGGCACGCGGCATCCGCCGCCTCGGATCGGCGGCGCTTGATCTCTGCCTCGTCGCCAGCGGCTGTTTCGCCGGCTACTGGGAACGGTCGCTCCAACCCTGGGACACGGCGGCCGGGGTGCTGATCGTGCGCGAGGCGGGCGGGCGGGTGAGCGATTTTCACGGCCGGCCGTTTTCGCTCGGAAAGGGCGAAATCGCGGCGACCAACGGCCGCATCCACGAAGAGCTGCTGCAATTGCTCGAGGAGGAAACCGGCGATGCCTGATCGGACCGGGCCCGGCGGCCGGAAGCCTTTCCGGCTCCGCGCCGGATGTTTCGGCGACTTCCAGGCCCGCGATGCAATCTGCCGCCGTTACTGCGCCATCCGCATCCGCTGTCTGATCGCCCGCGAAGAGCGGATCGAGCTCGAGCGGACCGCCGAACTCGAAGGCGGGGCCGCGCGGGCCCGCTTTCAGTGAAGGGGGGAGCGGGGCGGCGATTCGAGGCGGCTCTGGAAAAATTCGACCTGCTGGCGCAGGGCGGGGTCGGTCTGGATGCCCTTTTCGATCGCCTGAATCGAATGGATCACGGTCGCGTGGTAGCGGTTGAAGCTCCTGCCGATCGCCTGCAGCGGCGTGTCCGTGAAGCGGCGTGCGAGAAAGATGGCCATTTGCCGCGGCCGGACGAGCTGCTGCCGCCGGGAGGGGGAAACGAGCTCCTCTTCCGAAACGCGGTAATGTTCGCAGACGAGTTTCTTGATCAGCTCGAGGGTGATCCGGCGGCGGCCGCTGATCATCTGCCGCACGACGTTTTCGGCGAGCTTGAGGTCGATCGGGACCCCGAGGAGCGAGGAGCGCGCAGCCACCCCGTTTAGCCCGCTCTCGAGCTGCCGGATGTCGCCGACGAGTTCCGCGGCGAGGTAGTCGAAGACCTCCGCGGGGATCTCGTAGCCGTGCAGTCGGGCCTTGTGCTGCAGGATGCGCAGCCGCGTGCGGTGGTTGGGCGGCTCGATCGCCGTGATCAGGCTGCAGGAGAACCGCGAACGCAGGGATTCGTGCAGCCGGGGGATCTCGGAGGGGCGGCAGATGCTGGAAAAGAGGATCCGCTTGCCCGACTCGAAGAGGCTGTCCAGGGTCGCCGCGAGCTCGACCTGCGTGCGCTCCTTTCCCCCCAGGCCGTGGACGTCCTCGAGGAGCAGCACATCGCACTGGCTGCGGTACTTGGCCTTGAACTGGTCCAGGGCGTCGCGGCGGTAGGCCTGGACCATCTCGTTGCTGAAATCTTCGGCGGTCATGTAGTAGACGCGCTCGCGAGGGCTGTGGTTCAGCACGTGGTGGCCGATCGCCTGCGAGAGGTGGCTTTTCCCCAACCCGGTCCCCGAATAGAGAAACACCGCCGGCTGCGTGCAGCCTTTGCGGCTGGCAAGCGAGAGGGAGGCCGAGTAGGCGAAATCGTTGTTCGCGCCGACGACGAAATGCTCGAAGGTGAAATCGCGGCGCAGGAAACGGCCGTTGTGCGGGCGTACGGCCTCGCTCGGCAGCGGAAGCTGGGTCCCGCCGCTGTCGGCCTCCGCACCGCGGGACGCACGACGGCCGGCGACCTGGAAGTCGACGCGGACCTCCTCCCCGTGGATGCGGGCGAGCTCGCTGCGGATCGTGGGGCCGAAGTGTTCCTGCACGCGTTTGCGCGAAAACGCGTTGGGGCAGATGATGACCCAGTCGCCGGCCTCGGATCGCTCCAGGCCGAGGGGCTCGATCCACATGCGGTAGCTGTGGGCGGCGATGCGCTTTTTCAGCGCGGTGCGCAGATCTTTCCAGATCTTTTCCATGCCGAAGTTTGCCGCTTCCGGAGAAAAAAGGACATTTGAAGTTCGCGAGCGGAGATTTCCGCGCTGCGCCGCAGCCGGTCGTGGAGCGGGTCACCCCCGGCCCGCCGGCCCCGCGGGACGAGGCTGCCTTTTAGGCCAGCCCCCTCAGGGAGTCAAATCGGAATTCCCATGATTCCCGGGCGGGGGCCGAGCGTTTTGAACAAATTATATTCCTTTGTTATCATGGGCAATCTGAACCGCGATGCAGCCCCGGGGGCTTCCGCCTTCGTTCCGGCCGATTGTTAGATTTCCAAACAATATCAGCGGATCCTTCACCGGAGGGGACGCCGGTCGAAAGAGCTATCTTCACAAATCAATTTTTTTCGCCTATTTTCATCTAATTTCATGATTTCGAACCCCGATTTGCGGTCATGAAGGATGGACCTAGAGGCGCTGGCGGGAACGGCGCCGGGGGCGCCGAAGAGGAGAGGCTAATACATTCCGTCAGGGGTTGTCATATTTTAACTAATCGATTCTATTGTTATAAAATGGATTTTGAGCTTGGCCTTGGATCCTGCGAAACGGCCGACACCGCGACTTGCCGGTTGCGGTACGGCAAGCTGCAGGCCGGAAAATAAACCTCAGATTTTCCCATTTCAGTCTTTTTTTTGCATTTATGGATCATTTCCGGGGATGCGCTCCGGCGCCTCCCCGCCGCCGCCGAGGATCGCCGCCGATGGCCGCAACGCAGATCGTGGTTCGCGGGGCCCGCCAGCACAATCTGAAGAACATCGATATCCGTCTGCCCTGTCTCAGCCTGACGGTGATTTCCGGGCTTTCCGGATCGGGAAAATCCTCGCTCGCCTTCGACACCCTCTATGCCGAGGGCCAACGGCGTTACGTGGAATCCCTCTCGCCCGACGCGCGGCAAGTCCTCGAGCGGCTGGAGAAGCCCGACGTGGACCTGATCGAAGGCCTCGCCCCGGCGATCGCCATCGAACCGCGCCTGACCGCCTATCCCCCGCGCTCTACCGTGGGAACGGTCACCGAAATCTACGATTTCCTCCGCCTGCTCTTCGCCCGCGCCGGCACCCTCCATTGCCCCTCCTGCGGCCGGGAGATCGCCGGCGTCCCTCTCGACCGCATGGTCGACCGCGTCGAGTCGCTTCCGCCGGGTTCCCGCCTCACGGTACTCGCGCCGCTTTCCTTCGCGCGCCGGCAGGAGCTGCGGGAGGCGCTGCAACGGCTGCGACGCGAAGGCTTCGCCCGCATCCGCGTCGACGGCCGGATCAAGGAGCTCGACCCGGCCGTCCGCCTGCCTCAGCCGGCCGGCGGCAACGTGGAGCTGGTCGTCGACCGGCTGATCGCCGGCCCGACCCTCCGCAAGCGGCTGGCCGACTCGCTCGAGATCGCGCTCGCCCGCGGCGGCGGCCGCGCGCTCGTGGCGATCGAGGGGGGGGAGACGCTTTCCTTCACCGCCGCCCCCCTCTGCGGCGCCTGCGGCTTCGTCGCCCCCGAACTCACCCCCGCCCGCTTCTCGTTCCATTCGCCCCACGGCGCCTGCAGCGCCTGCGGCGGGCTGGGCGTCATCGAAGAGATCGATCCGAAGCGCGTGGTGCCGGATCCGCGGCTTTCCCTGCGCGAGGGGGCGGTCCTCGCCTGGTCGAACCGCCGGGGGGCCCGATTCTGGGACTACCTCGAGGCGCTCACCGCCCACTACGGCACCTCGATCCACACGCCCTTCGGGGAACTGCCCGAGGCCTTCCGCCGGGTGCTCTGGCACGGATCCGGCGAGGAGGCCATCGCTTTCGCCTTCGACCGCGGCACGACCCGCATCCAGTTCCGCCGTCCCTTCGAGGGCATCCTGCCCTCCCTGGAGCGGCGCTACCGCGAAACCGATTCCCCGGCCGTCCGCGAGGAAATCCGGCGCTTCATGAAGACCGCCCCCTGTTCCGCCTGCGGGGGAACCCGCCTGAACGCGCTGGCGCGCGCCGTGCGGATCGCCGGGCGCACCCTGCCCGAGATCTGCGCCCTGCCGATCCCGGCGGCTCTCGCCTTCCTGCAGGGCCTCAAGCTTTCCGGAACGCGCCAGGCCGTCGCCCGGCGCCTGCTCGCGGAAATCGTCCCCCGCCTGCAGTGTCTGATCGATCTCGGCCTCTCCTACCTCACGCTCGACCGCCCGGCCCTCACGCTCTCGAGCGGGGAGGGCCAGCGCGTGCGGCTGGCCACGCAGCTCGGCTCTCGTCTGAGCGGGGTGCTCTACGTGCTCGACGAGCCGAGCATCGGGCTCCACCCCCGGGACACCGCGCGCCTGCGGCGGATCCTGCTCTCGCTGCGCGACCTGGGGAACACGGTGCTCGTGGTCGAGCACGACGAGGAAATCCTGCGTTCCGCCGATCACGTGATCGACCTCGGGCCGGGCGCAGGCGACGAGGGGGGCCACCTGATCTACTCCGGCCCGCTGGCCGGCCTGCTCGAGGAGTCGCGCTCCCTGACCGGGGCCTACCTTTCCGGCAAGTGCGCGATCGGGCGGCCCGAGAGGCGGCGCGGCGGTGGGGGGCCGAGGATCCTCCTCCAGGGGGCCCGGCACAACAACCTGAAAGGCATCACCGTCGGCTTCCCCCTCGGCCGCCTCGTCGCCGTAACCGGGGTCTCCGGATCCGGCAAGTCCTCGCTGGTCGTGGACACCCTCTACCCCGCTCTGCTCCGGGCGCTCGGCCGTGCGGGACCCGAGCCGGGAGCCCACGAGCGGCTGGAAGGCGTGGAGGCGGTCGACCGCACGGTCCTCGTCGACCCGAGCCCGATCGGCCGCACCGTTCGCTCCAATCCCGCGACGGTGCTCGGGATCTTCGATGGGATCCGCGGGCTCTTCGCCCGCACGCCGGAGGCCCGCATGCGCGGGTACGGGCCGCAGCGCTTCAGTTTCAACCTGCCGGGCGGCCGCTGCGAGGTCTGCTCCGGCGAAGGCATCCAGCGCATCCCCATGCAGTTCCTGCCCGACGTCGCCGTCACCTGCGACGCCTGCGGCGGCAAGCGCTACAACCGCGAGACCCTGGAGATCCGCTATCGCGGGAAATCGATCGCCGAAGTGCTGGAGATGACGGCCGCGGAGGGCTTGGACTTCTTCGGGCGGGTCCCGGCCTTGCACGAACGGCTGCTGCCGCTGGTGGAGGTCGGCCTGGGCTACCTTCGCCTGGGCCAGGCGGCCCCGACCCTCTCCGGGGGGGAAGCCCAGCGGCTGAAGCTCGCGCGCGAGCTCGGCCGCGGCGCAAGCGGCGGCCGGGTGCTTTATCTGCTCGACGAGCCCACGGTCGGCCTCCACCCGGAGGACGTGCGCCGCCTGCTGCTCGTCCTCCAGCGCCTGGTCGACGCGGGCCACACGGTCGTCGTGATCGAGCATCATCTCGACGTGATCGCCGCGGCCGACTGGGTGATCGACCTCGGGCCGGAGGGGGGGGAGCGGGGCGGAGCATTGGTCGCCGAAGGCCCCCCCGAGGAGATCGCCGCCTGTGCGGCTTCGGCGACGGGCGCATTTCTCGGCCAGCGCCTCCGGGGCGACGGGCGGGCCCGATCCCCCGAGGCCGCGGGGAAAACCTGACGCGAGGGGTCAGCGGGCGGCCGGCCCGGGAAGGAAAAAGGAATAGGCGCTCTCGATCTCCTCGGCGAGCGTGGCGTAGAAATCCCCCGCCCGCTGCAGGGTGCCCATGATGAACTTGCGCGCGTCGGGGTGCAGGGCGGAGAGGTCGATCACGCAGTCCGGGTTCCGGTCGTAGCTGTTCACGAGGAGGTTCGCCACGTGGATCATCAGGCAGAACTCCGCGTTTTCGAGATCCGGCCGGTAGTCGTGATGAAAGCGGATCGCCTCGACCAGCCCGTGGGGCAGCTGCCAGCGGGCCGCCAGGTGGGCCCCGATCGCCGCGTGCCCCGCCGGGCTGTTGCCGCGTTCGGCCTCGTGGAAGGGGCAGCCCTCCTCGCGCGAGGCCTTCCAGACGGACGCGAAGACGTCGGGGAAATACTGGGCGAGGATCACCTTGCCGACGTCGTGCAGCAGCCCGCCCACGAAACAGTTGTCCGGGGAGTTGATCCGCGTCCGCGCCGAGAGCGCCTTGCTGGTCACGGCCACCGCCAGCGAATGCTTCCAGAAATCGGTGACGTCGAGGCCCTCGAGCCGGATGCGGCGGGAGAGGGTCTCGATCACCGAGACCGAGACGATCGCGTTGCGCACGGCGTTGAACCCCAGCATGATCACCGCGCTGCGGATGTCGGCGACCTTGGATCGCACGCCGTAGAAGGCCGAGTTGACGAGCTTCAGGATCTTCAGCGCCGTCGCCTGGTCGCGTTCGATGATCTGGCTTACGCGCGCCACGGGGGTCTCCGGGTCCTGCAACAGGCGGTTCAACTCGAGCACGATGCTGGGCAGGGTCGGGATGTCCCGGATGCGGTCCAGCCGTTCGAGAAACGCGGATTCGTCCATGGCTTCTACCCCTTCGGCGTTCGGTCTGCGGCGCAAGGGGGGACCCGGCGCTCAGGGGTAATATCGGTCGGATCGGATGGCGCTTTAGCCGAAAAAAAAACCCGCCCGGTGGGGCACCGGACGGGTTCCGCCGCAGGCCGGCGCCGGCGCTCAGCGGCCGGCCGAACGCTTGGAAGCCTTGAGGGGGTTGATCTTCTGCTTGGACTCGGAGGCGGCCGGTGCGGCCGAGACATGTGTCGCCAGGTTGCAGATCCCCCGCTTCCACTTGGCCGAGGGCTCGGGGCAGGCCGTGCAATACCAGCCCGCCTGGAACTGGTTCCGCCGGCCGCAGCCCTCACAGGACTCGACGACCTGCTGGCAGATCCCGCCCTTGTAGGCACATCCCTTGGAGGTCATGAAGGCGCATTCGACGCCGGGTTTGATGCTGGTGCAGCGCATGGCAACCATCCCCTTTCTCTCGTGGAATAAAGAAAAAGACCGGCCGTCACCGGTCTTAGACTTTTCAAAGCGGGAAGGATAACACATTGTATTCTAGCTTGTCAAGACTAAAACGTGTTGATAAGCTCCCTCCCATGGAAACCGAACGCATTCAAAGCCTCGACCCCGAAAGCACCCGCATCGCCAGCCTGGGGCCCTGCCGCGTTCCGAGCCGTGTCGCCCGCCGGGCGCGGGGGGGGAACGACATCTCCTACGTCTCCGACGAGGACCGCATCCTGATCGACGTCAACCTCTCGCGCATCGGCGGTCAGCTCGCCCGCGGGGAGATGCCGGCCGCCTACGAGCTCGCCGGCCCGCGGCGCATGCTCTTTTTCGACCCGAGCAAGCTCAAGTGCGCCCTCGTGACCTGCGGCGGCCTCTGCCCGGGGCTGAACGACATCATCCGCTCGATCGTCTTCGAGCTGCACTACGGCTACGGCGTGCCCACCATCTTCGGCGTGCGCTACGGCCTGAAGGGCTTCATCGCCCGCTACGGCTACGACATGATGCCGCTCACCCCCTCCGCCGTGGTGAACATCCACGAGCGCGGCGGGGTCGTGATCGGCTCGAGCCGCGGACCCGAGGACATCGAAGAGATCGTGGACACCCTCGAGCGGATGAGCATCGGCATCCTCTTCATGATCGGCGGGGACGGGACGATGCGGGCGGCGACGGCGATCGCCGACGCCGTCCTGCGCCGGGGTCTCAAGATCGCCATCGTGGGCGTCCCCAAGACGATCGACAACGACATCCTGCTCGTCTCCCGCTCCTTCGGGTTCGACACCGCGGTCGAGGTCTCGACCCGCGCCATCCTGGGGGCCAGCAACGAGGCCGAGGGCTACCCGAACGGGATCGGGCTGATCAAGCTCATGGGCCGCGAATCCGGCTTCATCGCCGCCACGGCCACCCTGGCCCAGCAGGACGTCAATTTCGTCCTCATCCCCGAGGTGGATTTCGACCTCGAGGGGCCGAACGGCCTGCTGGCCAGCCTGGAGCGGCGCCTTGCGGACCGGGGCCACGCCGTGATCGTCGTGGCCGAGGGGGCGGGCCAGAAGTTCTTCGCCGACGAGCCCGTCGAGCGCGACGCCTCCGGCAACATCCGCCTCAAGGACATCGGCCTGTTTCTCAAGCGACGGATCACCGAGCATTTTCGGCGTCGCGGCATCGAAATCTCCATCCGCTACATCGACCCGAGCTACATGATCCGCAGCCTGCCGGCCAACGCGAACGACCGCGTCTTCTGCAACTTCCTCGGCCGCAACGCCGTGCATGCCGGCATGGCGGGCAAGACCGACCTGCTCATCGGCAACTGGAACAACCATTTCGTCCATGTCCCGATGAAGCTTCTCGCCGGCAAGCGCAAGCATGTCGACCCGCGCGGCATGCTCTGGCGCAGCGTCCTCGAAGCCACCGGGCAGGGCTCGCTCAAGAACCCCTGAGGCAGAAAGGTTTCAGTCGAGCTCGAGAAACGCCCGGCCGCGGACGCCGATGCGCCGCAGCGTCTTCTCGGGTTCGCCCGAATCGAGAAAGCGCGTCCGCCCGGTCACGCCGACGAAGCCCTCCGGCGCACGCAGGGCCGCCGCGACGTCCGCCGGCGCGCGCGCCCCCGTCCGGGAGAACGCCTCGATCAAGATCGAGGCCGAATCGAACGTCAGGGCCTCGATCAGCCCCGGCGGCTCGCCGTAGTTCTCCTCGTGAGCCTCCACAAAGCGACGCACCCGGGGGTCCCGGCTGCCGGCGAAGAAGGCGTCGACGAACACCGCCTCCTGCACATAGGGCGCGGCGAGGCGCAGCAGCGCCTCCGAGTTCCACAGATTGGTGCCGAGGAGGAAGACGTCCCGGATATCGTGGAAGGCGAGCTGGGGGGCGATCATCGCCACCTTGCGGGGCTCATCGGGGAGGAAGACGGCCTGAAAGCGGCAGACGCGGACCGTATCCGCAGGCGCCTCCCCGCGGCCCCGCCGCGAGACCGCCCGCGGGGCTTCGCGTCGCTCGGCGGCCGGATCCTTCGGCACCACCTCGGTGAAGGGCAGCAGTCGGGAAATGGCCGGGGTGAAATCGGTCGCGCGCGGGTCGTAAGCGACCGCCGCGAGCAGCCTTCCGCCGCGATCCTCGAACATCCGGCGGAAAAGCTCGAGAAACGTCCGCCCATAGGGCTCGTCGGGGTACAGGGCCACCGCCTCGGTCACGCCCAGCGGCCCGACGGCGAAGCCGACCAGGTCCTGCACCTGGGCCGCGGGGGTGACGAAATTGCGGAAGACGGGCCCGCCGGGCCGTGTGACCCCCTCCCGCTGGGTGAGCGCCAGGAGCGGGATGCCCAGCCGTTCCGCCTCGGCCAGGACGGACTCGAGGTGCACGAGGGGCCCCACCACGGCGGACACCTGTTGCTCGGCGAGTTCGCGCAGGGCCGTCCCGGTGCGGTCCGCCTCCGAGGCCGTGTCGCGCACCAGGAGCTCGACCGGCGGGATCCCCCCGGCGGCGTGGTGCAGGTGGAGAGCGAGTTCCAGGCCGCGAAGCGCCCGCTGCCCGACGGCCTGGTGCGATCCGCTCAACGGCAAGAGCCCGCCGATCCGCAAGGGCTTCGCCGGCATCCGGCGCTCGAGCCCGGAGAGTTCGCGCCGGGCCCGCTCCGCCTCCTCGTGATCCGGGAAGCGCCGCAGGAAGGCTTCCAGCAGCCCCCGCGCCTCGCCGACCCGTCCCTCGCGGGCAAAAAGCATCCCCGCCTGAAACAGCAGGTAGTCCATCCGCAACGCCTCGCCGCGGCGACCGGCGAGCTCCCGCGCCTCCTCCGGGCTCAACCGCAGCAGGGCGAGACGCAGACGCGCCGCCGCGGCGTCCCGCTCGGGGGCCGGGGCCTCCTGCAGGGCCTGGAGCAGGAACTCCACCGCCCCGAGGCGGTCGCCCCGACGGGAGCGGCCCTCGGCCCGCAGCGTCCAGGCCCGCAGGCGCTGGTTCGGGTTTTCCGCCGCGGCAAGCGCGGCGGGAAAGAACGCTTCGATCTCGTCGGGTCGGCCTTCGGCCAGAAACAGCGCCAGCCGCTCGAGGTGCGCCTCGGCGGCGAACGGGCTCGCGGGGTATTCGGCGAGCAGCCGGTCGTAAGCCCGGCGGGCCGCGGGAAACTCCCCCCGCAGACCCTGGATCTTCCCCAGGCGCATGAGCGCCGCCGGGGCCGAAGGTTCGGCGGGATGGCGCTCGAGGTAGTCTTCGAACAGAGCGGCGGACTCCGCAAGCGCGCCTTCCTGGTAACGGCGCTCGGCCTGTTCGAAGAGGCGGCGGGCCTCGGGCCGCTCGGCCGGGGCGGCGGCCGGCGGCCGGGCCCGCGGCGCGCAGGAGAGGGAAAGGAAGAACGCCGCCAGCGCCACCAAAAAGAGGACGCCGCACCGGCAGCTCGGGATCCGGCTGTTCATGACCGGTCACCTCGAAATGCGGTTGTCCCCCTGCCCGGGAATGTCAGGGAGGCAGGGAGCATACACGAGACGCGCTGTTTTGCAACCCCGGCCCGGCGGCCGCCGCACCGTCGTCCCGCCGCGGAAGCCGCGCATTAAAGTTCCCGCCCCCCCCGGCGGATAATCCGGGTGGAACGTCGGAAACCGATTGCGCAGGGGGGACCACCATGAAGCCATGGCTGATCGGGTTCTGGGTCATCGCGCTTCTGATTCCCGCACCGCTCGAGGCCCAGTTTTACCGCTACACGGACGCGCGGGGCAACGTCCGCTTCACCGACGACATCAACCTGGTCCCGGAGGATCAGCGCGCTCGGGTGCGCCGGTACGCCGAGGCGGCGGCCCCCGAGACCGAGCCCGCCGCCGAGACGTCGACGTCGCCGACCGCGGCCCGGACCGCTCCCGAGCCGGCCGCGGCGGCCGATGCGGGGTCCGAGGCCCCGGGCTCCCTCGAAGAAATCCGGGCGCGGATCGAGGAGCGCAAGAAGCGTCTCGAGGCCGAGTACCGGGCGCTCGCGGACGAGCGGGCGGCACTCGCCCAGGAAAAGGAGGCCCGTAAGTCGCGCGAGCAGATCCAGGCCTACAACCGGCGGGTCGAGGCGTTCAATCAGCGGGCGGCGCGCTACGAAGAGGACACCGAGACGTTGCGCCGCGAGGTCGAGGCGTTCAACCGGCGCCTGATCGAGGAAAACGCCCGCGCCGCCGGAGGCTCCCCGCCCCGAAATTAGTTGCATCCCCGCCCGATCCGGACTATCCTGAGCCGATCGGTCCTCATTTCGAGGGCCCCCCGGCGTCCGGCGCATGAGCGGCATCGAATCGCAAAGCGGCATCGTGCCTTATCGCCCCCGGGAGGTGGCGGCGGATCCCTTCGGCTTCATCCGGCGCCCGATCCCCTCCCCCGACTTGCGCCGGGGGCGGGTTTCCCCCGCCCCTTTGCCGAGGGTCGTCACGGCGGGGCCCCCGCCTCCGGTGCTCCCCCGGGGCTACGGGAGGGGTTCCCCCGCCCCCCCCGCAGGCACAAGCATCGATCTCTTCGTCTGAAACCCACAGAGGAGGTTCCCATGGCGGCACGCAAGCCCGGCATTCCCCGCGGTTACCGCAAGGCTCTGGAGATCGGACGCCCCCCGAACGTCCGCGCGCTCTTTCCCCATTCCTCGGCCCTGCTCGTGAGCGGCAAGTTCATCGACCGGGCGATGCTCGCCAAGGGCCGCGCCGTGGCCCTGGCGGCGAACGGCCGCAACGCCTTCGTCATCCGGGGGGTGCTGCGCGCCGCCCAGCGGGCCAACGCCGCGCTCATTGTGGAAATCGCCAAGTCCGAGGGCGGGATGAACGCCTACTGCGCCGTCAACTTCTGGAATCTCGCCCGGCTGGTCGACACCTTCTGCAACGAGATGGGCATCACGGTGCCGGTGGCCATTCACGCCGACCATTACGGCATCAAGGGGCCGAAGGACCTGGAAACCGCCCGGACCGAAATCCCCTCCATGTTCGAGGCGGGGATCACCTCCATCGCCATCGACGCCTCGCATCTGCCCGACGCCGAAAACCTGCTGGCCAGCATCGAGCTCAACCCCCTCGTGCCGCGCTGGGCGGGGCTGGAGACCGAGGTGGGCGAGATCAAGGGCTCCCAGGGGTTGTCCACCCCCGAGGAGGCCCTCTTTCTGATCCGCGGCCTGAACGCCCACGGGATCTTCCCGGACTGGATCGCCCTGAACAACGGGACCACCCACGGCATCGAGGAGAGCGACTCCGGCATCCAGGTCGAACTCACCCGCCGGATCCACGAGGTCCTGGCCCCCTACGGCGTCTCCGGGGCCCAGCACGGCACCTCGGGCAACAGCAGCGAACGGCTGCGGGCGATCGCCGAGACGACCCGCACGACCAAGGCCAACGTCGCCACCTCGCTGCAGATGATCTCCTGGGGCGTCGAGGTGAACGATTACGGCAACGCCATCCTGGACGGCGGGGGACGCTTCATCAAGCACCCCGATCGCGGCATGAGCGACGCCTTGTGGCAGGAGATGGTCGCTTACGCCGACGCCCGGGGACTCAAGCCGGGGGATTACAAGAAACTCAACCTGCCCTTCGAAAACAAGCTCCTCGCCCAGCCGCGGGCGATCCGCGAGCGCATGGTCCGGGGGGTGGAGGAATTCGCCTACCACCTGATCCGGCGGGTGTTCCGTTCCGAGGACACCGCCCCGATCGCCCTCGAGCTCATCCTCGAAAGCCGCAGCTACCGCCCACCGGCCAAGGCGCGGCGGATCGAGAAGCCCGCCGCCTGGACGCCCGAGCGCATCCGCGGGCAGGCCGCCGGGCTCGAGACCGACAAGGGGCCGAAAGGCGATTTCGACGACTGAGCCGCCGTCCGGGCGCCCCGCGCCGGGGGCGCCCGGACCGCCCTCCGCCTCCTCCTTCATTCCCCCACCCCGCGCGCCCCGCCTGATTCTTTTCCGCTAAAGTTTTGGGCTCCCCTGCCGATACCTCCGGTCAGGAGACATGCCGGATGCAGATCGACGGACCCCGGATGCAGTGCCTGCTCGAGTGCTACGGCCGGAAACTGGCCGCCGCCCGCCGAAAGGGGGAAGCGCCGGCGGGCGCCCAGGCCGCCGAGGGCCCCCTCTCGCGCGAAGAGACGCGGGAGGCGGCGCGGGCGAAAATCACCCGCCAGCTCTGGCGAAGAGTGAGCGGGGTCGTCGCCGGAAGGCTCGCCGGCCGCGAAAGCGGGGATCCGGGCATGAGGCAGGAAAAGGAGGCAGCCATGTTGGACGTGATCGGAGAGGCGGCAGCGCAACAAATGCCGCGGATCGGCCTGTACGGGGGGGGCAGAGAGCAGGAACCGCTCGTACAGAAGACCGAGCGCATGCGCGAAACCCGTCCCGTGGAACAGGCGGGCGAGGGGGAGAAAGCCCGCGCCGAAAGCGAAGAAGGCCGGGTGCACAACCGCACCCGCCTGGAAAACGGGACGATCATCGTCGAAAAGTACGACGAGGACGGCAAGCTGATCCGTCGCACCCCGCCGGGGTACCTTCCCTTCGGCGAAATCGCCTGAAGGCCGGCGTCCCCTACCAGCGCATGCGGACGGGAACGCCCCAGCGGTGCAGGGCGGACTTGATGGCGGGGATCGTCCAGGTCCCGAAATGGACCATGGAGGCGATCAGCGCGGCATCCGCGCCCCCGAGGGTCAGGACGTCCCGCAGGTCCTCGGGGCGGCCCGCTCCGCCCGAGGCGATCACCGGGATCCCCACCCGCGAGGCCATGCGGCCCGTGATCTCGAGTTCGTAGCCCTGCTGCGTCCCGTCGGCGTCGATGGAATTGAGGCAGATCTCGCCCGCCCCCCGCGCCTCCGCCTCCTCGGCCCACGCCAGCGCATCCCGGCCGGTGGGCACCCGCCCGCCGTCGATCACCACCTCGTAGCCCGAGGGGATGCCCGGGCGGACCCCCACGCGCAACACATCCATGCCGAGAACGATGCACTGGCGGCCGAAGGCGGCGGCCCCCTCGTCGATCAGCTCCGGCCGTCGCAACGCGGCCGAATTCACGCTCACCTTTTCCGCTCCCGCAAGCAGGACGTCGTGCATGTCCGCAACCGAGCGGATCCCGCCGCCCACGGAAAAGGGGATGAAGATCGTTTCGGCCACCCGCCGCACGACCTCGATCAGGATGCCGCGGCGCTCGGCCGAGGCGGTGATGTCGTAGAAGACGATCTCGTCGGCCCCCTGATCGTAGTAGTGGCGGGCCATCGCCACGGGGTCGCCGACATCGACGTTTTCGCGGAAGCGGATCCCCTTGGTCGTGCGGCCGTCGCGCACGTCGAGGCAGACGATGATGCGCTTGCTCAGCACGAAGCCTCCCCTCGCCCCCCGGGGGGCGTCCAGCGGCAGAAATTTTCGAGCAGGCGCAACCCCGGACGGCCGCTCTTTTCGGGATGAAACTGGACGGCGACGAGGCTGCCGCGGCCGATCACCGCCGGAAAGACGATCCCGTGCTCGCTTTCGGCAAACACGCAGGAAGGATCCTCCGGTTGGGGGTAGAAGCCGTGGACGAAGTAAAAGGCGTCCTCGGCCGCGAGCCCCTCGAAGATCGGGTGCGGCCGCCGCAGGCGAAGCGAATTCCAGCCCATGTGCGGGATCTTGACCGCCCTTCCCTCGGCGTCGCGAAGCCCCGCGGGGAAGGCGCGCACGCGGCCGGCGATCAGGTTCAGGCAGGCGGTGTCGTTCTCCTCGCTGTGGCCGAGCACGATCTGGCAGCCGAGGCAGATGCCGAGGATCGGCTTGCCTGCGGCGAACTCCCGGGCGAGCGCCCGGTCGATCCCGGGCTCCCGGAGGCTCTCCATCGCCGCCCCTGCCGCCCCGACGCCGGGGATGAGGATGCGCTCGGCCTCGCCGAGCAGGAGGGGGTCCCGCGTGACCCGCCAGGCGAAGCCGAGGAAGGAGAGCGCCCGCCCCACGCTGGCCAGGTTTCCGGCACGGTAGTCGACGATCGCAATCATTCGCCCGCCTTGATCTCCCCCCAGATCCGGTCCTTTTCCGCCTGCGGCACTTCCTCCGGGCGGCGGCCTTCCGCCGCGAGTCGCGCTTCCAGGGCGCGGAAACGGCGCTCGAATCGATGCACGGCCCCGCGCAGGGCGGCGTCCGCGGAAACGCCGCAGCGGCGCGCGAGGTTGACGAGGGTGAAGAGCAGATCGCCGATCTCCCGCTCGAGAGCCGCCGGATCGGCGGACGCGCGCGCGACGCGGAACTCGCCCACCTCCTCTTCGAGCTTCGCGAGCACCCCCTCGGGGCCTTCCCAGTCGAAACCCGCCGCCGACGCGCGCTCGCCGAGCGCCTGGGCGCGCAGAAGCGGCGGCAGACCGGCCGGGAGGCCGTCGAGCCGGGAGGCCGGCCCCGGCCCGCCCCCCTTTTCCTCCCTCTTGATGCGGCGCCAGTTCCGCAGCACCTCGGCGCTGTCCGCGGCGCGGGCGGCGCCGAAGACGTGGGGGTGGCGGCGGGTCATCTTCTCCGTGATCCCGCGGCAGACGGTCTCGAGATCGAAGCGCCCCGCCTCCTCGTAGCACTCGCCGAGAAAGAGGACCTGGAAGAGCACATCCCCCAGCTCCTCGCAGACCGGCTCCTCCTCCCCGGAGGCCACGGCGTCGGCCAACTCGTGGGCCTCTTCGAGCAGGTAGCGCACCATGGAGGCCGGGGTCTGTTCCCGGTCCCACGGGCAGCCCCCCGGCCCCCGCAGGCACCGAATCAGCCGCCGGAGCGCTTCCACGGCCTCGGCGGCGCTCATCGCGGAGCCGCCCAGGCTTTTTTCAGGATTTCGAGCCGGGAGGAGAACTCCTTGCGGATTTCGCTCGAGACGACCGCGGCGAGGCGGTCGGAGACGACGGCGAGGGCCGGGGCGCAGACCGAATCCCGAAGAAAGGGGCTTCCCTTAGGCAGAAACGCGGTGAAAGCGAGAAAGAGGATCGAGGAGATGAGCACCGCCTTGGCTGCGCCGAAGGCGAGCCCCCCCAGGCGGTTCAGCCAGCCGAGAAGGACCAGGCGGGTCAGGTAGTTCAGGACGAGAGCGATCCCGTTCACCGCCACGAGCACGCCGCAGAAGATGACGAGAAATGCGGCCAGGTTGCGCACGGCGGGGTCGCCGATCCACGCGGAGAGCAGGCGCGCACCGGCGCCGTAGAAGGTATAGGCGCACCAGAACCCGCCGAGGACGCCCAGGATCGAGGCGACCTCGCGGATCAGGCCCCGAAAGACGCCCCGGATCAGGCAGTAGGCGGTCAGCGAGGCCACGACGATGTCGAAGGGGTTCATCGGGGTACCGGGTCCGTGGAATCCGGCGGCGGCGGGCGTCGCCGTCAGCCGGGGGGACTCTACCGACCCGGGCCCCCGGCCGTCAAGCCCCGGCCGCGGCGCCGGGGGCCTGCGGGGAATTGCAATCGCCAGCGTTTGCGTGTAGCATGCGGCGTGTCCGGGAGGGTTCCCGGCCGCACCGGGATGAGCGAACCGTATCTTCTCACCCTGCCTTTCGCCGACAACGAGCACGCCCGCCAGCTCTTCGGGGAGAGGAACCACAATCTCCAGCGGCTGGCCCAGATGCTCGACCTGCGGGTGAACGCCCGCGGCACGGCGGTGTTCCTCGAGGGGGAACGCGCGCTCGTGGAACTGGCGCAGAACCTTCTGCTGCAGCTCTACGGCCTGATCGAGGCCGGCTACCCCCTGCACCCGAACGACATCGAGTACGCCGTGCGCATGCTGAGCGCGGACCCGCGCATCGCGCTCAAGGACATCTTCCTCGACACGATCCTCGTCACGGCGAAGAAAAGCGCGATCACGCCCAAGAGCCCCACGCAGAAAGCCTACATCGACGCCATCCGCACCCACGACATCGTCTTCGGCATCGGGCCCGCCGGCACGGGCAAGACCTACCTCGCCATGGCGATGGCGGTCGCCGCCTTCTCGCGCGGCGAGGTGAGCCGCATCATCCTCACCCGGCCGGCGGTCGAGGCCGGGGAAACGCTCGGTTTCCTGCCCGGGGACTTGGCCGAGAAGGTCGACCCCTACCTGCGGCCCCTCTACGACGCGCTGCACGACATGATGCGCTTCGAGAAGGCCTCCGCGCTCATGGAAAAGGGGGTCATCGAGGTCGCCCCCATCGCCTTCATGCGCGGCCGCACGCTGAACGACTCCTTCATCATCCTGGACGAGGCCCAGAACACGACCTCCGAGCAGATGAAGATGTTTCTGACCCGGATCGGCTTCAATTCGAAGGCCGTGATCACCGGGGACATCACCCAGATCGATCTCCCGCCGGAGCGGACCTCGGGGTTGATCGAGACCAAGGAGATCCTCCAGGGGATCGAGGGGATCCGCTTCGTCTTCTTCACCAAGCAGGATGTCGTCCGCCACCGGCTGGTGCAGGAAATCATCCGCGCCTACGAGGAGCTCGACGCCCGCAAGCGAAACGGCCGGCGTCGCCCGCCGAAAGGCGGGGAAGAAACCCCGTGAAGGGGGGACCGCCGGGGGAGCCCGCCGCCGTGGAAGTCCTGATGCTCAACCGCCAGCGGCGCCTCCGCGTTCCGCTGCGGCGGCTCGCGCGCCGCACCCGCTTCTTCCTGGAGGCGCTCGGCTCCCCGGAGCTCTCCGTCGCCGTCGTGCTGGTGAGCGACCGGCGGATCGCGCAGCTCAACCGCCGCTTTCTCGACCGCCGGGGCCCGACCAACGTGATCGCCTTTCCGGCCGGCCCGGGGGCGCAACCCGGCGCCGGGGGCGTCCTCGGCGATGTCGTCGTCTCGGTGGAAACCGCGGCCCGCGAGGCCCGGGCGGCGGGGGTCGCCCTCGGCGAGCGGCTGACCGACCTCGTGCTCCACGGCGTGCTCCACCTGCACGGATACGACCACGAGGCGGGCGGCCCGGAGGCGCAACGCATGGCCCGTCGGGCGCGTGCGCTCCGCCGACGGCTCGCCGCCGTGGAAGGCGCCCGGCCCCGGGGGGCGGCCGGCGATCGCGAACAAGGGGAGCGGAGGTGACGATGTACGCGGTCACCGCGGCGGAAATGCAGGCCCTGGACCGGGCGACGATCGAGGAGTTCGGCCTGCCCGGACGGCTGCTCATGGAAAACGCCGGCCGGGAGGCCGCCCGTCTCTTTCTCGCCCATTTCGGCGAACGCGCCCGCCGGGGCGGGGCGGCCGTGGCCTGCGGCCGCGGCAACAACGGCGGCGACGGCTTCGTCATCGCCCGCGTCCTCCGGCAGGCGGGGATCCCCGTGACCGTCTTCCTGTTCGCCCGAGCCTCGCGCCTGCAGGGCGAGGCGCTGGAGAATTTCCGCCTGCTCGAAAAACTTTCCCTCCCCGTGTACGAGGTGCCCGACGCCGCGCACCTCTCCGCCTGCAAGGAAGAGATGCGTCGCGCCGCCGTCTGGGTCGACGCGCTGCTCGGAACGGGGCTGAGCGCCGATCTCCAGGGATTCCTGCGCGAGGTCGTGGAGTTTCTCGACTCCCTCGGGCGCCCCGTCTTCGCGGTCGACCTCCCTTCCGGCCTGGATGCCGACACCGGGCGGCCGCGGGGGGCCTGCCTGCGGGCCGAGGTCACGGCGACTTTCGGTTTCCCGAAAATCGGGCTCCTTCTTTACCCCGGCGTCTCGTTCACCGGCCGGCTCGAGGTGTGCGACATCGGCATCCCGGAAGTCGTGGTCGAGCGCCTGCGGCCCCGCCAGCGGCTGATCACCCCCGAAGCGGTGCGCGAGGCGCTGCCCGCGCGGCCGCCCGAGGCCCACAAGGGGACGACCGGGCACGTCCTCTTGCTCGCCGGCTCCCCCGGGAAGACCGGGGCCGCGGCTCTCGCCGCCTGGGGCGCCCTGCGCGCCGGGGCGGGCCTCGTGACCGTCGGCTGCCCCGCCTCCCTGAACCCCGTGCTCGAAGTTCTGCTCCGCGAGCCCATGACCTTCCCCCTCCCCGAGGAGGCGCCGGGCATCCTCGGCCCCGGCGCCCTCGAGGCGCTCGCGGGGCTGATCGCGGGCAAAGGCTGCCTCGCCGTGGGGCCTGGCCTGGGGACGGATCCGCGGACGCGGTCGCTCGTGCATCGACTCCCCGCCCTCTGCCCCGCCCCTCTGGTGATCGACGCCGACGGGCTGAACGCCCTGGCGGGCGACCTCGCGCCGCTCGCCCGGGCCGCCGCCCCGATCGTCCTGACCCCGCACCCCGGCGAGATGGCCCGCCTGCTCGGCACGTCGGTCGCGGCCGTGCAACAGGACCGCCTGGCGAGCGCCCGGGCGCTCGCCCGCGAAACGGGCGCCCACGTCGTGCTCAAGGGGGCGCGCACGGTGATCGCCCACCCCGACGGCGGCGTCGAAATCAACCCGACGGGAAACCCGGGCATGGCGACGGCGGGGATGGGCGATGTGCTGACCGGGGTCCTCGCCGGGTTGATCGCCCAGGGGGCCTCCCCGGAGAGGGCCTGCCGCGCCGCGGTCTGGCTGCACGGCGACGCTGCCGACGAGGTGGCGCGCCGCCGTGGACCGCGCGGCTACCTCGCCGGCGAGGTGATCGACGCGCTGCCGCAGCGGATCGCCCTGCGGCTCGCGCCGGGGGGGGATGCGGCGCGGTGAGCCCCCTGTCCGTCCGCTGGCCCAGCCGCAGCCCCGAGGAGACCCGGGCCATCGCCGCACGGCTCGGCCGCAGGCTCCGCGGCCCTTTCGCCTTCTTTCTCATCGGCGGCTTCGGCAGCGGAAAGACCGTCTTCGTCCAGGGCCTCGCCCGCGGCCTCGGGGTGCCGGAGACGATCCCCGTCACCAGCCCGAGCTTCATCCTGCTCCAGGACTACCCCGGCCGGATGACGCTCCGCCACATCGACCTCTACCGGCTCGAAAGCGAGGAAGAGCAGGAAGCGGCGGGGCTGTGGGAGGCGCTCGCCGATCCGGTGGTGGCGGCCGTCGAGTGGGCCGAACGGCTTCCGCCGCGGTTGCGCCGGGAAGGTCTCACCGTCCGCTTCGCCGCCTGCGGGGATACGGAGCGCATCCTCGCCGCGGAGGCCGCTGGACAGGCCGCCGCCGCTCTGCTACAAGACCTCGGCTCGCAGAGCACGGCCGGGAACGGGGGCCCGGCGGACGTCCGCGTTTCCGCCCCCGGGGAGGATCCATGGGAGTGATCGTGCAGAAATACGGCGGGACATCGGTCGCCGACCTCGAGCGCATCCGCCGCGTCGCCGACCGCGTGATCCGCACGGCCCGTGAGGGACACGCCCTCGTCGTGATCGTCTCCGCGATGGCCGGAGTCACCGACGGCCTGATCGAGCTCGCCCGGCGCGTCGACCCCCAGCCGGACAAGCGGGAACTCGACGCGCTGCTCGCCACCGGCGAGCAGACCACGGCCGCGCTGCTCGCGATGACGCTCCGCGCGAAGGGCTATCCCGCCCGGTCGCTGCTCGGCTTCCAGGTCGAGGTGCGCACCGACTTCTGCTACGGCAACGCGCGCATCCAGGACATCGGGGTCGAGCGCATGCGGCGCCTGCTCGACCAGGGCCTGATCGTCGTCGTGGCCGGCTTTCAGGGCTGCGACCCGGAGGGCAACATCACCACCCTCGGGCGCGGCGGCTCGGACACCTCGGCGGTGGCGATCGCCGCCGCGCTGAAGGCCGACTGCTGCGAAATCTACACCGATGTCCCCGGGGTCTTCACGGCCGACCCGAACGTCGTGCCTCGGGCGCGCAAGCTGTCCCGCATCTCCTACGAGGAGATGCTCGAGATGGCGAGCATCGGCGCGAAGGTGCTGCAGATCCGCTCCGTGGAATTCGCGATGAAGTATCACGTGCCGGTGCACGTGCGCTCCACTTTTTCCGACGAGGAGGGGACGATGGTCGTCGCCGAGGAAAACGGCATGGAACGCGTGGTGGTCTCGGCGGTCACGATGAGCAAGACCGACGCCCGGATCACCCTGAAGAACGTCCCGGACCGCCCGGGGATCGCGGCCCGGATCTTCACGCCCATCGCCGAGGCCGGCATCTGCGTCGACATGATCATCCAGAACACGCGGGCGAGCGGGGCGACCGACCTCACGTTCACCGTTCCGCGGGCCGACTACCGCACGGCGCTCGAGATCGAGGAGCGCGTGGCGCGCGAGATCGGGGCCGAGGAGGTCTTGGGGGACGACCACATCGCCAAGGTGTCGATCACCGGGGTCGGCATGCGCAGCCACCCCGGGGTCGCCGCGCGCATGTTCGCGACCCTGGCGCGCGAGGGGATCAACATCCTGATGATCAGCACCTCGGAAATCCGCATCTCCTGCGTCGTCGAGCAGAAATACGCCGAGCTGGCCGTCCAGAGCCTGCACAGCGCCTTCGGGCTCGACGACCCCGCCGCCTGAGGGGGGCGACCCCGTGCCCCGCTTCAGCCGCGGGCAGATGCTCTTCGCCGCCCTGTCCGCCGCGGTGCTGCTCGTCCTGGTGGCCTGGCGACGGCTTCAGCCCTGGTGAGGTCCCGCCGGGTCCCCCCCGAGGGCGGCGATCTCCCGGGCGATCCTCCGGGCGGCCTGCCGCGGGTCGGGGGCCTCGCGGATCGGGCGGCCGATCACGAGGTAATCGGCCCCGGCGGCGATCGCCGCCGCGGCCGTCATCACCCGCACCTGGTCGTCCGGGCGAGCCGGGGGCCCGGAGGCGCGGATGCCGGGGGTGACGATCAGAAAGGGCCGAGGGATCGCCCGCCGCACGCGGGAAGCCTCCCGGCCGGAGCAGACGACCCCCGCGCAGCCCGCGGCCCGCGCGCGGAGGGCCCGCTCGAGCACCAGATCCTCCGGGTTCTCCGCCCACGAAGGATCGTACCCCGACGCCCGCAGGTGTTCCCCCCCCACGCTCGTGAGCAGGGTCACGGCGAGCACCCCCACCCGGCCGGCCGCGGCTTCGACCGCCGCCCCGAGCATCGCCGGGTTCTCCCCGCAGTGCACCGTCGCCCAGCGCGCGCCGGTCGCGGCGATCGCCTCCATCGCACGGCCCACCGTCTGCGGGATGTCGTGGAGCTTGAGATCGAGGAAGACGCCCCCGGGGTGGCGTTCCCGGATCCAGGCGACGATCGCCGGCCCGCAGCGGACGAAGAGCTCGAGCCCCACCTTGAACACCCCGACGCAGCCGGAGAGCTCCTCGACCCAGCGACGCGCCTCGCCTTCGGAGGCGACATCCAGAGGGAAGACGATGCGCGCACCCGCTTCCGCCACGTCCATGGGCTTCACCCCCCGTAGTGGCGCTGCATCCAGCTTCGGTACTCGCCGCTCTGGACGCGTTCGACCCACTCGCGGTGTTCGAGGTACCAGGCGATCGTCTTGCGCAGCCCGCTGTCGAAGGTCTCGCGCGGCCGCCAGCCGAGCTCGCGCTCGATCTTGCCGCAATCGATCGCGTAGCGCAGGTCGTGGCCCGGCCGGTCGGCCACGAAGCGGATGAACTGCCGCCGGGGGGCGAGCCGCCCGTCGGGGAGCATCTCGTCCAGGAGATCGCAGATGCGCTGGACGGTCTCGAGGTTCGTCTTCTCGCAACGGCCGCCGACGTTGTAGACTTCGCCTTCCCGGCCGTGTTGCAGGATGAGCCAGAGCGCCCGGCAGTGGTCCTCGACGTGCAGCCAGTCGCGCACGTTCACCCCCCGGCCGTAGACCGGAAGCGGTTTGCCAGCCGCGGCGTGCAGGATCATCAGCGGGATGAGCTTTTCCGGGAACTGGTAGGGGCCGTAGTTGTTCGAGCAGTTGGAGACGGTGACCGGAAGGCCGTAGGTGTGGTGATAGGCGCGCACGAGGTGGTCGGAGGCGGCCTTGGAGGCCGAATACGGGCTGTTCGGCCGGTAGGGGCTCTCCTCGGTGAAGAGGCCCTCGGGCCCGAGCGAGCCGTAGACCTCGTCGGTGCTCACGTGGTGAAAGCGGTGCAGCGCCGTCTTCCGCTCCCGCGCCGCCTCGAGCAGGACGAAGGTACCCTCCACGTTCGTGCGGATGAAGGCATCCGGCGCGACGATGGAGCGGTCGACGTGGGACTCGGCGGCGAAGTGGCAGATCGTGTCCACGGCCCAGCGCTCGAGCGCCTCGTCGACGGCGCCGCGATCGCAGATGTCGGCCCGGACGAAGGCGTAGCGGTCGGGGAAGTCGCGCGCGATGTCGGCGAGGTTCTCGGGGTTCCCGGCGTAGGTGAGCTTGTCGAGGTTGACGACGCTCCCGGCGAAGCCCGCCTCGCGGAAAAGGAAGCGGATGAAATTCGACCCGATGAAGCCGCAGCCGCCGGTGACGAGAAGGCTCCGCATGCCCTGCCCCCTCCAGGGAAAACGCTCTTCGCGGCCACTATAGCCGATTTCTGCCGCGGGAGAAAGCCTGCGGGCGCGCGCTTCGGCCCGCGCGGCGGATCGGGGGAGACCGGAAAAAACGGTTGCAGGATCGGCATTTCCGTGCTATGGAAAGTCAATTATTTCCGAAGCGTCAGACACCGGAGCCACCGGATCCCGCCGGCGGATCCGAGCCGTGGAGTCCCCGTTCGATGAAGCGCCACCACGTGAGCGCCGGCTGTTTCTTCATCGGTCACACCCAGCCGCTCCTCCTCGAGGCCTACCTCGCAAGCTGCGTCGGGCTCGCCGCCTTCGACCCGCGCACCGGCACGGGGGGAATGGCGCACTTTCTTCTCCCCGAGCCGACGGCGGCCGAAGGCTTCCTTCACCCCGAAAAATACGCCTCGAGCGGCGTTCCTCTCTTCCTTCGGCGTCTCAAGGAGGCCGGCGCGCGCCGCCCGAGTCTGCGGGCGGTGATCGCCGGGGGCGCGCTCGTGGGCCCCATCGAGGAGATCGACCTCAACCTCAACATCGGCGGCCGCACGGCGGAGATCACCGAGCGGTTGCTGCAAGAGGCGGGGGTGGCCGTCGAGCGGGCCGAGACGGGGGGCTATCTCTCGAGCCGCCTCCAGCTGGACATGGAACGCTGGGCCTGGGGGATCGAGCCGACCGGCATCGAGGCGCCCGCCTCGGACCGGCCCCCCCGTGCCCCCCGACCGGAGGAGATCGCGCTGGCGATCGAGCGCCTGCAGCCGATCCCGCAGGCCGCGCTCAAGATCCTGCGGCTGATCGACGAAGAGGAATACGACATCCGCCTGCTCGCCGCCGAGCTGCGCACCGACCAGGTGCTCTCCGCGCAGACCCTGAAAGTCGCCAACTCGGTCATGTTCGCCAACCGCACCCCGATCGAATCGATCGACCACGCCCTGATGTTCCTCGGGGTGAACCTGCTCGCACAGTTCGTGATCGCCGCCGCGATCGAGCGGACCTTCTCGCAGCCCTCGGCCGGCTACTCGCTCTGCCGGGGCGGCCTCTACCGTCACGCCGTGGGCACGGCGGCCGTCTGCGAACAGCTGGCGCGGGCGACGCAGACGATCCGTCCCGGCCTGGCCTACACGGCGGGGCTCTTGCACGACATCGGCAAGGCCGTCCTCGACCAGTTCGTGGCCGAGGCCGCCCCCCTCTTCTACCGGCACCTGACGGAAACGCCGGCCGGCGACTTTCTTTCCGCGGAGCAGGCGGTGCTGGCGACGACCCACTGCGAGGCGGGATACGAGCTCGCCGCACGCTGGTCGTTCCCCGAGACCCTCGCCGAGACGATCCGCCGCCACCACCAACCCGACGAGGCGGTGCGCCGGGAGGAACTCTGCCAGCTCGTCGCCCTCGGCAACCTGATCTTCCACCGCTTTCACGCCGGGCTGCAGAAGGACCGCCCCGAGCTCTCGGCGCTCGCCCCCCGGCTCCAGGCGCTCGGCATCGCCGCCGAGCGGCTCCCCCGGGTCCTGGATGCGCTGCCGCTCAGCGTCTTCGCCTTCGGGCCGCTCGGGGCCGCGGCGGCCTGAGGGCGCAGCCGATCGGGAGGAAACCCACCGTGAACCGGGATGCGGATTTTTCCCCGGAGGAACGACAAGAGCGCTTGCGGCGGCTGCCCGCGGTGGACCGTCTCCTCGAGACGGCACGGGGAAACCCCGACTTCGCCGGCGTCCCGCCTTCGGTGCTCACGCAGGCGGCGCGCGAAGTGATCGACGCCGAGCGCCGCCGCCTGCTCTCCCCGGAAGCCGCCGGGGACCCCCCCGCCCTTTCCGTCTGGGAGCAGCGGCTCCGGGAGGCGGTGCGGCGGCGGATGCGCCCCAACCTGCGCCGGGTCGTGAACGCCACGGGGGTGGTGATCCACACGAATCTCGGCCGTTCGCTCCTGGCCGAGGCCGCTCTGGCGCGGGTGCAGGAGGTGGCCCGGCACTACGCGAACCTCGAGTACGATCTCGAGCGGGGCAAGAGAGGCTCGCGTTACAGCGCCGTCCGGGACCTGCTCTGCGAGATCACCGGCGCCGAAGACGCGATGGTCGTCAACAACAACGCCGGCGCGGTGCTGATCAGCCTGGAAACCCTCGCCCGCGGCCGGGAGGTCGTCGTCTCGCGCGGCGACCTCGTCGAGATCGGCGGCTCCTTCCGCATCCCGGAGGTGATGGCCAAGAGCGGGGCCCGGCTGCGCGAGGTGGGCACCACCAACCGCACCCACCTCCGGGACTATGAATCGGCGATCGGCGCGGAAACGGCCCTTCTGCTCAAGGTGCACTGGAGCAATTACAGCATCGTCGGCTTCACGGCCCAGGTCGCACTCGCCGAGCTCGTCTCCCTCGGGCGGCGGCACGGGCTGCCGGTGATGGAGGACCTGGGCAGCGGGACCTTCGTCGACTTCTCCCGCTACGGGCTGCTCAAGGAGCCGACGGTTCAGGAATCGGTCGCCGCGGGCGCCGACGTCGTGACCTTCAGCGGCGACAAGCTGCTCGGCGGGCCGCAGGCCGGGGTCATCGTCGGCCGCCGGGACCTGATCGAGGCGATCCGCAAGAACCCGCTCAACCGGGCGTTGCGCATCGACAAGTTGACGCTCGCCGCCCTCGAGGGCACCCTGCGCCTCTACCGCGAAGAGGCCGAGGCCGTGCGCGAGATCCCCACCCTCCGGTTGCTGACGGAGAGCGAAACCGCCCTTCTGCCCCGGGCCGAGGCGCTGCGCGGGCGGCTGGCCGCGCTCGGGGACCCGCGGCTTGCGGTCGACATCCGCCGGCTCTCCTCGAAAGCGGGCGGCGGATCCCTGCCGCTGCTCGATCTGCCCAGCCCCGGCCTGCGGGTGCGGATCGAGGGGCTGCCCGCCCACCGTCTCGAGTCGGCGCTCAGGCGCTCGGAGCCGCCGATCGTCGTGCGCATCGAGGAAGAGGCGGTGATCTTCGATCTGCGGACGGTCCTGCCCGAGGAGGAGGCGTGGATCGTCGCGGCGCTCGCGCGGATCCTGGGGGAGGGGGCGGACTCGGCATGAACGCCGGTAACCGCTGGTCGCCCGAACCCGTGGAGCCCTCCCGCGGCTTCCTCAAGTCGCCCCCCGTCGAGGAGACGGGCCGGGGCGGTCCGCCGCGGGGGGAAATCCTGCCGGACTCCTTCTTCGCCGGGATCTTCCCCGACCTTCCCCGCGGGGAGGCCTTTCGCCGCGCGGCCGCCGAAACGCTCAACCGCCTGGACCGCTTCGGGGTGGTCCTCTGGCGGCGGCCGGGGGCCGAGTGCGAACCCCCGCCCCGGCCCCCCGAGCCGCAGGGGCTCGCGCAGCCGGCATCCGCCCGCCGCCGTCCGGGGAGCCTCTGGGGGATCGAGGAGCAAGGCGAGCTCGCCGTGATCCTGCCGGGCGCGGATGCCCAGGCGTGCCTGGATTTCGCCGCGCTCCTGCAGCGTGAAATCGAGGAACTCACGGCCGTCTCCCCGCTGGCCGGGATCGCCCTCTACCCCACGCTGGACGACGCCCGGCCGCGGATCTTCGAAAACGCGCGTCTCGCCCTCGATCACGCCGCTTTCTACGGCCCCGGCGGGTGCGCCCTCTTCGACGCCACCACCCTCAACATCAGCGGGGACCGGCGTTTCGAAGCGGGGGATCTCGAGGGGGCCCAGGCCGAATTCGAGCGTGCGCTCCGCCTCGACCCCGCCCACGTGAACGTCCTGAACAGCCTCGGCGTCTGCCTGGCGATGCGCGGCGACTACGATGCCGCCCTCGAGCGCTTCTCGGCGGCGATCCGCCTCGACCGCACCGAGTACATGGCCGTCTACAACGTCGGCCTGGTCCATGCCCTGAACGGGCGCCTGGAAACCGCCCTCGGCTTCTTTCTCCGCGCAGGGGAGCTGCGCTCCGGCGTCTACGAGATCCATCTCGAGCTGGGCAAGACCTACCTCGCGCTCGGACAGGCCGAGGCCGCACGGAACCACCTCGAGGAGGCCGCGCGACGGGGCGGCCGGGGATCGTCCGTCTTCCGGCTCCTCGGGGAGTGCCACGAGCGGACCGGAAACCCGCGGCTGGCCGTCTCGGCCTACCAGAAGGCCGTCCAGGTGAACCCCGCCGACGCCCAGGCGCTCTCGCGGCTGGGCGCCCTTTACGGGGCCACGGGGGAAAACGAGGAGATCGCGTTGCTCTTCTGCCGGGAAAGCGCCCGGCTGGCTCCCGGCGACGCGGGCGTGCGCGAGCGTCTCGGCCGGCTCTACCTCCGGGCGGACCGTCTCGAGGAGGCGCTCGCGGAGCTGGAGGCGGCCTGCCGCCTGGGCGGCGACCTCGCCGACGAGGTCGCCGCGCTGCGGCGGCGGATCGGTGCCGATTCCGGGGGGGAGGCCGCGTCGTGATCCCTCCGGAACGCTGGCTCGAGGCGGCGCTGGAAACGCACCTGCGGGTGGTCCGGCAGGCCGTGGACGCCCAGCGCCGGCTAATCCTCCTGGCCGCCGAGACGATCGCCGCCTGCCTCACGCAGGGGGGGAAAGTGCTGCTCTTCGGCAACGGGGGGAGCGCGGCGGACGCCCAGCATTTCGCGGCCGAATTCGTGAACCGCTTCCGCTTCGACCGCCCGCCCGCCGCCGCCGTCGCCCTGACGACGGACGGCTCGGTGGTGACGAGCATCGCCAACGATTCCCGCTTCGAGCAGGTCTTCGCCCGTCAGGTCCTGGCCCTCGGCCGGCCCGGTGACGTCGCCTGGGCCTTCAGCACGAGCGGGGAATCGCCGAACGTGCTCGCGGGGATCGCCGCCGCCCGGGAGCGGGGCCTCCGGACGATCGCCCTCACCGGCCGGGGGGGACGCCTCGCGCGGGCAGGGGCCGACATCGTGCTGCGGGTCGAATCCACGGACCCCCCACGCGTCCAGGAAGCGCATCAGCTTCTCGGCCACCTGATCTGCGGCCTGGCGGAAGAACGGCTCTTCGGGGCCGCCGCGGAAGCCTTCGGCAGCCCCCCGCCGACCTCCACCCGGGAGCGCCCGGGTTCGCCTTGACATCGTCTTGTTTTTCGCCTTTAAGCCGTTATCTTCGAATGTCGCCATCGCTTCGGCCGTCTCTTCCGGTCCGGCCGGCCCGGCGTGATCGAAGGAGGAACATGCCGATCTACGAATACCATTGCGAAAAGTGCGGCGAAGACTTCGAGTGCCTCGTGCTGGGAAACGATAAGGTGGTCTGCCGCAAATGCCGCAGCGCCCGCGTCCGCAAGCGGGTTTCCGTCTGCGGCTTCGTCAGCAAGGGTTCCGGCGGCCAGACCGTCAAGAAGGCGGCCGGGTCCGCTTGCGGCTCCTGCAGCGCCGGAAGCTGCACGGGCTGCAGAAGCTGATGGGCGATCCCCTCGTCATCGGCACCAGGGGCAGCCCGCTCGCCCTCCGGCAGGCCGAGGCGGTGCGGGAGGCGATCGAGCGGCGCTGGCCCGGCCTCGAGGTCCGCCTCGAGATCATCCGCACCCAGGGCGACCGTTTTCTCGACGCCCCGCTCGCCGCCGTGGGCGGCAAGGGGCTCTTCGTGAAGGAAATCGAGGAGAGCCTGCTCGCGGGTCGCGCGGACCTCGCCGTCCACAGCCTGAAGGACGTTCCCGCGGAAACGGCGGCCGGGCTGACCTTCGGGGCGATCCCCGCGCGCGAGAACCCCTGCGACGCCTTGGTCTCCCGCCGCGGCGAACGCCTCGCCGAGCTTCCCCCGGGAAGCCGCGTGGGGACGAGCAGCCTGCGCCGCGCCGCCCAGCTGCGGCGCCTGCGGCCCGATCTCGAACTGCTCCCGGTGCGGGGGAACGTGGAAACGCGCCTGCGCAAACTCGAATCCGGCGATCTCGACGCGGTCGTGCTGGCCGCGGCGGGGCTGAACCGACTCGGCCTCGCCGCCCGGATCTGCGAACGCTTCGAGCCCGAGCGGCTGCTGCCCGCGGTCGGGCAAGGGGCGCTCTGCGTCCAGATCCGCGAGGGCGACCCGCGCACGGCCGAGCGGGTCGCCCCTCTCGACCATGCCCCTACCCGCACCGTGGTCGCCGCGGAGCGTGCTTTTCTGCAGCGCATCGGGGGCGGCTGCCAGGTGCCGATCGCCGGTTTCGCCGTGCTCGAGGGCGAGGCCATCGAGCTGCGGGGTCTCGTAGCCGACCTGAACGGCGAGCGCCTCGTCAGCGGGGCCATCCGCGGCCATGCCGGGCGGGCGCAGGAGCTCGGCGCCGCGCTGGCCGAAGAGCTCCTCGAGCGGGGCGCGGCCGACATCCTCGCCGCACTCGGGGCGAAAGGACGGCCATGAACCCCGCCACCGTCTACCTCGTGGGCGCCGGACCCGGCGATCCGGGTCTGATCACGCTTCGGGGGGTCGAATGCCTCGGCCGGGCGGAGGTGGTGGTCTACGACCACCTCGCCGCCCCCGAGCTGCTGCGCCACGCGCCGCCCGGCGCGGAGAGAATCTATGCCGGCAAGCAGGCCGGCGACCACGCCCTTTCCCAGGAGCGGATCAACGCCCTGCTGGTCGACCGGGCACGCGCCGGGAAGACCGTGGTGCGCCTGAAGGGCGGCGACCCCTTCGTCTTCGGCCGCGGCGGCGAAGAGGCCGAGGCGCTCGCCCGGGCGGGCATCCCCTTCGAAGTCGTCCCGGGGGTCACCTCCGCGGTCGCCGCCCCGGCCTACGCGGGAATCCCCCTGAGCCACCGGCGGCTCACCTCGACCATCAGCCTCGTCACCGGGCACGAGGACCCCGCCAAGCCCGGCTCGGGGATCGACTGGGAGTGCCTCGCCCGCGGGGGAGGGACCCTCGTCTTCCTCATGGGGGTCAACACCCTGCCCGCCATCGCCTCCGCCCTGACCGCGCACGGCCGCGACCCGGCGACCCCGGCCGCCGTCGTGCGCTGGGGGACGACGCCGCGACAGCAGACCGTGACCGGGACCCTGGCGGACATCGCCGCGCGCGCCCGCGAGGCCGGCATCCGGCCGCCCGCGCTGATCGTGGTCGGGGAGGTGGTGCGCCTGCGGGAGCAGTTGCGCTGGTTCGAACGACGGCCCCTCTTCGGCCTCCGGATCGTCGTCACCCGCGCCCGCGAGCAGGCGAGCGACCTCCTCCGGCGCCTGTCCGCCTTGGGCGCCGAGTGCCTGGAGACACCGGCCATCCGGATCGCGCCCCCCGCCGACTGGCGGCCGCTCGATGCGGCGATCGCCGAGCTTCCCGCCACCGACTGGGTGGTCTTCACCAGCGTGAACGGCGTCGATTCGTTCTTCCAGCGCCTCGAGGCGGCCGGCCGCGACGCCCGGGCGCTCGCCGGGGTCAAAACGGCCGCCATCGGCCCGGCGACCGCCGAGCGGCTCAGACGCCACGGCATCCTTAGCGACCTCGTCCCCGAAACCTACCGCGCCGAGGCGGTCGTGGAGGCTTTCCGGCGTGAGGCGCTCTCCGGGCGCATCGTGCTCCTGCCGCGCGCCGCGGAAGCCCGACCCGTTCTGCCCCGGGAGCTTTCGGCGCTGGGGGCCGTGGTGCGCGAGGTCGAAGCCTACCGGACGCTGCCCGCGGAGACCGATCCCCGGGGGCTTCTCGCCCGACTCGAGGAGCGCACCCTGGATCTGATCACCTTCACGAGTTCCTCGACCGTCACCCACTTCCTGGACCTGCTTCCCCCCGCGCGCCTCCCCGGCCTGATCGCGGGCATCCCCTGCGCCTGCATCGGCCCGATCACGGCCGAGACGGCGCGGCGCGCGGGGCTGCAGGTCGCGGTCGAGGCTCCGGTCTACACCATCGAGGGGCTGGTCGAGGCGATCCTCGCCTGGGCGCGGACGTCCCGCGGCGGCCCCTGAGCCCTCGCATCCCGAAGGGAGGAAGGGGGATGGAGATCGCCTGGGAGGAGAAAGAGGACGCCCTTTGCATCCGCCTGAGCGGACGGCTGGATGCGGAGTCCGCGCCGGAGGTGGAGCGCCGGGTGCGTCAGGCGCTGGATGAAGGCAAGCGGCGGCTGCTCTTCGACTTGAGCCGCCTCGACTACATCAGCAGCGCCGGGCTGCGGGTGATCCTCCTGGCGCTGAAAACGCTCGCCCCGCGGGGGGGGCGGGTCGTTCTGTGCGGGCCCACCCCCCATGTACGCGAGGTCTTCGAGGTGAGCCGATTTTCGACCCTGCTGCCGATCGCCGAAACCGCCGAGGCGGGCTGGCGGCTGTTACAGTGAGACCGGCCGCACGCCGGGGGAGGGCCCCGGCCGGCCGCCGCATCCGACCCCCCGGACCGACGCCATGCACCGGGATGTGCCGCAGACGCTGATCGACCCCTGCAACCGGCGCCTGAACTACCTCAGGATTTCGGTCACGGACCGCTGCAACCTGCGCTGCGCCTATTGCACCCCCCTCGAGGACGGCCGCCGGCTCGAGCACGCGGAGATCCTGCGCTACGAGGAAATCCTGCGGCTGGTACGGATCGGCGTGCGCCTGGGGATCGAAAAGATCCGCATCACGGGGGGCGAGCCCCTCCTGCGCCGCGACCTTCCGACCCTGCTCGCCGGAATCCACCGCCTCCCCGGCATCCGCGACCTTTCGCTCACGACCAACGGGCTGCTGCTCGAGGAGCACCTCGAGCGGCTGATCGCGGCCGGGCTCCGGCGGGTCAACGTGAGCCTCGACACCCTGAAGCGCGAACGCTACCGGGAGATCACCGGGGTCGACGCCCTGGGCCGGGTGCTCGCCGCCATCGACGCCGCCCTCGCCGCGGGCCTCCACCCCGTCAAGATCAATGTGGTCGCGCTGCCCGGCGTGAACGAGGATGAGCTGCTCGATCTCGCACGGTTGTCGCTTGCGCGGCCGCTCCATGTCCGGTTCATCGAGTTCATGCCGATCGGCCGCTCGCGCCTGAGCGCACGCGCCCCCCTGCTCGTCCCCGAAATCCGGCGCCGCCTCGCCCCGCTGGGCGAGCTTGCGCCCGTCCCCCGGGACGAAATGGACGGGCCGGCGCAACGCTGGCGGGTGCCGGGGGCCGCGGGCGAGATCGGCTTCATCCCCGCGATCAGCCACCATTTCTGCCGCCGCTGCAACCGCCTGCGGCTGACCGCCGCCGGAAGCCTCCGCCCCTGTCTGCTCTCGGACCGCGAGGAGGATCTCAAGGGGCCGCTGCGCGCCGGGGCGACCGACGAGGAACTGGCCGCGGTCTTTCTTGCGGCGACCCGCCACAAACCCTCCGACCACGCCCTCGCCGCCGGCGAGGCGGCGCACGTCTGCTGCCAGATGCAATCGATCGGCGGCTGATCCCGTTTCCGCACACGAAAGGAGGAACCCATGGACATCGCCATCGAGGTCGTCCCGATCGAAAACCCCGAGGCGCACAACCTGATCCTCGGCCAGTCCCATTTCATCAAGACCGTAGAGGACCTCCACGAGGCCCTGGTGGGAGCCGTCCCGGGGGCGAAGTTCGGCATCGCCTTCTGCGAAGCCTCCGACGTCTGTCTGGTGCGCCGCTCGGGAACCGACCCGGCGCTGGTCGAACTGGCGCAGAGAAACGCCCTCGCGCTGGGCACGGGCCACGCCTTCCTCATTTTCCTCCGCGGGCTCTACCCCATCAACGTCCTGAACGCGGTGAAGCAGGTCCCGGAAGTCTGCCGCATCTTCTGCGCCACGGCGAACCCCGTCCAGGTCGTGGTCGGCCGCACGGCGCAGGGACGCGGAATCCTGGGCGTCATCGACGGATTCGCCTCCAAGGGGATCGAAGGCGAGGCCGATGTGCAGAAGCGCCGGGAACTGCTCCGCCGCATCGGCTACAAGCTGTGAGCGGGGAAAGAAGGGGGAAGGTCCATGGAGCGACGCCGCTTTCTCCAGAGCCTCCTCGCCGCCGCGGCGACCGGGCTTTTCGGCCGGCCCCGGCCGGCGGTCGCCGCCCCGGCCGCCGCCCCGGCCGCCGGGGTCGTCGATTTCTACTGCCATTTTTCGAGCCTGCGGGCGATCGACTTCCTCGAGTCCCACGGGGGATCGCGGCCGCACCCCTTCCGCGCCCTCTTTGCGAACACCGCCGAGCTGATCGACCCCGACCGGCGCCTGGCCCTGATGGAGGAATGCGGCGTCGCCCACTCCGTTCTCGTGCCGCTGCCGTGGCTCGAGACCGCCCCCGCCGTCTGGTCCGACCCCCGCCGTTGCCTCGAGGCGGCGCGCCTGCTGAACGACGATCTCGCCGCCACGGCGGCGCGGCACCCGGACCGCTTCACGGCGGTCGCCGTCCTGCCCACCACGAACCGCGATGTGCTCCTCGCGGAATTCCGGCGCGCGCTCGACGACCTCGGCATGGCGGGCGGGCTCTTCGTCGTCGGCCCCACGGTCAAGCGGCCCGACCACCCCGACCTCGAGGCGCTCTACGCCGAAGCCGAAAAGCGCGATGCGCCGCTCTGGATCCACCCCTCGCGCCCGGCGACCGTCCCCGATTACGCGGATGAGCGCGAGTCGCGCTACCAGATCTGGCAGACCCTTTCCTGGCTGCAGGACAGCTCGGCCGCCATGGTCCGGATCGTCTTCGCCGGCGTCTTCGAGCGCCACCCCGCGCTGAAGCTCGTGACCCACCATCACGGGGCGCTCGTCCCCCTCTTCGCCCAGCGCATGCAGTACGGCTGGGACTACTTCGAGCAAAACACCGGCAGGCGGCAGCCGACCACGATCCGCCCCCCCTACATCGAGCATTTCCGAAACTTCTACTGCGACACGGCCACGCAGGGAATCGCCCCGCAGATGATCGAGACGGCCGTCTCCTTCTTCGGCGCCGAGCGCGTGCTCTTCGGCTCGGATGCCCCGATGGACGCCTCCGGCGGGCGGCACTTCACGCGCGACGCGCTGGCGAGTGTGGGCCGAGCGGGGCTTCGGGCGGAAGAGAAGGAAAAGATCCTGCGCCGCAATGCGCTGCGGCTGCTGAAGAGAGCGGAAATTCCCGGGAAGGCCTAGAAGGTCTTCGCCAGGCGGAAGACCCCCTTGGCCCCCTGGGGGCGGTTTTCGGCCTCGAACTCGCGGTAGGCGTGGAGAAACACCGACCAGGACCCCCACCGGAATTTGAGGCCGGGGCCGATGCCGAAGACCCGCTCGCGCGAGCGGGGAAGGCTCTCCCCGTCGAGGCGGTCGTCGCTCACCTGTTTCAACCCGTAGCCCGAAAGCCCCAGGCGCAGCCCCTCGACCACTTCGATCGAGACCGCGACATTGGCATGCAGGGCCTGCCCCGGTTGGGCGCGCCCGGCCCCGAGGCGGTCGGGGGGGTCGCGGTGCTCGAAGTTGTAGAGGAGGTGCACGCGCGTGCTCGCCTCGAGACGCGGCACCGGCACCCAGGTCGCCGCATAGTAGGGGTTGAAGCTCACGAGATTGGCGCCGACGTTGACCGCGGAGCGGCTCTCGTAGTCGCCGGTCGGAAGCTTGAAGAGGAGGTTCACCCGCTGGAAGAGGGAGCCTTCGCCGAGCTTCACCTCGGGCCACTGGAGGAAGGCGGGGCAGACCGTGACGTCGCCCAGGCCGCGGTCCGTATCCCGCGGGCCGAAGTCGGTGTCGACCTCGATCCGCGCGAGCGGCACGAGGACCTCCACCCCGTACCAGGCGCCGAGCAGCTTCGCCCGGCTCATCCAGGCGACATGGGTGACGGCGGAGAGGATTTCCACGCGGTTTTCCCCCGGTCGCCGGCCGCCGTCGGCGTCGCGGAAGCTCCCGGCGCGGTAGAGGCTCAGGGTTTCCTGAACGAGCCAGCCCGGGAAGGCGATGCCGTCCTGGAAATTCGTGTCCCCCAGGTTGACGGGGGGAAGGGAGAGATCGGCCGCCTGGCCGACCGCGGCGGCAAAGAGCCACAACGCCCCCCCGAGCAGGATCCGCCGCCGCAAAAACGCCACGCCGCGCAGCGCTTTCTTCGGCCCCGTTCCCCGCCTCCGCCCGCCGCAGCCCATGGCCCTTTCGTGTGCCTCCTTGCGCGATCCGTTTCCGCCCTCGGGCGGCGTCGACCGCGCGCTTTTAGTCCACGGGCCTTTCGGCTGTCAAGCGCCGCGGCGAAACGCTTCCTCGAGCGCATGCGCCATCCGCTCGAGGGCGATCTCCAGCAGGCTTCGGGGGCAGCCGAAATTGAGCCGCACGAAGCCGGGCCCCGCGAATTCCCGGCCGTCCTGCAATCCCACCCCCGCCTTTTCGAAGAAGGCGACCGGCTCCCTCAGCCCGCTGGCGCGAACGTCGATCCAGGCGAGGTAGGTCCCCTCGACCGGGGCCGCGGCGAGCCCGCCCGGCAGGGCGGACAGCGTGCGGGTCAGCCGGTCGCGGTTTTCGCGCAGGTAGGCGACCAGGGCGCGCCGCCAGGGCTCGCCCTCGCGGTAAGCCGCCTCCGCGGCCGCATACCCGAAGGGGTTGATCATCGGCACGATCCCGGCCATCGCGCGGCGGAAGCGCCGGCGCAACTCCTCGGAGGGAATCACGGCGAAGCCGCAACCCAGTCCCGCCAGGTTGAAGGTCTTGCTGGGCGACAGCAGGGTGATCGTGCGGCGGGCGATCTCCGGGTCGAGGGTGGCGAGCGGCCGATGCTCGAGGCCGGGCTCGAGAACGAGGCCGGCGTGGATTTCATCCGAGCAGACCGTGAGGCCGGAGCGGAGGCAGAATTCGGCCACGGCCTCGAGTTCCCGGCGCCGGTAGACCCGGCCCACGGGGTTGTGGGGGTTGCAGAAAAGGAACAGGCGGCTGCGCGGGGTGAGCGACGCCTCGAGCCGCTCGAAATCGATCTCCCAGCGGCCCTGCGACTCGGCGAGGCGGACGGCGACCAGGCCGCGCCGGGCGAAGCGGGGCGCGGCGAGAAACGGGGGGTAGATCGGCACGAGCGTGAGGACGTCGTCGTGGTCTTCGCCGACCGCGCGGCAGACGACGTTCAGGCCGGTGCCGAGGCCCGGCAGAAAGACGATCCACTCGGGGCCCACCTCCCAGCCGTAGGTCGCGGCGAGATGGGCGCGGATCGCCTCCACGAGGCCGGCCGGGGGCGCGGTGTAGCCGAAGACCCCGTGATCCAGCCGGCGTTGCAGGGCGGCGATGACGACCGGCGGCGAGCGGAAGTCCATGTCCGCGACCCACATCGGAAGAATGTCGCGTCCGGCGTAGCGCTCCCATTTTTCGCTGGCGGTGCCGCGGCGGTCGATCACGGCATCGAAGTCGAACATGGCGCAAGCCTCTCTCTTTTTCCGGGCGAAAGGCGCCCCCCGCGGGAAGGGCTCAGCGTCGGCCGCGGAGCAGCTCCTGGTAGGCTTCGGCGAGGCGGATGAAGCGTTCGTGGCTGCCGCCCCGGTCGGGATGCAGCTCGCGCGCCCGCCTCCGGTAGAGCCGCGCGAGCTGGCGGCGGTTCAGGGCTTTCAGCTCGGCAACCGGCCGGCCGAAGGCCTCGGCGACGGCTTCCGGCTCCGGGGGGCGGTGGGCGGCGGGGCGGAAGGCCTGCCGGCGCCGGAGGAACTCCTGGAGAAACTCCGCCAGCGGGGGGAGGCCGAAATCGAAGTCGAAGTACATCACGACATAGCGCGAGAGATAGCTCCGCAGCCGCTCGCGGGGCTCCAACCCGCCCCAGAAGCGCGCATCCTCGAGCAGCCCGCAGAGGCTCTCGAGGAAACGCTCGTCCATCGCCTCGGCGTCGAGAAGCTGGGGACTCTCTTGGGCGTAGCGCTGCGGGAAGAAGCGCTGCAGGTCGAAAGCGGCGAAAGTGTAGGCCTTGACCTCGCGCGGCCGAAGGGCGGCCTCCTGGTCCATGAACCCCTGCTCGATTTCGTCGCGCGACTTCCCCGCAAACCGCTCCCAGAGCGAGGCCGGCAGGCGCTCGATCCCCCGCAGGTCGGTCTGGCCGGTCCGCAGGAAGAAGAGGCGGCGGCGATCGAAAGGGTGGACGTCCGCCGCGGGGGCGTCACGGCGCGGGCGGCGGTCACCCCGGAGGCGCTGTTCCCGGCGGCGGAAGGGCTCGAGGCGGCGGCGCACGGTCTCCTCGAGGAAGGGCCAGAAGAGATCCTCCAGCTCCTCCGTCGTGGGCTCGACCCCGCCGTCGTGGAGCGCTTCGAGCAGCTCCTCGGCGAAGCAAAAGGCGTTGCCCCCCGGGTAGACGAGGTAGCGCTGCGGGTCCGGCCCGAGATCGCAGAGATCGCGGTGCCGGAACCCTTCCGCGGCGGGAACGGACTCGCGGAGGATGTAACGGGTTCTCCCCCGGTGGACGCGACGGGCGAGGTACATGGACGGCCATCCTCGGTCGGGCGCTTCCTTACGGCTATAGGGCCGGGGGAAAGCGTTGTCAAATTCCGCTCTTGAGGATCGAGCGGCCGCGGCGTATGCTCGGGGGCGCGATCGAGAACCGGGCTCCCCGAACCCGACCGAAAGGAAAACGCCATGGTCCCCCCCAGGGCAGACCGCCCGCTCGGGCGAAGCGGCATCCGCATCTCGCCGATCGTCATGGGCCTCTGGCAGGCCGGAAAAGAGATGTGGGCCGGCATCGACGACGCCGAAACCCGCCGCGCCATCCGCGCCGCGGTCGAGGTCGGCATCAACGCCTTCGACACGGCCGAGGTCTACGGGCGGGGGCACTCGGAGCGCATGCTGGCCGCGGCCACGGCCGGGCTGCGCGATCAGGTGGTTTACTGCACCAAGGTCTTCGCCAACCATCTGCGCTATGACCAGGTGATCGCGGCCTGCGAGCGCTCGCTGCAGAACCTCCGGACGGATCGCATCGACCTCTACCAGATCCACTGGCCCTCGACGAGCTTTTCGACCCCTCGGGTGCCGATCGCGGAGACGATGGCCGCCCTGAACGACCTTCAGGCGCAGGGCAAGATCCGGGCGATCGGGGTTTCCAATTTCTCGCGCGCCCAGCTCGAAGAGGCGCTCGCCTGGGGCCGCATCGACAGCCTGCAGCCGCCCTATTCCCTCTTCTGGCGGCACGTCGAGCGCGACGCGGCGGCCTTCTGCCGCGAGCACGGGATCACGATCCTCGCCTACTCCCCGCTCGCCCAGGGCATTCTCGCCGGCCGCTTCGGGGTGGAGCCGCGCTTCGCCGCCGGCGACCACCGCGCGAAAAACCGCCTCTTCCGGCCGGAGATCTATCCCCGCGTGCTCAGCGCCCTCGAGCAGCTGCGGCCGATCGCCGCGCGGCGGTCGGTCGGTCTCGCGCAGCTCGCGCTCGCCTGGGTGATCGCCCAGCCGGGCACCTGCGCCGTGGCCGGGGCCCGCAACGAGGCCCAGGTGCGCGAAAACGCCGCCGCCATGGACGTGCGGCTCGATGAGGCGGATCTCGAGGCGCTCGACCGCATCAGCCGGGGAGTCACCGATTTTCTCGACGACAACCCCGTCCCCTGGGATTTCTGACCCCCCCCTCAGCAGCGGAAGGGGTAGAAGTGATGGTAGCAGAAGCCTCCGGGGTCGCCGTAGGCGACCTCGACGTCGGCCAGGCAGGCGCCGATCGCCTCGCGGGAGCGCTCCTCGTAGTCGGGCCGCTCCTCCTCCCGCCGTTTGCAGGGCAGGCAGATCGGTTCATGGTCGTAGACCGAAAGGATGCGCGGATCCTCGGGCGCGAACGCCCCGCCGCAGCGCGCACAGGCGGTCGCACAGCGCAACGACTCTTTCCAGTTCCGGCTCATGAAACCCTCCTCTCCTCGGTCGCCCCCCGCGCCCTCACTTGCGGGCCAGCATTTCCCGGGCCAGCTCCTTCAGGATGTCGACGAGGTTTCCTCCCCGCTCCCGGCCGATGCGGTGCGCTTCCTCGACGATGCGCGCCGCATGGCGCCGGAGCTCGGCCTCCGCGGGCGGAGGCCCCGACCGCCGGGCGAGCTGCCAGCGCAGGATCCGCAGGGCGAGTTCCTCTTCCCGCCGCCGGAAGAATCCCATGTCAGCCCTCCCCGCCGCCCCGCCGGCAGATCCGCTCCGCCAGACGCTCCAGCGCAAGCCGCGGCGCAAGCGTGGAGGATTTGAGGGCCGCCTCCACCGCAGCGGCCTGCGTGAGGCAGGCGGCGAGTTCGGCGCGGGAAAAGCCGGCCGCCTGCCCGAGGAGCACGAAGACGGGGTAGGCGCTCCCCGGGTTGCGGGCGAGCCGGAGTCCCCCGCCCGCGGTTTCCCCGTCGGCATCCGCCCCGGTCTCCCCCCCGCCCGCGAGCCCGCGGTCGTATTCGAGCACCGCCGGCCAGAGGGTCTTCTGAAAGCTGCCGTACTCCGGCCGCCTCCGCCGCAGGGCCGCGCCGGGCCCGGCCAGGAAATCCTCGGCGACGATCAGCCGTCGCAGCAGGTTCGTCACCGCCGCGAGCACCCCGAGGGGGTGGGTCCCGGCGTCGAGAAGCGATTTCAGCACCGCCCGCGCCCGATCGCGGTCGCGGTCCCCCAGCGCCTGGGTGAGTTCGAAGAGGGGATCGGTCCGGGAACGCGAGAGGACCGCGGTCACGTCCGCGGCCGTGATCTCCGTTTTCTCCCCGGCATAGGCGATCAGCGTCTGCAGGTGGGCGACGAAGACCCCGGGCTCGAAGCCGGTCAGGTCGCGCAGCGCCGCCAAGGCCGCGGGCCCCATGGTTTTCCCCGCGGCGGCGAGCCGGGGACGCGCCAGCTCCTCGAGGATCGCCTCCCGCGCGATCCGTTCCGCGCGGCGTTCCCCGCGCGGAACGGAGCAGTCGATGACGACCCCGCCGCGCTGCAGGGCCCGGAAAAGGCTCCGCCGCCGGTCGACCGCCGTACAGGTGAGCACCAGGTGATGGCGGGCAGGAACCCCCCGCGCGAGCGCCTCCTCGATCCGGCGGGCGGCCTCGGCGCTTTCGGCGGAACGCTCGGGGCGGGGGGACTCGAGGGGCCGGGCATCCGAGACGCCCTCGAGAGCGGAGGCCTCGGGCCGCCGCGGACCCTCCGGGCCCGGGTCGCCCGCAGGCATCGCGCGGCGTGCCTCCGCGACGGGCGCCGCCGCGCGAGCGGCTTCGGCGAAGAGCGGCGCATCCCGCCAGACGACGACTTTTCCCGGGCCGAGCAGCGAATAGGTCCACAGCGCGGCCAGGACGTCGGCCGCGGAAACGGCCGCCCCCTCGAACGCCTCGAGGGCGAACCGCTCCTGCTCGCCGGGGAGGAGCGCCGCAACGAGGCGGTCGAACGCCTCGCGCACGAACCAGGGCTCGCCGTGGATCAGAAAGACCGGGGGCGGGGGGTCCGCCGCCTCCCGCCGGGCAAGGGCGTCCAGCCACTGCCTGAACTCCCGGAAGGAAACCTCGGCCATGGCCTCCCTGCTCCGCCTCGCCTCATCGACCGCCGTCCGGCGGTTCCGTCCGCCGGCGCGCCGGGAAAAAGAGCTGCAGGGCGAAGAGCCCCACCCCCACGGTGATGGCGCTGTCGGCGACGTTGAAGGCCGGCCAGTGCCATCGCCCCACGTAGAGATCGAGGAAATCGACCACCTCCCCGAAGCGGAAACGGTCGACGAGGTTCCCCAGGGCCCCGCCGAACACGAGCGCCAAGCCCCAGGAAAGCCGCTTCTGCGAGGGAGGGGTCTGCAGATAGAGGCCGAGGAGCACGAGAACGGCGGCGATCGACGCCGTCGCGAACAGCACGAGGCGCCCGGCGGGGTCGAGCTGCTGGAGGAAGCCGAAGGCGCCGCCCGGGTTGCGCACGTGGGTCAGATCGAAGAACCCGGGGATCACGGGAAGGCTGCCTCCCGGAGGCAGGGCGGCAAGCACGAGCGCCTTGGTCGCCTGGTCGAAGACGAGAATGCCTCCGGCCACGCGCAAAAGCCGCGGCAGGCCGTCCAGTCCCGGGAAGCGATCGCGGAGGTCCTGCCGTCTCACGCGGACTCCTCGAGGGCCCGGCGGCAGCGGGGGCAGATGTCGGGGTGATCGGGGAACTCCCCGACCGCGGGGTCGAAGACCCAGCAGCGGGCGCATTTGCGGCCGGGGGCCGGCTCGACCCGCACGGAGACCCCCGCCTCCCCGGCCCCCTCCCCGCCGGCGGGGGCTTCGCCCCGTAGGAGCTCGACCGCGGAGACGATGAAGACCGCGGGCAGCTCGGCCGCAAACGGCGAGAGCTGGGCGTAAAGCTCGCCCGCCGTCTCGAGAATCACCCGCGCCTCGAGCGACTGGCCGATCCGCTTCTCGGCGCGCGCCTGCTCGAGCGCCCGCGTCACCACCCCGCGCACGCGGAAGACGGGCTCCCAGCGCTCGGCAAGCCCCGGGTCGACCCAGGCGGGGTCGGGTTCCGGCAGCGAGGAGAGGTGCACGCTCTCCTCCCGGCCGTCGCGGGGCGGCAGGTGACGCCAGATCTCCTCGGCGGTGAACGGCAGGATCGGAGCGACGAGCCGCGTGATGCCCTCGAGCAGGTGATAGAGCGCCGTCTGGGCGCTCCGCCGCAGCGGCGAGGCGGCCGCCGAGGCGTAGAGGCGGTCCTTGAGGATGTCGAGGTAGAGGGCGGAGAGATCGTTCGCGCAAAAAGTGTGCAGGCCGTGAAAGATCGAATGGAACTCGTATTCGTCGTAAGCGCGGCGCGCCTTTTCCACGAGGCGCTGCCAGCGGTGAAGGAAGAGACGGTCGATCTCCAGGGCGGCCTCTGGGGGTACGGCATGGCGCGCCGGGTCGAAGTCGTAGAGGTTGCCGAGCAGAAAGCGGCAGGTGTTGCGGATCCGGCGGTAGGCGTCGCTCAGCTGGGAGAGGATGGTCTCCGAGATGCGGATGTCGTCGCGGTAATCGGAGGCGGCGACCCACAGGCGCAGGATCTCGGCCCCGAAGCGGTCGATCACCGCCTTGGGGGCGATCACGTTGCCCAGGGACTTCGACATCTTGCGCCCCTCGGCGTCCACCACGAAGCCGTGGGTCAACACCGCTTCGTAAGGGGCGCGCCCCCGCGTTCCGACCGCGGTGAGCAGCGAGCTGTGAAACCAGCCTCGATGCTGGTCGCTGCCCTCGAGGTAGAGATCGGCGGGCCAGCCGAGTTCCTCGCGCTCCTCGAGCACCGCGGCATGGCTCACCCCCGAATCGAACCAGACATCGAGGATGTCGCTTTCCTTGCGCAGGCGCTGCCCGCCGCAGGAGGGGCAGCGCGTGCCCGCGGGCACGAGGTCGCCCGCCTCGCGCTCGAACCAGACGTCGGCGCCGTGCGCGCAGAAGAGGCCGAAGACGTGATCGGCGATCGCCTCGTTCAGCACCAGCCCCCCGCAGCCTTCGCAGGTGAAGACGGGGATGGGGACCCCCCAGGCGCGCTGCCGGGAGACGCACCAGTCGGGGCGGTTCTGGATCATGCCGTAGATCCGCTCCCGCCCCCAGGAGGGGATCCAGCGCACGCGGTCGATCGCCTCGAGGGCCCGCTGCCGCAGGCCGTTCTTGTCCATGGCGATGAACCACTGCGGCGTCGCCCGGAAGATCACCGGACGCTTGCAGCGCCAGCAATGGGGATAGCTGTGGGTGTAGGAGGCGGCGTGGACCAGGCTGCCGTTTGCCCGCAGCGCTTCGATGATCCGCGGGTTGGCTTCGAAAACGGAGAGCCCCCCGAATTCCGGGACCTCGGGCAGGAACCGGCCGTCGTCGTCGACCGGCGAATAGGCCTCGAGCCCGTAGCGGCGGCCGACGTCGTAATCCTCGCGCCCGTGGCCGGGGGCGGTGTGGACGCAGCCGGTCCCGGCATCGAGGGTGACGTGGGGGGCGAGCACGACGAGCGAGTCCTGGCCGGTCAGCGGGTGGCGGCAGCGCCGGCCCTCGAGCCGCCGCGGGTCGATCGCCCCGAGCACGCGCGCCCCGGCCCGGCCGAAGGCCTCGAGGCACGGCGCGAGCAGGTCGCGCGCGATCAGCCAGGCTTCGCCGGGGTCGCCCTCCACGGCGACGTAGGCGTAATCGGGATGCAGGGCGACGGCGAGGTTCGCCGGGATCGTCCAGGGGGTCGTCGTCCAGATCACGGCCACGAGCCGCCGCCCCGCGAGTTCCGGGAACGCCCCCCCCGGCAGGTCGTTCAGGGGGAACTTGACGTAGATCGAGGGCGAGGCCTCCTCCTCGTACTCGATTTCCGCCTCGGCGAGCGCGGTGCGGCAGGTGAAACACCAGTGGATCGGTTTGCGGCTGCGGACGAGATCCCCGGAGAGTCCGAAACGCAGGCACTCGCGGGCGATGATCGCCTCGTAGCGGGGATCCATCGTGAGGTAGGGCCGCTCCCAGTCGCCCATCACGCCGAGCCGCTTGAACTCCTCGCGCTGGATGGCGATGAAACGCTCGGCGTACTGCCGGCACCGCTGGCGCACCTGGGGCAGGCTGAGCGCGCGCTTGCGCTCGCCCAGCTCCTTGTCCACGTTGTGTTCGATCGGCAGCCCGTGGCAGTCCCAGCCGGGGACGTAGACCGCGTCGTATCCGGCCATCTGGCGCGAGCGGACGATGATGTCCTTGAGGATCTTGTTCAACGCCGTGCCGATGTGGATGTGCCCGTTCGCATAAGGCGGGCCGTCGTGCAGGATGAAGCGCCTGCGCCCCCGGGAGGAGGCCCGGATCTTCTCGTGGAGCCGTGCGGCCTCCCAGCGGGCGAGCTGTTCGGGCTCGCGCCGGGCGAGGTCGGCCCGCATCGGAAAGGCGGTGGAAGGCAGATTCAGCGTCGCTTTATAGTCCATGGCCTCCTCCAAGCCCGCGGCACAAGGGGCCACGGGGCGGTGTCATCCGGCTTCGGGCGGGGGCGGGCGGAAGCGCGGGGCCGGGCGAAGCGCTCGGGCGGCGGTCAGAGCGGCCGGCGGTCCTCGTAGGCCACCTCGAGCAGGTAGCGGCCGTACTCGTTGTTGCGGAAGCGGTCCGCGAGGCGGACCAGCTGCTCGCGGTCGATGTAGCCCAGGCGGTAGGCGATCTCCTCGATGCAGGAGATCTTCAGCCCCTGCCGCTCCTGGATCGCCTGGACGTAGCTCGCCGCCTGCTGGAGCGCCTCGTGGGTGCCGGTGTCCAGCCAGGCGAAGCCGCGCCCCAGGGGTTCGACCCGCAGGTCCCCTCGCCGCAGGTAGGCGAGGTTCACGTCGGTGATCTCGAGTTCCCCCCGGGCCGAGGGTTTGAGCGCGGAGGCGATCGCGATCACGTCGTTGTCGTAGAAGTAGAGGCCCGGCACGGCGTACATCGACTTCGGCTGGGCCGGCTTTTCCTCGATGCCGATCACGCGGTGGCCGCCGTCGAACTCGACGACCCCGTAGCGCTGCGGGTCGCGCACGGGATAGCCGAAGATCAGCCCGCCCTGCCGCAGCTGGACGGCCGAACGCAGGATCTTCGTCAGCCCCGGCCCGTAGAAGATGTTGTCGCCGAGGATCAGGCAGACCGTGTCGGCGCCGATGAACTCGCGCCCGATCAGGAAGGCCTGGGCCAGCCCCTCGGGGCGGGGCTGCTCGGCGTAAGCGATGCGGAGGCCGATCTGAGAGCCGTCCCCGAGGAGGCGGCGGAAAAAGGGGAGATCGACCGGGGTGGTGATGATCAGGATGTCCCGCAGCCCCGCGAGCATGAGCACGGAGAGGGGATAGTAGATCATCGGCTTGTCGTAGACCGGGAGCAGCTGTTTGCTCACCCCGAGGGTGAGGGGATAGAGCCGCGTTCCCGAACCGCCGGCGAGGATGATGCCCTTCATGTCCTTTCTTCCGTTCTCAGGAGGTCAGATCCGCAAGCAGCCCTTCCAGCCCCAGTTGGGCGAATTTCAGGCGCAGGAACTCGGAGATCGTCGGCTGGATGGGCCGGACCCGCAGATACATCCCGGCCTCGCTCGGCGTCCGTCCGCCCTTTCTGAGGTTGCAGGCCTTGCAGGCGGCGACACAGTTCTCGAACGTCGTGCGCCCCCCGCGCGAGCGGGGAATGACGTGGTCGATCGAAAGCCGCTCGCGGCTTTCGCCGCAGTAGGCGCAGCGGAAGCCGTCGCGGATGAGGATGTTTCTCTTCGTGAAGGCGACCCCGGCCCGGTAGAGGGTCCGGATCAGCTTGATCAGCCGCAGCACCGCCGGGATGCGCAGCAGGCGGCCGCCGGCGCTGCGGACCACGGCGGCGGAATCCCGCACCACCTCGGCCTTGCCGCTCGCCATGAGGCAAACGGCGCGCTTCCAGTGCACGACGTTCAGAAAGGAATAATCCGCGTTCAGCAGGATGCACGATTGCATGAGGCCCGCACCCTCTCCCGGACCCGCCGGATTCGGCTTCCCGCGGCGCCGCACGCCCCTTCTCCGGCGCCGTCCGACGACCTGCGCTAGTAGCCCATCCCCGGATCGAAGTCAAACCGGCGCAGGGGGCGGACGCCTTGCCAGGCTGCGGCCGGCGGGCTACAATGGCGCCATGGGGATGCGTTGGCCACGCCCATCATCTTCGCCGCCCCGCCGTCGGTCCCCTCGGCTCGCGGCCGCCCTTGCGGCCTGGGCGGCGATATCCTGCAGCCTGCCTTTTCTGCCCGCCCCGACGCTCCGCGTCGGGCTCGAGCCCCTGCGCGACCTCACCCCGGTTTCCTGGGCCGTCGAGCAGGCCGACGCGGCTTCACCCCACCTGCTCGCCGTCGAAATCGGCCGGGTGACCGCGGGGGAGTTCCAGGCGCCCCTCTGGTATGCGGCCTTCCGTCCGTTCCGCCCGGATCGCCCCCGGGCGCTGATCCTCGCCGGAGTCCGGGGCAATGATCGCGGCGCCGTGCAGGCGGCTCTCGACCTGCTGCGGGACCTCGCCGCCGCGCCGGGGGACTATGCCGCCTGGGACCTCGACCTGCTCCCGCTCGTGAACCCCTGGGGGTTCGTGCACGACCGGTCGGAAAACGCCTACGGCATTGACATCGACCGCGATTTCAGCCAGTTTCGCTCGCCGGAGGCGCGCCTGCTCCGCAAGTTCCTCCGGGAAAAACGCTACGACCTCGTGGTCGAGCTGCGGGAAGACCCCGGCGCACGCGGGTTTGCGATCGGCCTGACGGGCGCGCAAGACCGGACCCCCGCCACCCGCCTGATCGAGCGGATGCGCGAGGCGGGTTTCCCCGTCGCCTCCGACGCGTTTTTCTTTCTCGGGCCGAGGGAGGGGGTGGCCCACACCCCGTTGTGGGGGCTGAAAATCCTCGGTTGGTTCCGGCAAGGGACGCTGGGGGGCTACCTCCGCGAGCGCGTGAGCCCCGGAGTCTTCGCGCTCGTTACCCCCCGCGAGGCGCCGCTCGAGGAGCGGGTCGCCATGCACCGTCTGGCGATCGCCGGCCTGCTCGGCGTGGCGGAAGGGCAGCCTTGATCGCGACCGGAGGGAACGTCCATGGACACGCAAGCCGCCGTCGAGCCGCTCAAGCGCATCCGCGCGGAAGTGGAGGCCGGTCCGCCCGGCGCCGCCTCCCGGCGTCGCCGGGCCGCGCTCGATTTCATCGTGGGTGTCGGCTCCGGGGGGTTCATCCCCCTCGAGGGTCTGCTCCTCGGCCGAAGGGCGGGTGAGCGGGTCTCCTTCCGGCTCCGCGCCGAGGAGATCGACCGCTTCTGCGGCCACCTCGGGCTTCTGCTCGCGCCGGTGATCGAGGGGCTCGCGGAAGCCGAGGTCGAGCTCGAGCTGCGGGCCGTGGAGACGCCCGCCCCGCGCGAGATCCTGCGCGCCATGGCCGACGCCGCCGCCTGTGGGTCGGCCTGCGGCTGCGGCTGCGGCCCCTGAGCGCCCGGCCAGATCTTGAACGCCCCGGGGCCGGAACCGGCGCCGGGGGCGAATTTCCTCTGAGAACCCGGGAGGTGCGGATGAAGACGAAAAGGAAGCTCACACGGTTCGATCTGCAGCAGATGAAGGAGCGCGGCGAAAAGGCCGTCTGGATGACCGCCTACGACTACACGACGGCCCAGCTCGCCGAGCAGGCCGGCATGGACATGCTCCTCGTGGGCGACAGCCTCGGAATGGCCGTCTACGGCTATCCGGGCACGGTCCCGGTCACGGTGGAGCAGAGCCTCTACCACACCGAGGCCGTGCGGCGCGGCGCGCCCAACACCTTCGTGATCGGGGACATGCCTTTCGGCTCCTACCACGGCAGCGTGAACGACGCCGTGCAGAACGCCGTACGTTACTTCAAGACTTGCGGGGTCGACTGCATCAAGCTCGAGGGCGGGGTGCGCGTCGCCCACATCATCCGCGCGATCGCCGACAACGGCATGCTGGTCATGGGCCACGTCGGCCTCACCCCGCAGAGCACGGCGGCGCTCGGGGGTTTCAAGGCCCAGGGCCGCACGGCCGAGTCGGCGCTCGCCGTGATCGAGGACGCCCAGGCCGTCTGCGAGGCGGGCGCCTTCGCCATCCTCGTCGAGGCCGTGCCGCCCGAGGTGACGCGGATGATCGCCCGCGAGCTGCCCATCCCCGTCTACGGCATCGGGGCGGGGGCGGAGTGCGACGGCCAGGTGATGATCGTCTCGGACATCCTGGGGATCTTCCAGGCCTTCACCCCGAAGTTCGTGAAGAAGTACGCGAACCTCGGCGCGGAGATGCTCCGCGTCTTCGAGGCTTACATTCGCGACGTGAAAACCGGGGCCTTCCCGGCCCCCGAGCACACCTACAGCATGCTCGAGGGCGAACTCGCGCGGCTCGAGCGGCTGCGGCGGCCGCGGCCGAAGAAAGGCGCCGCCGCGGGAAAACGCCGATGAAGAAGCGCCACTTTCGGCTGAGATACGGCCGGGGCGAGATCGCCTTCGGGCTGCCCGAGGACCGGCTGCTGCACGTCCTGGAAGGCCGGGAGCGACCGGCCCTCACCGACCTGCGCGCCGCCCTGCGGGAAGCCCTCGAGCACCCCGTGGACTCGGCCCCCCTGCGCGAAATCGTGAAGCCCGGCGACCGGGTGGCGATCCCGGTGAGCGACATCACCCGCGGCTGGCAGCGCATGCCGGAGACGCTTCCCTTGCTGCTCGACGTTCTGAACGAGGCCGGCGTGCCCGACGATCGGATCACGATCCTGATCGCCGTCGGCGCTCACCGCACGAACACGCCCGAGGAATTCTTGGAGATCTGCGGCCCGGAGGTCTGCCACCGCGTGCGCGTCGTCAACCACGAGGCGCGCAACCCGGGGCAGTCGGTGTTTCTCGGCACCACGAGCCGCGGCACCCCGGTGGCGGTGAACCGGATCGCGGTCGAGGCCGACCGGCTGATCCTGACCGGGGGGGTGATCTACCACTACATGGTCGGCTACGGGGGGGGACGCAAGAGCGTCATGCCCGGCATCTGCGACAACCGCACCATCCAGGCGAGCCACCTCTGGTCGATGGAACCCCGCCCCGGCGGGGGGCGCAGCCGGCTCGCGCAATCGGGGATCACCGACGGCAACCCCGCCCACGAGGACATGATGGAGTGCGCCTCGCTTGCGGCCCCCGATTTCATCGTGAACGTCGTCCCCAACCTCGCCGGACGGATCTGCGGCGTTTTCGCCGGCAACTGGGTTTCGGCCTGGCGCCGGGCCACCCGCCTCGTGGACGAAATCTACGGGGTCGAAATCCGCGAAAAGGCCGACATCGTGATCGCCACCGCCGGCGGTTACCCGAAAGACATCAATCTCTACCAGACGACGAAGACCATGGACAACGCCGTCCACGCCGCGCGCGAGGGCGGCGTGTGCGTGATCCTCGCCGAGTGCGCCGATATCCGCGAACCTCTGGAATACTTCCGCTGGTTCGATCACCCCACGATCGAGGAGCACGACCGTGCGTTGCGCGAGGACTACACGATCGCCGGCTGGTGCGCGCTCATCACCCGCGAATACTGCCGGCACGGCCCCACGATCCTGCTCACCCGCCCGGAGAACGCGGATTTCGCGCGGCGGGCGGGGTTGATTCCCGCGGCCACGATCGAGGAAGCCTTGGCGCTCGCCCGCGAGCGCTGCGGCAAGGACGACCCCACCTACACGGTGATGCCGAGCGGCGCGAACACCCTGCCGCGGCCCGCAGGCGGGCGGTAGACGAAAGCGCGAGCAGCCCATGCTTCGATGGAACGCCCCGTCGGCCCGCCTCCTCCTCGCTCTGGGAATCGCCTTCGCGGCGTTCTCGTGCACCTTCGTTCCCGAAAGGGCCTGGCAGGAGTCCCGGGAGCTTTCTCGGAGCGGCGAGCAGGAGCTCGCGCGCGGCCGCGCGGCGGAGGCCGAAAGCCGGCTGCTGGCGGCGCTCGCCCTGCGGGAGACGTATTTCGGCGCGGGCGACGACATCGCCGCCCGCCTGGAGGACGGCATCGGGGCCGCCCGGCTCGCCCGCGGCGAGCCGGCCGCAGCCGAGCAGAACTTCCGGCGGTCGCTCGCCGTCTATGTCGCCTTCGACTGCGTGAACGCCGATCGGGCCCGTGGGGTGCTTCACCTCGTCGAAGCGCTGTTGCGGCAGGAGCGGGCCCCCGAGGCGGCGCACCTCGTGGCCGCGGAGCGTGATCTGGCCGCCGGGCGCCTCCCGCCGGAAGACGCGGCGCACCTCTGGCTGGACATCGCCTGGGCGGTCTCCGCGGTCGCCCCGGCCAGCCTCGGGGTCGCCCGCTGGGGGGTGGAGGAGGCGGCACACGGGCTTTTCGCCGGCGGCTCCCCGGCCGACGCCGCGTGGGGGTTTTACGTGGCGGGGATTCTGGCTCACGCCGCCGGCGACCCCCGGGCGGCCGCCGAAACTCTCGAGGAGGCTTTTCGCCTCAGCCTCGAACACCGGGGTCCCGTTCACCCCCTCACGCTCGCCTGTCAGGCCGCACGCGCCCGCGCCTGGGCCGCGGCGCTTTCCGAACCGGGCGCTCCCGCCACGGAGGCGGGCCCGCGCCGATCGAAATGGGAGGAGTTCCTCGCCCTCCTGGAACCCGGCCGGGATGCGGACTGGCGGCTGCGGAACCTCGAGAATCTCCTGGACGATCCCGTGGACGACGTGAAACATCGGCTGCACGGGATGCGCATCGGAGCCTACCGGATGTTTCTGCCCGGCGCATGGATGCACGGCTCCGGGAACCCCTGCCCTTAGGACGCGGAGCCAAACCCATGCATCCCCCTCGGGCGAGAGCACCCCTGCTCGGGAGCCTGCTGCTGGCGGCCGCCTTGGCCGTGCAGGCGGCCCCCCGGGCCGCGCACGCCTGCACCCTCTGGGCGGCGGCCGGGGAGGCGGTGGAGGGCGGCGGGGTGCTCGTCGCCAAGAACCGCGACTTCCGCCCCGATCACCGCCAGGAGATCGAAATCCTCCGCCCGCGGGAGGGCTGGGCGGCGCTCGTCCTGCGCGCGGTCGGCGGCGCGGAACCGGGGATCAAGGCCGGCATCAACGAGCGCGGCCTCGTGATCGTGAGCGCCACCGCGGGCGAGGTCCCGGCCGACGAACGCCGTCGCGCCGGCGGGGGTTCCGGGCTCATGGGCCGCCTGCTCTCCTCCTGCGGCGGGATCGACGAGGTGCTGCGGGAGACCGGACACTTCCGGCGGCCGGTCTTCTATCTCCTGGGGGACCGCGCGGGGGTCGCCGCCATCGAAGTCGCCCCGGACGGGAGCCTCGCCGTCGAACGTCTCGCCTCGGGGACGCTCTACCACGCCAACCACTACCGCTGGCTCGCCCGCGAAGGCCTTCCCCGGCCGCCCGGAGCGAGCAGCCGGGCGCGCGAGGCCCGCATCGCGGGGTTGCTCGCGACGGAAGCGGGACCCTTCACCGCGGAGGATTTTCTGCGCTGGAGCCGGGACCGCAGCGACGGCCCCGACCGCAGCCTGTGGCGCACCGGCCGGAACCCCCAGGCCGTGCGCACGCTCGCCACCTGGATCGCCCGCATCCCCCCCGGGGGCGACCCCGAAGTGACCGTCCGGATCGCCGATCCCGGAGAGCCCGAGCGCTTCTGCCGGATCGACGCCGGCCTGCTCCTGCGGCGGACCGCCGGCACGTCCCCGCCGCCCGGAAAGCCCCTCTGCCCTCCCTGCCCCGACGATGGAGATCCGCGGGGCGCCGGCCTGCGGGGCGATCGACGGATTCCCCCCGGACGAAACGGGCTGCCCGCCCCATCCCCGGCGTTCCGCCAAACAGAAAGGACCTCGCCATGAACCGCTTTTCCCTTCCGGCCCGGCTTTTCGCCCTCTGGCTGCTCTTGCTTCCCTTCGGTCCCTGCTTCGCCGGGCCCGCCTCGGACGAGGACTGGCGCCGGGCCCTCGCGGGCCCCTGGGTCGAGGCCTACGTCATGGGAGTCGAGCAGAAGACCTATCACCCGGACGGCGCCTTCGAGTCGCACCTGCGCATCCCGCTTCCCGAACGCGACCTCGAGATCCGCAGCAGCGGCTCCTGGTCGGTCGCCGACGGCCACCTGCAGCTCGTCGTGCGCGAATCCAGCCGGCCGGAGTTTCTCGCCCCGGGCAAGGAGAACCGCTTCCGGCTCGTTTCCCTCGAGGGCAAACGGCTGGTCACCGAGGATGCGGACGGGGTCGCGGGCGTCCTCTGCCGGCCCCTCGAACCGGAGCACCGGGCGCTGATCGAGCGCTACATCGACGAGGTCGAAGCGGCGCAGGTGAAAAAGGCCCTCGAAACCCAGCGCCGGGAGATGATCGAGCAGCTCAAGGCTTACGAGTACGCCGGCAAGTCCGAGGCCTCCGACCGGCTGCTCACCGAGCGCGTGCTCGCCTTTCTGGAAAAGGCGGGCCGTTTCGAGTCCTTCCGCGAATACTACATCTACCTCTACGGCAGCACCTTTTCCGCATCCGAAATCCGCGCCATCCTGGATTTCTACGCCTCGGAGGCCGGCCGCGCCATCCGCCGCAAACAGCCCGAGATCTTCGAGCGCGCCCAGCGGGACGCGCGAAACCGCATGGCGCTCATCTCCCCCGGGCTGAACCTGCTCATCCAGTCGACCCTGCGCGAGATCCAGCGGCCGGGCGGCTCCTGACGATGACCCCGGAAACCCTGCCCGGTCTGTTTCTCGATCTCGCGCTCACGAACCGCTGCCCGCTGCGCTGCCGCTTCTGCAGCGTCTCCCGGGAGGCCGTCCCCGAACTGCCGGCCGCGGCCTGGGCCGGCCTCGTGGACGCGCTGGCCCGGGAGGTGCCGCTGCGGCTGGTCAGCCTCGAGGGCGGTGAGCCGCTGATCCGGGGGGATCTGCCGGAAATCCTCGAGGCCTGCCTCGAACGGGCCGAGGCGGTGAAGGTCGTGAGCGGCGGCAGCCTTCCGCTCTCGCGCATTCCCCCGGCCTTGCGGCGCGATCCGCGCTTCCTCCTCGAGGTGAGTCTCGACGGGCCGCCGCCGATCCACGACGGGTTGCGCGACGGAAGCTACCGCGCCGCGCGGCGGTTTCTCGAGCAGGCCCTCGAGGACGGGGTGCGCGTGCGCGTGCGCTCGGTCGTCTCCGCGGTGAACCGGGATGCGCTCCGGCCCTGGCTGGCGGCCCTCGACCGGGAAATCGCCGCCCACGGCCGTCCCGTCGGCTTCCGCTTCGACGCCCTGGTCGACCCCGCGCGCCTCGAGCGCACGGGCGGGCCGCGGTCGCGGCTCGGAACGCGGCGGCTGCCGCGGGGGGATCTCGTCCCGGCGCCGCGGGAGCTCTTCGAACTCTACGCGGCCCTCCGGCGCGGCGCTTTCGCGGCCCTGCGCCTCGAGCAGCCCGAGGCCCTGCGCGGCTGCGGTGCGGCGAAGCTCCCGGCCGCTTCCTTCGACCCCGCGGGGGGCTTTTCGCTTTGTTGCGAAGCGCCGGGCGGTTTCGGCTTTCTCGCGGAGCTGACCCCCGCCGGGTGCCTGCGGCGGATCGAGCGCGCCTGGCGCCGCCTCCCCTGTCGGCGCTGCCCCCATTTCGCGGCCGCACGCTGCGAGGGCTGCTGGACGGGGCGCAAGTGCGGGCTCGCCCCCTCCACGCGCCGGAGGGGCTGCCGAGCCCTCTTTTCCCCGCCGACGGGGATGGCGCAAGACGACTCCCCCGGCACGATTGATCTTCCCGCCGAAACGAGCTAAGCAGGGCGGCGATGATTTCCTGGCGTTTTCCCTATCCTTCGCAGCGGATGCCCGTTTGCGCGCGAAACGTGGTGGCGACCTCGCAGCCGCTCGCCGCCCAGGCGGGCCTGCGGATGCTCTACCGCGGGGGGAACGCCGTGGACGCCGCCCTCGCCGCCGCCATCGCGCTGACCGTGGTCGAGCCGACCGGCAACGGGATCGGCGGCGACGCCTTCGCCCTGCTCTGGGACGGGACCGCCCTGCACGGTTTGAACAGCTCCGGCCGTTCGCCCCGCGCCTGGAGCCGCGCACGTTTTGCGAACGCCTCCGTCATGCCCTCCGGCGGGTGGGACACGGTCACCGTCCCCGGGGCGGTGGCCGCCTGGGCGGAGCTCTCCCGCCGCCACGGGCGCCTCCCCTTCGCCGATCTCTTCTCCCCGGCGATCGAGTACGCCCGCGACGGCTTCCCCGTCGCCCCGATCACCGCGCGGCGCTGGCAGGAGTCGATGGCCTTCTATCCCCCCGGCAGCGAGATCCGTCGCGTCTTCTTTCCCGGGGGCCGCGCGCCCCGGCCCGGCGAGATCTTCCGCTGCCCGGAACAGGCCGAGACCCTCTCCGCGATCGCCGCCAGCCACGGCGAGGCGTTTTACCGTGGAGGGATTGCCCGCCAAATCGCCGCCTGCGCCGCCGCCGAGGGCGGGGCCCTGACCGCGGAAGATCTCGCCGGGCACCGCGCCGATTGGGTCGAGCCGCTCGCCGTCGACTTCCGCGGGGTCCGCCTCCACGAGATCCCCCCGAACGGCCAGGGGATCGCCGCCCTGATCGCGCTCGGCATCCTCGAGCGGATCCCCTTCGAGCGCCATCCCGTCGATTCGCCGGACAGCCTGCACCTGCAGATCGAGGCCATGAAGGCCGCCTTCGACGACCTCTTCCGCGAAGTGGCCGACATCGACCACATGCGCGTGCGGCCGGAAGCGCTCCTCGAACCCGGGAGGCTCGCCGCCCGCGCCGCGGCCATCCGCCCCGACCGTGCCGCCCCGGCCCGCCCCGCCGACCCCCCGGCCGGCGGGACGGTGACGCTCGCCGCGGCCGACGCCGAGGGCCGCATGGTCTCCTTCATCCAGTCCAACTACACGGGCTTCGGCTCGGGGGTCGTCGTCCCCGGCACGGGGATCGCCCTCCACAACCGCGGCCGGGGCTTCGTCCTGGAGGAAGGCCACCCCAACTGCGTGGACGGGGGCAAGCGGCCGTTCCATACGATCCTTCCCGGCTTCGTCACCCGCGAAGGCGCCCCGGTGCTCGCCTTCGGCCTCATGGGGGCCCACATGCAACCCCAGGGCCACGTGCAGATGATGGTGCGGATCTTCGCCTACGGCCAGAACCCCCAGGCGGCCCTGGACGCCCCCCGCTGGCACGTCTCCGCCGACGGCAGCGTGCAGCTCGAGCCGGGGACCGCCGCGGGGGTTCTCGCGGAGCTCCGCCGCCGCGGGCACCGCGCCGAGGAAATCGCCTCGCGGGACCTCTTCGGCGGCGGCCAGATGGTCTACCGGCTCGAGCAGGGCTACGCCGCGGCCTCCGACCCGCGCAAGGACGGCCAGGCCGTGGGGTACTAGGCGGGAAGACATGGAGCCCAAGGTCGACTTCCGCCGCATCGCCTGCTACGAGGAGGAGCGCCGCGGGATCTTCATTCCCCGGCAACTCCTCGAGGACACCGCCTTCCGCCCGGGCGACCGCTTCTCGCTTCTGCCGCGGCCGACCCAGATCTTCTCGGTCACCCTGGTGCGGGACGCGGCCGGGGGGATTCTCTTCGACCGGCTCGGCATCTTCATCGAGCGCACGCGCCGCATCGACATCCTGCTCGGCGGGATCTTCGAGCGCTATGTCGTGCTGCTCGACCCCGCGTCGCCGGAGACGCTGCGCATCCGGCCGCTCGAGGTCCTGCTCGACGACGAACCGCGATGGTTCTGATGCATCCCGGACATTCAGGAGGAAGGAAATGAAACCCATCGGATTCATCGGCGCCGGCCCCGTGGGGACGACCTTCGGGGTGCGCCTTGCGGAACAGGGCTACCCCGTCGTCGGCGTGGCGGACCTCCGGGAGGAGAGCGCCGAGCGTTTCACCCGGCTCGTCCCCGGAGCCCGACGCTTCGGCAGCGCCCAGGAGCTCGTCGACGCCGCGGAGGTCGTCTTCCTCACGACCGCCGACGACGCCATCGCCCCACTGTGTGCGGCGCTTCGCTGGCGACCCGGCCAGATCGCGCTCCACTGCAGCGGAGCGAGCACCGTCCAGGCCCTCGAGGCGGCGCGCGCCCAGGGGGCGCTCGTCGGCTCCATCCATCCCTGCCAAAGCTTCGCCGACGTGGAACAGGCGATCGCCCACCTCCCCGGTTCGACCTTCGCCATCGAGGCCGAGGAGCCCGTGCGCGGCCTGTTGCTCGACATGGCCCGGGCGCTGAACGGCGACACCGTGGTCCTGAGTTCGGAGGACAAGGTCCTCTACCACGCCGCCGCGGCCATCGCCTGCAACTACTTCACGACGATCGTGAAGATCGCGGCCGACCTGTGGACCCGCTTCGGCAAGACCCCGGCCGACGCCGTGAAGGCCTACCTGCCGCTCTTGCGCGGCACCCTCGCCAACATCGAGTCCGTCGGCTATCCCCGCTGCCTCACCGGCCCGATCGCCCGCGGCGATGTGGCCACCGTGCGGCGGCACCTGGCGGCGCTCGCCCGCCAGGCGCCGGAGATCGTCGCGCTCTACCGCGAGCTCGGCCGCCACACGGTCCCGATCGGCCGCGAGAAGGGGACGCTCGCGCCGGAGAAGGCCGAAGAGATCCTCCGTCTGCTCGCGGGCGGAGACGAAACAGCCCCCCGGAAACCGCAGACATGATCCCGGACCTGAAATCGCGGATGCTCGCCGGCGAGCCCCTGATCGGGGCTTTCCTGTGCCTGCCTTCCCCCGAGACGGCCGAGATCTTCGCCGAATCCGGCTTCGACTGGCTGATTCTCGACACCGAGCACGGGCCCTACGACGTCCTCACCGCCCAGCGCATGCTGCAGGCGGTCGGCGGCCGCTGCCCCTGCGTCGTGCGCGTGCCCTCCTTCGAGGAGGTCTGGATCAAAAAGGCGCTCGACATCGGGGCCTCCGGCGTGCTCGTTCCGCTCGTGCGCACGGCCGCGGAAGCCGAGCGCGTCGCACGCGCCTGCCGCTACGCCCCCGAAGGCACGCGCGGCATGGGGGGGGCCCGGGCCCACCGCTACGGCCTCGGTTTCCGGGAGTATGTCGACGCGGCCAACCGGCGCGTGGCGGTCATCCTTCAGGCCGAGCACATCGAGGCCGTCCGCGCGATCGGCGAGATCGTGCGCGTCCCGGGGCTGGACGCCGTCTTCGTCGGCCCCTATGACCTCTCGGCCAGCCTGGGGAAACCCGGCCGCATCGACGATCCCGAAGTCGTCCAGGCCGTCCAGGCGGTGCGCGAGGCCGTGCTCGCGGCGGGGCTCGCCCTCGGCATCTACTGCGCGGATCCCCAGGCCGCCCGGCGCTACATCGCCCAAGGCTTCCGCCTGATCGGCTTCGGGACCGATCTCGGCCACCTCGTGCGCTCCCTGCGGGAGTCGCTTTCCGCCTTGCGGGCCTGAACCCGCGGGCCCCCGCCCCCCATGGCCCTGCGGTGGATCGATTCCCCGACCGAACGCTCGAGCGCGGCGACCGACGTGTTGCTCGCCCTTCTTTGCGCCTTCTTCGCCCTGGCGATCGGCTTCTCCCCGGCCCGGGAGCCGCTTCGGCGCACCCTGTGGGCCATCCTGTTCGCCGGTGTCGGGGGGGCGGCGCTCGCGGGGGCGGTCTACCACGGACTCGTCCTCACCCCCCGCACGCGGCGCCGGCTGTGGCGGGCGGTGACGCTCGGCCTCGCCGTCGCCGCGGCGGCCTTCGCGGCGATCCTGGGGGCCGAAATCGGCGGGACCCTCTCCGCCGCCGTCGGGGCGGGACTTTTCGCGGCCGCCCTCCTCGGGTCGCTCGCCGCGGCAGCCCCCCCGTGGGGCTTCGCCGCGCAGAGCCTTCTCCAGGGGGCGCTGCTCGCCGTCGGAACGGCGGTCTGGGGCGGCCTCATCCCCGGCCGCGCCAACCCTGGGCTCGCCGCGGGATGCGCGGCGAGCCTCGCGGCGGGGCTCGTGCAGGCGACCCGGCGGGCGCGCCTGCGGCTTTTCTGGGAATTCGACCACAACGGGCTCTTTCACCTGCTCCAGGCCGCGGGGCTCGCCCTCTTCGCCGCGGGGGTCCGATGGCCGTGAACCCGACCCGGACGCCGAACCGGCTGGAGACGATCGCGCGCCGGCTCTGCCGCGAAGTCGACGGGCTCTCCTTTCCGCCGCCCGTGGCTTTCGTCTACAACCCCCTCGCCTACGCCTTCGCCCCGTACCGGCTCTATGTCCGCCGCTACGGCGCCCCCCCCAAGCAGGCGCTCCTCGTGGGGATGAACCCCGGCCCGTGGGGCATGGCCCAGACGGGCATCCCCTTCGGGGAGATCCACGCCGTGCGCTCGTGGATGGGCATCGAAGCCCCCGTCGGAAAGCCCGCCCGCCTTCACCCCCGGCGTCCCGTTCTGGGGTTCGCCTGCAGGCGGAGCGAGCCGAGCGGCCGGCGCCTGTGGGGGCTCGCCGCGCGGATCGGCCCGCCCGAGAGCTTTTTCCGGCGCTTTTTCGTCGTCAACTACTGCCCGCTTCTCTTCTTCGACCGCGAGGGGGCGAACCTCACCCCCGAGCGGCTGCCCGCGCAGGTTTCGGCCCCGCTGTTTTCCGCCTGCGATCGCGCGCTCGCCGAAACCGCGGCCTTTCTCGAGCCGCAGGCGGTCGTCGGCATCGGCCGCTTCGCCGCCGAGCGCGCGCGCGTCGCGCTCGCCGGCTTCGGGGTCGTGATCGGGACGCTCCCCCACCCCAGCCCCGCCAACCCGGCCGCGAACCGCGACTGGGAGGGGCAGGCCCGGGCCGGGCTCGCCGAGCTGGGACTGGCATGCTGAGGGCCGTTTTTCTCCGCGTGGGGTTGCTGTTGAGTCTTGCCGGGTGCTGGGCCTGCACCGGGGCGACGTGGAAAGGCGACGGCAGGGGGGATTCCGAGGAAGCCCGGGTCGCCGAACTCGCCTCCGCGCTGCGGGCGCTCGGACCGGGGGTCGATCGCGAGGAGGCGGGACGGGCGGCGCGGGCGGCGATCGCCGCCTCCCGGCGGCTCGCCGCCGCCTACCGCGTCTCCCCCCCCGCCCGGTGGCACAATCTGCTCGTCCAGCTCGGGGCCCGCGAGCGCGGACTGTGTTATCATTGGACCGAGGACCTGATGCAGGAGATGCAAGCCCTCGGACTGCGGACCCTCGAGATGCACTGGGGGGTCGCTCACCGCGGCAGCGACCTCCGCGAACACAACAGCGTCGTGGTCACCGCCGCCGGTCGCCCTTTCGCCGAGGGGCTCGTGCTCGACCCGTGGCGCGAATCCGGCCGCCTGGTCTGGGTCCGCGTGCGCGAGGACCGCTATCCCTGGGAGCCGCTGCCGCGGGAGCAGTGGTGACGTAGACCGCGCAAGGAGGCGCCATGGAACCTTCGCTCGCCGAATGGAGGCCGCGGCTGGAAGAGGCCGCGCAGGTGCTGGCACCCGTCGCCCACCGCACCCCCGTCTTCACCTCGCGCAGCCTGAACCGCCGTTTCGCATCCGAGATCTTCTTCAAGTGCGAAAACCTGCAACGCGCGGGCGCCTTCAAGTTCCGCGGCGCCTACAACGCCATCTCCCGGCTGCCGCCCGCGGATCGCGCCCGCGGCGTGATCACCTTCTCTTCGGGGAACCACGGCCAGGCCGTCGCCCTGGTGAGCCAGATCCTCGGCCTGCGCGCCACCGTCGTGATGCCGCAGGATGCGCCGCTCCCCAAACGCCGGGCGACCGAGGGCTATGGGGCGCGGGTGATCCTCTACGACCCCCGCGAGCGCTCGCGGGAAGAGATCGCCCGCACGCTGCAGGCCGAGGAGGGCTCCGTCCTGATCCCGCCCTTCGACCACCCGGAGGTGATCGCCGGCCAGGGGACGGCCGCGCTCGAATTCTGGGAGCAGACCGGGGGGCTCGACCGCCTGCTCGTCCCCTGCGGCGGCGGCGGGCTGCTCAGCGGCTGCGCCCTGGCGATCCGGAGCCGCTCACCCTCCTGCGCCGTGATCGGCGTCGAACCCGCGCTCGCCGACGACGCCACGCGATCCTTTCGCACCGGCGTGCTGCACACGGTGCACAACCCGCCCACGATCGCCGACGGGACGCGAACCCCCAGCCTCGGCCGGATCACCTTCCCGCTGGTGCGGGCTTTCGTGCACGACATGACGACCGTCGGCGAGGAATCGATCGCCGCCGCGGTCCGCCTGCTCCTCGAGCGCCTCAAGCTCGTCGTCGAGCCCTCGGGGGCCCTCGGCCTCGCCGCGCTCCTCGAGGGCGCCGTGCCCCGCGGGGGGCGGATCGGGGTGTTGTTGAGCGGCGGCAACATCGACCCCGCCGTGCTGCGGGAGATCCTGGCCGGAGCCGATTGATGGGCTCCGGGTTGCCTCCGTCCGGGGGCCGGCTTGACCCCCCCTGCCGGATGCGTTACGCAGGAAGCGGGGGCCCGGGGTAACGGCATGAAGATCTCCACGGGAAGCGGAGACGGCGGGCGGACGAGCCTGTTCAGCGGCGAGCGCGTGCGCAAGGACGACCTGCGCCTCGAGGCTCAGGGCGATCTGGACGAACTCAACGCCGTGATCGGCTGCCTTGCGGCGAGCCTCCCCGCCGCCGCGGCGGCGCTCAAGCCGGAGCTCGGCGCGGTCCAGGCGGACCTCTTCCCCATCGGCGCCTGGCTCTCGCTCGGCGGCCCCTCGCCGGCCGCCGCTCTCCTGCCGCCCCTCGATGCCGGCCGCACCGCCCGGCTGGAGGAGGCGATCACCCGCATGGAGCGCGCGCTGCCGGAGCTGCGCTCGTTCGTGCTGCCGGGGGGCGGCATCGCCGCGGGATGGGCGCATCTGGCCCGGACGGTGTGCCGCCGCACCGAGCGCCGTGTCGTACGCCTCTTCGATGCCCGAACCGAGGACCCGCCGCCGGCGCTGCTCGAGGCCGTGCGGTACCTGAACCGCCTCTCCGATTATTTCTTCCTCCTCGCGCGGACCCTGAACCGGATCGAGGGGGTCGAAGAAACCCCATGGCGGAAGGAGCCTTGAGGGCCGGCGCGCATCCGTCCGGATGGCAGGGAAGCACCCGCATCCTCTCCCGCCGTTTCCTCGCCCCGGCGGTCTTCGAGCTCGAGTTGGAGCGGCCGGCGGAGTTCCGCTTTCTCCCGGGGCAGCGCCTGCGCCTGCGGCGGGAGGGATGCGACCGGGACTACTCGATCGCCTCGGGGCCGGGGGAGCCCGGACTGCGGCTTCTGATCCGCCTCTTTCCCGAGGGCCGCATGAGCCCCTGGCTCGCGGCGGCCGCCCCCGGCACGGCGATCGAAGGCTCGGGGCCGCACGGCTACTTCCTGTTCGACCCGGCGGGCGGCACCCCGGTGTTCGTCGCCGCCGGGACCGGGGTCGCCCCCTTTCGATCGATGGCGGCGGCGGGCGCCGCGGGCTTCGTCCTGTTCCAGGGGGCACGGACGGAGGCCGAGCTCTTCTACCGCAGCCTCCTCGAGCCCCGGGCCGGCCGCTACCTGGGCTGCCTCACGCGCGAGCGGCCGCCGCGGCCCGCCGGAACCCGCGCCGGGCGGGTGATCGATGCGCTGCGCGAGGACCTGCCCCCGGGGAGCTACGACTTCTATCTCTGCGGGCGCGGGGAAATGATCCGCGACGCCCTGCAGGTGATCGACGCGCGCTTCCCCGGGGCGCGCGTCTTCACCGAGGCGTTTTCCTGAAACGGGGAAGGAGCCGACGATGGAATTTGCCGTCCAGCACAAGCAGGCCGAGCTCCTCGATCCCTTCGCGGGGATGGCCCCGCGTTCGATCCCGATCGAGGTCCGCCGCGACCCGTTGACCGGCCGCAGCGCGCGCATCTGTCATTTCCGGCCGCTCGCCTTCGAGCCCCCCGACACGGCCGCCCTGGCCGCGCGGACCCGCGACAGCTGTCCCTTCTGCCCCGAGCGGGTGCTCACCCACACGCCGGCCTTCCCCCCCGACTTCGCCCCGGAGGGGCGGCTGCGCCGCGGGGAGATGACCCTGTTTCCCAACCTCGCCCCCTACGACGCCCTCGGCGCGGTCGCCACCCTGGGCCCCGAGCATCACCTGCCGCCGGGGAAGATCACCCCCGCCCGGGTGGCGGAGGGTCTTGCGCTCGCGGGGGACTTCTACGAACTTGCGCTCCGCCGCCGTCACCCGGAGGCGGTCTATTTCCTGCTGAGCTGGAATTATCTCCCCGCCTCGGGCAGCTCGCTCATCCACCCTCACCTGCAGGTCTTCTGCAGCTCCACCGCGCCCAACCGCCTGCGGGAGGAGCTCGCCGCTTCCGAGGCCTGGTGGCGGAGCACGGGCCGGGTCTACTGGGACGAACTCGTCGCCGAGGAGGCCGACCGCGGGGAGCGCTTTCTCGGCCGCACCGGCGGGGTCGCCTGGCTCGCCGCCTTCGCCCCCTCGGGCGTGGCCGGGGACGTGGTCGGCGTGGTCGAGGGCCGCCGCACGATGCTCGACCTCGACGAGGCTGCCCGCGGCGACATCGCCCGGGGGCTCGTGGCCGCGATCGCCGGCTACGCGGAGACGGGCATCGCCAGCTTCAACGTCTGCTTCTTTCCCGGCCGGGGGGAGGAGAGACACTTCCGGCTTCATCTCGTCTTCACCCCGCGCATTTACTACAACCCGCAACTTTCGACCCCCGATGCGACGGCCCTGCGGACGCTCTACGACGAGAGCATCTGCGTCGGCTACCCGGAGGAGATCGCCGGCCGCCTCCGCGGCCGTTTCGCCGCCGCGGCGTGAGGAGCAGCCCCCCCGCCCGGCATCCCCGCAAGGCATGAGGAGGCGCCCATGCGCATCGAGAAGCTGGACATCCCCGGCTCGCGGGGCCAGCGGCTGGCCGCGCTGCTCGACCTGCCGCTCGCCGGCCGGCCGGCGGCCTACGCGCTCTTCGCCCACTGCTTCACCTGCTCGAAGAACGTGAAAGCGGCCCACCACCTCTGCCGTGCGCTCACGCGCGAGGGGATCGCCGTCCTGCGCTTCGACTTCACCGGCCTCGGCGAAAGCGGCGGGGATTTCGCCGATACGGGTTTCCGCTCGAACGTGGAAGACGTGATCGCCGCGGCCCGCTTTCTGGCGGACGCCTGCGAAGGACCCCGCCTCCTCGTCGGCCATTCCTGGGGCGGAGCGGCGGTCCTGCAGGCGGCCCCCGCCGTCCCCACCTGCCGCGCCGTCGCCACCCTGGCCGCGCCCTGCGACCCGCGCGACGTCTTCCGCTTTCTCGGCCCCGCCGCGCAGGAGATCGCCGCCCGCGGCGAGGCCGAAGTGCCGATCGCCGGCCGGCCCTTCCGCCTCCGCCGGAAATTTCTGCAAGACCTCGAAGGGCTCGCGCCCGAACGGACGATCCGCGAGTTGAACCGCGCGCTCTTGATCCTCCATTCCCCGGAGGACGAGACGGTCGACATCGCGCACGCCCTGCGCATCTTCGAAGCCGCACGCCACCCCAAGAGCTTCGTCGCGCTGGAGGGGGCCGACCACCTGCTCTCCAACCCCGCGGACTCGCGCTACGCCGGGGCGGTGATCGCCGCCTGGGCCCGCCGTTACCTCGGATCCGAGACCCTGCCGCCCGGACCCGACGAAGCCGCCCCCCGCCCCATCACCGCACGCACGGCCGCCGGCGGGCTGCTGACCGAGATCCACGTCCAGCGCCACCACCTGGTCGCCGACGAACCGGTCGCCCTGGGCGGGACCGACCAGGGCCCGAGCCCTTTCGACCTGTTGATCGCCTCGCTCGGGGCCTGCACGGCGATGACGCTGCGCATGTACGCCGACCGCAAGGGCTGGCCCCTCGAAGCGGCGACCGTCCGCCTGCGGCACGAGAAGATCCACGCCACCGCCTGCGCGGAGTGCGAAACGCGGGAGGGCTGGCTCGACCGCATCGAGCGCGAAATCGAGCTCGAAGGCCCGCTCGAGGCCGAGCAGCGATCCCGGATGCTCGCCATCGCCGACCGCTGCCCGGTCCACCGCACGCTCACGGGCGAAGTGCACATCGTCACGCGCCTGCGCGAAGGCGGCTCTCCGGGGGCCGGCGACCCATGAAGCCCCCCGCCGGCCGGGGGCGGCCGCTCGGGCCCGCGCCCCCTTCCGATCCGCCGCCCTGCCCGCAGGCTCCCTGCTGCGTGTCGAGCCTCCACCCCCGCCGGCGACCGCTCGTCGACCCGCTTCCGTTTTCGGGCCCGGCGGAGGCCGCCCGCGAACGGCTCCTCGCCGCCTTGCGGTCGTTTCCCCGCACGCGGATCGTCGCCGCCGAAGGGCCTGCGGTGCGTGCGGAGTGCCGCTCCCGCTTTTTCGGCTTCGTGGACGAGCTCGACTTCCGGATCGACGAAACCGCAGGCGTGATCCACGTCCGCTCGGGCTGCCGCTTCGGCTTCGGGGATCTCGGCGCGAACCGCCGGCGCATCGCCCGTCTCCGCCGGGCCTTTGCCGGGGGGGCTCCCGCTGACCCCCTTCCGGGCCCCACCGGCCGCACCCCCTCCCCCGGCCGGCTTTCTTCCTTCCCTCAAGTCCGCCCCGTCTCCGGTCGATAACGGCTTCAGGAAGCCCTTGCCGTGAACTTTTCCGGGGCGGCCCCCCGCCCCCCCGGGAATCGAGGAGCCCATGGGCATCACCGCGTTGGCGCAGATCCGACCCGGCATGGTCCTGGCCGAGGATGTACGCGACGTGAACGGCCGCCTGCTGCTTTCCCGCGGCAAGACGATCGGCCCCGAGCACATCCGCGTGTTCAAGATCTGGGGGGTGAACCGCGTTTCCGTCCTGGGCGCCCTGGAGCCCGAAGCTGAAGCGAGGCCGGCCGTCGACCCGCAGCGGATCGAAGCCGCCCGGCGGGAGCTCGAGCCCCGCTTCCGCCGCACCGACCGCAGCCACCCCGCCGTGGCCGAAATGTTCCGCACGGCGGCCCTCTACCGCGCGGCCCGCGACCTTTCCTTTCCGCCCGAGCCCGACTTGCCGCCCGCGGAGACCGCCGCCGGGGACCGCCCCCCCCGGCGGGATTTCCTCGAGGCGTTCATGGAAAAGGAGATCGCGCTCCCCGAGATCTCCACGATCGTCTTCGAACTGAACGAGGTCATCGCCAACCCGCTCTCGACGGCCGACCAGATGGCCCAGGTGATCCACAAGAGCCCGAGCCTCACGGCGCTGCTGCTGAAAATCGTCAATTCCGCCCTCTACAGCCTGCCCGCCCCCGTGGACCGCGTCTCGCTCGCCGTCACCCTGATCGGCACGCGCGAGCTCTCGGCGCTCGCGCTGGGGCTGAGCGTCATCTCCGCCTTCCGCCACATTCCGCGCCGCGTGATCGACATGCCCCGGTTCCTCGAGCACAGCCTGGCCTGCGGCATCGCCAGCCGCCTGCTGGCCGCGCAGAAGAACCTGCGCCAGACCGAGCAGCTCTTCTCCGCCGGGCTGCTGCACGACCTCGGCCGTCTGATCCTCTATCTCTTCTTCCCCGACGACATGCTCGCGGCCCTGCGGACCGCCCGCCGCGAGGGGCTCTGCCTCTTCGAGGCCGAGCGGCGCGAACTCGGCTGCCCCCATGCCTGGATCGGCCAGGTTTTGCTCAAGAAGTGGCACCTGCCGCTGCTCCTCGAACACGCCGCCTGCTTTCACCACGAGCCCGAGGCCTCGCCCGACCCCCTGCCGGCGGCGATCGTGCATGTGTCCGACGTCCTCGTGAACGCTCTCGGGATCGGCTCGAGCGGCGAGCGCCTGGTCCCGCCGCTCCGGCCCGCGGCCTGGGAAGCGCTCGGGCTGCCGCCGGAGTGCCTGGAGACCATCGCCTCGCAGACCGCCCAGCATCTCGAGGCGATGGAGTTTCTGCTGCGGGAGACGCTCTCATGAGCCGGCCGCCGCTTTCCGACCCCGAGCACCTGCTCGCCCGGATCGAATACCTCGAGGAACACCGACGCTTCGTCCAGAACGTCCTCGAGATGGCGCTCTCGCTGGTCGACTTCCAGGAAAACGTGCTCAACAGCTACGGGGTCGAAACGATCCTCCAGGAGGCCCAGCGCCGCATCCGCTACCTCATCCCCTTCGAGTCGGACGCCTTCTACCTCGTGCAGGAGGAGACCTCGGATTTCCGGCTGGCGCTCTGCACGCCGGAGGCCGCGCAGGCGTCGGTCGAGGCGGAGGTGGAGGACCTGATCGAGAAGGGCTACTTCGCCTGGGCGATCCGCGAGCGCCGCGGCATCACGGTCGCCTCACGCGACCGCAGTCGGCGGATCCTGCTCCACGCGATCGCCACCCAGTCGCGCGTGCGCGGCATGCTGGTGGGGCTGCTCGACGCCCGCCGGCAGCAGATCCCGGACACGGCCCTCACGCTGCTCTCCATTCTGCTGCTCAACACGGCGAACGCCGTCGAGAGCCTCGAATTCTACCGCCTGCTGCGCCAGCAGAAGGCGACGCTCGAGAAGGAGATCGAGGAGCGCACCCAGGCCCTCGCCGAATCCGAGCGGCAGATGCAGCAGGTGCTCAAGCTCCAGGCCATCGGAACACTCGCCGGCGGCATCGCCCACGACTTCAACAACATCCTCTTTCCCATCCTCGGCTTCGCCGAGATCGCCATGGACGACATCCCCCCGGGGCACCCCGCCCGGCGCAGCCTGGAGGAGATCCTCAAGGCCGCCAACCGCGCCAAGGACCTCGTGCAGCAGATCCTCACCTTCAGCCGGCGGAACGGCCGCGAACGCAAGCCGATGCGCGTGCCCCAGGTCGTGCGCGAGGCGCTCGCGCTCTTGCGCGCCTCGATTCCCAAGACGATCGAGATCGCCTGCGCGCTGGACGATTCCTGCCGTCCCATCCTGGGGGACCCCACCCAGATCCACCAGGTCGTCGTCAACCTCTGCACGAACGCCTACCAGGCGATGCAGGAGACGGGCGGGCGGCTCGAGGTCCGGCTCGAGGAAACCGAGATCGACTACGAACAGACGCGGCGCCACATCGGCACCCGCATGGGCCCGCACCTGCACCTGAGCGTGCGCGACACCGGCGTGGGGATGGAGCCGAGCGTGCTCGCCCGGATTTTCGAGCCCTATTACACGACCAAGGATCCGGGCAAGGGGACGGGCCTCGGTCTCTCGGTGATCCACGGGATCGTCAAGCACCACGGCGGGTTCATCACCGTGGAGAGCGCCCCCGGCCGCGGGAGCACCTTTCACGTCTACCTCCCCGCCCTCGACGAGGCCGACATCGCCCCGGAAACCGAGCCCGCCCTCCCCCCGCAGAGCGGCAGCGAGCGCATCCTGCTCGTGGACGACGAGCCCCAGGTGCTCGACATCGAGCGGCAGCTGGTCGAACGGCTGGGCTACCAAGTCACGGCCTGCGCCGATCCGGCCGAGGCCCTGCGGCGGCTGCGGCAGGGCTGCCGGGACTTCGATCTGCTGATCACCGACATGACCATGCCGCAGATGACCGGGGACCGTCTGGCCCAGCTCGCCTGGGAGATCCGTCCCGACCTCCCGGTGATTCTCTGCACCGGCTACAACGAGATGATGTCGGAAGAGAAGGCCCATGCGCTGGGTATCCGGCGCTTTCTTCTCAAGCCGGTCGACTCGGAGGAGCTGGCCCTGGCCATCCGCCGTGCGCTTTCCTCCTTCCTCGACGAGCCGATCGTCCGCCCCGCGGCCTCCCTCCCCGCCTGAAAGCCTTGCCAGGAACGGAAAATCCGGGTAACAGCCGGATTCTCCGGGCCGGCTGCCGGCCCGCCGGGGGGAGGGCATGGGACGACACAGCCACCGTTTCGTCGAGGAATACGAGGGGCTCGTCGGCTTCGGCCTGGACCGCCGGACCGACGAGCACACCGTCGCCTATCTGCTGCAGAAGTTTTCCGACGATGCGCTTCTCGCCGTCTTGTTGCCGCGGCTCACGGACGAGGAACTGGCGGAGATCTTCGATCGGCTGAACCGTCTCTTGCGCCGCCATCTCGACGAAGCCGAGTACCACCGCCTCTTTCTCAAGGACGAATGACGCCGGGTCCCTGCCGCCGGCCCCCCGGGACCTGCGGCGCGGAGGCCCCCCCTGCTTCCCCGGGAGGTCGGCAATCCATGTTGAGCGAACACGAGCTCGAAGGGCTGTCACGGGTCCTGTGGTGGGGCCTGTGCACCGCCCGCCGGGAACCCTTCCACCGCGGCGACATCGTCGTCGTCCGCTGCCACGAGGGGGCGCTCCGCCTGGCCGAGCGGCTCTACGCGGAGCTGCTTCGCCGGGGGCTGAATCCCGTGCTGCGCCTTTCGCCGACCCCGGCGATGGAGCGCGCCCTCTGCGAGCGGGGTTCCCCGCCGCAGCTCGATTTCCTCGCCCCCGGGGAGACGGCCCTCGCCCGCCGGCTGAACGGCAACATTTCGCTCCTCGCCCCCCAGGCCCTCACCCACCTCGAGCGGGCGGATCCGGCGGCGGTCGCCCGTCTGCTGGCGGCAACCCGCGGGATCCGCCGAATTCTCGAGCGGCGCGAGTCGCAGGGCCGCTACGGCTGGACCCTCTGCGTGCTCCCCACCGCGGCGCTCGCCCGCCAGGCGGGAATGGGCCAGGCCGCCTACGCACGCGCGGTCGCGCGCGCTTGCCTGCTCGACCGCCCCGATCCCGTCGCCGCCTGGCGGGAGGTGCACCGCCGTGTCGCGCAGATCCGGGCGCGGCTCGATGAGCTCGCCCCCCGGGAACTCGTGATCGCCTCCGAGACCTGCGACCTCAGGATCCGGCCCGGAGAGCGGCGTCGCTGGGTCGGGGTGAGCGGGCGGAACCTGCCCAGCTTCGAAATCTTCCTGAGCCCCGACTGGCGGGGGACCGAGGGGGTCTTCACCGCCGACCAGCCCTCCTTCCGCAACGGGAACCTCGTCCGTGGCGTACGCCTCGAGTTCCGCGCCGGCCGGCTCGTCCGCGCCCGGGCGCGCGAAGGGCAGGCCTTCCTCCGCGCGCAGCTCGCGATCGACCCCGGGGCCTCGCGCGTGGGGGAATTCTCCCTGACCGACCGGCGCCTTTCGCCGATCGACCGTTTCATGGCCCAGACCCTCTACGACGAAAACTTCGGAGGGGAATACGGCAACTGCCACATCGCCCTCGGCTCCGCCTACGCCAACACCTATGCCGGCGACCCCCGGCGCCTGAGCGCGGCCGCCCGCCGGCGGCTCGGCTTCAACGACTCGGCGCTGCACTGGGATTTCGTGAACACGGAGCCCAAGCGCGTGACCGCGGTCCTGCGGGACGGCTCGCGGATGACGATCTACGAAAACGGGGAATTCTGCGCCGCGCTCTGGGGGGAAGGGGGGGTCAGGCGGCGGCCTCGGCCGCCTGCGGGGGTATGACCAGGCGGTTGACCGATTCCAGCAGCCGCCCCAGGGGGAAAGGCTTCGCCAGCACGAGATCGAAGCCGGCATCCTGCATCAGCCAGGGGGTGCCCGAGATGCCGATCGCGGGCAAGCGCCGCCCGGCAAGCGAGCGGCGGATGTGGGCGATGACGGCCGCCCCGTCCACGTCCGGAAGCAGAAAATCGGTGATCACGAGGTCGAAGGCGCCGGCGTCGAACTTGCAGATCCCTTCCCGGCCGTCGCCCGCGGTCTCGACGCGGTGCCCGAAGCGCGTGAGCGCCGCCTCGATCAGCTCCCGGATGTTGCCGTCGTCCTCGATCACGAGCACCGATGCCATGCGCCGGGACCTTTCTGCCTGCGGTATGGAGATCAAGGGGAAACGGCGCCTCTTTTAAGCGCATCGGCCCCGGCCGTCAAACCGGGAAATCCGCAGGGCGCCGCAAGCGGCGGTCTGTTTTCGACAAGTTTTATCCCGTCGAATCCAAAACATTTTTTCGCCTCCCGAAAGCTCGGGCCCGAATCGCCGCCGATTTTCGCGCGAAAGCAGGATTAGCTGAGATTTTGAGGGGCTGCGGCCCGGAGAGAAAGACCGAAGGGGGAAGGGGCGGCGGAAAAACTACGATTTTCGCCGATTTTCGTGAAATTTCAAACCTTGTACTTACCGAAATCCTCCGCCGAGAGCTTTTCGAGGTAGTCCGCCCACTTCTTGCCTTCTTCGCTCGTGTCGGCGACCTCGACCTCGGTGTCCCGCACCCGCGAGCGCTCGATCACCTCCTCGTGGATGAAAATGGGGGCGTCGAAGCGCAAGGCGAGCGCGATCGCATCGCTGGGACGGGCGTCCATGTCGAAGCGCCGCTCTTCGGAGGAAAAATAGATCCGCGCGAAAAAGGTGTTCTCCCGGAGATCGCAGACCTCGATGCGCTCGATGACCATGCGGTTCTCCTCGATGAAGTTCTTGAAGAGATCGTGGGTCATCGGCCGCTCGTAGGAGATCTTCTGCAGCGCCGAGGCGATGGAGGTGGCCTCGAGCAGGCCGATCCAGATCGGCACCACCTTCTCGTCGTCCTCGGTCTTGAGCAACACGATCGGCGTGTTGGAGGCGGGGTCCATCGTGAGCCCCGCGATCTGCACCCTGCGCATCATGGCCCCTCCTTTGCGCGCCCGGGAATCCCGCTCGGATCAGCCCTCTTCGGAAACCCCGGAGAGCGAATGGGCGTGCGCCTGCGTGATGCGCACGACCACCTCGTCCCCCGGCTGCGGGATCCGCCCCGGCGGCCCCCCGGACTCGAAGTGGACGATCTTGTTTCCCGGGGTGCGGCCCGTCCAGCGGGTGACCCCCTCCTTGCCCCCGAGGCTCCGGATCGGCCGCCCCGGCCCCTCGACCAGCACCTCCTGCCGGGTCCCCACCAGGGCGCGGTGGATTCCCACGGTGATCCCCTCCTGGAGCCGGAGCAGGGCCTGCAGGCGCCGGCGTTTTTCCTGCGAAGGGACCTTCGGTGAAAAGCCGGCGGCGGGGACGTTGGGGCGGTCGGAGTACATGAAGGCGAACACCCCGTCGAAGCGGACTTCCTCGAGGAGCCGCAGGGTCGCTTCGAAGTCCTCCAGCGTCTCGCCGGGGAAGCCCACGATCAGGTCGGTGGTGATGGCGATCCCGGGAAAACTATCCCGCAGACGGGCCACCTTGTCAAGGTAATGGCCCCGGGTGTAGCGCCGGTTCATGCGTTCAAGGACGCGGTCCGACCCCGACTGCACCGGAAGGTGGATGTGGGGGCAGAGCTTGTCGAGACGGCCGAAGGCGGAGGCGAGCTCGTCGGTCAGGTCCTTGGGATGCGAGGTCGTGAAGCGGATGCGCCGCAGCCCCTCGATCTCGTTCACCCGCGCGAGCAGCCGGGGGAAGGGGCCCCAGCCTTCCTTGGCGCCGTAGCTGTTCACGTTCTGCCCGAGGAGCACGACCTCGCGGGCGCCCTCGGCGACGCAAACCCGAATCTCGGCGAGAATCCGCTCGGGCGGCCGGCTCCGCTCCGGGCCGCGCACGTGGGGGACCACGCAGTAGGCGCAAAAGTTGTCGCAGCCCTGCATGATCGTGACATACCGCGATACCGGCGAGGGGCGCTCCTGCGGGAGCGGTTCCGCCTCGGGCGGCGCTTCCCCGTCGCCGCCGACGTCGACGAGCGGCTTTCGCCCGCGCCGCCGTTTTTCGACGAGGTCGGCGAGCCGCCCGGCGGCGCGGGGGCCGAAGACGAGATCGACGTGCGGCGCCCGCTCGAGGAGCCGCCCGCCCTCCTGCTCGGCGACACAGCCGCCCACGGCGAGCAGACGCTGCGGCCGCTGGCGTTTCCAGGGCTCAAGCCGCCCGAGCAGGCTGAAGGCTTTCTGCTCGGCCTTTGCGCGCACCGAGCAGGTGTTCACGACCACGAGGTCGGCCGCCTCGGCCGACGGCGAGGCGGACCAACCGCTCCCGCGCAGGGACCGGGCGATCCGCTCCGAGTCGTAGACGTTCATCTGGCAGCCGAAGGTGTAGATGAAGAAGCTTTTCGCGCCCATACGTGCCGCACCCAGTATAGCCAGCCGCTGCGGGATTGCAACCTGCTCCCCCCCCGTGGGAAGAGAATCCTCCGTTGTGGAAGCGGGTCTCTTCGGCTATAGAGGCGGCGATGAAAAAACGCCTCCTCCTCGCCCGCCCCCCGGAAACGGCCCTGCGCGAACTCGAGGGCGGGCTTGGCCTTTCCCCGCTCCTCGCCCGGCTGCTCGTCAATCGCGGGATCTCCAGTTGCGAGGCGGCGCGGGACTTCCTCGCCCCGCCGGCCGCCGAACGCCTGCGGCCCCCGAGCGGACTGCAGGATCTCGAGCCCGCCCTCGAACGTCTGTCCCGTGCGGTCCGGGCCGGCGAGGAGATCCTGGTCTTCGGCGACTACGACGTGGACGGCGTGACCGCGGGGGTGACGCTCGAGGGATTCCTCGCCGCCTGCGGCGCCCGCGTCCGGCTCTATCTCCCCCACCGCATCGAGGACGGCTACGGCCTCAAGCCCCGGCACATCCGCGAGGAGGCCTGCCGCCGGGGGATCCGCCTCGTCGTCACCGTGGACTCCGGCTCCTCGAGCCACGCGGCGGTCCGCGAGGCGGCCGCCCGCGGCGTCGACGTCATCGTCACCGACCACCATGCCGTGAACGGCGAGCTGCCGCCCGCGCTCGCGGTGATCAACCCGCGCCGGCCCGACTGCCCGGCGGGGCTGGGACACCTCTCGGGGGTGGGGGTCGCCTTCTATCTCGCCGTCGCCCTGAGACGCCGCCTGCGCGAGAAGGGCTTCTTCGTCGGCCGGCCCGAGCCCAACCTGCTCGCCTGGAGCGACCTCGTCGCCCTGGGAACGATCGCCGATGCCGCCCCCCTGGCGGCGGAAAACCGCATCCTCACCCGGATCGGGCTCGCGCGGATCGTCCGCTCCGCGCGCCCCGGCCTCGAGGCCCTGAAGGCCGCCTCCGGCCTGTCCGCGGAGGACCTCGCCAGCGGCGAGGAGGCGGCCTTCCGCCTCATCCCGCCGCTCAACGCCGCAGGCCGCCTCGAGCATCCGCGGCTCGCCGCCGAGCTCCTCACCGCCCGCACCGCCCCGGACGCCGAGCGCCTCGCCCGCCGCCTGACCGCGCTCAACCGGGCGCGGCGGGAGCTCGAACGCACCGTCCTCGCCGAGGCGGAGGCCGAGATCGCCTCCCGCCCGGAGCTGCTCGCCGGCCACAGCCTCGTCCTCGCCCGCACCGGATGGCACCCGGGGGTGATCGGCATCGCCGCGGCCCGCCTGGCGGAGCGCTTTTCGCGGCCGGTCGTCCTGGTCGCGCTCGACGGCCGCCGCGGCCGGGGCTCGGCGCGTTCGCTGCCCGGCATCGACCTCGCGGCCTGTCTGTCCGCCTGCGGCCGGCATCTCGAGGCCGCGGGCGGCCACGCCCAGGCGGCCGGCCTGGAAATCGACGCCGCCCGGTTGCCCTCCTTCCGCGCGGCCTTCGAGGAGGCCGTGGCCGCATCGGCGGCCGGAGAGGCCCGCGAGACCGCCTGGGTCGTGGACGCCCCGCTCGAGATCGCGGACATCGACGGATCCACGCTCCAAAGCCTCCGCGCCCTCATGCCCTTCGGCGCCGGAAACCCCGAGCCGCTCTTTCTGGCCCGCGGGGTCGAGGTGATCGCCTCGACCCCGCTGTCGGGGGGGCACCGCCGCCTGCTCGTGCGCTCCGCCGGGGCGGGCGCCCGCCGCCCGCCCCTTCCCGCCCTCTGGTTCCATCCCGACCCCCGCACGGCCGACTGCCGCCGCTTCGCCCGCCTCGTCTACCGGCTGCGCAGCGAGCGCCCGGACGGCAGGCGCCCCGAGCTCCGGGTGGAAGACGCCGACCCCGGATGAGGCGGCGGGGTTTTTTTGCTTGAATTTTGCGAGGCCCTCCGGTAGGCTCCCGGTTCGGATCGTTTCGGGCGATCCGCATCCGCTTCCGCCGACGACAAGGAACCGCATTTCATGGCCAAGGTCTTCCGACCCAGCACGCGAGAATCCTCGATCCTCTCCAAGATCGAATCGAGCAAGGAACACAAGCGCCGCCTCGCCCTGAGCAGCCTGCGGGAATGCCTGGACCCGCTGGCGAATGCGATCTCCATGAAGCTCATCGAAAACGGGCTGGTGGAAACCACCAACAAGAACGCGCTCGAGGAGCAGATCCGCCTCTGTCTCGAGAAGTTGACGCGCGCGAGCGACTTCGACATCGACTACCAGATCGCCCCGGTGCGCAACCTCGTCCCCGACGGCAACGTCGTCAGCCTCTACGTCACGGCCTTCATCATCGAGAAACTCCTCGACCACAAGGACGTGGTCGACATTTTCGGCGCGGACGAGGAAATCTACGGCACCGTCAACCAGCAGGTGAAAAAACACATCCCCGTCTGATGTCCGCGCTCGCCGCCCCGCGGCTCGTGAACGGGCCGCTGGAAGACCCGGTGCTGTTTCTTCCCTTCGCGCACCGGCGGCGCGGCATGCTCTTCGACCTGGGGGACCTCTCCGCGCTCGCGCCGCGGGACCTCTTGAAGGTCTCCCACGCCTTCGTCAGCCACACCCACATGGACCACTTCATCGGCTTCGACCGCCTGTTGCGGGTCCATCTCGGCCGCGGCGCGGAGCTGACCCTCGCCGGGCCCGACGGCTTTCTCCGCCACCTCGAGGGGAAACTCGCCGCCTATTCCTGGGACCTGATGGACCGCTTCGCGGAGGGGCTCCGCCTCGTCGCGGTCGAGGTCCGTGACGGGCGACGGATCGCGTGCGCCTACGACGGACGCCGCGGTTTCGCCCCCGAGGCGGCCCCCCGGGAATCCCCGTTCGCCGGGGTGCTCCTCGATGAGCCCGCCGTGCGCGTCGAGGCGGCCGTCCTCGAGCACAGCATCCCCTGCCTCGGCTTCGCCGTGAGCGAACGGATCCGCGTGCGGGTGCTCAAGACGGCGCTCGCGGCGCGCGGGCTTGCCCCGGGCCGCTGGCTGAACGCGCTGAAGGAGGCGATCTACGCGGGGGCGCCGCCGGAGACGGAGATCGCGGCGGAGCTGGACGGCGGAAAGGGGACGCGGGGGTTCCCGTTGGGGGAGCTGTGCGGCACGGTGGTGCGGATCGAAGCCGGCCGCAAGATCGGCTACATCACCGACGTGGCCGATCACCCGGCCAACCGCGAAGCCATCGTGCGGCTCTGCCGGGGGGCGGACCTGCTCTTCATCGAGGCCGCGTTTCTCGACGCCGAGTCCGGGCTGGCCCGCCGCAAGCGCCACCTCACCGCACGCCAGGCGGGGGAGATCGCCGCCCTCGCCGGCGTGCGCTCGCTCGTGGTCATGCACCTCTCCCCCCGCTACGAGGGCCGCGAGGTCGAGGTCGAGGCCGAAGCCGAGCGTTCCTTCCGGGAGACGCGCCGGCTCCTCAGGCCGGCGCCCGGCGCCGGGGAACCCGCCGGGCCGCCACCCAGCGCACCAGGCCCGCCGCGTGGCGCAGGCTCGCCCTGAGGCCGGTCGCCGTCAGGCGGAAGAGCGCCCGGAGGCTGCCGACCTCCCGCACCTGCCGCAGGTCGGAGAAGTATTTCCAGCGCGCGCTGTCCCCGTAGACGTAGTCCACGATCGCCCGCCGCACCGCCTCGTCGTCGTCTTCGAAACGGCATCCGACCCGCATCCCGCCGGCAAAGGGCTCGATGCGCACCAGCCGCAAGGGAAGCCGGTGCATCCGCCCGCTGCTGTCCAGGGCCTCGAGCTCGAGCTGCCCGGAAAGCAGCGGCGCGCGGTCGGCGATCTCGAAGCCGGCGCCGGTCACCGACAGATCCCGGAGCACGGCGTCGACGCGGGTGCCCCGCCGGCGGTCGACGAGGTGCACGCCTTCGCGCGGCGTGATGCGGTGCGTGCGGCGCAGCTGGCGCCGCTCCCAGACGACCCCCAGACAGCAGATCACGAGAAACAGATTGAAGGTGTTCCAGCACAGGCAGATGACGATCGTTTCGATCAGGGCGGGCCGGTTGAGCACGAGGATGGCCCCGGCGCTGAAGGCGAGCAGGTTGAGCAGCAGCATGAGGTAGAAGGGGGTCGCCAAATGCGTGAGCGTGTCGTGCTCGAGAGAGACCGTCTTCGGGGTCACGCGGAAGCGGGGGGCGCGCGGGCGCAGGAAGACCGACACCACGGCCGGAATGAGGTAGATGCTCTGGATGATCTCGAAGAGCTCCGAGGTGAAGGGGTGGCGGAAGCGGCCGTACAGCCGGTTGGCGACGAAGTAGGAGGCGACGAGGTGCGGGACGGCGTAGGCGAGCACCTGGGCGAGCGAGGCGTTGTAGACCCGCAGGTTGAAGACGAGGAACATGAGGGGGGAGAGAAAGAAGATGATGCGCGCGAACCCGAAGAGCCAGAAGAGGCAGGCGTTCAGGTAGCACAAACGCTGGGCGAGGCTCAGGCCCGGCACACGCAGGGGGTTGCGGAGCATGAGGATCTGGACCATCCCCTTCGCCCAGCGGCTGCGCTGGACGATGAAGCTGTCGAAGGATTCCGGGGAAAGTCCCATCGTCATCGCCTTGTTCAGGTAGAGGCTGCGCCAGCCGGCCGCGTGCAGCTTGAGCGCGGTCCCGGCGTCCTCGGTGATCGTGTCCTCGACCAGCCCTCCGATCTCCGCAAGCGCCCGACGTCGGAGGACCGCCGCCGAGCCGCAGAAGAACGAGGCGTTCCAGAAATCGAGCCCGAGCTGGATCGCCCCGTAGAACATCTCGTTTTCGCCCGGGCTTTCGCCCGCCGTCCCGAGATTCTTCTCGACCGGCGTGGGGTTGATGAAAAAATGCGGCGTCTGGACCGTCGCCAGCCGCTCGTCGGCGAGGAAAAAGCCGACCGTGTTCCGCAGGAAATCCCGCGTGGGGACGTGATCGCAATCGAGCACCAGGATCAGCTCCCCCTGCGGGCGGGGCTCCCCGAGGCCGGGGTTGTGGCTCGGCGCGCTCCGCCCCCCCCGGCCGTCCTCGACCGCCACGCCGAGGGCGGCGTTCAGGTTCCCGGCCTTGGCGTGGATGTTGCGCTCTCGCGTCAAGTAGTGCACCCCCAGGGAGGAGGCGAGGGCTTTCAGTTTCCGGGCGCGCTCGCGCGCGGCCGCCGCCCGCGCGGGGTCGGGGTCGCTCAGGCGCTGCGTCGTTCCGCCGTCGTCGAGGACGAAGACCGCGAGTTTTTCCCGCGGGTAGTCGAGCTGCGTGCAGGCGGTCAGGGTGATGCGCACGATCTCGAGCGGCTCGTTCAGCGTGGGCACCAGGACGTCGACCGTCGGCCATCGCGCCCGGTCCTCGGGCAGCGGGACCGGCCGCCGCTGCAGGGGGGCGACGTTCACGAAGAGGCCGATCAGGTGGGTGGCGATCCCGTAGGTCTCGGCCAGGTAGAGCAACCCGAGGAAGATCGCGTCCCAGAGGCCCGTGTAGGCCAGGGTGTCAAACGTGCGGAAGGCCCAGTACCGCAGGCTGAGAAAGCCCCCGAACAGGATCAGCGCCAGTCGGCCGCAATCCCCCGTGCGGGGAACCAGGGCCCCGGCGAGCCCCATGGCGAGGAGCAGCCCGAGGGCGAGCTTCATCTGGTTCTCATCGGCGAGGGGGAAGGCGGCGCTCAGCCCGACGAGGGCGATGAGCAGGATCGCCGCTCCGGCGGAAACGCGGGAGGACGGGCGCGGCGGCCCGGGGTCTGCGGGGGGGGCGACCGGGTTCATGCGCGGCCCTCGGCGGCGTCCGCTCCCGATCGAGGGGAAGCCTCCGCTTTCCAGAACACGGCCACGAGCTCGACCGCGGAGGCGTTCGGGTTCTCGATCTCGACCCCGCGCGGCTCCTGCAGGGAGAGCGCCCCGCCGGCACGGAGCCGGCGCCGGCCTCGCCCCTGCCGGACGCGGACCTCGCCGTTCAGGAGCACCAGGTGAAGGGCCTCGTCGCCCTCCTCCCCGACCCGGGCGCACGCCCCCGGGTCGATCGAGAGGCGGCAGGTCCTCCCGGCCGGCTGGGCATCGAGCCACGTCTGGGTGCCCCAGGGAAAGGCGATGGCGACGTGGCGCTCGGCCTCGGGCCGCCCCCGCCGTTTCAGCTCGGCGACGATCTCCTTCACGTCCCGGCTCGAATCGAGGTCGGAGACGAACAGCGAGTCCGGGGTCTCCACCACCACGAGGTTCTCGATCCGGTTCACGGCGATCAGCCGGCTGCGCCCCAGCACGAGGCAACCGTGCGCGCTCCGGGCGACGACGTCTCCGTCGAACACGTTGCCCTCGGCGTTCTTGGGCAGGAAATCGTAAAGGGATTTCCACGAGCCGATGTCGCTCCAGCCGAGATCGACCGGGAGCACGACGCCGCGGGAGGTCTTTTCCATGACGGCGACGTCGAAGGAGACGTCCGGGAGCCGCGCGTAGTCGGCGGCGGCGATCGGCGACGGACGCCGGCAGAGCGGCTCAAGCAGAGCGAGCAGCTCCGGCGCGTGGCGGCGGAATTCCTCGATCGCCGTCGAGGCGCGGAAGGCGAACATGCCGCTGTTCCAGAAAAAGGTGCCGGCCTCGACGTAGCGTCGGGCGGTCTCCGGGTCGGGTTTTTCGACGAAACGCCGGATGGGGGGCGCCTCGGTCTGCCCCGCTTCGGCCTCGATGTAGCCGTAGCCGGTCTCGGGATAGCGGGGCCGGATCCCGAAAGCCACGATGCGGCCGGCGGCGGCGAGCGCCATCGCCCGGGAGAGCGCCTCGTGGAAGGCCTCGCGCCGGGCGATCACGTGGTCGGCGGGGAAGACCCCCAGCACCGCATCGGGGACCTCGCGCAGGATCTCGAGGCAGGCCCGCAGGACGGCCGGTCCGGTGTTTCGCCCGAGGGGTTCGGGGTAGATGCGCCGAGCGGCCGGAATGCCGATCGCCTCGAGATGCCGGGCGACCTCGAGCTCGTGGGCCGCCCCGCAGACGACGCGCACGGCCTCGGCCGGAAAGGGGGGCACGAGCCGACGCAGCGTGCTCTGGATGAGCGAGTCGCCGCCCACCAGTCGGGCGAGCTGCTTCGGGTAGAGTTCCCGGGAAACCGGCCACAGGCGGGTGCCGCTGCCCCCGGCCAATAGCACGGCGAAGACGGGCAGGCCTTCGATTCTCATGGGTTCCTCCCCGTCCGGGCGCGCGGCTCCGGCGCCGCTCCGCTCCCCTCCGCCCCCGCCGGGAGGCAGCGCATCTCGAAGGCCCCCGGCCCGAGCAGGGCGCCGAACTCGCGGCGGACCTCCGGCCCGGGGCGCAGCCGATACTTCTCGCCGACTTCGATGACCGCCTCGGCGCCGCCGGAGGAGCACAGGTGCAGGAAGACCCGGCTCGCCCCGGGGTGCCGCTCGAGGAGCGCGCGCACCGCCAGGAGGCGCTCGCGCCCGGTCCGTTCCAGATCCATCCGGAGGTGCACGTGGGCGGGCAGCAGTTCTTCGGCGCGTTCGAGGGGGATCACGGACTCGGCGACGATCTTGACCGCCTGCTCTTCCCGCTGCACCTGGCCCTGGACGAGAACGGCGCGATCCTCGACGAGCAGATCGGCTGCGGTCGCAAACAGCCGCGAAAAGACCGTCGCCTCGACCGCGCCGTGGATGTCCTCGATGCTGACGAAGGCCATGAGGTCTCCTTTGCGCGTCTGGATCGTCTTCGTCTGACGCACGAGGCCGCCGATCCGGACCGAGGCCCCGTCGGCGGCCTCCTTGATGCGCAGGGAGTCGGTCGTGGCGTAGCGCTCGAGGATCTCCGCGAAGCCCTGGAGCGGGTGCCCGCTCAGGTAGAAGCCGAGCGATTCCTTTTCGCCCTCGAGCATTTCCCGCTCGCTCCAGTCGGGCGCCGCGGGGAGCTCCGGCAGGGAGACGGGCTCGGCGCAGGCCGCCTCGTCGAAGAGACGGATCTGGGGGTTGCAACGCTCGCGCTGGACCCGCTGGCCGTAGTCGAGCGCGGCGTCGAGGGAGGCGAACAAGCGGGCGCGCCGGGGGTCGGTGCCGTCGAAGGCGCCGCATTTGATCAGGCTCTCGATCACCCGCCGGTTCACCTTGCGCAGGTCCACGCGCTCGCAGAAATCGAACAGCGAGCGGAAGGGCCCCGACGAGCGCGCCTCGAGAATGGCGTCGATCGCCCCCTCGCCGACGTTGCGGACGGCCATCAGCCCGTAGCGGATCCGCCCCGCGTCGACCGTGAAGGCCTTGTCGCTGCGGTTGATGTCCGGGGGGAGGACCTCGATCCCGTGGGCGCGGCACTCGGCCAGGAACTTGACGATCTGGTCGGTCGAGCCCATTTCGCTCGAGAGCAGCGCGGCGAGAAACTCGACCGGGAAATGCGCCTTGAGGTAAGCGGTCTGATAGGCGATCAGGGCGTAGGCCGCGCTGTGGGACTTGTTGAAGCCATAGCCCCCGAATTTCTCCATGAGGTCGAAGAGGCTCCCGGCCTTCTCGGCCGGCATGCCCCGCGCCGTCGCCCCGCGCACGAACCGCTCGCGGTGGGCGGCCATGATCTCGGGGATCTTCTTGCCCATCGCCTTGCGCAGGTCGTCGGCCTCCGCCGGGGTGTAGTCGGCCAGCGCCGCCGCGATCTGCATGACCTGCTCCTGGTAGACGATGACCCCGTAAGTCTCCCGGAGGATCGGCTCGAGTTCGGGCACGAGGTAGGTGACCGGCTTGCGGCCGTGCTTGCGGTCCACGTACTCGTCGACCATGCCCGAATCCCGCGGGCCGGGCCGGTAAAGGGCGACGAGCGCGATCACGTCGGGGAAGGACTCCGGCTTGAGGCGGAGCAGGAGATCCTTCATGCCCGTGCTCTCGAGCTGGAAGACGCCGGTCGTCTCCGCGCGGCAGAGCAGCCGGTAGGTTTCGGCGTCCTCGAGATCGAGGCGGTCGAAATCGGGGGGCGTCTTCCCCTGGCGGCGGATCAGCTCGAGGGTGGCGGCGATGACGGTCAGGTTGCGCAACCCGAGGAAGTCGAACTTGACCAGGCCGATCCGCTCGACGGCCTTCATGTCGTACTGGGTCACCACTTCGCCGTTTTTCCCCCGGAACAGCGGCAGGTATTCGACCAGCGGCCGGTCGGCGATCACGACCCCGGCCGCGTGGGTCGAGGCGTGCCGCGGCAGCCCCTCGAGCACCCGGCTGATGCGGATCAGCTCCTCGTACTCCGGCTTGCGGGCGACGAGCTCGCGCAGCCTCGGCTCGCGCTCGAGCGCCTCATCGAGGCGGATATTGATCACGTCCGGGACGAGCTTGGCGATGGCGTCCACCTCGGCGAGCGGGATGTCGAGCGCCCGGCCCACGTCCCGGATGACGGCGCGCGTCTTGAGCTTGCCGAAGGTGATGATCTGGGCGACGTAGTCCCCCCCGCCGTAACGCTCGACGACGTAGCGGTAGACGTCCTCGCGGCCCTCGATGCAGAAGTCGACGTCGATGTCCGGGAGGCTCTTGCGCTCGGGGTTGAGGAAACGTTCGAAGAGCAGCCCGTGGGCGATGGGGTCGAGGTCGGTGATGCCCAGGCAATAGGCGACGAGGCTGCCGGCGGCCGATCCCCGGCCGGGGCCGACGGGGATGCCCCGTTCTTTCGCGTAGCGGATGAAATCGGCGACGATGAGGAAATAGCCCGCGAAGCCCGTGCGCCGGATGACGTCGATCTCGTAGTCGAGGCGCGCGCGATACTCCTGCTCGTCGGCCCGCGGGTTGTGCGCCTGCACCCGGCGCCAGATGCGTTGGAAGCCCTGGCGGGCCTCGCGCTCGAAGAGCGCCTCGGGCGCTTCGCCTTCCCCGGAGGCGAAGCGCGGGAAATGGTGGTGCTCGAAATCGAGGTGCACCCGGCAGCGCCGGGCGATCTCCGCGCTCCGCGATACGGCGTCGGGGAGGTCCCGGAAATAGGCCTCCATTTCCGCCGGGGACTTGAAGTAGAGCTGGTCGGTGCGGAATTTCAGGCGGTCGTCCTCGCGGACGGTCTTTCCCGTCTGGATGCACAGCAGCACGTCGTGGGCGCGCACGTCCTCGGGGGAGAGGTAGTGGCAGTCGTTGGTCGCCACGAGGGGGATCGAAAGCCTCCGGCCGAGTTCCACGAGGGCCGCGTTCACGCGCGCCTGCTCGGGGATCCCGTTGTGCTGCACCTCGAGAAAGAAGCGGTCCTCGCCGAAGAGCTCGCGGTAGAAGCGCGCGGCCTGCTCGGCGAGGTCGAGGCGCCCCTCGAGGATGCGGCGCGGGATCTCCCCGTGGAGGCAGGCCGAAAGCGCAATCAGGCCGCGGGCGCACTCGCGGAGGATCTCGCGGTCGATCCGCGGCTTGTAGTAAAAGCCTTCCAGCTGGGCGGCGGTCGCCAGCCGGCACAGGTTGCGGTAGCCCTCGTCGGATTCGGCGAGGAGCACGATGTGGCTCATCTCCCGCTGGTCGGCGGGGTTGCGGTCGAAACGGCTGCGGGGGGCGAGGTACATCTCGCAGCCGATCACGGGCTGGATCCCGGCGCGGGTCGCCTTCTCGTAGAACTCGACCGCCCCGAAGAGGACGCCGTGGTCGGTCATGGCGACCGCGGGCATGCCGAACTCGCCCGCGCGCCGGATGAGGTCGTCGATGCGCACGGCGCCGTCGAGCAGGCTGTACTGGGTGTGCACGTGGAGATGGACGAACTCGCTCATGGAACCTCGGGCGGTAGGTGCCGCCCACCCCGCCGGGTGGGGGCCTGCCGCGGGGAAACCTCTCCGGCGCCGGCGCGGGGAACGCCCCCGGCCGGGCGGCGGCGGAAGCGCCGTCCGCCTACTCGAGGCGGTAGTTCGGCGCCTCCTTGGTGATGATCACGTCGTGCACGTGGGACTCGCGGATGCCGGCGGCGGTGATCTTGATGAAGCGCCCCTTCTGGCGCAGTTCCTCGAGGGTCCGGCAGCCGCAATACCCCATGCCCGCCTTCAGGCCCCCCACGAGCTGGAAGAGGTTCGCCTGGAGCGACCCGCGGTAGGGGACGCGGCCGACGATGCCCTCCGGGACGAGCTTGTCGGCTTCCTCCCCGTCGTCACCCAGGCTGTAGCGGTCGCGGCTGCCCTTCTTCATGGCTTCGATCGATCCCATGCCCCGGTAGACCTTGTAGCTGCGCCCCTGGTAGAGGATCAGCTCCCCCGGGCTCTCCTCGGTGCCGGCGAAGAGGCCGCCGATCATGACCGAGTGGGCCCCGGCGGCGAGCGCCTTGGTGATGTCCCCGGAGAAGCGGATCCCCCCGTCGGCGATCAGGGGCACGCCGGTCTTCTCGGAGACCGCCCGGCAGTTCATGATCGCGCTCAACTGGGGGACACCGACCCCGGCCACGACCCGCGTGGTGCAGATCGAGCCCGGGCCGATGCCGATCTTCACCGCGTCCGCCCCCGCGCGGATCAGGTCGCGCGCCCCCTCGGCGGTGGCGACGTTGCCGGCGACGACCTCGATGTTCTTGAAATTGCGCTTGAGGGTGCGGACGGCCTCGATCACGTTCTTCGAGTGCCCGTGGGAGGTGTCGATCAGGATCACGTCGGCCCCGGCCTTGAGCAGGCTCTCGGTCCGCTCCTCCATGTCCGCCCCCACCCCCACGGCCGCCCCGACGCGCAGGCGGCCGAGGGCGTCCTTCGAGGCGTTCGGGTATTTGCGGATCTTCTCGATGTCCTTGATCGTGATCAGCCCCTTGAGGCGGCCCCTGCGGTCGACGACGAGGAGCTTTTCGATGCGGTGCCGGTGGAGCAGCTTCTTCGACTCCTCGAGGCCGATGCCCTCGTGGACGGTCACCAGGTGGTCCTTGGTCATGACCTCGGAGACCTTTTTTTCCATGTCGGTCTCGAAGCGCAGATCGCGGTTGGTGACGATGCCGACCAGGCGCTCGCCCTCGACCACGGGAACGCCGGAGATGCGGTACTGCTCCATCAGGTGCAGCACATCGGCCACCCGCTGATCGGGGTGGATCGTGACCGGGTCGACGATCATCCCGCTTTCGGATTTCTTCACCTTGTCGACCTCCATGGCCTGGGCCCGGATGTCGAGGTTGCGGTGGATGAAGCCGATCCCGCCTTCGCGGGCCATGCTGATCGCCGTCTCGGCCTCGGTCACGGTGTCCATGGCCGCGCTGACGATCGGCAGGTTGAGCCGGATGCGGCGCGTGAGCTGCGTCTGAACGGAGACGTCCTTGGGCAGCACGGCGGAGTAACGGGGCAGCAGGAGAAGATCGTCGAAGGAATAAGCCTCTTCGGGGGTGAAGCGCGGCATGGGAGACTCCTTGTCGTCCGGATCGGGATGATGAGCTGAATTAGCAGAAGGCCGGCCCTTTGGCAACCCCGCCGAAGGCCCGCCGGCAAAGCCCGAGCGTGCCCGAACCCACCGCTTTTTCAAGGAATCCTGCCGATCCCGGAATTGACTTCGGCGCGGGCGATGCTATCATGGGTCCATGCTGATCACGATCAATCCCCAGAACCCCCAGCCGCGTCTGATCCGCAAGGTGGGCGACATCCTGCGCGCCGGGGGGATTGTGATCTACCCGACCGACACGGTCTACGGCATCGGCTGCGACCTGATGAACCTGCGGGCGATCGAGCGCATCTACCAGCTCAAGCGCCGCGAAAAATCCAAGCCCTTCAGCTTCATCTGCTCGGATCTCACCCACATCAGCCGCTACGCCAAGGTGACGAACTACGCCTACCGCACCATGAAGCGGCTGCTCCCCGGGCCCTACACCTTCATCCTCGAAGGCTCCCGGCTCGTGCCCAAGATTCTCCTCACCAAGCGCAAGACGGCCGGCATCCGGGTCCCGGCGAACGAGATCTGCCTCGCCCTGGTGCGCGAGCTGGGGAACCCGATCATCTCGACCAGCGCCGTCCCCCCCGAGGGGGAGATCGTTCACGACGCCTCGCTCCTGCACGACCTCTTCGGCCGGCAGGTCGACGCCGTGATCGACGGCAGCCCGGTTCCGGGCGAACCCTCCAGCGTGATCTCGCTCATCGGGGACACGCCGCAGATCCTGCGCCGGGGGGCGGGGGACGTGAGCCTTTTCGAGTGACGCCCCCGGCTCATTGGCCGCGGTTGTCCCGCTCGACGGCCTCGTAGAGCCGCTCCTGGAAGTCGGGGATCGCCGCCGAGATCCTCGTCCAGGCCGGCATCAGCGGGATGCCGACCGGGTCGTCGACGAATTCGGAGATCGCGCAGCGCATCGATTCCACGAAGGCCTCGACCGCCTCGACCTCGGCGTGCCGGTCGAAGGAGAGCCCGTTGATCAGGGAGACGGCGTGGTACTTCTCGACGGCGATCCGCGCCTCCTGGATGTAAGCCGCCAGGAGCGTGCGGAAAAAGGCGTTGCTCAGGACCACGCCGTCCTGGGCCAGGACGCGGAAGAGGGCCATGGCGATGTCGCAAGCCATGCGCATCAAGCCTTCCCCGGGCCTCTTCTTTTCGAGCACCTGGTGCTTGTGCTCGTAGGTTTCGGCGATCTCCACCTGGCAGATGCGGTTCACCGAGGCGCGCTGGTAGATCTCGCTCAACAGCGAAACCTCCAGCCCCCAGGTGGGCGAGATGCGGATGCCCATGGCGAGGCTGGCGAGCAGGGCGAACTCGCCGGAGAGGGCGTAGCGGAAGTTGCCGAGATACTGCAGAAAGGCCGTCTTGCCGAGGATGCGCCCCAGGGTTTCGATCAACGGGGCGTAGAACAGCCGCGTCACCCGCCCGTAAAGCCGGTCGGTCACCCGGGCGTAGTAGCCCTTGCTGAACTCGAACTCGGTCGCCGGGTGGACGACCGGGTAGACGAGCCGGGCGAGCATCTCGCGGCGGTAGTTCAGGATGTCGCAGTCGTGGGTGGCGATCGCATAGACGTCGCGTTCGGAGCAGACGTAGCCGAGCGTCATCCAGACCGAGCGGCCCTTGCCCGGGAGATCGAGCTGGAACTCGTTTTCGCGCAGCTCGCGCAATAGCGCCTGCAGCCGCGGCCCGTCGTGCCAGACGACTTTGACCGGGCAGGGCAGCCCCTCCAGGCGCCGCCGCACGGCCTCGAACTCGCCCGGACCCGCGCGGTCGAGCGAAAGGACCACGGCGTGCAGGTAGGGGACCTGCCGGAGTTCCTCGAGGATCAGCGGCATGGAGGGGGTCTCGAATTCGGTGGCGAGTGCCGGCAGGAGGAGCACGATCTTGCGGCGGCGTGCGATCCGTCGGATCTCGGCCTCGAGATCCTCGACGGGGCGGTCCCGCAGGCGCTGCAGGACGGTGACGGGTCCGGACTGCCAGAAATCGGCCATGGGGGTCCTCCTTTCGCTTGAGGCTCGCTCCGTCAGCAGGATCTCCCGACCCCGGAGTCGAGTTCCGCCAACAGCGCGAGCACGGCCTCGTTCCAGCCGCGGCTGCCCCGCGGGCGGGCGCGCAGGAGACCGGGGATCGCACACGGCTCGAAGGCGCCGTCCGCCCGGGGCAGGAGCACCGCCCGGTCGACCGCCGCCAGCAGGGGGAGGTCGTTGGCGCCGTCGCCCAGACCGATCGTCAAAAGCGGTCCGGGAAGCAGGCGGCCGAGCAGTGCGGTCAGCCGCCGCGCCGCCGCCCCCTTGTCCGCACCCCGGCCGCCCAGGTGATGGAATCGGCCGCCCCGGGTGATTTCCAGGCCCTCGCGTTCGGCCGCCGCGGAGAGCTCCGCCAGGCGCTCTTGCCCCTCGAACCAGAAGGGTTCGCTGAAGGCGCGTCGCCGGGCGAGCGCGGCTTCCTCGAGGGGGAGGCCCGAACGGCGGGCGACCTCGGAGGCGCCGGCGTCCCCGAAGCCCCGCACCCCGCAGGCCCGTCCCCGTTCGGCGAGAAAACGCCGCAGCCGCGCGTAATCGGCCCCGAGCCGGATCACGCGGTAGGGCCCCTCGCGGGATCCCTCGTCAAGCGCGATCCCGCGCCAGCCCTCGGGGACGAAGCAGGCGGCCCCGTTTTCGACGATGAAGGGGTCCTCGAGCCCCAGCCGGCGGCGGATCCGCTCGACCTCGGCCTGCGTCTTGCTCGAGCACGGGATCAGGGGGATCCCGCGGCGGCGGATCACGGCGAGCGCCCCCTCGGCCCCCCGGAAAGAGTAGTCGTCGTCGAGGAGCGTTCCGTCCAGGTCGGTGTAGATGAGGATCGTCCCGCCCATGCGCCGGGCCCGCCTGCGGCCGGAAACACGGAGCCCCGCCCCGGTCCCCCGGGGCGGGGCTCCGCCGTCGGTCGCAATTCGGGGAGCCCTACTCTTCCTTCATCTTCTCCTGCAGATTCTCGCGCAGGAGTTCGCCGAAGGTCGTCGTCGCGGAGCTCGACTGCCCCATGCTGCTCACGTACTCGTTCAGCAGGCTCTGCTCGCGCTCCATTTCCAGCCGCTTGATGGACAACCCGATCCGCCGCTCCTCGCTGTTGATGGTCATCACCTTGGCGGTGATCGGGTCCCCGATCTGGAAGCGGCCGACGGGGGTCTTGATCTTCTCCTTGCTGATCTCGGAGACGTGCACCAGCCCCTCGATCCCCTCTTCGAGTTCGACGAAGACCCCGAAATCGGTGACGTTGGTCACGACGCCGGTGATCTCGCTTCCCACCCGGTACCGGGCATGCACGCTCTTCCAGGGGTCCTCGGTGAGCTGCTTGATGCCGAGCGAAAAGCGCTCGTTCTCCTTTTCGATGTCGAGCACGATCGCCTGGACCACGTCCCCTTTCTTGTAGAGCTCGGAGGGGTGCTTGATGCGCTTGGTCCAGGAGATGTCCGAGATGTGCACGAGACCGTCGATCCCCTCGTCGATCCCGATGAAGATGCCGAAATCGGTGATGTTCTTGATCTTGCCCTCGATCGTGGTGCCGACGGGGTACTTCTCGGCGACGACGTCCCAGGGGTTGGGGGCGATCTGCTTCATGCCGAGCGAGATGCGCCGCGCGTCGGGCTTGATGTCGAGGACCACCGCCTCCACGGTGTCGCCGATCGAGACGATCTTCGAGGGGTGGCGGACTTTCCGCGTCCAGGACATCTCGGAGACATGGATCAGGCCCTCGATCCCCGGTTCGAGCTCGACAAAGGCCCCGTAGTCGGTCAGGCTCACCACCCGGCCGGAGACCCGGGTGCCCACCGGGTATTTCTGGGCGGCGAGGGTCCAAGGGTCCGGGGTGAGCTGCTTGAGCCCGAGGGAGACCCGCTCACGCTCGAGATCGAGGTGCAGGACTTTCACCTGGACGGCGTCGCCGATCTTGAAGAGGTCGGAGGGGTGCTTGATCCGCCCCCAGGACATGTCGGTGATGTGCAGCAGCCCGTCCAGGCCCCCCAGGTCCACGAAGACGCCGTACTCGGTGATGTTCTTCACCACCCCAGGCATGACCTTGCCCTCCTGGATGGTGGCGAGCGTCGCCGCCCGTTTCACGGCGCGCTCCTTCTCGAGCAGCACCCGACGCGAGAGGACGATGTTGCTGCGCTTGCGGTTGTACTTGAGGATCTTGAACTCGAAGGTCTTGCCGACCAGTTCGTCCAGGTTGCGCACCGGACGCAGGTCCGCCTGCGATCCGGGCAGGAATGCCGGGACGCCGATGTCGACCGAGAAACCGCCCTTCACGCGGTTGGTGATCGTCCCCGAGATGGTCCCGTCCTCGTCGTGGCAGCGCTTGATCTTCTCCCAGACCTTGATGTTGGCCGCCTTCTCCTTGGAGAGCACCACGCGCTCGTCCTCGTCGTCCCACCACTCGACCATGACGTCGACCCGTTCGCCGACCCGGGCGGTGATGGAGCCGTCCTCGGCGCGGAATTCCTGGATGCGGATCTGGCCCTCGGACTTGTAGCCGATGTCGACCATGACCCAGTCCTTGTCGATCGCGGTGATGACGCCGCTGACGACCTCGCCTTCCTTGAACTGCCCGAAGCTGTCCTCGTAGAGGTTCATGGACGGCTCGGCGGCCTCGGCGGCCTCGCGGGCCCCGACCCCCTCCGCCGCGTCTCCCGCCGCCGGCTGCGGTCGGACCGCCTCGTTTTCGCTTTGGGTTGGATTGTGAACCATGATCCCCCGAATCCCCCTTGCCCTGAAGTCGCAAACCCCTGGAGAGCGGAAAACTCGGCTTTTGTAACAAACGCGGGGCGAAATGGAAAGGGAAAAATGAGGCGCCGCCTGCCCGGGGCGGCGCTCTGCCGCCGCCCGGCGCCCCGGCGAGCGGGGGGTCATTCGGCCCGAAGGGCGGCGATCCGGGCCCGGGCGGCTCCGAGCATGGCGGAGACGACCTCCTCGAGGGTCCAGTTCGTCGAGTCGATCCGGATCGCGTCCTCGGCGGCCCGCAGCGGCGCGACGGCGCGCTCCGCGTCCTGGCGGTCGCGGCGCCGCAGGTCGGCGAGCACCTCCGCGAAGGAAAGCCCCGCCGCCGCCCCCCCCAGCTCGGCGAAGCGCCGGCGCGCGCGCGCCTCCTCGGTGGCCGTGAGGAAGAACTTGAGACCGGCCTCCGGGAAGACGACGGTTCCCATGTCCCGGCCTTCGAAGACCGCGCCCCCGCCGCGGCCGAGCGCGCGCTGCAACGCAAGCAGGCCGGCGCGCACCACGGGCCGCGCCGAGACCGCCGAGGAAAGAAGCGAGATTTCCGGGGTCCGGATGGCTTCGGTCACGTCCCGGCCGTCGACCGTGATCCGCGCGCAGCCCTCCGCCGGGGCCGGGGAGAAGGCGATCGCCAGGGAAGAGACCAGGTGGCCGAGCCCCTCGTCGTCCTCGGGGGCGATGCCGCGCTCGCGGGCGGCGAGCGCGACCGCGCGGTAGAGGGCGCCGGTATCGATGTGGCGGTAGCCGAGGCGCGCGGCGAGAAGGCGGCTCACGGTCGTCTTGCCCGCCCCGGCCGGGCCGTCGATCGTGATCAGCAGCTTTGTCGCGGAGGACATGGCGGGCGCCTCACCGGCCCAGGACCGCGCGCAGGGCCTCGAGGAAGCGGCGGTTTTCCTCGGGGCGCCCCGCGCTCACCCGGAGATGACGCGGATAGCCGTAGGCGGCAAGCGGCCGCACGATCACCCCGCGGCCGAGCAACCCTTCATAGACCGCGCGGGCGTCGCCGGAAACCTCGAACATGAGGAAGTTCGCCTCGCTCGGCAGGCAGGCGAGCCCCAGCCGCTCGAGATGCCCCCGCAGGAAATCGATCCCCGCGTGAACGACCCGGCGGCTCTCCTCGAGGAAGGGCTCGTCGTCGAGAGCCGCCTCGGCGGCGATCTGGGCGGCCAGGTTCACGTTGAAGGGCGGGCGCACCCGGTGCAACAGGGCGGCGATCTCGGGGGGCATGAGCCCGTAGCCGACGCGCAGCCCGGCGAGCCCGTAGGCCTTGGAAAAGGTCCGCAGGCCCACCACGGGGCGTCCGGAGCGGATCAGGCTCACGGAGTCGGGGCCCCGCGGGGCGCGCACGAACTCGTAGTACGCCTCGTCGAGGACGAGAATCACCCCCTCGGGGAGCCGCGCCGCAAAATCCGCCACCTCCTCCCCGGGGATCACGTGCCCGGTCGGGTTGTGCGGGCTGTTCAGAAAGACGATCCGCGTGCGGGGGGTCAGGCGAGCGGCCATGGCCTCGAGGTCGGTGCGAAAATCCCTGAGCGGCACGGCGACCGGCACCGCACCCGCGGCGCGGGCCTCGATCTCGTACATAGCGAAGGCGGGCTGCGGGAGCAGCACCTCGTCGCCGGCCGAGAGAAAGGCCCGGGCGAGCAGGGAGAGGATCTCGTCGGAGCCGTTTCCGAGCACGACCTGCTCGGCGTGGACCCCCAGGCGGCCGGCGATCTTGCGCGTCAGGCGGAAGCCGGCGCTGTCGGGGTAGCGGTGGAGCGTCCCGAGCGCCCCGCGCAGCGCCTCGAGCGCCCGCGGGGAGGGGCCGAGCGGGTTTTCGTTCGAGGCGAGCTTGATCGACCCCGAGATGCCGCGCTCGCGCTCGAGTTCCTCGATCGGCTTGCCGGGGACGTAGGGGGGGATCGAGAACAGGCGGGGGGGGACCGGAAGCTTCAGCATCGCCGGTTGCGCCTTGTCCGGGGCCGAGGGCCGCCGCAGGGGCCGCTCACGCCCCCGCCGCGGCCCTGCGGCCGATCTCGAGCGCTTGCAGGTTGAGGGGGATGAGCTTGGCCTTTTCGGCGAACTTTTCGCGCACGGCCTGCTCGAGGGCCTCGAAGCGCACCACCCGGCTGCGGGCGACGAAGGCGGCGAGCGCGATGAGGTTCGCCGCCTTGACGTTGCCCAGATCGCGGGCGAGTTCGACGATCGGCACCCGCAGCTCGTCGACGTCGTCTCGCCCGCAGCCGACGGGGATGATCGAGGCGTTCACGAAGATCACGCCGCCCGGCCTCACCGCAGGGGCGAATTTTTCGAGCGAGGGCCGGTTCATGGCGACGAGATGCTGGGGGTTGCGGATGATCGGCGAGCCGATCGGCCGGTCCCCCAGGACGACCGTGCAGTAGGCGGTCCCGCCGCGCATCTCGGGCCCGTAAGAGGGGATCCAGACGACCTCGCAGCCTTCGATCATCGCGGCCTGGGCGAGGATCTGGCCCATCAGCATGACACCCTGGCCGCCGAAACCGGCGAACTGCACCTCACGCTGCATCTGCGCTCCTTTCTGCGGCGCCCGGCGAACGGCGCCCCCCCTCCGGGCTCTTGAACACGCCGAGGGGATAGTAGGGCAGCATCTTCTCCTCGGCCCAGGAGAGCGCCTCGATCGGGGTCATCCCCCAGTTGGTCGGGCAGGTGCTGATCAGCTCGACCAGGCTGAAGCAGGTGTTCTCGACCTGGTAGGTGAAGGCGTTGCGGATCGCTTTCTTCGCCCGCTGGATGTACTTCGGCCGGATGAGCGCCTCGCGCACGATGTAGCCCGGCGTCTCGAGGGCGGAGAGCAGCTCGGCCACCTTGACCGGCATGCCGGTCTGGGCGACCTTGCGTCCGAAGGGCGAGGTCGTGGTGCGCTGGTCGGGGAGCGTCGTGGGCGCCATCTGGCCGCCGGTCATGCCGTAGACCGCGTTGTTGATGAAGACGGTGGTGAATTTCTCGCCGCGGTTGGCGGCATGGACGATCTCGCTCATGCCGATGCTCGCCAGATCCCCGTCCCCCTGATAGGTGAAGACGACGAGGTCGGGGCGCACGCGCTTGAGCCCGGTGGCGATCGCCGGGGCGCGCCCGTGGGCGGCCTCGATGAAGTCGAAGGTGAAGTAGTTGTAGCAGAGCACCGCACAGCCGACGGGGGCGATGCCCACCGTCCGGCCGCGGATGCCGAGCTCGTCGATCACCTCGGCCACCAGCCGGTGCGCGATGCCGTGCGTGCAACCCGGGCAGTAATGGGTAGGGACTTCGGCCAGGGCCTGTGGGCGGCGAAATGTCTTTCCCATGGGTCTCTTCGCGCTTTCCTCCGCACCCCCCCTTGCAGGGGCTGCGGCAACGGGTTTATTCGGTCTCGCGCAGGATCCGGCGCGCTTCCTCCATCACTTCCTCGGGCGTGGGGACCTCCCCCCCGCATTTCCCGTACCAGAAAACGGGTCGCGCGCCGCGGACGCTCCATTCCACATCCTCGACGAGCTGACCCATGCTCATCTCCACACTCAAGACCGCCCGGACCTCGCTCTGGCGGGCGGCGGCGAAGACCGCTTCCCGGGGGAACGGAAAGAGCGTCTTCGGCCGGACCATCCCCACGGCGACCCCCTCCTCCCGCAGGCGGTCGATCGCCGTCCGGCAAACGCGGCTCATCGTGCCGTAGCTCACCAGGAGCAGCCGGATCGAGGGATCGACGGCATAGTTCTCCCAGCGCAACTCCTCGCGGCGCATGCGGTCGTACTTCGCCTTGAGCTTCAGGTTGTGCGCGTTCAGCTCGGAGGGCACGAGGTAGAGGGTGCGGATCAGGTTCCGCCGGCCGCTGCCGCGGCGCTCCATGCCGTTCGTCGCCCAGTCGTCCGCCGGGGCGGGCTCGCTCTTCAGGTCGTCCCGGAACTCGACCGGCTCCATCATCTGCCCGATCAGGCCGTCGCCCAGGATCATGACCGGGTTGCGGTATTTCTCGGCCAGCGGGAAGGCTTCCATCATCATCTCCACGGCCTCCTGCACGCTCGCCGGGGCGAGAACGAGCAGCCGGTAGTCGCCGTGCCCCCCGCCCTTGACGGCCTGGAAATAGTCGGCCTGCGAGGGGAGAATCCCCCCCAGCCCTGGCCCGCCGCGCATGATGTTCACGAAGACGCAGGGCAGTTCGGCCGCGGCGATGTAGCTGATCCCCTCGCTCATCAGGCTGATCCCGGGGCTCGAGGAGGTCGTGAAGACCCGCGCTCCGGCCGCGGCCGCGCCGAAGATCATGTAGGAGACGGCGACCTCGCTTTCGCCCTGCAGGAAGACCCCGCCGACCTCGGGCAGGCGGCGGGAGAGGTACTCGGCCACCTCGGACTGCGGCGTGATGGGATAGGCGAAGTAGTTCAGGCATCCCGCACGCACGGCGGCCTCGGCGATCGCCTCGTTGCCTTTCATCAGGACCTTGGCCATGTCAGCGCTTTCCTTTCCCGGTGCCGGCGGCCGCGGGGATCTCCTCGATCTCGATGGCGACGTCCGGGCAGACCGTACAGCAGATGGCGCAGTAAATGCAATCTTCGGGTCGCGCCTGGAAGGCGGGGAAATAGCCCTTCAGGTTGAGCTCGGCGTGGATCTCGAGCACGTTCTTGGGGCAGGCCGAGACGCAGAGGCCGCAGCCTTTGCAGCGCTCGCGGTCGATGCGGTGCACGAATTTCGTTTTCATGAGGGTGTCTCTCCTTCGGAGTCTCCCCAGCGGCGGGCGGATTCCCAGGGGGGCACGAGCTGGCGTCGGATCGGGAGCACGGGCTGCGGCCAGTCGGAGGGGTCCACGCGCCCGAGCAGTTCCTCGGCGACGGCGTGAAAGGCGACCGGCAGCAGAGCGGCCTCGGCCAGGGCGGCGAGGAATCGCCGGCCTTCGAGGACTTCCCGCGGGCCGGTCTCCCCGAGCAGGTGCGCGTTGCCCGCCAGGCCGGTGATCGGCAGCCGGCTGGCATCCTCGATCGCCCGCCGAAGCGCGAGGCAGCGGGCCACGGTGGAGGTTTCCGGCCGGAAAGGGTTCACCACCATCAACACCGCCGGCCGCCGGAATTCAAAGGCCTCCCCGAGGGAGGCGAGCACGCGGGCCCCGACGGGATCCCCCCCGGCATCGAGGATCGCGAGATCCGGGGGCCGCCGGATCAGGCCGGCGACCGCCGGGCTCACGGCCGGCAGCTCCGATTGCACGAGCCCCGCAGGCGGCAGCACGACCTCGATGCCGAGACGCGCGAGGCTTTCGGCCGCCTCGCGCGAGCGGAAGTAGGGGTTCACCACGTCCAGGTCGGCCAGGGCGACCCGGAGCCCCATCCGGCGGTGGTGAACGGCCAAGTTGACGGCGATTTCGGATTTGCCGCAGCCGTAGTGGCCGGTGACGGCCACCACCCCCCGCAACGTGAGCTCCACCTTTTCCTCCGGCCACCGGTCCGCGGCCCAGCGGGCTCTATTAGGGGTTTCTCCGCAGGCTGTCAAGCACAGGCCCCCTTCCCCATCGCGGGGAAAGGGGCGCCCGCTCTTCCGCTCGCTGCCCGCCCGTGATAGAAGGCGCGCATGATCTCCGTGGAAACCGGTCTCGAGCGGCTGCTCGCCGACCCGCCTCCCGGGTTTCGCGGGCGGCGCTTCGGGCTGCTCTGCAACCCGGCGTCGGTCGACCGCCGGCTGCGGCATGCCCGCTTTCTGCTCCGCGAGCGGTTCGGGAAGGGGTTGCGCGCCCTCTTTTCGCCCCAGCACGGGTTCTGGGCCGAAAAGCAGGACAACATGGTCGAATCCGACGACCTCGTCGACCCCGACCTCGGCATCCCCGTCTTCAGCCTCTACGGCAAGACCCGCATCCCTTCCCGCGGGATGCTCGCCGGGCTCGACCTGCTGCTCGTCGACCTGCAGGACGTCGGCACCCGGGTCTACACCTTCGCCTCCACCCTCGCCCATTGCCTGGAGGCGGCCGGCGCGGCGGGGATCCCCGTCGTGGTTCTCGACCGCCCGAACCCCCTCGGCGGGGAAGCGGTGGAAGGCAACCTGTTGCGTCCGGCCTGCGCCTCGTTCGTGGGGCGCTTTCCCTTGCCCATGCGCCACGGGATGACCTTCGCCGAGCTCGCGCGCTGGATCGCCGGCCCGGGCGGGATCGCCTGCGAGGTCGGCTGGATCGCGATGCGGGGCTGGAGCCGCCGGTTCACCTTCCCGCAGACGGGCCTGCCCTGGGTCCCCCCCTCGCCGAACCTGCCCACGTTCGCCGCCGCCCGGGTCTACCCGGGGCAGGTTCTCTGGGAAGGAACCCCGCTCTCCGAGGGACGGGGGACGACCCAGCCTTTCGAGCTCTTCGGCGCACCCTTTCTCGACCTCCGCGCGCTCGCCTCCCGGTTCCCCGAAGGGAGCCTGCCGGGCGTCCATCTGCGGCCGGTCGTCTTCGAGCCGACGGCGAACAAGTGGCGGGGAAGACCCTGCCGGGGCTTCCAACTCCACGTGACCGACCCGGAAGCCTACCGGCCCTACGGGACGACGCTGCGTCTGCTGCAGGCGGTCGTCGCGGAACACCCCCGGGAATTCGCCTGGCGCCCCCCGCCCTACGAATACGAGTTCGAGCGGCTGCCCATCGATCTGCTGATCGGCGACGGCGAGGTGCGGCGTCGCCTCGAGGCCCTCGAGCCGGTCGAGCGGCTCGAGGCTTCGTGGCGGGAAGAGCTCGAGGACTTCCAGGAGGCGAGCCGGGCGTTTCACCTCTATCCCTGAGGAGGAAGGATGGAAAAAAGCACGGCCCCCGAGCGGGTCTCGGCCTGGGGCAGCACCTGGGTCCGCATGCGTCGGGGAAACCGCAAGGTCTGGGCCGAGGCGCACCCCGACGGCCGGATCCTTTCCCGCAACGGGCGGGTACGCATCCGCTATCGTCTGGAGGACCCGCGGGACTATCGGACGCGGACCGAGGCGCTGCAGCCCCTGGAAGGGGGAGCGGGGCCTGCGGCCGCGGCGGAACGGGGGGAGGGAAGGGACGACCCGCAGGCCATCTACATCTACACCGACGGCGCCTGCTCGGGAAACCCGGGGCCCGCCGGGATCGGGGTCGTGCTCGTCTGCGGCGGGCGGCGGCGGGAGATCGCGGAATCCATCGGGGAAGCGACCAACAACATCGCCGAGCTGACCGCCATCCACCGGGCGCTCACCGCCGTGCGCGACCGGAAACGGCCCGTCGTCCTGCACACCGACAGCCACTACGCCTTCGGGGTGCTGACCCTCGGCTGGAAGGCGACGAAGAACCGTGAGCTGATCGCGGCGATCCGCCGGGAGATGGCGGCGTTTCCCCGCCTGCGGATCGTCCGCGTCCCGGGGCACCGCGGGGTGGAGGAAAACGAGCGCGCCGACCGTCTCGCCGTGGAGGCGATCCGTCGGGGCTGAGGGGGGTCGCAAGCCGCCGGCGGCCGCCCGAAGGGCCGCCGGCGCTCGGTCCGAAAGGGTTCAGGAGTCGCTCTTGCGTTCGCTCTTGAGCGTTTCCAGCTCCTTTTTCAGCTCGGCGACTTCGCTCTTGTACTTCTCGAGCTCGTCGGCCGGCACCGAGGGGGAGGAGGTCTCATCCTTTTTCCAGGTGTCCTTCATCTCGTCGAAGCCGAGATAGATCGCCAGCCCCCCCCCGAGGAGCAGCATCGCCGGGATGCTCCCTTTCAACACGATCAAGAGATCCTGCCACCAGATGCCGATGCCGATGAGCCCCAAGGCCGCCGCGATCGCTCCGCCGATCAAGGTTTTCATACGCTGACCTTCCTCCTTTCCCGCTCGATGGGTTTTCGCTGGAACTGCAATCCCGGGCGCAGACCGCCGCCGCACGTTCCGGTGAAAAGAACATCAATTTGAAAAACATAGCATGCCGGCCGCAGGCTTACAAGAGCCGCCCCTTTGAAAACCACCCGCGCTTCTGATACGGTGGCGCCATCACACACCCCGCGGCCGACGTCCGGGGATGGCCTCTCCTCGATGGATCCGAATCCTCCACCCCTCCCCCCGCCCTTTCGGCGGCGGTTGCAGAAGCGTATCGAGACGCTCGGGAGGCGTCGGGGGGAGCTTTCGCTGTGGCAGGTCCCCGACCGCTTCGGCCGGGCGGGAAGCCTCCTGCTGCGGCTGTTCTTCTCCGGCGTGCGCTTCGAGGAGGCCCAGCAGACGCTTCTGCGGCGGATCCCGTCGGAGGCGCTCGTCGTCTTTCTCGACACCGAGGCGAGCACCTTTTCACTTCTCTTCGCGTGCACCCGCTTCGGCGAGCTCGGCCTCCCGGTCCCCCGGCTGGTCCTGGGGCCGGCGGTCGGTCCGGTCGGCCGCGTCTTCGGGCTGCGGCGACTCGACGAGGCCCCCCGCCGGCTGGACCCCGCGCACGGGGAGGAGGGCCGCGGGCAAGGGCTCCCCGAGCGGCTCGCCCGGGCCCCTGCCGTCTTCGTTTCGCTCGCCCGCCCCCGGCCCCGCTTTCGCCGGCGCCGCG